>NZ_CP009571.1:0-616666 GCF_000764535.1 Sphingomonas taxi | reverse complement strand
TCGCGGAGACGGTCGCCGCGCCGATCGAGCAGGAGATCAACGGCGTCGACAACATGCTGTACCAGTCGAGCCAGTCGACCGGCGACGGCAACGTCACGATCACGGTCACGTTCAAGATCGGCACCGATCTGGATGCGGCGCAGGTGCTGGTGCAGAACCGGGTCGCGATCGCGGTCCCCCGCCTGCCCGAGGAGGTGCAGCGGCTGGGCGTCGTCACGCGCAAGACCAGCCCCGACTTTCTGATGGTCGTCAATTTGATCTCGCCCGACAATTCGCTCGATCGCGGCTATATCTCCAATTACGCGCTGACCCAGGTCCGCGACCGGCTCGCGCGGATCGACGGCGTCGGCGACGTGCGCCTGTTCGGCAGCCGCGACTATGCGATGCGCGTCTGGATCGATCCCGGCCGCGCCGCCGCGCTGAACCTCACCGCCGGCGATATCGTCGCGGCGCTGCGCGCGCAGAACGTGCAGGTCGCCGCCGGTTCGCTCGGCCAGCCGCCCTATTCGCACGGCAGCGCCTTTCAGCTCAACGTCGAGACGCAGGGGCGCCTGCTCGAACCGGGACAATTCGCCGACGTCGTGATCCGCACCGACGCCGACGGACGGCAGGTGCGCGTCCGCGACATCGCGCGCGTCGAACTGGGTGCGCAGGACTATAATTCCAACACCTATCTGTCCGGCCAGCCGACCGTGATCGCGGCGGTGTTCCAGCGTCCCGGCTCCAACGCGCTCGCCGCCGCCGAGAAGGTCGAGGCGGAGATGCAGGCGATGTCGAAATCCTTCCCCAAGGGGCTGGAATATCGCGTCATCTACAATCCCACCGAATTTATCGCGCAATCGGTGGATGCGGTGATCCACACCCTGTTCGAGGCGATGGTGCTGGTCGTGCTCGTCATCCTGGTGTTCCTCCAGAAATGGCGCGCAGCGATCATCCCGATCGTGGCGATCCCGGTGTCGCTGGTCGGCACGTTCGCGGTGCTCGCGGCGGTCGGCTATTCGCTCAACACACTGTCGCTGTTCGGATTGGTGCTGGCGATCGGCATCGTCGTCGACGATGCAATCGTGGTGGTCGAGAATGTCGAGCGCAATCTGGCGCGCGGCCTGCCGCCGCTGGAGGCGGCGATGGTGTCGATGGACGAGGTGTCCGGCGCGCTGGTCGCGATCGTGCTGGTGCTCTGTGCGGTGTTCGTGCCGACCTTATTCCTCACCGGTCTCTCCGGCGCCTTCTATCAGCAGTTCGCGGTGACGATCGCGACGGCGACGGTGATCTCGCTGATCGTCTCGCTGACGCTATCGCCCGCGCTCGCCGCGATCCTGCTGCGCGCGCACGACACGCACGAGGGCGGCAACCGCGCCATCCGCTTCGTTCGTGCCGCGGGTGACCGTTTCAACACCGGATTCGAGCGGTTGAGCGTGCGCTATGCCGCGCTCACCGCCCGGCTGGTGCGACGGCCGAAGCGGATGATGGCGGTCTATGCCGGGCTGATCGTCGCCACCGTCGGTCTGTTCTGGGCGACGCCGACCGGCTTTATCCCGGCGCAGGATCAGGGCTATTTCCTGACCATCGTCCAGCTCCCCGCCGGCGCCTCGGTCGAGCGTACCGACGCGGTGGTGCAGAAGGTCGCCAAGCGCATCCTGCCGCTCGCCGGCGTCAAGGGCGTGGTGATGCTGGCGGGCTTCGACGGACCGTCGCAGACGCTCGCCCCCAATACCGCCGCCGCTTATGTGCCCCTGAAATCGTTCGCCGAGCGCGAAAAGCTGGGCGTCACCTTCGCGGGGCTGATGGACGCGACCCGCAAGGCGACCGCCGACATCGACGAGGCGCGCATTCTCGTCGTCCCGCCGCCGTTGATCCAGGGGATCGGATCGGCGGGCGGCTATCGGCTGATGGTGCAGGACCGGCAGGGTGCCGGATACAAGCAGCTCGACGCCACCGCGGGCGCATTGATCGCCAAGGCCAACCAGACCGAGGGGCTGGCGCAGGTCTATACCTTCTTCAACACCGCGACGCCGCGCATCTTCGCCGATGTCGATCGCCCCAAGGCCGATATGCTCGGCGTGCCGCCGGCGCGCGTCTTCGAGGCGTTGCAGGTCTATCTGGGCAGCGCGTTCGTCAACGACTTCAACCTGATCGGCCGCACCTATCGCGTTACCGCACAGGCCGACGCGCCGTTCCGCTCCACCCCCGCCGACATCGCCGACCTCAAGACGCGATCCGACAAGGGCGGGATGGTGCCGCTTGGGTCGGTCGCGACCTTCCAGGACCGCACCGGTCCGTATCGCGTCACGCGCTACAATCTCTACCCGGCAGTCGAGGTCGATGGCGACACCGCGCCCGGCTATTCCTCGGGTCGGTCGCTGATCGCGATGGAGAAGCTCGCCGCCGACACGCTGCCGCGCGGTTATGGCAGCGAATGGACCGGCATCGCCTATCAGCAGAAAGCGGCGGGCAGCATCGCGGGGATCGTCTTCGCGCTGGCAGTGGTGTTCGTCTTCCTGGTGCTGGCGGCGCAATATGAGAGCCTGCTGCTGCCGCTGTCGATCGTGCTGATCGTGCCGATGTGCCTGCTGGCGGCGATGATCGGGGTCAATCTGCGCGGGCTCGACAATAACGTCCTGACGCAGATCGGGCTGGTCGTGCTGATCGCGCTCGCCGCCAAGAATGCGATCCTCGTCGTCGAATTCGCCAAGCAGGCCGAGGAGCAGGACGGCCTCTCGCCGGTCGAGGCGGCGGTACAGGCCGCGCAGGTGCGGCTGCGTCCGATCCTGATGACCAGCTTTGCGTTCATCCTCGGAACGGTGCCGCTGCTGGTCGCCAGCGGTGCGGGCGCGGAGCTGCGGCAGGCGCTGGGGACGGCGGTGTTCTTCGGGATGATCGGCGTCACCGGCTTCGGGCTGATCTTCACGCCGACCTTCTACGTCGTGTGCCGTGCGCTCGGCCTGCGACTTGCCGCGCGCCGCGTCCGCCATGATGCCGCCGATCCCGCGCTCCAGCCTGCCGAATGAGGAGGGCCGATATGCTCAAATCCCTGACCACCGCCGTCTCGCTGCTTGCGCTCGCCGCCTGCGCCGCCGGACCGGACTATCGCCCGCCCGCCACACCGGCGACTGCCGCCGCACCGTTCATCGCAACGAGTGCCGCGACCAATACCACGCCGCCCGACGACCATTGGTGGCGGCTCTACGACGACCCCGTGCTCGACGGGTTGGTGGCACAGGCGCTGGCCGCCAACACCGACCTGCGCGTCGCGGTCGCCCGTCTCGCCCGTGCGCGCGCTGCGCTTCGCGAGGTGCGTACCGACCGCACCCCGCGCGCCACGCTGGGCGCCGGTGCCAGCTACAACCGCTTCTCGCAGGCGCAGCGCCCGCCCGGCGTCGGCAGCGAGACGTGGCTGATCGACGGCGGACTCGACCTGTCCTACGAGGTCGACCTGTTCGGCCGCATCGCGCGCAACGTCGCCGCCGCGCGCGGTGACGTCGCGGCCGCCGATGCCGACGCCGATGCGGTCCGCGTCGCGATCGTCGCGGACACAACACGCGCCTATGCCGACGCCGCCGCCGCGGCCGAGCGGATCGCGGTGGCCGAGCGGATCGTCGCACTTCTCGACCGGCAGGTGCGCACCACCGAACGCCGCGTCGACGTCGGCATGACCACCCCGCTCGACACCGCGCGGATCGCCGCGCTCCGCGACCAGCGCAGCGCTGATATCCCGCTGTTGCAGGCCGAGCGGCAGGCGGCCTTGTTCCGCCTTGCGACGCTGACCGGCCGCACGCCGCAGGAGCTACCCGCGATCGCCGCGCAGCGCACCGCGACGCTGCGCCTGACGCAGCCGATCCCGGTCGGCGACGGCGCCACGCTGTTGGCGCGCCGCCCCGACGTGCGCGCCGCCGAGCGCCGGCTGGCGGCGGCGACCGCGCGGATCGGCGTGGCGACCGCCGACCTCTATCCGCGGATCACCCTGGGCGGGTCGATTGGGCAGACCAGTACCGGGCTGGGCAATCTGTTCGGCGCCGGACCGCTCAACTTCCTGCTCGGTCCGCTGCTCAACTGGACGGTCAACCGCGACCGCGCGCGGGCGCGGATTGCCGGGGCGGAGGCCGATACGCAGGCGGCGCTGGCAACCTTCGACGGCACCGTCCTTACCGCGCTCGGCGAAACGGAGACGGCCTTGTCCAATTATGCCCGCGCGCTGGACCGCCGCACCGCGCTGCAACGCGCGCTCGACCAGGCCGATCGCGCCACCCGCATCACCCGCGCGCAACGCCGCGAGGGGCGGATCGACAGCCTATCGCAGCTCGACGCCGAACGCACGCTCGCCGATGCGCAGGCCGCGCTCGCCGGGCAGGACGCTGCGATCGCGACCGCGCAGATCGACCTGTTCCGCGCCCTGGGCGGCCGCTGGGCGCGCGAGACGGCGGGAGGCGGGCGGCAATCCTAGACGATCGGTCTAGCCAATGATACGTCAGGTCCATGTCACCTCCGCCTCCCGATACCAGTACGCGTGCCACGATCCTCGCGACGGGCCAGACGATCATGAGCCGCAAGGGGTTTTCGGCCGTCGGCCTGACCGAGATCCTGAAGGACGCCGGCGTACCCAAGGGATCCTTCTACCACTATTTCGCATCGAAGGACGCGTTCGGCGAGGCGATGCTCGCCGCCTATTTCGACGATTATCTTGCCGAGATGGATGCTTTGTTCGCGCGGCCCGGCCTGACCGGGGCCGAGCGGTTGATCGCCTATTTCGCGGCCTGGCGCGACAATCAGGGCGCGCTCGACTGTCAGGGACGCTGCCTGGCGGTCAAGCTCGGGGCCGAGGTCGCCGATCTGTCCGAGCCGATGCGGCTGACGTTGAAGACGGGTACCGCCGCGATCATCGCGCGTATGACCCGCATGGTTGGAGATGGCGTCGCCGATGGCTCGGTCGGCGTGACCGGGACGGCCGAAGACGTGGCCGCGTCGCTCTATCAGCTCTGGCTTGGCGCCAGCGTGATGGCGAAGATCGTGAGGACACACGCGCCGTTCGACGCCGCGTTGTGCTCGACCCGGCAGCTTCTCGGCCTGACGCCGTGACGGAAGCCGAGCCAGCATCCTGAACCATCGACCCACGAAGCTGTAGACGACCGGTCTAATACGATCTATGTCGAGCTTCGTCACAGCGAAGGAAGCCAGACATGAAGATCCTGATCGTCCTCACCTCGCACGACCAGCTCGGCGATACCGGCAAGAAGACCGGCTTCTGGCTCGAGGAACTGGCCGCGCCTTATTATGTCTTCAAGGATGCCGGCGCCGAGATCACGCTCGCTTCACCAAAGGGTGGCCAGCCGCCGCTCGATCCCAAGAGCGACGAACCGTCGTCGCAGACCGATGCCACCCGTCGCTTTGCCGCCGACCCGGAGGCGCAGGCCGCCTTGGCCGACACGCACGTACTGGCCGAGCAATCGGCGGCGGATTTCGACGCGATCTTCTATCCCGGCGGCCACGGCCCGCTGTGGGACCTCGCCGAAGACCCGCGGTCGATCGGCCTGATCGAGGCGGCCATCGCGGTGGACAAGCCGGTGGCGCTAGTCTGCCACGCGCCGGGTGTGCTGCGCCACGTCAAGGGTTCCAATGGCACGTCGCTGGTCGCCGGCAAGACCATCACCGGCTTCACCAACAGCGAGGAAGCCGCGGTCGGCCTGACCGACGTGGTACCCTTCCTCGTCGAGGACATTCTGAAGGCGAATGGCGGGCAGTTCACCCGCGGCGACGATTGGGCGTCGCACGTCGTGTCGGATGGCCTGCTCATCACGGGGCAGAACCCCGGCTCGTCGGCAGATGCCGCACAACGGCTGCTTGACCTGCTCGCCGAGCGCAGCACGGACTGACGCTCCGTTACGCGGCCCGGCATGGGGCGATGCCGGGCTGCGATCTGGATAGGCGTTTGTGAAACTCCCATCGGTAAGGGGATTGTCACGACTTATATCGATAATATTGATTATTTCTTGTTCATACAGTATTATAATTCTTTCAAGAAAGCTGGCGTGCGAAAATAAACAAACCATTTTAAAGATGGCTAACACCTCATTGAAATTATATTAGAGGTTCACGCGCGCTTCGGCATACAATACCCGTCCACGTATGTCGTAGCGGGATGCGTCGAAGGGCCGGCGGTCGATCATCGCGAACGGCGGCTTGGCGTTGAAGATGTTGCGGCCGCCAGCGCTCAACGTCAGCTTCGGCGTCGCTTGCCACCGCGTGGTGAAATCATAGGTGATCAGACTGGCAATGTGCATCGGCTGATCCTTCACACCGTCAAAATCGGAATCCCAGAATTCACCGTCTTCCCGCGTCAGGTCGTAGGTATTCTCATAGGGCGGTATGTATCGCACGGTCAGCCGGGCCATCAGATCGGGGCGGGTGAAATCCAGATTGCCGACGAGCCGGTATTTGTCGATACCAGTCGACGTACCGAGATTGTTGATCGTCGAGACGCGTCCAGCATAGGAAACCTGTTGTTTGAAGTTCCGCGAATAGAGGATCGATGGCGTGATCAGGCCGATACCGGTCGGAATCGCGTAGCTGAATTGTACGTCCAGCGACTCGCTTTTGTCCCAGCCGATGTTGATCGGCTTGATGATCTGGCGAACGATATATCCGCTGGCATCCCGTACAAAAAATTCCGGTATCGCAAAATATTCCGTTGCGGGGATCAAGTCGAACAACTCGGTAGAATCGCTAACCCGGTCGCGGATGCGGGTCCGGTAATAGTTCACTTCGAGATTGAGGTTATGCATCGCGCGTGGCGGCGTGATCACTAATCCGAGGTTGTAGCTGCGCGCCACCGACGGACGTAGAGTCGGATTGGCTTGCGTTTGCGCCGGGATCGGACCGTTCCAGGTGTAATAAGGGTCGTCAGCCGGAGCGAGGGGATCGGAGAAGATGTATTTCTCGAAGTTCGTCTGACCCGCAACGACATCGTAAAGCGCGGTAAAGGGTGGAGGCGTGAAGTTGGACGACACGCTGCCCCTCACTAGCAGGCCACCGATCGGCGTCCAGGCCAGTCCAACGTCAGGACTGAGCCGGTCGAAGGTCGACTTGCCGCGGATGAGTGTGCCGCCGTCAGCGTACGGGATATTGTCGACGGTGCCGATCGGCCCGTGGGAATCATACCGATCGTAGCGCGCCTTCAGCGACAGATCGAGGGTGTGGAAAAGCGGTATTCCCATCGTCTCCGCGATCAACGGTACGCGCAGCTCCGCATAGGCCGCCCATAACCGCGTATTCAGCCGTTCTGCGGTTCGCTGGACGATGCGGGGGCTCTTCACCGAATTGGTCCGTGTTTCCCCGCCGATCGCCAGGCGCACCTTGCCGGCCGGCAGCGTGATCGGCGCAGCGGTGAACAGGATGTCGGCATCCTGCGCACCCGCCGACGTCGCCAGCCGATGGGTGGTGACGAAGAAGACGCTGGCGGGGACGCCGAGTTTGCCGGTTCCATCATCGAGGAAGTTGAACGCCAGCGCCGGATCGCTGCTGTTGATTGCCGCGCATTGTGCCGCGACGATCGCATCGAGATTGGGCGCGGTCACGGTGCCGGTGCTGGCGACGCAATGGCCGTACCGGGTGCTGGTCAGGTTTTGGATGCCCTGCTGCTTCCCGGTCGCGGTGTTGCGCGAATAGGAGTAATTGCCCGAAAGCGCCGTTTCCGGATCGAATTCGTAGCGAAGCCCGCCGTTGACCGTATGCGAGCGGATCGTTGTTTCCTGAAATCCTCGGCGCATGCGCCCATTGGCGTAATCGGCACTGGGATAATAATAGACGCCGAACGTGTTCGCGATCACCGCCTCGGCGGGAAAGTCGCTGCGTTTGAGCGGACTATATGCCTGGGTGAACGGCACGACGATATCGATCTTCTGCCATAGTTCGCGCAGGTTCGCCTTGTTGATCGAGCCTAGATAGTCGAGGGTGACGCGCAGCCGATCGGTGATCTTCTGCTCGATATTTAGGGACAGGCCACCACTGCGCTGATGTTCGCCGGCGTCGACCGGAATGTTCGGCGCGATCGTCTCGCGATCGATTGGGCCCAACCCGGCGAAGGTCGGATGCGTCATGTCCCCGCCTGGCTTCCACTGGTAGGTCTCATCGACGTCCTTTGCCCTCTGCCCCTTTGACGCCAGGATTTTGTAATCCAGCACGATGGCCCCGGGCTGTGCGCCATCTCTCGAGGATCGTTGGTCGAGAGCATATCTCGACCGCCCCAAAGCCACGAGTTGTTCTCGCGTAATGTACCGGCGGTAGTCGTGCGTGACATAACCGAGCTTGACGTTTTGCGCCGGATCGATCTGCGTCAGCGACAGCGTCCCGGTGATCGATCCACTGCCCCATGAGGTCGCGGCAAGATAGGTCGCCTGGGTCGTGCGCGCGCCGGTGCTGGAGTTCTCGTGCCGTACCGTCGCAGCATAGCCATTATAATGCTTTTTCAGGATGAAGTTGACCACGCCGGCCATCGCGTCTGCCCCATAGACCGCGCTGTTGCCGCCCAGACTAACCTCGACCCGATCCACGGCCGCGAGCGGTATGGTGTTGATGTTGGCGAAGCCATCCTCCACTCCCGCCGCACCGGCGATGCGCCGGCCGTTGACCAGCACCAGCGTGTTCTTGGTGCCGAGTCCGCGCAGATTGACCCCGGCGACGCCGAGGCCGCCCAATCCGTGAGCATCCTGGTTCGCGGCCTTGGTGCGATTGTTCAGGCCATAGCCTACCGATGCCTGGTTCTGCGGCAGGCTACGAATGAAATCCTGCACGTTGGAGACGCCGAGCGCCTTGATGTCGTCCTGCGTATAGACCTTGACGTCGCTGGTCGGATCATAACCGCCGATACGCGACCCGGTGACGACAATGGATCCATCCGCCGCGGTGTCCGCCTTGCGTCGATCGGACGTCGGCCGCGCGGGTTGCGATTCGCCGGGCGCGGCCTCGTCTACCGTCTGATCGCCTTGCTTCCGTTCGGAGGCCTTCCGATCGTCGGCGGCCTGAGCAGGTGGAGCTGCGTCCGCATCCTCGGCGCTGGTCGCAGGCGCGTCCTCCACCGCAGGCGTCAGCGTCGATGCCTCCGAGGCAGGGCGCGCCTGCGCAAGTGCCTGCCCTTGAAACAAAAACGCCGGCGGCAGCAGCATCGTACCGACAAGCAGCATCGTCTTTGTTTTTACATAGTTTGAATGCACTGACTTCCCCCGACTTTATCAAGTCACTGCATAGCCAAGATAATGTTCGAATATGCCCCGAACGATACTTGGCAATGGCGTGATGCCCGTTTTCTGGCCGGATGCAGAACAAAGCCGAAGCAAGCATTTTTACATACCGATATAGTAGGAATTTCATGGAGTGGTGATCAGGACGGACTATTGGTTGCAGCAGGAATGTGTACTCATCAACAGTCAAGTCTTGAGCGAGTTTTATCTATGAAGGTTCGGAAGACGCTGATTTTGTGCTTTTTCATGGTGTCCTGCGCGCTACCGGCATTGACCGTACAAGCGGCGGCGACCCGGCCACATCGCACGGCGGCAGCGGTCGCGGCCGCCCGGCACGACGCTCCGGATCTGATTGAACAGATCAAGCTGCCGTTCGAGCGCTTCACCCTGCCCAACGGGCTGACCGTGATCGTCTATCCCGACCACAGCGTGCCAAAGGTGCTGGTATCGGTAACCTACCGCGTCGGCTCGAAGGATGAACCCCAGGGCAAGACGGGATTTGCCCATCTGTTCGAACATATGATGTTCCAGGAGACGGAAAATCGGAAAGGCGAGTATTTCAAGAAGTTGCTCGATGACGGTGCGATCGACGTCAACGGCAACACCACCACCGACCGGACGCGATACTATGAGGTCGTGCCGACGCGCGAGCTGGACCTGGCGCTGTGGATGGAAAGCGACCGGATGCAATATCTGCCCGGTGCGATCGACCTCAAGGCACTCGACGGCCAGCGCGCCGTGGTCAAGAACGAGAAGCGGCAACGCGAGACGCCGGAATCCGCCGCACGCAGCGCAGCCTATACCACCGCTCTCTATCCAAAAGGCCATCCGTACGATCACGCGCCGATCGGATCGATGCAGGATCTCGACAACGCCAGCGTCGCCGATGCACGGAGCTGGTTCGACAATTATTATGGCGCCGGCAACGCCATCCTGCTGCTTGCCGGCGATATCGACCCGGTGACGGCACGCGAGAAGGTCGCGCTCTATTTCAAGGATGTGCGACCGGGCAAGCGCGTCCAGGAGATCAAACGCTGGGTGCCGGTGCTCGGCGAGGGCAAGCAGCTCCACTTCTTCGGCAAAAGCGGTACGATCCAGCTCGAGCGCACCTGGCCGGTGCCGACCGGGGACGAACGCGAGGGGACGCTGCTCCAAATGTTCGCCTCCGCGATCGCCGGTGCGCCGCAGCTCGCGCTCAATCACGCGCTGGTCGAAAACGACGGCCCGGCCCTCGGCGTATCGGCGAGCTTCGGCGACGCTTCGGTCAACGGCACCTTCTCAATCGGGGTCGACGTCAAACCGGGCGGGGATATCGCCGAGATCGACCGGCGCATCGACGCGGTGATGGCGAAGCTGCTGCGCGACGGGCCGGACCCGGTGGTGCTGCGCCAGAATTTCGCGATCAAGGACAAGTCGCTGCTCGCCTCGCTGGAGACTCCGCAATCGGTCGGCGGCCTGCTGGAGGCGGGCGAACTGATCGCCGGCGATCCCTTGCTGTTCAAGGTCGGCCGCCGTTGGGAGAAGGAAGCGACACCGTTCGAAATTGCGGCGGTGGCGCGCAAATGGCTCTCGCGTCCCTATCTCGCGGTTCGCACCGACCCGGAACCGAAAACACAGCCGGCAATTGCCGGATCGGTCGACCGGCATCAACCACCGGCAGCCACGGCGGCGACATCATCGTCGCGCCCCTTCCCGACGATCGAGCGCGCGACGCTCGCCAACGGCGCCAGACTGGTCGTCGTGCACCGGCCGCGGCTCCCGCTGGTCAGTGTCGCACTCCAATTCGCCACCGGCCAGATGATCGATCATCGCTATCCGCGGGGGCTGTCGACCCATACGTTCGGCAGCCTGTTCGAGGGCAGTCAGCGTTATCCCCACGGCGCGCTGGAAGCGCGGATGCGCGATCTGGGGATCTTCCCCGGCACGGGCAGCGGCGACCGGCGCTGCACCTTGAGCTTCGCGAGCCACACGGCCGGGCTGGGCGCGGGGATCGACCTCGTCGCCGAGGTGCTGCGCGAACCGTTATTCCCACAGAAGAAGATCGACGAATATATCGCCCGCGTCGATCAGACGTTCGATGCCTATGAGAGCAATCCCGCCAATGCGCAGAGCGCGTTGTTCAACTCGGCATTATGGGGTCGAGACCATCCTTACGGCTGGATCGACACGCGCGCCGAGGCGAAGAAGGTGTCGCGCGACGAGATGCTCGCTTTCTATCGCAACGAACTCGCGCCGGCCAATCTGACCGCCTATTTCGTCGGCGACATCACGCTCGAAAAGGCCCGTACGCTCCTCGAACAGCATCTCGGCAACTGGCATGTCGATGCCAAGCCCGCCGCGACGATCGCCACTGCGTTGGCCCGTCCGACCGGCGTCCGCGTCGTGCTGATCGACGTGCCCGGTGCCGAGCAGAGCAACATCCTCGCCGGCCGCCTGATCGAGCCTTGGGAGGCGCGACGGACAATGGCCGAACAGCTCGCCAATTCCGCACTCGGCGAAAGCTTCACGAGCCGTATCAACATGACCGTGCGCGAGGAGAAGGGCTGGTCGTACGGCATGTATTCGCACCTCGGCGGCTCGGTCCAGTCGCAGCGCACCTTCTACGTCAGCGGCGCGGTGCAGACCGACAATACCGCCGACGCGATCCGCGAGATCGTCAAGGAGATCGGCGCGTTCACCCACGACCGGCCGCTGACGTGGGCAGAGCTGGACGGACAGAAGACCGCCGTGCTCAACCGCATGGAAACCGGATTGAGCTCCAACGCGGCCTATCTCGGCGCGATGCTCGACGCGGACACGCGCGACATGCCGCTCGATTATGTCACCGGCGTGCCGGATATCGTCCGCGGCATCTCACTGGACGAGGCGCGCAAGGTTGCCGCGGAAACGTTCCGCACCGACGATTTCGTCTGGAGCATTTCCGGCGACCTCCGCCGGATCGAACCCGCTATCCGGGCGCTGGGACTTGGACCGGTGGAGGTACAGGACGTCTATGGGCGGCGGTTGCGATGAATGCCGGCCCGCATGCCAGATCGCTGGCGCCCCCCAATCGACGTGTTAGGTGAAGAAAGCGGCGCGCATCGGCAGCATCGCGGCACCGATGACGGGGGCGTCGGTGCCGATCGCGGAGCTGACGATCCGCGGGGCGGGACGGTGATGCCCCCGACGCTCTGGGTTGGTGAAGCGGATGCGGGCGGCGATCCGGTCGGCCAGCGCGGGCGGCAGTCTGCCGCCGAGTACGATCAGTTCGGGATCGAGGATCGCGGAAATCGCCGAGGCGACGAGGTTGAGCGAGGGCGCGCACGTGTCGAGCCAGCCGTTGATGGCCGGATCGTGCGGATCGAAGCCAGAGAGCATGGCATGCAGGTCGGGCCACGATTGGCCATGCGCCGCAAGCCAGAGCCGCAGTGTCTCCAGATTCGGTTGCGCCCAGCCTTCGGGCAGGATCGAGGCGAATTCGCCGGCGTTGCGATGCGCACCGCGCATCGGCGCACCGCCCGCGACCACACCGCCGCCGAAGCCTGCCGCGAAATAGAGATAGGCGAAATCGCTTACCGTCCGCCCGACCCCCAGCATCGCCTCGCCCACCGCCGCGACATTGCCGTCATTGGCGACCCATAACGGCCCGCCGAGTCGATCCGCCAGCAATGTATCGAGCGGAATCAACGCCCAGGGATCGAGCTGCGCAGGCGGGTTGAGCCGCGCTCCGTCGCCGACGAAATAGCCGGTCACCCCCACGCCGATGCCGATTCGCCGCGCCGGATCGAGCCCAGCGTCCCGGACGGTATCGTCGATCAGGCGCGCGAGCTGATCGGCCGCGGCCGGGAAATCCGCGCTCTCGAGCGGCGCCGAGGCGCGTGCCCGGATCGCACCGGTGATATCCATCAGCGCGAGCGAGACCGCATCGGTCATCACCGAGATGCCGACGGCGAAGGCGGCGTCGGCGAGCAGGCGCAGCGGCGCGCTCGGCTTGCCCCGGCCGCTGATCTCCGGCGCCCCCTCCCCCACCAGACCGCGTTCGAGCAGCGGCTCGACCAGGCGGGTGATCGAATGCGGAGCGAGGCCGGTCGCCCGCGAGAGATCGGCCCGCGAAGCAGCCCCCCGCTTCGACAGCAGCGTCATCACCACGCGCTCGTTGGCGGTCGCCGTCCGACGGCCGTCATCGCGCAGGAAGGATGCCGGGAAGGCGCCGGCGAACGGATCGGTCATCGCTCCTCGACACCGCGCCCGCCGCGCCGTGTCAACCAGCCAAGGGCAAAGACGCCGCCGAAAAAGGTGCGGCGGCGGTTCATCGTACCCAGCGCACCTTGTAGAGGTGCAGATCGGGCACCGGCACATGCCGCCGGTCGCTGCCGTCCGGGCGCATCACCGTGAAGCCGTGCGCCCACCAGCTCGCCTCGGCCTGCACCCAGGCGATACGATCGTCGACCGCACTCACCGCCTTGACCTGCCGGCCGGGATTGAGCGGAGCATAGGCTGCAAAGCTGCCGCCATCGGGATCGAAGCGCCATACGCCGTCGTCGGTCGTGACAAAATAGCCGCCGTCCGGAGCAGGCGACAGATCATGGCCGTCGTGCCGGCCCGGCAGCGACCAGCGCGCGCTTTCGACCAGCCGCGGCCCGGCCGCGCCGCGGTCGAGGCGGAAGGCCTGAACGAGATCGTGCGACAAGGCGAACAGCCGTTGGCGGCGCTCGTCCCACACCGCGCCATGACCGGAGGGCAGCGGCAGGGTCTGGATGACCCGCTCGCTGTGCCGGAGATCGTACAGGTCAAGCCGGTCGCCGGCGGGATCGATCGACAGCGCGATCGCGACCAGGCCGCCGGGCAGCAGTGCCGCCGAATGCGCCATCGGCACGCGGGCCCGGAACCGGACCTTCCCCGTCGCCCGATCGATCAGCACCGCGCCGCCGGTCGATGCGGTGACGAGGATCGCACGGCCGTCCTCGACCGGTTTGCATTCGTCGATATGGCCGAGCAGGCGGTCGCCATAATCGCGCGGCAGATCGGTTGCGGTTTTGGCCGACCAGCGCCACGACTCGGTGGTGGCTTTGTTGTCGATCTTCAGCTCACGCACCTGATCGTCGCCGCAGGCATAGACCAGGCCGGATACCTCCACCGATGTGGCGGCGAGCAACATGCCGAGCAACATCATTGTCATAGGTCCCTTCGTCTGCGCGGCTGCGCCAAATCGCGCCGCGTCACGGGTATGTCACCTATAGTTATTAAATGACGCTCCCAAGTCAGACCTAGGGGGAAATGTCATGTTGCTGCGTACCACCTGCCGTGTGCTGTTGATGCTGTCCGGCGGGGTTCCTGCGATCGCCGCCGCGCAAAGCGACACGCTTCCATCGGCGTCGCGCGAGAATGCGTCGGCCACCGCCGGACCGGAGGCGGATATCGTCGTCACCGGCGCCCGGTTGCAGGCGAAAAAGGACATCGCTGCAAAGCGCGAGATCGCCGTCATCTCCGACAGCATCAGTTCCGACGAGGTCGGTACGCTGCCGGACTTCGGGCTCGGCGAGGCGCTGACCCGCGTGCCGGGCGTCTCGACGATCCAGAACAACGGCCGTGGCGAGGCGCAATTCCTCTCGATCCGCGGGCTCAACGCCGATTACAATCTTGTCGAGATCGACGGCGTGCCGCTGCCCGCCAACGAGATTTCGCGCCGCAACGTCTCGCTTGACGTGATCCCGTCGTCGCTGGCGAGCCGGGTCGAGGTCTATAAGTCGATGACCGCGGCGATGAACGGCAACGCGCTCGGCGGCATCGCCAACCTGCGCACGCGCAGCGCCTTCGACAATGGCGGCAAGAGCTTCGTCGGCGGTCGCGTCGATATCGGCCGCTGGGACTTCCGGCGCACGCGCGGCGGCAACCCGCCGTCGGGCCAGGCCGAACTGGTCGGCGCGACGACCTTCGGTCCCGACCGGAAGTTCGGCATCGTCGTCGCCGGTAGCTATTTCCGCCGGGTGAGCGCGTCGCTCGACAGCGCGAGCACGACACCGCTCTACGTGGATCCCGCAAGCGGGCGGCGGCTGAACCCGGCGATCAGCGATGCCAGCAATGCCGCCGTCGTGCCGTCGGTCCGCCGCTGGCTGCACTATGACAATCTTCGCCAGCGCTACGGCGGCTTCGCCAAGCTGGAGTTCGACGATCATGCGATGTTCAACGGCGCGCTGACCGTCGCCGAATTTCATCACACCAACGACGAGGATCGACAGGCGAACAGCGTCACACCGAATACGGCGGTGACCGCGGCGACCAATACCTACACCTATATCACCGATGTCACGCCGTCGGGCGGCAAGGTCACCAGCGGCAATTACGCTCAGGCCGACGAGTCCCGCTTCTTTCAGAAGCGCGGCATCAAATATGCCGATCTGCATGGCGAACTGACGCCCGGCGACCATATCCGTGCCGACATCGGGGTCAATTATGCGGTCGCCACCTATCGTCAGGATGCGACGACGTCGGTCTTCCGTATCCCCGCCGGCACACGTCTCGCTTACGCTTATGCGCTCACGCCGGGCGGCTTCCCGCAATTCACCTTCGCGGAGCCGGCCTATGTGACCGATCCGACCAAATACAATTTCTACGACTATCAGACCACGCCCGACGATCAGAAGGAGAAGGCGCTGACTGCGCGCGCCAATCTGACGGTCAACATGGCGAATGAGGATGACGGGTTCGGCATTGCGACGGGCGCCTATGCCCGCTTCCTCGACCGCCGCTACGACCGCACCGTCAGCGATTACACCCCGGTTGCCGGGGCCGCACCGCTCTCCAGCTTCATCGCGCCGCAACGGTATACGCCCTATAACAGCAGCGGACAGCGCGTGATGTTCTTCGATCCGGCCGCGGTCACCGCCTATTTCCATGACAATCCCGGCAAATTCACGGCGAACGCGACCAACGGCCAGGCCAGCCTGCAATCCGACTATACGCTGACCGAAGAGATCAAGGCCGGCTATCTGATGGGGCGCTACGCCCGCGACGCGGTGCGGCTGACCGCCGGCATCCGCTACGAAGACACCGGATTGTCGACGGGCTCGTACAATTTTACCACGCTCGGCAAGACGACGCGTCTCGGCTACGGGCAGCAGCGCCAGCATTATCACGACTGGCTGCCGTCCGCGCAGCTCGATTGGACCGTCACCGCGGATCTGCGCGCCCGCGCCGCCTTCAGCCGGACGCTCGCCCGGCCCAATTACAACGATCTGGCGGGACGGCAGTCCATCGCGATCAACACCGGGACCAACTTCGTCACCATCACGACCGGCAATGCGCAGCTCCGCCCCCGCCGGAGCGACAATTACGACGTCAGCCTCGAATATTACGCCGGCCGCGACGTCCTGTTCTCGGCGGCGGGCTTCATCAAGACGGTGCGCGACGAGATCCTGACGGTCAGCGACACCGCGCTGCAACCGTATAACGGCGTCGTCACGCAGGTCACCACAACGCGACCGGTCAATGCCAGCGGCACGGTGATCCACGGCGTCGAACTCAATGCGGTGGTCACCCGCATGGCCTTCCTGCCGCAGCCGCTCGACGGCCTCGGTCTTGCCGCCAACGTCACCCTGCTGCAACCGACGCCGCCGACGGTGATGATGGCCAACGGCACCCGCCGCCGCCTGTCCAGCCTGGTCGAAAGCGCGAACGTCGTCGCCAATGCCCGTGCGTTCTACACCCTCGGCCCGGTGACGGTGCAGGGCGCGTGGAACCACCTCTCGCCGCTGTTGCTGACCGTCTCGACCACCGACCCGACGCAAGACGTGCGCTACAAGGCGAGCGACACCTTCGATGCGCAGGTGCGTATACGCCTGTCGCGCGCGATCACCGTGGTGGCACAGGGCAAGAACCTGTCGGGCAATCGCCCGACGCGTATGGTTGGTCCCGGCTTCGGCCTGCTCAGCGAAGAGCTCGAGAATGGCCGCGCCTATTATCTCGGCACGTTGTTCCGCTTCTGAACGGACGGGATGCCGCGGGCGGCGCGCGTGACGGCGGTACTGGACATATCGGCCGCACCATGGTTTCGGCGACGCATGACCCGCAGCTCGTACCGCCGGTGATCGCAGACCTCGACCTTCTGTTTCGCGGCGGTGCGATCGGGTTGCTGATGCTGGCGGCGGTGGTGTTCGCGCGTGCGCCGGCCTCGCTGCCGAGCCGGTTCGGCGTGGCGCTGACATCGTGTACGATCGTCGGAACGCTCGCCGGCCTGCCCCACCCACCAAGCGTGTTCGATCCGCTGCTGGATCTGAGCGCGAGCGCGGCGATACCGTTGTTCTGGTTGTTCGCGTGCGCGTGGTTCGACGATGCGTTTCGCCCCACGCCCGCCGCCCTGGGCCTGTCGGCGGCGTTTCTGGGCTGTACGCTGTACGCCAGCCTGGCAGCACGCGGCTGGGCGCCGCCGATCGTCGGGCTGGAGGTGGCGGTCTATCTCGGCGGGATGGCGTTCGCCGTCCATGCGCAATGGCTGGTCTGGCGCAACCGGTCGGGCGATCTGGTCGAGGCGCGACGGACTGCGCGGACGATCTTCGTCGCGTCGATCGGGCTCATCATCCTGTGGCTGCTGGGCAGCGAAATCGTCGGCCGCGTCACGGGCGAGCGCGCGCTGTCCGGCATGGCGGCCGCGGCCGGACTGTTCCTCGGGGCGTTCGTGATCACCGCGCCGCTGTTCGGATTGCGGCATCCCGAGGTCTTCCCCAGCACGATTGCCGGCATAACGGACGAGAACGCGGTGCCGGAGCCCGTGCCGGAACCGCTCGACGCGGCCCTCGAACACCGGCTCGCGGTGATGATGACGCAGGAGCGCGCCTATCGCGATCCCGAACTGACGATCGGCACGATCGCCGCCCGCGTCGAGACGCCGGAATATCGCGTGCGCCGGCATATCAATCGCGGCCTCGGCTATCGCAACGTCAGCGACTATCTCAACGAACATCGGATCGCCGAGGTTCGCGACGCGCTTGCCGACCCGGCGCAGGCGGACGTGCCGATCCTGACGATCGCGATGGACGCGGGCTTCGGGAGCCTCGTGATGTTCAACCGCGTCTTCAAGCAGCGCCTGGGCGAGACGCCGAGCGCGTTCCGGCGGCGGCATATCGGCGGCTAACCCGGTCGCGGACCGGTCCTTTCCGAAAATGACCGGTCGATTTCGAGGAATTGCAGGCCCGCACCGGTCCGGACCGGCAGGGCGACCGCGTTCACCAACAGGACGCGTCGATGCCGAATATTCTCCCTTTCCCGGTCAGGCTGATCGCCACCGGTCTGACCCTTGCCTGCGCCGGCTGTTCCCCCGAGCCGATCGCATCGCCGCGGCCCGACACCACGCTGGTCGATACCGTCACGATCCATCATGCCGGCGGGCGCACCGCCTCGTTCGACGGCATCGTGCGTCCACGCCGCGATCTCGCGCTCGGCTTCAAGACGGGGGGTCGGGTGCTCGCGTTGACGGTGCAGGTCGGCGACCATGTCCGCGCCGGGCAGGTGCTCGCCCGTCTGTCGCGCAACGCGGCGATCGCCGATAGCGGACAGGCGCGCGCCGAACTGGCGGCGGCGAGTGCCGAGGCGGTGCGGGCCGACGAGGCGGCACGACGCGCGGCGGGGCTGGACGGAATCGGTGCGCTGTCGACCGCCGAGGTGCGCGACCGCGCGCTGGCCGCCAGCGCCGCCACGGCGAAGCGCGCTGCGGCCGCGGCGGCAGTCGCGCATAGCCGCGCGACGCTCGCCGACGCGCTGCTGGTCGCGCCGGAGGACGGGGTGGTGACCGAACGCACGGTGGAGCCCGGCATCGTCGTCGAGGCCGGCAGCCCCGTCGTCCGGCTCGCGGCGGGCGCTCCCGAAATCGAGGTGCGCCTGCCCGAGCGGGCGCATCCGGCCGTCGGCACGCTGGCGGATGCGAGCTTCTGGTCGGCGCCCGATACGATCGCCGAGGTACGGCTGCGGCTCATCGGACCGGCGGCCGACGGCGCGCTGCGCCTCCGCACCGCGCGGTTCGCGTTGCTCCGCGACGTCGCGTTGATCCCGTTCAACAGTTCGGCCACCGTCACGCTGCGAACGCCCGATGCCGATGCGACCGTCCGTGTGCCGCTGACCGCGCTCGGCGCGCGCGGCGGCCGGCCGCACGTCTGGTCGCTGTCGATGGCCGGCGACCGCGTCCATCGCCGGCCGGTGCGGCTCGTCGATCTGCGCGGCGACGACGCGATCGTGGCCGGACTGCGCGACGGCGAACGGATCGTCGCGAGCGGCGGCGATACGCTGTCCGAGGGGCAGCGCGTCGTCATGACCGGCGTCGTCCCGGGCGGCAATTGAGCGATGGACCGGTTCAACCTGTCGCGCTGGGCGATCCGTCACCCCGCGCTCGTCGGCTTCCTGATCGCGCTGCTGTTCGCGGCGGGCGCCGCCCAGTTCTTCGCGCTCGGCCGCGACGAGGATCCGGGCTTCACGCTGAAGGAGATGATCGTCGCCGCCGCCTGGCCCGGCGCGACGCCCGCGCAGATGCAGGCGCAGGTCGGCGATCCGATCGAGCGCCGGCTGCGCGCGACCGAGCAGCTCGATTTCCTCCAGACCTATTGCGTCGACGGCCATTGCGTCATCCGCGTCTCGCTGAAGGACGGCGCGCCCAGCAGCCGCGTACCGGCGATCTGGCAACAGGTGCGCAATCGACTGAAGGATATCGAGCCCGATCTGCCTTCGGGGGCATCGGTCGCCGCCGATGACGATTATGCCGATGTCTACGGTTACGTCTTCACGCTGACCGGCGCGGACAATGCCCGGCTGGTGACGCTTGCCGAACGCGCGCGCGAGGCGATGCTGCGCGTCCCCGGCGCGGGCAAGGCGCGGATCATAGGCGAGATCCCGCGCCGCGTGTTCGTCGATCTCGACGGCCGCCGGCTCGCCGCAATGGGCTTGTCGCCGGATGCCGTCGTGCAGGCGCTGGCGAACCGTAGCAGCGTCGCGCCGTCGGGCACCGCCGAACGTTCGATGCGCGTGCCGGTGCGGATCGGCGGTGCGGTCGACGGCGTCGATACGGTCGCGGCCACCGCGGTCGCCGGCGCAACCGGCTCCATCTCCATCGGCGATCTCGGCGTGGTGAGCAACGGCTCTGCCGATCCGCCCGACGGGCTGATCCGCCATGGCGCGCGACCCGCGGTGGTACTGGCGATCGCGATGGCGCCCGGCGCGGACGGGCTCGGCTTCGGCCGGCAACTGGCGCAGGCCGCCGCGAATTTCGCCCGGACGCTGCCCGCCGGGGTCCGGATGACGCAGGTCCAGGACCAGAGCCGCAACATCCGCGAGGCGGTCGATGCGTTCCTCATCAAGTTCTTCTGCGCGCTGTCGGTGGTGCTGCTGGTCGCGTTCGTCACTTTGGGGTGGCGCACCGGCGTCGTGGTCGCGCTGTCGGTGCCGCTGACGCTGGCGATCGTCGCGCTGTTCATGGGGGTGAGCGGGATCGGGCTCGAACGGATCTCGCTCGGCGCGCTGATCCTGTCGCTCGGCCTGCTCGTCGACGATGCGATCATCAGCGTCGAGGCGATGGTCGTCCAGCTCGAACAGGGTGCGACGCGATCCGATGCCGCCGCTTATGCGTGGACGCACACCGCCTTCCCGATGCTGACGGGAACGCTGCTGACGATCGTCGGCTTCCTGCCGGTCGGCTTCGCGCAATCGACGACCAGCGAATATGCCGGCGGCATCTTCTGGGTAACCGGGTCGGCGTTGCTGGTCAGCTGGGTCGTCGCCGTCGTGTTTACCCCCTATCTCGGCGTGCGCCTGCTCCCCGAGGCGCAGGCGCGGCACGACGCCGCCGCGCGATACGACACGCCGCTCTATCGCCGGCTCCGCAGCGTGGTCGAGGCATACATGACCCACCGCAAGGCGGTGGTCGCCGCCACCGCCTTGCTGCTCGCAGCGAGCCTCGCGGGCGCGCTGCTGGTCCGCCAGCAGTTCTTCCCCACCTCCGACCGCCCCGAGATCATCGTCGACGTCAGCCTGCGGCCCGGAGCGTCGCTGACCGCCACCGCGGCGGCGGTGAAACGGATCGAGGCGGGCATCGTCGCGGATCGCGACGTCGCGCAGGTCGACAGCTATGTCGGCGAGGGCGCGCCACGCTTCTATCTGCCCTACGGCCCCGCCCTGCCCGATCCGGCGACCGCGACGATGGTCCTCGTCGCGACCGATCTGCGCGCGCGCGAACGCGTCATCGCGCGGCTTGCAGCAAACCGCGCCGCGCCCGAAGCCAGACTGCATATCCGTCGCCTGTCGCTCGGACCAAGTGCGGGCTTCCCGGTACAATATCGCGTGACCGGCCCCGATCCCGAGACGTTGCGACGCCTGTCGGCGCGGATCGCGACGGTGCTGCGCGCGACGCCGGGTACGACCGCGGTGCAGGTGGACTGGGGAACGCCGTCCGTCGCGATGCGGCTCGATCTCGATGGCGCGCGAGTGGCGCGGCTCGGGCTCGACCGGGCACGGCTGGCGGGCGAGGTCGCGACGATGATGTCGGGTCGGCCGGCCGGCGAGCTGCTGCACGGGACGAAGCGGATCGGCATCGTCGTGCGCGGCAGCGCGGCGGAGCGCAACGATCCGGGGCGGCTCGCCGATCTGGCGGTGAGCACCCCCGGCGGTGCGGTCCCGCTCGGCGAGATCGCGCGGATCGGCGTGACCACCGAACAGCCGATCATCTGGAAACGCGACAATATGCTCTGCATGACGGTGCAGGCGGATATGACGGGCGACGTCCAGGCGTCGGACATCGCCGCGGCCGCCGAGGACCGCATCGCCGCCATCGCGCGATCGCTGCCCGCCGGCTACCGGATCGAGGCGGGCGGCGACGGCGAATTGTCCGCCAAGGCGAATGACGCGATCTACCGGCTGCTGCCGATCACCGTCGCGCTGATGCTCCTGCTGCTGATGATCCAGTTGCAGAGCATCGGTCGCACGCTGCTGGTGCTCGCCACCGCGCCGCTCGGCGTGATCGGCGCGGTGGCGGCGCTGATCCTGACCGGCGCGCCGTTCGGCTTCGTCGCGCTGCTCGGGCTGATCGCGCTTGCGGGCATGATTATGCGCAATTCGATCATTCTGGTCGATCAGGTGACGCACAACCAGGCCGGGGGCATGGCGCTCCACGCGGCGATCGTCGCGGCGACGATCGGTCGCGCCCGGCCGGTGGTGCTGACCGCGCTGGCCGCGGTGCTCGCGTTCATTCCGCTGTGCTTCAACATCTTCTGGGGACCGATGGCGATCGTCATGATCGGCGGGCTGATCGGCGCGACCGCGCTGACCCTGGTGGCGCTGCCGGCGCTCTATGCGCTGGCGTTCGATCGCCCGTCGCCCCTCACCGAGCAGGACAATCGACATGGGTGATCGCAAATGGCCGCTGATGCTCGCCGTCGCGCTGGCGGGCTGCACCAGCGGGCCGGATTTCACGCCGCCCGCACCGATCCTGCCGCCGGTCTGGCAGGCGGCGGATACCGCCGCGTCGCCGACCCCCGGCGATGTGCCCTGGTGGCGCAGCTTCGACGATCCGGTGCTCGACGCGCTGGAGGTGCGCGCCGGCACCGCCAATCTCGATATCGCAGCGGCGATCGAACGGATCACCGCCGCGCGGATCGAACGCGGCCAAGCGCGCGCCGCCGGCGCACCGCAGGTCGAGGGGCAAGCGGGCTATAGTCGCGAGCGTCTCGGCACGGCAGGCATCGCTTCGGTCACGCACACGCTGCTCGGGATCACGCCGGCGACGACCCCACCCAAAGGCGTCGACTTCGATCTCTATAGCGTCGGCGTCGGCGCGAGCTGGGAGCTCGACCTGTGGGGCGGCCACCGCCGGCAGGCCGAGGCGGCCCAGGCCGCGGTCGAGGCCAGCGACGCCGCCGCGCGCGGCGTGCGCCTGTCGGTCGAGGCGGAAGTGGCGCGTACCTATTTCCAGTTGCGCGGCCTGTGTGATGAGCGCCGGATCGCGCAGGACGGCGCCGGCCTCGCCGAGCGCAACGTCGGGATCGCCCGCACGCTGCTGGCGCGCGGTCTCGCCACGCCGATCGACGTCGCCGCGCGCGAGGAGGCCTTGCGGACCCTGCGCGGCGAGATCGTCGACCTCGACCAACAGGCGGCGATGGCGATGCGCGCGCTGGCGATCCTGATCGGCGCGACCCCGGATAGCGTGCCGGTCGACCCCGCGACACAGCCGCCGCCACGACCGTTGCCGCCGGTGGCGGTGCGCCTGCCCTCGGCGGTCGCGCGCCTGCGCCCCGACATCATCGAGGCCGAAGCACGGCTCCACGCGGCCACCGCGCGGATCGGCGTCGCGCAGGCGGATTTCTACCCGAAGATCAGCCTGACCGGGCTCTTCGACATCGACGTGCTCCATCTCGCCGATTTCGGCTGGGACGCGCGCAGCACCAGCATCGGGCCGCGCCTGTCGCTGCCGATCTTCTCCGGCGGCCGGTTGCAGCGGCAACTCGACTTGCGCCGCTCCGAAGCGCGCAGCGCTGCGCTCGCCTATCGCCAGACCGTCATCACCGCATGGCGCGAAGTGGATGACGCCTTGTCGGCCAGCCGCGCGGCGACGGCGCGCCTCGATCTGTCCGACCGCGACCTCGCGTCGCGGCGGCGGACGGTGGCGATGGTCGAGGCGCGTCATGCGCGCGGCGATCTGGCGGCGGGGCCGGTGATCGAGGCACGGCAGGCGGCCCTGTCGGCGGAACGCGCGGCCATACGACAGCGGGTCGCCGCCACTCTCGCGCGTATCCAGCTTCACCGCGCGGTCGGCGGCTAGGTTCGCGCGGCCGCGCCACGTCCCTAAAAAATCTGCCGGCAGCCTCTTGATCTCGCGATGACGATTCCCAGTTTTTGCGCGCCGGACGCCGAACCGGGTCCGGACCGGACATCGAGGGCGCCGGTTCACGCGCCGGTGCCGCTCATGTCCAGATCGCTTCACAGGAGGATTTGGAGATGAGGACCAATTTCGATTTCACGCCATACCGCCGCTCGACGGTGGGGTTCGACCGCCTGTTCGACCTGCTCGAAACGGGCCGCAGCGACGCCGCCGACGGCTACCCGCCGTTCGACATCGTGCGCGAGGGCGAGGATCGGTATCGCATCACGCTGGCGGTCGCCGGCTTCCGCCCCGACCAGATCGAGGTGGTCGCGCAGCAGAACCAGCTGATCGTCACCGGCAAGCGCGACGAGGAGAGCGGCGAGGCGCGCTATCTGCACCATGGCATCGCCGCGCGGCCGTTCGAGCGGCGCTTCCAGCTCGCCGATTTCATCGAGGTGGACGAGGCGCGTTGCGACAACGGCCTGCTCAGCATCGCGCTGAAGCGTGTCGTTCCCGACGCGTTGAAGCCGCGCCGGATCGCGATCGAGGGTGGTTCGTCCGCCACCCCCGCGCGCATCGGCGAGGGCAGCAGCGACGCGCTCCGCGCCGCCTGATCCCTCGATCGACCTGCATCATGCCACTGACCACAAAGGAGACAGGACCCATGGCCATTCGTGATCTGATCCCCTGGAGCCGCACCGACTATCGCGTCCCGGCGCCGTTCGCGGTCGAGCAGGACCGGCGCGATCCGTTGCTGTCGCTGCACCGCGAGGTGAACCGCCTGTTCGACGATGTCGTGCGCGGCTTCGGCGTGCCCGCCTTCGCCGGTACGGAGCGCGCGTTGCTGTCGCCCAGGCTCGAACTCGGCCAGACCGATGCGGAGATCCGCGTCATTGCCGAGCTGCCCGGGCTCGACGAGAAGGACGTCGAGATCGTCGCCGAGGACGGCGTGCTGACGCTGCTCGGCGAAAAGAAGTCGGAGGTCGAGGACAAGGACGGCGGCTATTCCGAAGGCAGCTATGGCCGGTTCGACCGGCGGATCGCTTTGCCGCGCACCGTCGAGACGGACAAGGCGAGCGCACGCTTCCGCAACGGCGTGCTTACCGTCACGCTGCCGAGATCGGCGGCCGCCGCCGACACCGTCCGCCGCATATTGATCCACAGCGATGCGGCCTGATCGGCGCGTTCAAACACGCCGACCGATCGAGCCAGCCCCACGCGACGCCCCGGCCGCAGCCGTGAACGTCGCGTGCGGCGGTGCGTTATTGCGCCTCGCGTGTCGTCGTGATCTTGCCGTAGACCGGCGCCTTGACGGTCGTCAGGCGATCGGTGGCGTCGCCGGTGAGGTCGAAGGCGACGATGCGGTTGGCGCCGACCTGCATCCACGGCGCAGGCGCATAGAGCGTATGCACCGGGCCGATCGACCAGAAGCGGCCGAGATTGTGCGCGCCGAGCCAGAGCTGCCCCTTATGCAGGCCGCGCATGTCGAGATAGGTGTCGCCCGGCCGGTCGACGGTCATCTCCGCCTCATAGAAACACGGGCCGGCGCAGGGCGCGGCGGTGAAGCGCAGCCCCGATAGATCGTCCATCGGCAGGCCGTACATCCGCCAGTCCTCCAGCACCGCGCCGTCGAGCGTCACCGCGCCGGTCAGCCCGGTCTGCTCGGTGCGGATCGCACGTGAGTAATTCACCCGGCCGGTGTTCTCGACCAGCACGTCGAGCGTCGCGGCACCGGCGCGGGCGGGCAGCGTCACCGTCTCCTGTCCCAGCCGGCGGTCGAGCGCGCCGACCAGCTTGCGGTCGACATAGACCTGCGCGTAGCTGTGCATCCCCTTAAGCGTCAGCGTCTTGCGCGCGCCCGCCGGCAGCGCGACGCGATACAGGACATAGCCGTAATTCTGATCGAGTTCCTCGAAGGTCATCGGCAATTTGGCGCGGACCGGTTCGGGCAGATGGTCCCAGAGCGACGCGCTGCGTCGGATCGGCGAGACCGGGAAGGTGACCGCGACCGTCGGCGCCGGGGTCGGCGCGGCGGGCTTGCCGGTGACCGCAGCGATAGCATTGGCGATCAGCGCATATTTGTAGCGCGGATTGCCCGCCTCATCGATCGGCGCGTCGTAATCGTAGCTGGTCGTATCGGGGTGGTAATCGGTGCCGGTGTGCGAATCGGCGCCGTTCATCCAGCCGAACGTCGTGCCGCCGTGGACCATATACAGCGAGATCGAATAGCCGCGCTGCAGCATGAAGCGCATCTCCTCGGCTTCCTTGCGGCCGTCCGTCTCGTGATGGTCCTCGCCCCATTTGTCGAACCAGCCCGCCCAATATTCGCCGACCATGCGCAGGCCCGCGGGCCGATACGCCTCGAGCTTGGCGACCGCATTGGCCGCGCCGCCCGAGCCGAAATTGACCACCGAGGGCAGATGCGGCAGCGAGCCCTTGGCGAGGTCCGACGCCTGGTTCGAGGTGAACAGGATGCCGTCGGCGAGGCCGGCACGGCGATAGGTCGCCTCCAGTCCCTGCAGATACGCCTTGTCGTCGCCGAACGCGCCATATTCGTTCTCGAGCTGCACCGCGACGATCGGCCCGCCGTTGGCGAGCAGCAGCGGCTTCACCTCCTGCCCGAGCCGGACGATCCAGCGCTCGACCGCGGCGGTATATTCGGGGTCGGTCGAGCGCAGGACGAGCTTTCGATCCTTGAGCAGCCACGCCGGATAGCCGCCCAATTCCCATTCGGCACAGACATAGGGGCCGGGGCGCAGGATGACGTTCAGCCCCTCCGCCTGCGCGTCGCGGATGAAGGCGGCGATGTCGTTCTGGCCGCTGAAATCATAGACGCCGGGCCGCGGCTCGTGGACGTTCCAGAAGGCGTAGGTGGTGATCGTATTGAGCCCCATCGCCTTCGCCTTGCGCAGGCGGTCGCGCCAATAGGCGCGCGGGATGCGGACGTAGTGGATCTCGCCCGAGATGACCTGATACGGCTTGCCGTCCTTGACGAAGCCGGCGCCGCTGACCGCGAAGCTGCGCGCCGGGGCCTCCGCATGCGCGCCCGTCGTCGCCGCCACGATGGCGAGCGCAGCCCCCCATATCGATCGCTTCGCCAAGGTCATTCGTCTCTCCCCGTTATGGATTGGTCGTGGCCGCCAGCGCCGCGTCGATATCCGCCGCCTCGTGCCGTTCGCGCAGGATGCTGCCCGGCTCGCCGACGATGCGCCCGCGCCGCACCGGCTCGCGCGCGGCGATCCGGTCGGTCCAGCGCTGCAGATTGGGATAGTCGCCGGCGCTCAGGAACGTGCTCGCGCCATAGGTGCCGGTCAGCAGCCCGCCATACCAGGGCCAGACCGCGATATCGGCGATCGAATATTCGTCGCCCGCCAAATAGCTGTGCTCCTTCAGATGCGTGTCGAGCACGTGGAGCTGGCGCTTGGCCTCCATCGCATAGCGGTCGATCGCATATTGGATCTTGATCGGCGCATAAGCGAAGAAATGGCCGAAGCCGCCGCCGACGAACGGTGCCGAGCCCATCTGCCACATCAGCCAGTTGATCGCCTGCACCCGCGCCGCCGGACCGGTCGGCAGGAAGGCGCCGAATTTCTCGGCGAGATAGAGCAGGATCGCTCCGCTCTCGAACACCCGCGTCGGCGGCGTCGTGCCGTGATCGGCGAGCGCCGGGATCTTGGAATTTGGATTGAGCGCGACGAAGCCGCTGCCGAACTGGTCGCCCTTGCCGATCTCGATCAGCCACGCGTCATATTCGGCGCCGGCATGGCCCGCCGCGAGCAGCTCCTCAAGCAGGATCGTCACCTTCTGCCCGTTGGGTGTGCCGAGCGAGTAGAGCTGGAGCGGATGGCGGCCGACCGGCAGCGGCGCATCGTGCGTCGCGCCTGAGACGGGGCGGTTGATGCTGGCGAACTGGCCGCCGTTCGCCTGAGTCCACGTCCACACCTCGGGCGGTGCGTAGCCGGCGGGCAGATTGTTCGCGCTATCCTGATCGGCCATGGTCGGTCCTTTCGTCGTTGGTCTATCGCCGGGTCCGCCGGCCGCCAAGCTCGCCGGCCTAGCGGCCTGTTCGGCAAGGGTTTTGTCGATCGGCCGGCTGACTAGACCGCGGCGCGGTCGAGCGCCTGGCGCAGGTCGGCGAGGATGTCCTCCTCATGCTCCAGACCGACCGACAGGCGGACGTAGCCGTCGGAGACGCCGGTCGCTTGCCGTTCCCCGGACGACAGCTGCGAATGGGTCGTCGACGCCGGATGGATCGCGAGGCTGCGCGCGTCGCCGATGTTGGCGACGTGATAGAAGAGCTCCAGCGCGTTGATGAAGGCGCGCCCCGCCGCCTCGCCGCCGGCCAGTTCGAAGCCGACGAGGCCACCCTGCCCGCCGGTCAGATAGCGCGCGGCCCGTTCCGCCTGCACGCCGGTCTGCACCGAGGGGTGGATGACGCGGATCACCTCGGGCCGCGACTGGAGGAAGGCGACGACCGCCGCGGCATTGGCGCAATGGCGCGGCATGCGCAGCGGCAGCGTCTCGAGCCCCTGCAGGATCTGAAAGGCGTTGAACGGCGACAATGCCGCGCCGAGATCACGCAGCAGCACGGTACGTGCGCGCAGGATGTAGGCGATCGGCCCCAGCGGTTTCGCCGCCTGGCTCCACACCGCGCCATGGTAGCTGGCGTCGGGCGTGTTAAGCAGCGGCTGGCGCTCGGGAAACGCCTCCCAGTCGAAATTGCCGCCGTCGACGATGATGCCGCCGATCGACGTGCCGTGGCCGCCAATATATTTGGTGGTCGAATAGACGACGATCGCCGCGCCGTGATCGAACGGCCGGGCGAGCAGCGGGGCCGCGGTATTGTCGACGATCAAGGGGATGCCGAGCGGCCGGCCGAGCGCCGCGATCTCGGCGATCGGCCCGACGATCAGCTTGGGGTTGGGCAATGTCTCGACATACCAGGCGCGCGTCCGCTCGTCGCTCGCGCGCGCGAAGGCGTCGGGATTGGCGGGATCGACGAAGCGCACCTCGATCCCCTGGTCCTTCAGCGTGTTGGCAAACAGGTTCCACGTGCCGCCGTACAGATCGGTGCCGCTGACGATATTGTCGCCGGCACGCGCGAGATTCTGCACCGCATAAGCGGATGCCGCCTGTCCCGACGCCACGGCCAGCGCGGCAGCTCCGCCCTCGATCGCGGCGATCCGCCGCTCGAGCACGTCGGTCGTCGGATTGCCCAGTCGGGTATAGATATTGCCGAGTTCGCGTAGCGCGAACAGGTCGGCGGCGTGATCGGTGTCGCGGAACTGGTAGGAGGTGGTCTGGTAGACCGGCGGCGCCACCGCGCCGGTCGCCGGATCGGCGCGCCAGCCGGCGTGCAGCGCGAGCGTTTCGGGGTGCAGCGTGTGATCGACCATGGCCATCGTCCTCTTCGAGCGGGTGCTGTGTCGACCGCGATGCTAGCCACGCGCCGTTCGAAGGGGAGATACTTTTGCTTGCCGCCGCCCAGCCGGCGCCATGGCCGTGGGCCGCGTCGCGGGATCAGCCGGGCGTCACGTCGACGGCGAGATCGGCGCGCATCGCGCTCCGCTCGATGAGGACGGCATTGGGCTCGTCGGTACGATCGATCCAGTCGAGCGCCTCGGCGCGGCTGCGTCCGAACGCCATGTGTCTCGCGAGCAGCCAGTCGCGGCGTTGTGCCGGCGGGGTGCGGACGTAGCAGCAGCGATCCAGCAGACCGCGCACCGGCGACCATGGCCCGTCGAGGAGCAGGTAATTGCCCTCCACCACGACCAGCGGTGTGCCTGCCGGCACCGGGATCGCGCCGGCGATCGCCTCTTCGATCGCGCGTTCGAACCGGGGGGCGTAGACGGTTTCGCCGGCGACCGGATGCCGCAGGCGATCGAGCAAAGCGACGAACCCGGCGACGTCGAACGTGTCGGGCGCGCCCTTGCGATCGCGGCGGCCGAGCCGGTCGAGCTCCGCATTGGCGAGATGGAAACCGTCCATCGGCACGACGACCGACCGGTCGGCGAACTGCCGCGCAATCCGGTCAGCGAGCGTCGACTTGCCCGCGCCGGGCGGACCGACGACGCCGAGCAGCGCGCGGCCGCGGCGGGCGAGCAAGGCGTGGATCGCGTCGCCGAGCGGTGCGGGTAGCGCCTCCGTCATCGCGCCGACGCGAAGGTGCCGTTCTGCAGGCTCGCCTCGATCTCCTCGAGCGATCGGCCCTTCGTCTCGGGGACAAAGCGCCAGACGAACCCCCAGGCGAGCAGGTTCATCCCCGCGAACAGCCAGAAGGTCGCAGCGGTGCCCAGCCCCTCGACGAGGCTGAGCGTGGTCAGCGTCACCAGCAAGTCGAAGCTCCAGTGCGACAGAGCGACGAGGCTCATCCCCTTGCCGCGCACCGACAGCGGAAACACCTCCGCGCCAACCAGCCAGATCGCCGCCGAGATGCTGCCGACGTTGAACACCTCGTAGCCGAGCAGCCCCGCCGCGGCGACCCAGCGCATCCCGCCGGTCGGCGCGCCGTTTGCGAAGGCGACCGCGATCATCGCCAGCCCGATCACCGCCCCCGGCAGGAACCGCAGCATCAATCTACGCCGCCCCCAATGATCCACGGCCCAGGTGCCGAAGATCGTCGTCAGCACGATCGTCACGCCGACGACGAGTGCAGTCAGCAGCGCCGCATTCTGGCCGAGCCCGGCGTTGGTCGCGATCGTGGGCGCGTAATAGATTACCGCGTTGGTGCCGGTGATCTGCGAGAACATCGCGACGCCGGCGCCGGCGATCAGTGCCGGGCGCATGCGGCCGGACAGCAACGTCCGCCAGCGCCCCTCGACGTGCACCGTCTCGCCGATCGCGGCGAGTTCGGTCTCGACCTCCGCCGCGCTCGGCCGCAGCCGTGCGAGGATGGCGCGCGCCTTCGCAACGTCGCCCTTGAGCGCGAGATAGCGCGGGCTTTCCGGCAGCACGATCATGCCGATCAGCAGGATCGCCGCCGGCACGACGCCGAGCAGGAACATCAGCCGCCAGTCGCCGCCCTCGCCCAGCAGACCGTCGGCGACGTGGCTGCCGCCGAGCAGCCAGCCGACGATCGTCGACACCAGGATGCCGCCGACGACCGCGAGCTGGAACATCACCACCATCGCGCCGCGCCGCGCCGCCGGGGCCAGTTCGGCGATATAGACCGGGATGATCTGGCTCGCCGCGCCGACCGCGAGGCCGAGGACGAGACGCGCGGCGGTCAACGACGCCACCGAGCCGGCGACGGTCGACGCCACGGAGGCGATCATGAAGACGATGGCGGCGACCATGACGGTGGGCCGCCGGCCGATCCGGTCCGACAGCGGCCCGGCGCCCATGCATCCGACGAGCGCGCCGGCGACGATCGCGGCGGTGACGATCTGCTTGCCGACGACCGAGATCGGGAAGCTGTCGCCGATGAACAGCAATGCCGCCGAGATGATGCCGGTATCGTAGCCGAACAGCAGGCCGCCCAGCGCGGCGATGCCGGCGATCAACAGGACATGAGCACGCATCCGCAATCCTTCGTTCCGGCCGATCGACGGCTGACACCCGGCCGTAATCCGCAATCGCCGTTCGTGCCAGAGGGGCGGCGATCTCCTGACGTGAGAGTCGATGACGCCCCACGGGCTGCGGCCCCATGCCGGTCCGTCCGGACCGCCGCTTGACGACATGGCGGGGCGTCGGCCTAATCGCCCGATGCGCAGCCGCAATTGGCTACCCCTGTTGCTCGCCCTGACGGCGTGCCGGCCGTCGCCGCCGCCGCCTGCCCCGCTCGTCCTGTGGGCGTGGGAGCGGCCCGAGGATCTGCGCTTCGTCAAAGGCCGCGCGGAGGTCGCGGTCGAGAGTGGCTCGATCGTGCTCGATGGCGCGGCGGTCGAGGCGCGCGGGCGGCGCCATCCGCTGCTCGTCGCCGAGCCGCCGACGACCAGCGTCGTCCATGTCGAGATCCGCCGCGACCGCCCCCTCGTCTGGAATGCGACGATGCGCGCGACGACGGCCGCGGCGATCCTGCATTACGCCACCCGCCTGCCCGCCCGGCGCGTGCAGGTCGATTTCGAGGTGCGTGCGTCCGAACGCGCGATATTGCTGGACGTCCTCGGCGACGTCCGCCGCGCGCTGCCCCGCGCGACCGTGTTGTCGATGACCGCGCTGGCGTCGTGGTGCGGCGAGGACTGGCTGGGGCGGGCGCCGGTCGACGAAGTCGTTCCCATGCTCTTCCGCATGGGACGGCGCGGTGAGACCGTGCGGGCGATGCTGGCGGAGGGCGGCGATCTGCGGCATGATCGCTGCCGCGGCGCGCTCGGGGTGGCGGTCGGCACGCCGGTGCCGCGGGCGCCGGCGGGACGGCGGGTGTATCTGTTCGATCCGCGAAGCTGGACGCCGCGCGACTTCGCCGCGGCGGAGCGGGAGGTACGGCGATGGCGGTGAGGTGGCGCGTTCCGATCGGTGTCGTCCTCGCGGCGGCGCTCGCGACGCGGGCGCTCGGCTCGGGCGATCCGACGCCCCGGCCCGTATACGTCTTCGCCGACCCGCAGGATGCGACCGAACGCGCCGCGCTGGCGGGCGGGCGGCTGCCGATCGTGAAGGGCGCGACGACGGATGCGCTGTTGTTCCTCGACTGGCGGCGGCTGACCGGACTGCAGGTGGGACAGAGCGCCGCAGATGCCCTCGTCGCGCCGTGCTGCGGCACGCCCGCCACAAGGCAGCACGACTGGCTGGACGTCCGCCGCACGATACCGGGTGCGACGGAGGTCTATTGGATCGCGGCGGAGCGAAATGGTCCGAACTTCGTCGCGATCCCCACCTGCTTCGACGATGCCTTCACCACCGCCGCCGCGACCCTCGCCGACCGGGCGCGGCGCTACGGCAGAGCGGCGCCTGCCGTGCGGGCATGGCTCGACGCGCAGGACGCCGTCTTCGCCGCCTGTTCCAAGCCGGTCGCCGCGCTGGCGCCGCTGCCGGCCGCTGCGCCGTCGTGGCTTCGCTCCGATCGCGCCTATCAGGAGGCGGCATTGGCGCTCTACAACGGTCAGGCCGACGAGGCCGCCCGCCGCTTCGCCGCGATCGCCGGGGATGTGGCATCGCCCTGGCGACCGTCCGGCCTGTACCTGTCGGCGCGGGCGCTGCTGCGTGCCGCGATCGATGCCCCGGCACCTGCGCGCTTGGCCGCGGCGCATGCGGCGCTCGATCGGCTCGCCGCAGCGCCTGCCGGCACGTTCGGACGGGGCGAGCTGATGCGGATGCGCCAGATCCTCGCCTTCCACGAGCATCCCGATCGGCTTCTCTTACGGCTGGACCGCGACCTGAACGCGCCCGCACCCTTGCCCGAGGTCGCGGTCGCCGTTCGCGACTATCTCACGCTCGCCGACCGTCATCCGGCCAAGCCGGAGGCGGCGGACTGGATCCGGACGATCCAGGCGAAGGATCGTGTCGCCGCTTCGACGCACGCGCAGGAACGCTGGAACGCCGGCCACCGCACCGCCTGGCTCATCGCCGCATTGTTGCTCGCCGACCCGGCGGACGCGGGCGCGGCCGCGCTGGCCGAGGCGGCGGGACGGGTGCCGGCTACCGATCCGGCATGGCTGACCGCGCGTTATCATCGGCTCCGCCTGCTGACGCCACGGGCGGACGCCGCACAGATCCGGGCGGAGGCGGACGCGGTGCTGGCGCGCGACGACCTCATCCGGTCGGATCGCAACGTCTTCAAGGCGGTGCGCACGCAGACGGCCGCGTCGCTTGCGGATTTCGCCGCCCATGCGCTGCGCGCGCCTTATTGCCGGACGGGGCTCTCGACCTGCACCGCCGACGTCCGGACGGCGGGCGACGGCCTGATCGGCCGACGCCCGTCGGGTGGGTTCGCCGGCCTCGGGCCGGACGCGCGCGCGGTGATCGACCGGCTGCCGCTGCACGAGCGGATGGCGGTCGCCGACATGACCGCGATGCCGCGCGAGATCCGGCTCGACATCGCCCTCACCAGCTTCGTGCGGGCGGTGCAGCTGCGCGACGATGCGGCGGTGGATCGTCTCGCCGCCCGGTTGGTGACCCTGCTCCCACAGGTCGCCGCAGACTGGCGCCGGATCGCGGCGACGCCGCCGGGCGCGGACAAGCTGTTCGCCGAGGCGTTCGTGATGATGAAGATCCCGAGCCTGCGCGTCGATCTCGCGGATTACGCCCGTCCGACCGGCACGGTACGCCAGTTCGGCGGCTATTGGGTGGATCTGCTGCTGCCACTCCCCGGCCAGCACGGGCCGTCCCGCCCGTTCCCGCCCGCCAGCGCATATCTGCCCAACGGCTATTGGAGCAGCGCCTACGCGTCGGATCGCGAGGCCGACCGCGCGGATCTCGCTTGTCTGGAAAAGTGTGGCTCCGGCATCCTGCCGCTGCATTATCCGCCCTTCGTGCGGGCGACGCTGCCCCGCGCCCTGGCGGAGCGCCGTGCCTTCATCGTCTCGATGCGCCACTTCGACGACAGCGGGCGTCCGGTGACAGTCCAGACGGCAGGTATATCGCTATGGAATAGTGCGCTCACTTACGTCGTCCGCCATCCGGGTGACCCCCGGGCAGCCGAAGCCCTGTATCGCCTGATCCGTGTTGCGCGCTGGGGTGGCAACCACGACCATCTCGGTCGCCGCGCGTTCCTGCTGCTGCACCGGCGGTATCCCCGCTCCGGATGGACGGCGCGGTCGCCGTTCTACTACGATTGAACCCGACCCGCCGGCCGCGCGAGATCAGACGGCGAGGAGGGCCGCGCCGATCAGAATGGCGGACACGCCGGCGGTTTGCGGGCGGGACAGCCTCTCCCTCCGCAGGACGAGCCCGAATATCGCGGTAACGGCTGCGGCGAAGGTGCTCAGCACAGTGACGACCGTGATGGCTCCCGTCGCCAACCCCACTGCGAAGGTCCCATAGCCCATGAGATTGCACAGGCTTTGCAGCACGAGCAGCGGCAGCGCATTCCGGTGCGGCAAGATCCGGTCCCGGCGCAACGCAAGCGTCGGCGCGAGCACGAGAATGCCGATCCCGAAAAACAGCCACAGCATGGGCGTCGCGCCAATCGCGGGAACGGAGAACTTGCCCTGTATCCAAAAGCCGACGCCGAAGCACAGAGCGGTCAGCACAGCGTAACCGACGCCGTCGGCTCCAAGCCCGTCTTGGCGGCTTGGGGCGACCGCCGCCAGCGGCGCGCCGATCAGGCAGATCACGAGTCCGGCCAGACGAAAACCGCTCAATCGATCGCCGCTGATCGCCAGACCGAGACATGCCGTCACGGCGGCATAAGTCGTGATTAACGGTGCGACTAACGAGGCGCGACCGATCGAAAAGGCGCGGAGCAGCGACATCGAGCCAGCGAGATTGAACGCCACGGCAAGAACGCCGTACGACCATCCCGAAGCGGATGCCGCGCATGCCTTTCCCCGCAGCGACGGCATTGCGATCAGCACCAGCGTGACCGCCAGCCATCCCATCGACTGCGTGAACACTGCAGTCCTGCGTATCCCGATCAGTTTGGCTGTACTGCCCGCAAGATAGTCGGCTGCCCCCCAGCCCAGCGCGGCGAGCAGGCCCATGAGCATGGCGATGGCGATCATGCGGCTGTCCAAACGTCGACCAAGCATCGACGGGTGAACGCTGCGCTGCATTCATGAGGATCGATCATCGTGCCGGCCCACCGCATGACAAAAGAGGGCATGACTTGCGCTTGCGTGCTCGTGCTGGCCATCGGCAGCGATGACAGCTATCGTCAAGATCATGCCAAAGTCGGCTCCGGCCTGCAGACCCTTCGTGGTGATCCTGGCGTATGACGGACTTTGCCTGTTCGAGTTCAGCACTGCCCTCGAAACGTTAGGGCCGCCGCCGCCGGGATGGGAGGAGCGATGGTATGATGTGGCTGTTGCGTCTGCGGAAGCGACGCCGCTGCGCGCGGGCGGAGGCGTAAGACTGGCGATCGACGGCGGGCTTGAGCTCCTCGAAGAAGCTGGGACGATCGTCGTTCCCGGCTGGCGCGCCGTAAACGAGCCGGTCCCGGACGCGCTCGTAGAGGCTTTGCAGCGTGCTGGCCGGCGCGGCTGCCGGTTTGTATCGATCTGCACCGGCAGCTTCGTGTTGGCTGCCGCCGGATTGCTGAACGGTCGCCGCGCTACCACTCACTGGCACCATGCGACGGTGCTTTCGACCAATTACCCCGCGATCGACGTCCAGCCCGCCGTCCTGTATGTTGATGAAGGTGATATACTCACATCCGCCGGCTGCGCTGCCGGACTGGATGTCTGCCTGCATCTGATCAGGCGCGACCATGGACCGATCGCAGCCAATCGCGTCGCCCAGAGAATGGTGGTGCCGCCGCACAGGCAGGGTGGACAAGCCCAGTTCGTCAATCAACCATTGCCGGTCAGGGAGAACGCCGCCTTGGCTCCGCTGCTCGATAAGCTGCGAAGCCGGATCGATGTCGATGTCGATATCAATGCCCTGGCAGCCGAAGCCTGCATGAGCCGACGAACCTTTCTTCGCCGGTTTCACGACACGACCGGCACGACGCCGGGCGAGTGGTTGCTCAGCCTCAGGCTCGAACGCGCCAGATTGCTCCTGGAGACGACCCGCGTGTCGATCGAGCGGGTGGCACAGGGCAGCGGCTTCGGCTCCGCGGAGACCCTGCGGCATCATTTCCGCACGAGGCTGGGCACGAGCCCGACCGCCTATCGTCAGCAGTTTTCGAGCGTTGGTGCCTAGATGCCCCGCTTTCGCCAGATCGAATGCCGCGATCGACGGACGTCGCCAGCAGAGGCAATCGCCGGCGCCGTCGCGACATCCAACACGCCTTATCCCAGCGTGTAGCGCAAGGTCGCGAATACCGTGCGGGGACTGCCGTAATAATTCCCGCGCGCGGTCGAGAAGATGCGTGCGTAATAGGTGCGATCGAGCACGTTGTTGACGTTGATCGACACGCCGAGCTGCTCGGTGAGCTTGTAGCCCGCGCGCAGGTCGAGCACGGCGTAGCTGCCCTGTCGAACCAGGGTGGACAGCACGCGCGTGCCGTTGGCGGCGATCGACGACCGCGTGCCGCCGGAGGTCGCCCCGAAGACGGTCAGGCCGCCGCCGATGCTGGCGCCGGCCAGCATGCCGTTTGTCGGCGCGTAATTGGTGAACAGCTTGCCCATGTGGCGGGGGATCACCGGGACCAGCGATGTGCCCTCCAGCGCCGGGTTGATGTCCTCCAACAACTTGGTGCGCGTGTAGCTGTAGCCGCCGTTGATCCGCCAGCCGGGCAGGATCTCGCCCGTCGCCTCCAGCTCGATGCCGCGCGCGCGTACCTTGCCGAGCTGGTAGTAGAGATTCGCGTCGACGGGGTCGTTGAACAGCCGGTTGCGCTGCGTGATCTGATAGGCCGCGGCGGAGAGCAACAGCCGGTCGTGCATCAGCGAGACCTTGCTGCCTGCCTCGAACTGCTCGCCGACCATCGGCTCGATTCTGCCGCCGTCGCCGCGCTGGCGACCGACCGGCTGCGCCTGCGGCGTGAAACTGTCGGCGTAGCTGGCGTAGAGGTTGAGGTGGCGGGTCACGTCCCAGACCAATCCGGCATAAGGCGTGAAGCGGTTGTCGATCGTATAGCCGGTGCGGGCCCCCGGGGTCGGCAACACCGTGCGCGTGTCGGTATCGAACCAGGTCAGCCTTCCGCCGCCGATCAGCGTCAGCCCGGCGAGCGGGCTGAGCCGCATCTGGCCGTACAGGCCATATTGTTCGAGGTGGGTGACCGATCCGCCATAGACCTGCGTGACGCATTGCGCCGGCGTCTGCACCGGCGTGCAGATCCCCGCGGTGCCCTGCACCGGATAGGGCGGCAGCGGGCCATAGGGATCGAGCGGCGGCTCGGCCGGCGAGACGGGATTGAAGACGTCGATCCGCGCATAGTTCGACAGGCGGGTGAAATAGGAGGTGCCGGCACTCGCCTGGTAATCGGCGCCGAGGATCAGCGTCTGGTCGCGCCCGAACAGCGGAAAGCTGCCGATGCCGTTGACGTCGAACGACCGCGTCTGCTGCTTGCTGTCGCCGCGATAGGCGATCTGGTTGGTGAGGCCGCGGTTGGCCGGCGTCACCGGCTGCGCGCCGATATAGCTGTAGACGTCGACGCGGTCGACATCGGTGTAGAGCCCGGTCGCGCGCAACGTCCAGCGATCGGAGACGCGATGCGCCAGCTCGACGAAGCCCGACCAGGTCTTCGCATCGAAGCGGTTCCAGTCGGCGCCCAGATAGGTCGATCGCCGCACGTCGAGCAGACGCCCGTCGCTGCCGTCGGCACCGCCGGCATAGCCGGGCAGGCCGGACTGGACCGCCGGGCGGAAGCGATCGTAATTCGCGCCCGCGGTCAGCGTCGTCCGCGAACCGATCTCCAGCGTACCCACGGCGAAGGCGTCGAGCCGGTTGCGATGCGCCGTGTCGAAGAACTGGTTTTGATCCTGCGCCATGACGCCGGCGCGGAGCGCGGCGACGCCGCCGACCGGGGTCGAGACGTCGAGTTCCAGGCGGAGATTGTCGTAGCTGCCGTAGCCGGCGCTCGCCTGCATCCGGGCGGTATCGAGCGGCCGCTTGCGCACGAGATTGATGCTGCCGGCGGGATTGCCCGAGCCGCTGAACAGCCCGGCCGGCCCCCGCAGCACCTCGAGCCGGTCGTAGAAGAACAGATCGGGCACCGCCGAGGGAAAGTTGACCGACAGCGTCGGGACGCCGTCGATCAGATAGTTGTTGATCGCGAAGCCGCGCGAGAGGAACGACGGGTCCTCGCTGCCGACGCCGTTGACGGTGATGCCGTTGGTCGCGGTCAGCGCGTCTTCGAGCGTGAAGAGGTTCTGCGCCTCGATCTGTTCGCGGTCGACGACGGTGATCGTGTTGGGCGTGTCCTTGAGCGGCGTGACGGTCTTGCCGACGCCGCGGCCATAGCTCTTGCCGACGACGAGGATCTCGTCATCCCGCTGCGGATCGGCGGCGCCAGCCGCGACGGGTTCGGCCTTGGCCGACGAGGCCGGCATGGGCGCGGCACCATTCACGGGAGCCACGCCTGCGAGTAGAACGCCCAGATAGATCACTTCACTTCCCCTTCGATGCCCGCGACCTAACGGCATCGTTGTTGCGAGTCACTAGCAATATCAATTGCTGGACCATGTCTTATTGTTAACGGCTTGTGGCCGGAGCATATGGGCGTCCGCGGTCGTGGCGATTGCCTGCACCCTAACCCCACGCTACCCGAAGGGATGGATCGCACCCGCCCGCCCGTCTCCTGCCGCGTTGCGGATACGCCTGCGGCCGATGACGACGCCTGTCAGGCCGCCGACGGTGTGGCGTTCGATGCCGCCGCGCCGATGACGCGCGCGTTCAACCATGTCATCGCCGGTCCGCATTTCCGGCGCCGCTTCGGCCGATGGCCGCTGCCCGCCGCCGACCCGCGCTCGACGATCAACGACGTGATCTTCGACCGGATGATCGATCCGCGCTGGACGCCGCTCGAACGCGCCTTCGTCGACAAGGAGACCGCGAAACGGGAAGCGCAGCGGCTGTCACCGGGCCTGCGCGTGCCGGAGACGCGGCTGGTGGTGGCGATGGACGACGTACCGTCGCCGGAGGCGCTGTTCGAACGGCTGCATCCCTTCGTCGGTACCGCGACGATCGCCAAGCCGACGCATGCCAGCGGCGGCACCGTCTTCCTGCGCGACGTCACCGGGCCGGAGGACCTGCGGCGCTTGTTCTGGCTGGCGCAGGCCGATTACGCGTCGATCCTGCGGGAGATGCAATATTGGCGGCTGCCGCGGAAGATCATCGTCGAGGCGCTGGTCCCGAGCGCCGCGGGGACATCGCCCGACGATTACAAATTCCATTGCGTGCGCGGACAGCCGCTGGTCTGCCAGGTCGATCACAGCCGCTTCGGCAGGCCGTGGAGCCGGCTCTATCGCGTCCCGAGCTTCGAGCCGATGGACCGCGACGACGGGCTGGCGCCGCCCGCCGGCCATGCGCTGCCCACCGCCGAGCGGATCGCGGCGATGATGGCGGCGGCCCGCGCCCTGTCCGCGCCGTTCGAATTCGTCCGCGTCGATCTCTATGACGGCAGCGACGGCGTCTATTTCGGCGAGCTGACCTTCACCCCGGCGGCGTCGCTCGGGATCGCGCCGGCGGCGGCGGGCGATCATGCCGAAAATGCGACGCACCGCGTCTATAGCGGGATCGTGATGGCGGCGCTGGCCGGCGACGGGCAGGCCTGACCGCTCGACCGCCCTCTCGGCGCCGGCGCGCGCGTTAGAACAGGCCGATCTTCGCCCCCAACGCGTAGATCATGCCGCCGAAGCCCACGAGGAAGAGCACGGTGGCGACCGTCGCGCCGAGATCGATCCCGGCGTGGCGGCGCTTCACAGGCCCGGTGCCGCCTTCACGATGCCGTGGACCTGCTCCAGCGTGTCGAGGATGAGGTGGAGGTCGGCGGCGGTCAGCGCGCTCGCCTCGTCGACGTACGCGCCCGCGTCGAAGGTCGCGGCGAACGCGTGGAGATGGTTGAGGGCTTCGCCCAACCGGTGGGTCGCTGCATCTTCGGTCATGCCGCCAGCCTAGCCACCCGCCGACGATTCGCACAAGCGCGGCGCGGCCGACCTGCGACTCCGCCAACCTGCGGCCGTAACTTTGGTTTGACAGCGGCCACCGCCGCCTCGCAGGACCAAGCATCGGGAGACGAGCGTGGCCAGCGTCGAAATATCAGGACTGACCAAAGGCTTCGGCGGCGTGACCGTGCTGCAGCCGACCGACCTCGTCGTCGAGGACGGCGAATTCCTCGTGCTGGTCGGCCCGTCGGGATGCGGCAAGTCGACGCTGCTGCGGATGATCGCCGGGCTCGAAGACCCCAGCGGCGGGCACGTCGCGATCGACGGGCGCGACGTCACCCATGCGCCACCGTCCGAACGCGGCGTCGCGATGGTCTTCCAATCCTATGCGCTCTATCCGCAGATGACGGTCGCGCAGAATATCGCCTTTCCGCTGAAGGTCGCCGGCGTCGCCAAGCGCGAGATCGCCGAACGGGTGGCGGCGGTGGCGGCGATGCTCGATCTTTCCGACCTGCTCGACCGGCGCCCCCGCGCGCTGTCCGGCGGCCAGCGCCAGCGCGTGTCGATCGCGCGGGCGGTGGTGCGTCGGCCGCGCGTGCTGTTGCTCGACGAGCCGCTGTCCAACCTCGACACCGCGCTGCGCGCGCGGATGCGGCACGAATTCGCCCGGTTGCACCAGCAGCTCGGTGCGACGATGATCTACGTCACGCACGACCAACTGGAGGCGATGACGCTCGCCAACCGCATCGTCGTGATGAGCGAGGGCCGCGTCGAGCAGGTTGGCGCGCCGCTCGACGTCTATCGCCGCCCCGCCAGCCTGGCCGTCGCCGCGGCGATCGGCTCGCCGGGGATGAACCTGCTGCCGGTGACGATCGCCCAGGCCGGCGAGGACGGCGCCGCGGTTCGTCTGGCGGGGGGCGCCACGGTGCGCACCGCCGCCCACGTCCCCGCCGATGCGGTGGGTGGCGCCGCGACGCTGGGCGTGCGGCCCGAACATCTCGTCGCGGCCGCGGAGGGCGCCTTTGCCGGCGTGGTCGAGCTGTTCGAGCGGCTCGGGCCGCTGTCGTTCGCGCATCTCGGCGCGCAGGGGGCGATCGGCACGATCGTCGCGCAACTGCCCGGGGATCGCGCGGTGACGCTCGGCGAGACGCTGCGCTTCGACGTCGCCGCGGCGGACACGCATCTGTTCGCCGCGGACGGCCGAGCCTATCCCTTGATGCTGCCGCCGAGCAGCCCGGTCAGATAATAACGCTGGAGCGCGAGGAACAGCAGCAGCACCGGCATCGTCGTCACCACCGCCGCCGCCATCATCAATTCGCCGTCCGCGGCATGCTCCCGCCCGATCGCAGCGATCGCCACCGGCAGGGTGTAGAGATGCTGGTCGGCGAGCACGATCAGCGGCCACAGGAAGTCGTTCCAGCTCCCCAGGAACAAGAACAGCGCCAGCGTGACGACGATCGGAGTGAGCAGCGGCAGCACGATGCTGACGAAGATCCGCGTCTCGCCCGCGCCGTCGATCCGCGCCGCGTCGATCATCTCGTCGGGGATGGCGAGCGTCGCCTGACGAACGAACAGGATCGCGAAGATGCCGGCGAGGCTGGGCAGGATCACGCCGGCATAGCTGTTGACCAGCCCCAGCTCCCTGAAGATCAGGAACAAGGGCAGCATCGCCACCTGCCCCGGCACGACCAGCGACGCGATCAGCAGCTGGAGCAGTCGCGCTCGCCCGCGGAAGCGCAGCTTGGCGAAGGCATAGCCCGCCGGAACGGTCAGCAACAGCCCGAGCAGCGTCGAGACCGCCGCGATCCCCAGACTGTTCACCAGCGCCGGCACGATGCGATAGTCGAACCAGGCGCCGTCGATCGATCGCCGGACCAGCAGCTCGTAATAATTCTCGCCCGACCAATGCGACGGCCACAGCGGCGTCGGCAGGGTGGTCGATTCGCCGCGCGGCATGAACGAGACGACGACCATATAGGCCAGCGGCGCGATGGTGAGCGCGGTCAGCACCGCCACCGCGCCGGTCGAGACGATCGTGCGCAGCCGCGTCACAGCCATTCGTGGCGCCTTCCGATCCGCGTCTGCGCGATCGTCACCGCGAGGATCATCAGGAACAGCACGAACGCGACCGCGCTCGCCTGCCCGAGGTTCCACCATTTGAAACCCTCGTCGAACATGAAGTAGAGCACCGTCGTCGTGCTCTGCGCCGGGCCGCCGAGCGTCATCACATAGGGTTCGGCGAAGATCTGCAGGAAGCCGGCAACGCTCATCACCGTCGCCAGCAGCAGCGTCGGGCCGATCGCCGGCAGGGTGACGTGCCGGAAGCGGCCCCACCGCCCCGCCCCGTCGAGCCGCGCCGCCTCGATCAGCTCGCCCGGCACCGCCGACAGCGCGGCGGTGAAGACGATCATGTTGTAGCCGAAGATCTTCCAGGTCACGAACAGCAGGATCGCGGGGATCGACACATGCGGGTCGCCGAGCCAGTCGACCGGCGCGATGCCGACGGCGGCGAGCGCGCGGTTGATCAGGCCGAAGCGCTGGTTGAACAGGATACGCCATACCACCGCGGTCGCGACGACGCTGGTCACATAAGGCGCGAACAGCAGCACGCGCCACAGCGGCTTCCACCGTACCGTCGCATCGTTGAGCAGCAAGGCGACGAACAGCGAGGTGCCGATCGCCATCGGCACGCCGAGCGCGGCGAACAGCAGGGTGTTGCCGAGCGCGCGCCAGAACAGCGGCGTCGACAGCAGGCCGGTGAAATTGCCGAGGCCGACGAAATGCAGGTTCGACCAATCAGCGAGCGCGTAGATCGAATAATCGGTGACCGACAACGCCAGCGCGAGCGCGGTCGGCAGTACGAAGACGAGCGCGATGATCGCCAGCACCGGCGCGGTGAACAGCCAGCCGGTCCGCTCCTGCCGGGTCATGCGATCCGACCCGCCTCGACCAATGCGCGGCGTTTGGCGAGCAGCCCGTCTACCCTGCGGTCGAGCGCCGCCAACGCCTCGTCCATCGTCTGGACGCCGCGGACGATCCGCTCGGCGGCGAACTGCACCTCGGTCTGGATCTGCTCCCATTCGATCACCGGCGGGGCGGCGGCGGGCTGGCGCATCTGGTCGGCGAACGGGCGCAGCACCGGCGCGGCGAGTTGCGGGGCGGTCCAGGCGCCGACGCGGGCGGGCAGATTGCCGATCAGCCGCTGGTAGCGCAATTCGCTCTCGATCGAGGTCAGATGGCGGACCAGGGCCCAGGCCTCGCGCGGGCGCTTGGTCTGCGTCGAGACGCACAGGCTGGCGCTCAGTCCCGACACCGGACCGGCGCCGTGCGGTCCCGGCAGCCGCGCGGTCGCCCAGCGCGTGCGCGGGAGCAGATCGGCACGGCGGGCGAAATCCTTGAGCGTCGTCGGACCGCTCGGCCAGACCGCGCAATAGCCGGTGGCGAAGGCGGCGACGGGGTCCTGCACCTCGGTCGACAACGCCATCGGCGCATATCCGTCCGTGTAGAGCGAGACGTAATAGGCGAAGGCGGCGCGTGCCTCGGGGGTCTGGAAGGCGCCGCGCGTGTTGCGATCGCGCAACATCGTCGCGCCGGCCTGCAACAGCATCGTGATGAGCCCGTTGGGCCAGTTGAGCAGCATGAGGAAGACGTAATCGTCCGGCCGCCGGCGCTTGATCGCGCGCGCCATCGCCCGCCAGCCATCCCAGTCCTCGGGCGAGCTGTCATAGCCCGCTTCGCCGAGAATATCGCGGCGGTAGAATTGCACCTGCGGCGCGACCGACCACGGCACCGCATAGTCCCGCCCCGCGAAACGCGTCGCCGCCAGCACACCGGGAAACATGTCGGCGACGAGGTCGGGCGACGGCAGTGGCGCGATCGCGCCGATCGTGGCGAACTCCTGCACCCAGCCGTTGAACAGCATCAACACGTCGGGCATCGCCCCGCCAGCGAAGGCGGTGAGCAGCTTTTCGTGGCTCGCGGTGGTCGGGAGCGACTGGACCTCGACCGGGACGCCCGTCGCGGCGGTGAAGGCGGGCATCAGCAGCGGCGAATAGTCGCCTTCATAGCTCATCGCCCACATCGACAGCGGCGCTTCTGTCCCGCCCGGTCCCGCACAGCCGGCGAGCGCCAGCGCCGGGATCAGCCCGAGGGCGGACCTGCGCGTCCATGCGACGTCCGTGCTGCCCTCTCCCATCGCGGCGACGATGCCGCATCCGTTGCCGAGGCACCACCCATACGATCGATTAAATCGTTCATATGTCGACTGTTTTATCTACTACGTGGCCGCTGCGGCGATTGAACCGCCGGGCGATGCCGGTAAGGATAGCGACAACAGAACGCCGGCCGAAACCGAGCCGGCACACAGGGGGATCATCATGTCGCGCCGCATTCACCGCAGCCGCTCCCTATTGTCAGGTGCGGCGCTCTTCCTTGCGCCGCTTGCGCAGGCACAGACCGCCGCACCCCAGGCCGAGCCTGCCGCCGACGCACCGGCCGACGACATCATCGTCACCGGATCGCGCATCCAGCGCCCCGATTATGCCGCGCCCAATCCGATCGTGTCATTCGGCGCGGCCGACCTGCAGCAATCGGGCAACACCAACGTCACCACCTTCCTTCAGCGCGTGCCGGCGCTGACCAACTCGCTCGACAGCACGCGGACCGCGGGCAGCAACCAGGCGGACGGCAGCTTCGGCCAGGTCGGCCTCAACCTGCTCGACCTGCGCGGGCTCGGCCCCAACCGCACGTTGGTACTGGTCAACGGCCGCCGCCACGTCGCGGGCCAGCCCGACACCGCCGCGGTCGACATCAACGCGATCCCGACCGACCTGATCGACCGCGTCGACGTGCTGACCGGCGCCGCTTCGGCCGTCTACGGTGCCGACGGCGTGTCCGGCGTGGTCAATTTCGTGATGAAGCGCGACTTCGACGGGATATCGGCGCGTTCGCAATTCGGCATCTCCGACCGCGGCGATGCCGCCAACCGCTTTGCGTCGATCGTCGCAGGGCACAATTTCGCCGATGGCCGCGGCAACGTCACGCTCGCCTACGAATATAACGCCGACGAACCGCTCGCCAACGACGACCGTTCCTACCTCACCGCCGCGCAACGCCAGTATTTCGTCAATGTCGATGGCTATGTCCCCGGCCAGGCGGGCAGCTACCAGACGGCACCGCTCGGAGACCTGCGCTATCCCTATAGTTCGAACCAGGGCATCATCTACATCGGCGACCAGACGTTCCGCGGCGACGGCGCGATCTACACGCCGGGCCGCGTCCTGCAGAACGACGGCTACAGCATCGGCGGCGACGATACGCCGGTGGCGGGCTATATTGGCGACATCTTCCCGCGCACCCGTCGCCACGCGGTCAACGCGCTCTCGCATTACGATGCATCGGACGCGTTCAAGGTCAGCCTCGAAGGCAAGTTCGTCCAGTCGACGATCACCAGCTTCAGCGGCTATGGCGGCAATTATCCGGCGACGATCGCGCTCGACAATCCGTTCATCCCCGCGACCATCCTCACCGCGGCGCGCGCGGCCGGGCTGACCTCGATCGACGTCAACCGCAACAATTTCGACATCCCCCGTCGCGGCGAGACCGATCGCCGGCGCACCTATCGCGGTGTCGTCGACGTCGCCGGGCGGTTGAACGACCACGCCAGCTACGACGTCTCCTACACCTACGGCCAGACCGACGTCCGCGCGACCAAGCTCAACGACCGGGTGAACACGCGCTTCCTCGAAGCGCTCGACGCGGTACGCGGCCCCGGCGGCACGATCGTTTGCCGATCGGCGGCGGCGCAGGCGGCGGGCTGCATACCGGTCAACACCTTCGGCGGTGCCACCGTCGATCCCGCCTCCTACGCTTATTATCTCGACAATCCGGTGAGCAACGCGCGGATCACCCAGCATGTCGTCAATGCCGCGCTGACCGGCGACTTCGGCCGGTTCTTCGAGCTGCCGGGCGGCACGATCGCCTTCGCCGTGGGCGGCGAGTACCGGCGCGAGTCGAGCCGCTTCACGCCCGCGCAGTCGCTCGTCGACAATGCCTTCTACCAATATGACGAATATATCATCCCGACCGCGTCGCGCGGCCGTTTCGATGTGTGGGAGGCGTTCGGCGAGCTCAACGCGCCGCTGCTCAAGGACCGGCCGTTCTTCCACCTGCTCTCGGTCGGCGCGGCGGGACGCTATTCCGACTATTCGACGGTCGGATCGACGAAGGCCTATCAGTTCAACGGCATCTGGGCGCCGATTCGCGCGATCAGCTTCCGCGGCTCCTATGGACGCTCGGTGCGCGCGCCCAATATCGGCGAGTTGTTCCGCCCGACGACGGGGTCGAGCGCCTTTTTCTCCGACCCGTGCTACGTCGGCAACCGCAATCTCGGCAGCGCGTCGCGCGCCGCCAATTGCGTCGCGCTGATCAGCGGGCTGGGCGGCAATCCGGCGACCTTCACCGCGGCCAACAATCCCGATGCCGCGATCTTCATCCCCGGTTCGGTGTCGGGCAATCCCGATCTGAAGGCGGAGGTGGCGCGGACGTGGACCGCGGGCGTCGTGCTGCGCCCCGATGTCGTCCCCGGCCTGTCGATCGGCGTCGACTGGTACGACATCCGCCTGCGCGACGCGATCAACAACCCCAATGGCGATGCCGCCAACAGCATCGCTGCGCTCTGCGTCGACCAGCCGACGCTCGCCAATCCGTTCTGCGGGCAGATCAGCCGGCGCACCGGCACCGGCTTCATCAACGGCTATACGATCACGCCGCAGAACGTCTCCGCCTTCCGCACCTCGGGCGCCGAGCTCAACGTCGCCTATCGCTTCCGCACCACCGGCGCCGGGACCTTCGACGTGCGGCTGGTCGGTGGCTATCTCAACACGCTCGAACAGGTCGCGACGCCGGGCGCCGAGGTCGAGAACAACGTCGACCAGATCTTCCGCCCGCGCTGGAACGCGACGCTGTCGCCGACGTGGAGCGACGGGCCGCTGACGCTCAGCTACAATCTGCGCTGGCAGAACGGCGTGCGCCGCTTCAGCCGCTTCGAGAGCGACGGCAACGCCAACCTCGTCGATCCCCGTTATTTCCGCTACAAGGCGCTGTGGCAGCACGACGTGCAGGCGCAGATCGAGGTCGCCCGCGATTTCGCCTTCTACGGCGGGGTCAACAACCTGACCGACCAGAAGCCCGATATCGGCTTCCAGACCAACGTGCCGATCTCGCCGGTCGGCCGCTATCTCTATGCGGGCGCGAAGGTGCGGTTCGGCGGCAGCTGAGCCGCCCGACGCTTGATCGCGCGGCGGAAACTGGCATGGAGCGGCGATGCTCCATGTTCCGCTACTGTTCGCGCCGCTCGCGACCTATGACGTCGTCATTCCCTGCCACAACCGTGCCCATGTCGTGGCCGATGCCGTCGCCAGCGTGCTGGCGCAGGACCATCCGCCCGCCCGCGTGATCGTCGTCGACGACGGCTCGTCCGACGACAGCGCGGCGGTAATCCGCGGCCTCGCCGCGGCGCATCCCTCGGTCGATGCGATCGTGCTGCCGCGCAACGTCGGCGCATCGCAGGCGCGCAACACCGGCGCGGGTGCCGCCCGGTCCGACTGGATCGCCTTCCTCGACAGCGACGACGTCTGGCTGCCCGGCGCGGCGCGGGCGCTGCTCGACGGCACCGCGGGCGGACTGCACGACATCGTCGTCGGCCATTTCGCCCGCGTCGAGGGTGACGGCGCGCCGCAAGCGCCCGAATGCGGCTGGGACGGCGGCTGCATCCGTCGCGGCCTGGCCAGCGGCGGCGTCATCGGGCCGAGCTGGTCGATCGTCCGCCGCGCGATGGTGGCGCAGGTCGGGGGATTCGACCCCAGCTTCCACAATTGCAACGACTGGGACTTCTACACCCGGACCGCCGCGGCGGGCGCGCGCTTCGCCCGGATCGACACGTGCGTGGCGCTCTATCGCACCGTCGCGGGCAGCCGGCTGGTCAACGACACCGCGATCGGCGCACGCAACGCCGACCGCGTCCTCGCCCACCCCTATCTGATGGCGCTGACCGCCTGATCAACCCGTTGCGGCGGGGATCGGCAAGGCACGGAACAGCGGCGCCGGCGCCTCGACCAGCGTGTCCGCCGGCACGTCCTGGCGCAGCCAGACGCCACCGCCGATGCGCGAGCGGGCGCCGATCGTCACCCGGCCGACGATCGTCGCATTGGCGTGGATCACCACATCGTCCGCGACGATCGGATGGCGCGGCGCGCCCGATTTGTCGCCGAACAGATCGGGGTCGCCGCCCAAGGTGACGCCCTGGTACAGGCGGACGCGATCGCCGAGGATCGCGGTCTCGCCGATCACCACGCCGGTGCCGTGATCGATGAAGAACCGCCGGCCGATGCGCGCGGCGGGGTGGATGTCGATGCCGGTGCCGGCATGCGCGATCTCGGCGATCAGGCGCGCGACCAGCGGCGCGCCGAGGCGATACAGCAAATACGCGATGCGATGATGAATGATCGCGGTGAACGACGGATAGGCGACCAGCACCTCGTCGACGCTGCGCGCCGCGGGATCGGCGGCATAAGCGGCTTCCACGTCGCTATCGAGGATGCGGCGGATCTCGGGCAGGCCGGCGGCGAAGGCCCCGATCAGCCGCTCGGCGCGCAGCGCCGTCGCACGGACGTCGCCCTCGCTGCCGCTATAGCCCAGTTCGAGGTCGATCTGCGCGGCGAGCTGCGCCAGCGTCGATTCGAGCGAGGCCGCGATGAACGCATTTTCGTTGGCGGCGGTCAGCTCCGATGGGCCGAGCCGCAGCGGGAACAAGGCGGTGCCGAGCTCCCCGGTGATCCGCTTGAGCGCCTGACGCGAGGGGAAGCGGCTGCCGCGTTCGTCGTTGTGCGGGTGCGCGGTGCGCCAGGCGATACGGGCGCGCTGCAATTGCTCGACGACGACGTCGATTTCCTGCGGGAAGGCGATCGACGGATATTCGTCGGCGCTGGGCTCAACCATGATTTCGATCCTTGCTACGGCCCGTCATCTCGGCGGAGCGCAGCATCTTGGCAAAGCAGCTTGATTTGCCCCGCGCAAAGGCTGGATATCAGCGCCCGCCGGGGTCAGTGCAGCTTGAGCCGCGGCCGGACGATGCGGTTGACGTGGCCGATTACGATCAGCGCGCAGCCCTTGATCCAGCCGTGGATGGCGATCAGATGCATGCGATACAGCGACAGATAGACGAACCGAGCCAGCCGCCCCTCGATCGCCAGCTTGCCACCGACCAGATTGCCCATCAGCGTGCCGACGGTAGAAAAGCGGCTCAGTGACACCAGCGAGCCGTGATCCCGGTAGACGAACGGCCGCAACGGCCTGCCCGCCATCTGCCGCTTGAGGTTGACGAAGACCGCCGCGGCCATCTGATGCGCCGCCTGCGCCCGTGGCGGCACCGGGCGGTCGCTGCCCGGCAGCCGGCACGCCGCACAATCGCCGATCGCGAAGATGCGATCGTCGTTGACGCTCTGCAACGTCGGCGTCACCACCACCTGCCCGCCGCGGGCGAGGTCGAGCCCGTCGAGTCCGCCGGCGATCGGCACCGCCTTCACCCCCGCCGCCCAGACCATCAGGTCGGCATCGATCCGGTCGCCGGTGCCTATCGTCAGGCCGTCGCGATCCGCCGCGGTCACCGGCGTGTCGGTGACCGCGCGGACGCCGAGCGCCTCCAGCTCGCCGCGCGCGGCATCGGCGAGCCGCTCGGGCAGAGCGGGAAGGATTCGCGGTCCCGCCTCGATCAGCGTCACCGCGAGCCGGCTCTCGTCGAACACCTCCAGCCCGTAATGACCGAGCGCCGCAGCGGCGTTGAACAATTCCGCGGCCAGTTCGACGCCGGTGGCACCGCCGCCGACGATGGCAATGCGGACGTGCGCGTCGCTGGCGGGATCGGCGGTCATCGTCCGCGAGACGCGCAGGCAATGATCGAGCAGCCGGTCGCGGAAGCGGTCGGCCTGCGCCCGGCTGTCGAGGAAGGTGCAATTGTCCGCCACGCCGGGCGTGCCGAAATCGTTGGTCACCGAGCCGTAGGCGAGCACCAGATAATCGTAGCGGATCGCGTGCGCGGCGATCACCTCGCGACCCTGATCGTCGTACACCGGCGCCAGATGGACCTGCCGCGTGGTCCGGTCGATCGCACGCAGCGTGCCGTAGAAGAAGCGATAGCCCCAGCGATGGCAATGGCTGCGATAGCCGACTTCGTCCATATTGGCATCGAGCGAGCCGGTCGCTACCTCGTGCAGCAGCGGCTTCCAGATATGCGTGCGGTTGCGATCGACGACGATGATGTCGTGCGCCTTGCGACCATAGCGCGCACCGAGCCGGGTGGCGAGTTCGAGGCCCGCTGCACCGCCGCCGACGATGACGATCTGGGTCTTGGACGTCATGGCTTCGTCTCCGCATCGAACACGCGGGCGGGCGCCGCTCGCGCGTTGGTTACGGCATCCCCTCGTTTTCCGATCGGCGGACCTGGCGGCGGCCGATCTGATCGTCTTGCGGCACAGTATACCGTGCCGGGACGGATTGGGTAAATATCCGCCGCCCGGCCCACACTTGCGTCAGGCCCTTAGCCAAGCCGTCATCACGGGAGGCGAAAGATCTCAATGAAGCGTCGCTGTACCCGGCGGAGGCCGGGGGCTTAGTTGGGATGACTGTCGCAAGTCATCGCAAACCTTCGCCCAACTGGGCCCCGGCCTCCGCCGGGGTACAGCTCTTGCGTACCTTGGCGACTATCGCAGGACTGCCGCGCCAACCGCCGGCACCCCCGCGGATCACGCCGCGCGGAACATCTCCGGCGGCAGCGCCATCAGGCTCTCCGCGCCACCCTCGATCTTGCGGCGCAGTGCGCCCGCGTCGGGTGCGATCCGCTCGGCGAAGAAGCGGGCGGTGACCAGCTTGGCGTCGAGGAACGCCGGGTCGCCCTCGCCCGCGGCCTTCAGCTCGGCGGCGGCCTTCGCCATGCGCAGCCACATCAGGCCGGTGGCGACGATCCCCATCAGATGCATGTACGGCACCGCCCCGGCACCGACGTTCTCCGGGTTCTTCATGCCGTTCGCCATGAACCACATCGTCGCGGCCTGCAGCTCGCCGAGCGCCTTCTTGAGCGCGGTGGCGATTCCCGCGGTCGCCTCGACGGCTTCGGCCGCCGCGGTTTCCTCGGCGACGATCTTGAACAGCGCCTGCACCGCACGACCGCCCTTCAGCGCGAGCTTGCGGCCGACGAGGTCCATCGCCTGCACGCCGTTGGTGCCCTCGTAGATCATCGCGATCCGGGCATCGCGGACATATTGCTCCATGCCCCATTCGGCGATGTAGCCGTGTCCGCCATAGACCTGCTGCGCGTTGGTCGCGACCTCATAGCCCTTGTCGGTGCCGACGCCCTTGATGACCGGCGTGAGCAGGCCGATCAGGTCGCCCGCCATCTCGCGCTCGGCATCGGTGCCGGCATGATGCTCCAGATCGACCTGCAACGCACCCCACAGGCAGAGCGCACGCAGCCCCTCGGTCCACGCCTTGGCCTCCATCAGCATGCGGCGGATGTCGGGATGGACAAACAAGGTGTCCGCCTTTTCCTCGGGCTGCTTCGGCCCGGTCAGCGCGCGGCCCTGGCGACGATCCTCGGCGTACTGGACGGCATTCTGATAGGCGACCTCGGCGATGCCGAGCCCTTGCAGGCCGACGCCGAGCCGCGCCGCGTTCATCATGATGAACATCGCGGCAAGGCCCTTCATCTCCTCGCCGACCAGCCAGCCCTTGGCGCCGTCATAGTTCATCACGCAGGTCGAATTGGCGTGGATGCCCATCTTGTGCTCGATCGAGCCGCAGGTGACCGCGTTGCGCTCGCCGAGGCTGCCGTCGGCGTTGACCAGCACCTTGGGCACCACGAACAGCGAGATGCCCTTCGAACTGTCGGGCGCGCCCGGCGTCTTGGCCAGCACGAGATGGATGATGTTGTCGGTGAGGTCGTGCTCGCCCGCCGAGATGAATATCTTGGTGCCGGTGATCGCATAGGAACCGTCCGCCTGCGGCTCTGCCTTGGTGCGGATCAGGCCAAGATCGGTGCCGCATTGCGGCTCGGTGAGGTTCATCGTGCCGCCCCATTCGCCCGACACCATCTTGGGGACGTACATCTGCTGCTGCTCGGGGCTGCCCTTGGCGACCAAGGCCGCGATCGCGCCGTGGGTCAGGCCGGGATACATGGCGAAGGCCATGTTCGACGAGATCATATATTCCTGGAAGGCGATCGACACGACGTGCGGCATGCCCTGCCCGCCATATTCCGGCGCGTTGCCCAGCGTCGCCCAGCCGCTCTCGACGTACTGGTTATAGGCGTCCTTGAAGCCGGCGGGGGTGGTGACGCTGCCGTCCTCGTTCCGGGTGCAGCCTTCGAGATCGCCCGACTGGTTGAGCGGGAACAGCACCTCAGCGACGAAGCGGCCGCCCTCCTCCAGCACCGCCTCGACCACGTCTGGGGTGGCGGCGTCGAAGCCGGGCAGATTTGCGTATTTCTGCAAGCCGACGACATGCTCGAGGATAAAACGCGTGTCGCGGACGGGGGGCGTATACTGTGGCATCCGATTATCCTTGTGTGTCGGCGATATGGACGGCCTCGACGACCGCCACGAATTCGGTAAGTTCGGCGATCGCGGCGTCGATGTCGTGCTTCTGGCGTTCGAGCAGTTCGATCCGTGCGCGGCAGCGGTCGATCGACACCTGCCGCTGGAGACGGCGGCCGTCGTCGAGATCGTAGAGGTCGATCATCTCGCGGATCTCGCCGAGGCTGAAGCCGACGCGCTTGCCGCGCAGGATCCAGGCGAGCCGCGCGCGGTCGCGATGCGAATAGATGCGCTGGGTGCCGCGCCGCTCGGGAGCGATCAGCCCTTCGTCCTCATAGAAGCGCAGCGCCCGCGCGGTGACGCCGAACTCTTCGCACAGATCGGAAATCGTGAAGGAGTCGCGATCGTGGCGATGTTCGATCACGGCATAAGCGGGTGACGAGGCCATGGCCGATTCGTTACGTCACGTTTACGTCAACGTCAACCTACTCACCTGCGCTGCACAGCCGTTTTCCAGACGGCGCGCGCAGCGTCGCCGCCTCGGCCACCGCGCCGCTGAGCCGCTCGACGGTCAGCGAATCGAGCGAGGCGCGGCCGGTGCAGTACCGATCGCAATCGGCGGGCATCGCGGCGGGGAAGACGATGCGTTCGCCATCGAAATGCGCATCGAAGCGGCAGGGGCCGAAGGCGACCGCGACGGTCTCGCCGCGCCGGCGGGCGGTGCCGGCAGCGGCGCAGCCCTGCCCCTCGCCGTAATCGATCAACGCGCCGATCCGGAACGTGTCGCGGCCGGCGGGGACGATGCAGAGCCGGTCGGTGTCGGCGGCCCACGACCCGGCGAGGCCGGCGCGCGCGGGATCGCCGACGAGGCCGGCACGCAGCGCCGCGCGTTCCAACCGGCTGCCCGGCGTGTCCTGCGGTGCCGGTGGCGGCGATCCGCAGCCGGCGAGCAACAGCGCCGCGAACAGCGCGCGCCTCATCCGATCGCCTGCAACCGATCGCCGTCGACCCGGCGGTAGAAACAGCTCGCCGCGCCGGTATGGCAGGCGGGCCCGGCGGGATCGGCGATGATCCACAGCGCATCCTGATCGCAGTCGATGCGCATCTCGACGACGCGCAGCACGTTGCCCGACGTCTCGCCCTTCTTCCACAGCCGCGCGCGACTGCGCGACCAGAAGGTCGCCTCGCCGCTCGCCTGCGTCGCGGCGAGCGCCTCGGCGTTCATATGCGCGACCATCAGCAGCGCGCCGTCGCGGGTGGTGACGACCGCGGTGATCAGCCCGGCGGCGTCGTATTTGGGATCGAGGACGAGTTCGGTTTCGCGGGGATCGGCCATGCCAGCGTCTATAGCGGGTGCGGAGGCGGCGTCATCCTCCCGTGCAACCGCTGAAAAGCGCAACTATGTTGCCCTTCGGTTGCGCACGCGGCAAAGCTGCGCGCCACATGGCCACCCACCCCTTCCGTATCGCCAATTTCCGCAGCTATTGGCTGTCGCGCCTGTCCGGCACGATCGCGCAGACCGCATTGGCGATCGTCATCGGCTGGCAAGTCTATGGCTTGGCGCGCGAGACGATGGACGTGCGGCAGGCGGCGTTCCTGCTCGGCATGATCGGCGCGGCGCAGTTCGTGCCTTTGTTCCTGCTCACCCCCGTCACCGGCCTCGTCGCCGACAGCGTCGACCGGCGCTGGATCGTCCGCGCCACGACAGCGGTGATCGCGCTGGTCGCGGCGTTCCTCGGCGTGCTGACCTGGCTCGGCGAGCTGACGCTGCCGGCCTTGTTCTTCGCGGCGGTGGTAATCGGTGTCGTGCGCGCCTTCACCGGCCCGGCCTATTCGGCGCTCGCCCCCAATCTGGTGCCGCGCGAGAGTCTGCCGACCGCGATCGCGATCTCGTCGATCGCGTGGCAGGTGGGGTCGATCGCCGGGCCGAGCGTCGGCGGGCTGCTTTATGCGATCCATCCCGACGTCGCTTATGCGACGATCACCGGGCTGTTCGTTCTGGCGCTGGCGACGATGTTCCTGATCGGGCCGGTGCCGCAGCCGCCGGCGCAGACCGACAAACACCCGCTCACCCGCATCCTCGACGGTTTCCAGTACGTCCGCAACAACCGGCTGGTGCTGGCAACGATCACGCTCGACCTGTTTGTCGTGCTGCTCGCCGGCGCGACCGCGCTGCTGCCGATCTACGCCCGCGATATCCTGCATGTCGGCGCGCAGGGGCTGGGCGTGCTCGCCGCCGGCATGGGGATCGGCGCGGCAGTCACCGCGGTGTGGTTCTCGGTGAGGCCGATGGACAGCAACGTCGGCACCAAGATGCTGATCGCGGTGGTCGTCTTCGCCGTGGCGGTGCTGACCTTCGGCCTGTCGACCTCCTTCCCGCTCAGCCTCGCCGCGCTGATCGTCGCGGGCGGCGCAGACATGGTCTCGGTTTACGTCCGCCAGTCGTTGATCCAGCTCCATACCCCCGACGAGATGCGCGGCCGGGTGAGCGCGGTGTCGCAGCTCACCATCTCGGCATCGAACGAACTGGGCGAGGCGGAAAGCGGGCTGATGGCGTCGCTGCTCGGTCCGGTCGGCGCGGTCGCGTTCGGCGGGATCGCGGCGATCGTCGTCACCCTGCTCTGGGCGCGGCTGTTCCCCGAACTGCGCGCCGCACGGACCTTCGACCCGCCAGACATGTTACAGATCGAACCGCAGCACGGAGAAGCCAAGCCATGAAGGCCAACACCATCCTGGAAACGATCGGCAACACGCCGCACATCCGCGTCGCCAAGCTGTTTCCCGATTCGGAAGTCTGGATCAAATCCGAACGCTCCAATCCGGGCGGCTCGATCAAGGATCGCATCGCGCTGGCGATGATCGAGGCGGCGGAAGCCAATGGCGACCTCAAGCCCGGCGGCACGATCATCGAGCCGACCAGCGGCAACACCGGCGTCGGCCTGGCGATGGTCGCCGCGGTGAAGGGCTACAAGCTGGTCCTCGTCATGCCCGAATCGATGTCGCTCGAGCGGCGGCGGCTGATGCTCGCTTATGGCGCGACCTTCGACCTGACCCCGCGCGAGAAGGGGATGAAGGGGGCGATCGAGCGCGCGATCGAGCTGGTCCATGCGACGCCGGGCGCGTGGATGCCGCAGCAATTCGAAAACGGCGCCAACATCGATGTCCACACCCGCACGACGGCGCAGGAGATCCTCAACGATTTCCGCGACTCGCCGATCGACGTCATCATCACCGGCGTCGGCACCGGCGGCCATATCACCGGCGTCGCCGAGACGCTGAAGAAGCATTGGCCGAACCTCAAGGTCTTCGCGGTCGAGCCCGCCGCCTCGCCGGTCATCGCCGGCGGCCAGCCGGGGCCGCACCCGATCCAGGGGATCGGCGCCGGCTTCATCCCGCGCAACCTGCACACGCAGGCGCTCGACGGGGTGATCGAGGTCGACGCCGCGGTCGCCAAGGACATGGCGCGCCGCTCGGCGACCGAAGAGGGTATCCTCGTCGGCATCTCGTCGGGCGCGACGCTCGCCGCGATCCTCCAGAAGCTGCCGGATCTGCCCGACGGTGTCCGCGTGCTCGGTTTCAACTATGACACGGGCGAGCGCTATTTGTCGGTGCCGGACTTCCTGCCCGAACAGTGACGGTTCCTTCCCAGGCGCGCAGCCCGATGTGGCTGCGCGCGGTGCTGGCGGCGACTGCGATCGTCGCGGTCGCCGTCCCCGCCCTCGTCGTCACCCATCCGCCCGCGATGCCGCAGCCGCACAAGCGTGTCGTGCTGCAACGGCGGGTCGTGCCGCCCGCCGAGCTGCCGCCGGTCGAACCGGTGACGTTCATCGACCTGACGCCGGAGGATGCCAAGGCGTTCAACGCCGGCGTTCCTTTTTCCGATTTGCCCAATCCGGCGGCGCGGCCGTTCCGCTTCGTCGGCGACGCGGAGGATCGTGCGCGGGCGACCGACTGTATGGCGGCGGGCGTGCTGTATGAGGCTGGCGACGATAGCGAGGGCGAACGCGCCGTCGCGCAGGTGGTGCTCAACCGGCTGCGCCACCCCGCCTTTCCGAAGACCGTGTGCGGCGTGATCTTCGAGGGGCAGGAGCGCAGCACCGGCTGCCAGTTCAGCTTCGCGTGCGACCACGCGCTGACGCGCTGGACGCCGACCGCCGACGCCTGGCGGCGGGCGCGCGAGGTGGCGACGATGGCGCTGGGCGGCGCGGTCTATCGCCCGGTCGGCTATGCGACGCATTACCACACCGACTGGGTGGTGCCCTATTGGCAGGCGAGCCTCGACAAGGTCGTTGCGGTGCACAGCCATCTGTTCTTCCGCTGGACCGGCTGGTGGGGAACGCCGCCCGCGTTCAACCGGCAGGTGAGTTCGAGCGAGCCGGTGATCGCGCAGCTCGCGCCGATCTCCGACGCGCACAAGATGGGCGGCGCGCTCGCCGAGGCGGATGCGGCATTGCTCGAGGCGTCGGCGGCACTCGGACTGGTCGCGCCGGACGGCGTGGCGGGCGAGACGGCGCCGTTCACCGCCTCGGCGGCCGATGGCGACAGTTTCTTCGTGACCTTGCCGTGGGGCGTGCAGCCCGAATTGTATCCGACGATCGCCGCCAAGGCGTGCGGCGACCGCAAGGCGTGCCGCTTCTCGGCGTGGAGCGACGCGGCAAAGACGCCGACCGCCGCGCCGCTGACCGCCGATCAGGTCGCGGCGATGGCGTTCAGCTATATCCGCGACCGCGATGCCGGGCTGGAGCGGACGCTATGGAATTGCGCCAAATACCCCCGGCCCGACCGGCGGCAGTGTATGAAGCAGCAGGTGCTGCTGACGGCCGTGCCGGTGGCGGCAGTGACGCCGACGCCGGTCGCAACGCCGGTAGCCGAGCTGGGCGGCGTACGGCGCAAGGGGGATGCGGTAGCCCGCGGTAACGAGGTGCCGGAGGCCACCGGCGCAAAACGGCCAGCGTCCGCCTTCCCGTCAGCTTCGTCGTCCGCGCGTCGTCTTCCGATGACGAGCGAGCGCTAGGACTCGTTGACGACTACCCACCCACCCCGTCACCCCGGACTTGTTCCGGGGTCCACTCCGCGGCGAGGAGCGCGGCTTGAGAGGATATCGTCCCCCTGCGGCCCGGTGGACCCCGGAACAAGTCCGGGGTGACGGGCGGTTGACGCGCCGTTCCGCGCCACGACGCTTATTTATGCCCGCGGATCGCCTTGACCAGCGCCGCCTTGTCCATCTTCGAACGGCCCTCGATGCCGATCTCGCGTGCTTCCTTCAGCAGGTCCGCCTTGCTGCGCTCCTCCAGCGTGCCGCCCGGATGGTCGAGCGTGCCGGCCGCCTTGGCATTGGCGATCCGCGCCGCCTTCTCCTTGGAATTGCCCTGTTTCAGCAGCTCCTCGTAGAGCGCGTCGTCCTTGATCTGCGCGCCATGGTCCTTGGCCATCACCCTCTCCTTCGCGCCCGGAACGCGCATCGCGACAATCGGTTCGTTTTGCGCATTACAAATACGCGACAAACGCGGAATGCGCTCCTATATGGCCACCCGCACGATGTGAGCCCCCGCCACCATGCTGACGACCCATCCGTTTGAAGACGACAAGCTACGCGAAGAGTGTGGCGTATTCGGTGTATCCGGCAGCGACAGCGCCGCGGCGCTCGTTGCGCTCGGCCTGCACGCGCTGCAGCACCGCGGCCAGGAGGCGGCTGGCATCAGCAGCTTCGATGGCCATCACTTCCACACCCATCGCGCGATGGGCCATGTCGCGGGCAATTTCGACCGCGACGACGTGATCCGCGCGCTGCCCGGCGATTATGCGGTCGGCCACGTCCGCTATTCGACGACCGGCGAGACGGCGCTGCGCAACGTCCAGCCGCTCTATGCCGAACTCGCCAGCGGCGGCTTCGCCGTCGCGCATAACGGCAATATTTCCAACGCGATGAAGCTGCGACGCGAGCTGATCCGGCGCGGCTCGATCTTCCAGTCGACCAGCGACACCGAGACGATCATCCATCTCGTCGCGACCTCCAACTATCGCACCCTGCTCGACCGCTTCATCGATGCGCTCAAGCAGATCGAAGGCGCCTACAGCCTCGTCGTGATGACACCCGAGGGGATGATCGCCTGCCGCGACCCGCTCGGCATCCGGCCGCTGGTGATGGGCAAGCTCGACGGCGCGGTGATCTTCGCCTCCGAAACGGTGGCGCTCGACGTCTGCGGCGCGACCTTCGAACGGCAGGTCGAGCCGGGCGAGCTGGTCATCGTCCAGAACGGCGAGATTCGCTCGATTCGCCCGTTCGCGCCGATGGCGCCGCGGCCGTGCATCTTCGAATGGGTCTATTTCAGCCGCCCCGATTCGATCGCCGGCGACCAGTCGGTCTATACGGTGCGCAAGGAGATCGGCGCGCAGCTCGCGATCGAGACGCCGGTCGAGGCCGACCTCGTCATCCCGGTGCCCGATTCGGGCGTACCGGCGGCGATCGGCTATGCGCAGCAATCGGGCATTCCGTTCGAGCTCGGCATCATTCGCTCGCATTATGTCGGTCGCACCTTCATCCAGCCGGGCGACAAGGTCCGCCACCTCGGCGTCAAGCTGAAGCACAACGCAAATCGCGCGCTCATCAAGGGCAAACGGATCATCCTCGTCGACGATTCGATCGTCCGCGGCACCACCAGCCTCAAGATCGTGCAGATGATGCGCGATGCCGGCGCGGCCGAGGTGCATATGCGCATCGCCAGCCCGCCGACGCGGCATAGCTGCTTCTACGGCGTCGACACACCCGAGCGTGCCAAATTGCTCGCCGCCAAGCTCGACCTCGGCGGGATGACCGACTTTATCCACGCCGACAGCCTGTCGTTCGTGTCGATCGACGGCCTCTACAAGGCGCTGGGCGAGGCGAAGCGCGCCGACATCCGGCCGAAATACTGTGACGCCTGCTTCACCGGCGACTATCCGACGACGCTGACCGACCAGGACGACAGCGTCGCGGTCGACCAGTTCGCGATGCTGGCGGAGCGGGTCAACTAAGGCATGGCCAGACCGCTTGCGAACCAACTCGCGCTGGTCACCGGCGCGAGCCGCGGCATCGGCGCCGCCACCGCGATCGCGCTGGGCGCGGCGGGCGCGCATGTCGTGCTGACCGCGCGCACCGCCAAGGATCTGGAGGCGGTCGAGGAAACGATCTTCGACGCGGGCGGCTCGGCGACGATCGCACCGCTCGACCTGACGCAGACCGACAGTATTGCGCGGCTCGCCGCGGCGGTCGGCGAGCGCTGGCAGGCGCTCGACGTGCTGGTGCTCAACGCGGCGATGCTCGGCAGCCTCGCCGCGGTGCCGGCGATCGACGCCAAGGAACTGGCGCAGGTGCTGACGCTCAACGTCAGCGCGCAGGTGGCGATGATCCAGGCGTTCGACCCGATGCTGCGCAAGGCGGCGGCGGGCAAGGTGATCGGTTTGACCTCCAGCGTCGGGCGCAATCCGCGCGCCTATTGGGGTGCCTATGGCGCGTCGAAGGCGGCGTTCGAGACGATGCTCGGCGCCTATGGCGACGAGACCGCCGACATCAGCCAGATCCGCACCGCGATCGTCGATCCCGGCGCGACCCGGACCAAGATGCGCGCGCGCGCCTATCCGGGCGAGGCACCCGAGTCGGTCAAGCCGCCCGAGACGGTGGCGGACCGGATCGTCGCGCTGGCGGTGGCGGGCTTCGAGGCCGGACACCGCGAACGCGTGGGGTGACCCCAAGTCCTCCCCCGCAAGGGGGAGGTGGCAGGCCGAAGGCCTGACGGAGGTGGAGGATACGGTAATGTCCGTATTTGCGGAAGCGCCCCTCCACCATTCGCATCGCGAACGGTCCCCCTCCCCCGCTAAAGCGAGGGAGGAATTAGGTACGCTTCACCAGCGTCACCTGTGCGACGTCGATGCCGCGGCCGCGGAAGCCGCCTTCGCAATACATCAGATAATAGCGCCACAGATCGCGGAAGCGCGCGTCGAGCCGTTCGGGCAGGCGCCCGGCCTTGTCGGCATTCTCGAACCGCTCGCGCCAGTGGCGCAACGTCTGCGCATAATCGAGCCCGAAGCTGCAGGGGTCGGTCCACGCCAGCCCCCGCGCCTCGCACAAGGCACGAAAGCGGCTTTCCGACAGCAGCATGCCGCCGGGGAAGATGTAGCGCTGGATGAAATCGACGCTGGTCGCGTAGCGGTCGAACACGTCGTCGGCGATGCTGATATATTGCAGCGCCGCGCGCCCGCCGGGCTTGAGCACCCGCGCCAGCGTGTCGCAATAGGCCGGCCAGTAATCCTGCCCGACCGCCTCGACCATCTCGATGCTGGCCACCGCGTCGAACTGGCCCGTGACGTCGCGATAGTCGGTCAGGGCTACCGTCACCCCCGGCAGGTTCCGCGCATCGACCGCCGCCTTCTGCTCGGTAGAGAGCGTCAGCGCTTGGACGCGCCGCCCGCCTGCCGCCGCAGTGGCGGCGAACGAACCCCAGCCGCAACCGATTTCCAGGATCGTGTCGCCCGGCGCCGTGCCGGTGCGATCGAGGATCGCGGCGAGCTTGCGGTCCTGCGCGCGCTCGAGCGTGTCACCGCTCGCAAAGATCCCGCTCGAATAGGTCAGGCCGGTATCGAGCCATTCGCGGTAGAAGTCGTTGCCGAGGTCGTAATGGTCGGCGATGTTACGACGCGAACCCTGCTTGTCGTTGCGACGAAGGCGGTGCCACAGGCGCAGCAACAGCTTCGATCCGCCGCCCGCCCTGGCCACGTCGGCGAGCTCGACTCGATTGCGCATGAAGAGATCGAACAGCGGCACCGGGTCGGGGCTCGACCAGTCGCCGTCGCGCCACGCACGATACCAGCCGACCGAACCGCCCGTCGCCAGCCGGACCAGCGCGCGCCAGCGGTGGAGGGTAACGATCGGCACCGGCCCCGGCCTGCGTCCGCCGAGCAGCCGGTGGGTGCCGTCGGGCAGTCGCGCCTCGATGCCGCCGCTCGCCAGCCCGGCATCGATCCGGTCGAGCAAACGGTGGAAGATCGGGGCGAGCGCGCGTGTCTGGAATGTGTCCGCAGCCATGTCGCGGGCGCTCATGCCGCAGCTTGCCCGATCAGGAAAGGGTCAGCGCGCCGCAATCGCCTCGCCGAGCGTCAGGATCGCGGCGACATGCCGTCGCGCGATCTCCAGCGCGTCGTCGCCATAGCCGCCGCCGACGGTGCTCGCGAGCGGGATGCCGCGGGTCAGCCGCGCGATCAGCCGCTCGCGCCGCGCCAGTCCGTCGAGCGTCAGCGACAGCCGTCCGAGCCGGTCGCCCGCAAAGGGATCGACGCCCGCCTGATACAGGATCAGCTGTGGCCGATGCTCGGCGAGGAAGGGCGTGAGCGTTGCCGCCAGCGTCGCCAGATAGGCGTCGTCGCCGACCCCGTCGGCCAGCGCCACGTCGAGCGTCGAACGCGCCTTGCGCGCCGGGAAGTTCTTCTCGGCGTGGATCGAATAGGTCGCGATCTCCGGCCGCCCGGCGAGCAGCGCGGCGGTGCCGTCGCCCTGATGGACGTCGCAATCGACCACCGCCAGCCGGTCGACCGTCCCCTCCTCGATCAGCCGCACCGCGGCGAGCGCGAGATCGTTGAATACGCAATAGCCCGCACCGGTGTCGGCGAGCGCATGATGGCTGCCGCCCGCGGTGTTTGCCGCGAAGCCGTAATCGAGCGCGAGATGCGCCGCCAGCCACGTGCCCCCCGGCACCGCCTGAGCGCGCGCCGCGACCTCGGGCGTGATCGGGAAGCCGATCCGTCGGGTCTTTAGATACGGCACGTCGGCGGCCAGCACCTCGGCGACGTAGCCGGGGTCGTGCACCGCCTCCAGCCAATGCAGCGGCATCGGTTCGGGGGCGTGCCACGCCACCCGCGGCCCCTCGGCCAGCAGGAGGTCGCGGATCAGGCCGTTCTTGTTCCAGCGGTAGGTGGAGCGCGCCGGCGCCGGCGCGACATAGGCGGGATGATGGACGATCGGGATCACGCCCGGTAGTTGGGGATGCGGTGGCCGTTCCCCAAGCCGCCTGCGGAGTGACGCATGACCGATACGCCCCCTGACGTCCGGAGTTTCCTCGACTATCTCAACGCCTTGCCCGGACCGGCGCGGCACGCGATGCCGCCCGCCGAGGCGCGCGAGGCGTTCCGCGCGACTCGCGCGCTCGCCGATCTGCCGGTCGGTGAGCCGGCGGCGGCCGGCCGATGAGCAACGACGCCAACGCCCGCCTGCCCTACCGTCCTTGCGCCGGCGTCATGCTGGTCAACCGCGACGGCAAGGTCTTCGTCGGCCAGCGCATCGATACGATCCTGGAGGCATGGCAGATGCCGCAGGGCGGGATCGATCCCGGCGAGGACGCCTATGCGGCGGCGGTCCGCGAGCTCGGCGAGGAGACGGGGATTTCGCCCGACAAGGTCGAACTGGTCGCCGAGGCGTCGGACGACTTCTTCTACGACCTGCCCGACGACATGGTCGGCAAGGTGTGGAAGGGCAAATGGCGCGGCCAGCGCCAACGCTGGTTCCTGTTCCGCTTCCTCGGCGAGGATGCCGACGTGCGGATCGACACGCCCCACCCCGAATTCCGCGCCTGGCGATGGAGCGATCCGGACGACCTGCCGACGCTGATCGTGCCGTTCAAACGCGATCTTTATACGGCCGTGCTCGCCGCGTTCCGGCCTCAGCTCGGCGCAGACCAAACGGGGTGAGCGGATTTTGGGGGTTTCCTCTACGGACTCAACGGGTAGAGCGCGCGATGTGCGCGCTACCCTGCTGTCCCCGATCCTCGTTCTGATCCTCGCCCCGCTGCTGCTCGCCAACGCGGCGGCGGATGGCGAGCCGGACGACAGCAAGGTGCCGATCCCCGCCGCGATCCGCTCGATGCTCGATGCCGCGATCGAGAGCGGCAACGACGGCGACGTGTCGGTGGTGGTCAAATATGCCCGGCTCGCCGATCCGGCGAGCGCCGATGCGGTGCTGGCGATCGCGCAGAAATGGCGCAGCGACCGCGCGCAGGCGCGGCAGACGACGATCCGGCAGGCGAGCATGTTCGACCTGTGGAGCGGCCGCGCCGAACTCGGCGGCTACATCACCACCGGCAACACCGACAGCAAGGGTGGATCGGCGGTGCTCGACCTGACCCGCGAAGGCCTGCAATGGCGGCACAAGTTCCACATCCAGGCGGATTATCAGGAAAACGCCGGGATCACGACGCGCGAACATTATCTCGCCAGCTACGAGCCGAACTACAAGATCAAGGATCGCGTCTATCTCTACGGCGCCGCGCAATATGAGGAGGACCGGTTCCTCGGCTTCTATCACCGCTATTCCGCCTCGACCGGCGTCGGCTACAGCGCGATCAAGACCTCGGCGATCCGACTCGACATCGAGCTCGGCCCGGCGTTCCGCCAGACGGCGTTCACCGACCAGACCGACCAGAGCAACATCGCCGGTCGCGGCACCCTGGCGTTCAACTGGCGGCTGCTGCCCGGCCTGTCGGTGACGCAGAACGCGTCGGCCTACGTGCAAAGCTCGAATTCGACGCTGAGCGGCACGACCTCGGTCAACGCCAAGCTGATCGGGCCGCTGTCGGCGGCGCTGTCGTACAACGTCCAATATGAAAGCATGCCGCCGGTGGGGTCGCTGTCGACGGACACGACCAGCCGCGCGTCGCTGGTATACAGCTTCTAGGCTGACGCGCAGCGGCCGGTTCCCCCCGCCGCGTCCATCGGCTAACATCCCCGGATGAGAGGATTGCCGGACGACGAAGACGCACTGGTCGCGACGATCGACCAGGCCGCGATGCTGGATCAGGTCGAGCGCTGGGCGGCGGTGAACAGCGGGACGCGCCATCTCGCCGGGGTCGGGCGGATGGCGGCGCTGCTCGCCGACGCCTTCGCGGTGCTGCCGGGGGAGATCATGCTGGTCGAACCCGAACCGGCCGAAGCGGTTGCCGCCGACGGCAGCGTCGCGGACATCGCCCACGGCCGCCACCTCCACCTGCGGGTCCGGCCCGACGCGCCGGTGCAGATGCTGTTCACCGGCCATATGGATACCGTCTATCCTGCCGATCATCCTTTCCAGACGCTGACCCGCCGCGCCGACGGCACGATCAACGGCCCCGGCACCGCCGACATGAAGGGCGGCCTCGCGGTAATGCTCGCGGCGCTCCGGGCGGTCGAGGCGGCGGGCGCGGCGCAGCTCGGATATGAGGTGGTGATCAACTCCGACGAGGAGACCGGATCGTTGTCCTCGGCCGCGTTGCTCGCGCGGGCCGCGCGCGGCAAGGTCGCGGCGCTGACCTACGAACCGGCGCTGCCCGACGGTACGCTCGCCGGTGCACGCGGCGGTACGGGCAATTTCTCGATCGTGGTCCGCGGGCGCAGCGCGCACGCCGGCCGCAATCCCGAAGACGGCCGCAACGCGATCGTCGCCGCCGCGGCGCTGGCGGTGCGGCTCGCCGAGGCGCGAGCACCGGGCCTCGCGGTCAATCCGGCGCGGATCGACGGCGGCAGTCCGAACAACGTCGTCCCCGATCTCGCCGTGCTGCGCGTCAACTTCCGCCCCGCTGCCGCCGCCGAAATCGCCCGCGCCCGCGCCGCGATCGACGCAGCGGTCGCAGAGGTCGCCGCGACGCATGACGTCGCAATCGCGGTCCATGGCGGCTTCAACCGCCCGCCCAAGCCGCTCGACACCGGCGCGGAGGCGCTGTTCGGGCTCGTCGCCGCCGTCGGTGCCGATCTCGGCATTCCGATCGCGTGGCGCGCCACCGGTGGGGTGTGCGACGGCAACAACATCGCCGCCGCCGGCGTCCCCGTCGTCGACACGATGGGGGTGCGGGGCGGGGCGATCCATTCGCCGGACGAGTTCATGATCGTCGACAGCCTCGCCGAGCGGGCGGCGCTGTCGGCGCTCACCATCCACCGCATCCTGCGAAAGGGGCATGCATGACCTTCCGGATCAGGGCGGCGCGTGCCGACGACCTGCAGCATCTCTACGAAATGGCCAAGCTGACCGGCGGCGGCTTCACCAATTTGCCGCCCGACCGCACCGCGCTGCGCGGCAAGCTCGAGCGCGCCGGGGCCGCCTTCGCGCGGCAGAACGACGCGGTCACCGACGAATTGTTCGTGCTGATGCTGGAGAATGTCGCGACCGGCGAGGTGCGCGGCACCTGCCAGCTGTTTACCCAGGTCGGGCAGCAGCATCCCTTCTACAGCTATCGCCTCGGCACGCTGACCCAGCACAGCAAGGAACTGGCGCGCACCTTCCGTGCCGAGATGCTGGCGCTGACCACCGATCTGGAAGGATCGTGCGAGGTCGGCGGGTTGTTCCTCCACCCCGGCGAACGCGCCGGCGGGCTCGGCCTGCTGCTCGCGCGCAGCCGCTATCTGTTCATCCGTGCACATCGCGCCCGGTTCGCCGACCGTATCCTCGCCGAATTGCGCGGGGTGATCGACGAGGCGGGCGGCTCGCCGTTCTGGGACGGGTTGGCGGGGCGGTTCTTCGGGATGAACTTCCAGGACGCCGATCAATTCAACGCGATCAACGGCCACCAGATGATCGCCGACCTGATGCCCAAACATCCCATCTACACCGCGATGCTGTCCGAGGCGGCGCGGTCGGCGATCGGCCTGCCGCATCCCAGCGGTCGCGCGGCGATGCGGATGCTGGAGAACGAAGGCTTCAGCTACGAACATTATGTCGACATCTTCGACGGCGGCCCGACGATGACCGCGCGGACCGACCGGGTGAAGACGATCGAACAGGCACGCGAGCGGCGGATCGTCGCGATCGACGACGTCGACGGCGACGAATCCCTGATCTCGGTCGGCCGGCTGGCGGACTTCCGATGCGCTTATGGGATGATCCGCCACGATGACGGCGGCATCGCCTTGTCGCGCGACTGCGCGGAGGCGCTCGGCGTCGGTCCCGGCGATGACGTGTTGCAGGTGCCGCGGTGGTGATCGAGATCAATTTCGACGGCATCGTCGGCCCCAGCCACAATTATGCCGGCCTTTCGCCGGGCAATCTCGCCGCGACCGCGCATGCCGGGCAGCTGTCGCAGCCGCGCGCGGCGGCGTTGCAGGGGCTCGACAAGATGCGCGCCAATCTCGCGCTCGGGCTGACGCAGGGCGTGCTGCTGCCGCACCGGCGGCCGGACCGGGCGTGGCTCGATGCGCTGTCGACCCGCTACGAAGACGCGCCGCCGCTGTTGCAGGCGCAAGCCATGTCCGCCTCGGCGATGTGGGCCGCCAATGCCGCGACCGTCTCGCCGGCGCCGGATACGGCGGACGGCCGCTGCCATCTCACCGTCGCCAATCTGATGACGATGCCGCATCGCAGTCACGAATGGCCCGAGACGCTGGCGCAGCTCCGCACCGCCTTCGCGAAAGACGCCTTCGCCGTCCACGCGCCGATCCCCGCCCCGTTCGGCGACGAGGGCGCGGCCAACCACATGCGGCTGGCCGCGGCGCATGACGCGCCGGGGGTCGAACTGTTCGTCTACACCGTCGCTGGCGGCCATTTCCCGGCCCGGCAGCACCTGCAGGCGAGCGCCGCGATCGCGCGCGCGCATCGGCTCGATCCGGCACAGACGCTGTTCGTCCAGCAGTCGGAGGAGGCGGTCGCCGCCGGTGCCTTCCACAACGACGTCGTCGCGGTCGCCAACGAACGCGTGCTGTTCGCGCACGAGCGCGCCTTCGCCGACAAGGACCGGCTCTACGCCGATCTGCGCCGCCTGCTGCCCGAAGTCGAGATCGTCGAGGTGCCGGAAAGCGAGGTCAGTCTCGCCGACGCGATCGCCTCCTATCTGTTCAACGCGCAGCTCGTGACGACCGCGCAGGGGCCGACGCTGGTCGTGCCGATGGAGGCTAGGGCCAATAGCGCGGTCTGGGGCTGGCTCGAACGCCATCAGGCCGGCAACGGCCCGATCCGCCGGGTCGAAACGGTCGACGTGACCCAATCGATGGCCAATGGCGGCGGCCCCGCCTGCCTGCGGCTGCGCGTCGTCGGCGATCCCGCGTCGATCGATCCGCGCTTCCTCGTCGATGCGGCGAAGCTCGATGCGATCGGCGCGATCGTCCGCCGCTGGTGGCCCGAGACGATCGACCCCGACGCACTCGGCGACGCCGCCCTCATCCGGGACATCGAAACCGCGCACGGCCGGCTGCGGGGGGCGTTGAACCTGTCGAGTTAATTAACAATTAACCTAATGCCGCCCGCGGCAAATGGCCGTTTTCCGCCACTGGCCCGGTGCTTGCGTGGGGCAGCGCATGTGGACACGGATCAAACGCCTCTTCACCATCAAGACGAAATTCGAGGCGTTCCTCGTCATCTATGGGCTCGGCCTCGGCGCGGTCGAGCGCGGCATCCATTATCTCCAGCAATATCCGGGCTATGGCGGCTGGCTGCTGTTCGCCTGCTGTCCAATCGCGGTGTTCATGGTCGGCGGCGTGCTGCTCGATTCGGTCGAGCGGCGGCAGTCGGACTAGGGCCGCCCGATAGGATAAGTTCGTCGCTTCGTCGCGCAGGATGCTTATCTGAACGCTGATGAGCGGGCTTACCCATTTACAACGGCTTGAAGCCGAAAGCATCCACATCATGCGCGAAGTCGTCGCCGAGGCGGAACGGCCGGTGATGCTCTATTCGGTCGGCAAGGATTCGGCGGTCATGCTGCATCTCGCGCGCAAGGCCTTCTTCCCCGCACGCCCGCCCTTCCCGCTGCTGCACGTCGATACGACGTGGAAATTTCGCGCGATGTACGACCTTCGCGACAAGGCCGCGGCCGATGCCGGAATAGAGCTGATCGTCCACACCAATCCCGATGCGGTCGCCGCGGGGATCAACCCCTTCGATCACGGCAGCCGCCACACCGACCTGTGGAAGACCGAGGGGCTCAAACAGGCGCTGAAGGCGGGCGGCTACGACGTCGCCTTCGGCGGCGCGCGCCGCGACGAGGAGAAGAGCCGCGCCAAGGAGCGGATCTTCTCGTTCCGCTCGGCGAGCCAGGGCTGGGACCCCAAGGCGCAGCGACCCGAATTGTGGAGCCTCTACAATGCGCGCATCCACCGCGGCGAGAGCATCCGGGTGTTCCCTTTGTCCAACTGGACCGAGCTCGATATCTGGCAGTACATCCTCGATCAGGGGATCGAGATCGTGCCGCTCTATTTCGCCGCGCCGCGCCCGACGGTGGAGCGCGACGGCATGCTGCTTATGGTCGACGACGATCGCTTTCGGTTGCATCCCGGCGAAGTGCCGGTCGAACGCTCGATCCGCTTCCGCACGCTCGGCTGCTATCCGCTTACCGGGGCGGTGGAGAGCGCGGCGGCAACCTTGCCCGACGTGATCCAGGAGATGCTGCTCACCACCACCTCCGAACGGCAGGGCCGCGCGATCGACCACGATCAGGCCGCCAGCATGGAGAAGAAGAAGCGCGAGGGGTATTTCTGATGACCGCTTATACGCCCGACGCGCTGATCGCCGCGGACATCCATGCCTATCTCGACGGCCATGCGCATAAGTCGATGCTGCGCTTCATCACCTGCGGCTCGGTGGACGACGGCAAGTCGACGCTGATCGGCCGGCTGCTGTATGATTCGAAGACGATCTTCGAGGATCAGCTCAGCCAGCTCGAGGCGGACAGCAAGCGGCTCGGCACGCAGGGGCAGAATATCGATTTCGCCCTGCTCGTCGACGGGCTTGCCGCCGAGCGCGAGCAGGGCATCACGATCGACGTCGCCTATCGCTTCTTCGCCACCGACAAGCGCAAGTTCATCGTCGCCGACACGCCCGGCCACGAACAATATACCCGCAACATGGTGACCGGCGCCTCGACCGCCGACCTCGCGGTGATCCTGATCGACGCACGCAAGGGCGTGCTGACGCAGACGCGGCGCCATTCCTTCCTCGCCCATCTGATCGGCATCCGCCACATCGTGCTTGCGGTGAACAAGATGGATCTGGTCGATCACGATCAGGCGCGATTCGAGCAGATCGTTGCCGATTACACGGCGTTCGCAGACAGTATCGGCATCGCCGGCTTCACCGCCATCCCGCTCTCCGGCCTGACCGGCGCCAACATACTGGCCCGCTCCGACGCCATGCCCTGGTACGAGGGGCCGGCGCTGCTGCCGCTTCTCGAGACGGTGCCGATCGAGGCCGATCGGGCGACAGCCGCACCGTTCCGGCTGCCGGTGCAATGGGTCAACCGGCCCGATCTCGATTTCCGCGGCTTCGCCGGCACGATCGCCGCCGGCCGCATCCGCACCGGCGATCCCATCCGGATCGTCCCATCGGGCAAGACGAGCAAGGTCGCGCGGATCGTCACCCATGACGGCGATCGCGACACGGCCGGCGCCGGCGAGGCGGTGACGCTGGTGCTCGCCGACGAGGTCGATTGCTCGCGCGGCGACGTGATCGCCGCCGCCGAGGCGCCGCCCGAGGCCGCCAACCAGTTTGAGGCGACGCTCGTCTGGCTCGCCGATACCGCGCTCGTCCCCGGTCGCGGCTATTGGCTCAAGCTCGGCACGCGCACCGTCGGCGCGACGGTGCAGCCACCGGCGCACGTCGTCGACGTCAACACGCAGGCGCATCTCTCGGCCAAGACGCTGGCGCTCAACGATATCGGCGTGGCGGAGGTGTTCACCGACGCGCCGCTGGTCTTCCAGCCCTATGCCGACAGCCACGAACTCGGCGGCTTCATCCTGATCGATCGCGAGACCAATGCAACGGTCGCCGCCGGGATGATCCACCACGCGCTGCGCCGCGCGCAGAACGTCCATTGGCAATCGGTCGACATCACCCGCGAGGCGCACGCCCGGCAGAAGGGCCAGTCGCCACGGCTGCTGTGGTTCACCGGCCTGTCGGGATCGGGCAAGTCGACGATCGCCAATCTGGTCGAGAAGAAGCTGCATGCGCTCGGCCGCCACAGCTTCCTGCTCGACGGCGACAACGTCCGCCACGGGCTCAACAAGGACCTCGGCTTCAGCGATGCCGACCGGATCGAGAACATCCGCCGCGTCGGCGAGGTCGCCAAATTGATGACCGATGCCGGGCTGATCGTGTTGACCGCCTTCATCTCGCCGTTCCGTGCCGAGCGCGATCTGGTGCGCGGTTTGCTGCCCGCCGGCGAGTTCGTCGAGATCTTCGTCGATACGCCGCTGGCCGAGGCGGAGGCGCGCGACCCCAAGGGCCTCTACGCCAAGGCGCGTGCCGGTGAGATCGCGCATTTCACCGGTATCTCCAGCCCCTACGAACCGCCGGAGCGGCCCGATATCCATATCGACACGCGTCGCGAAAGCGCCGAGGCTGCCGCCGAACGGATCGTCGAGCATGTGCTCGGCGTGTGGAGTTTCGAACTGTGACGGCTGCGGCCACCGACGTCGAACTGGCGCGTAGCGTCGCCGTAGAGGCCGGCGCGCTGCTGCTCGCGATCCGTGACCGTGGCGACGCGCACGGCAAGGCGCTCGGCGACGCCGGCGATCGCGAGGCGAACACGCTGATCCTCGATCGTCTGCGCGCCGCACGACCCGACGATTTCATCCTGTCGGAGGAATCGATCGACGACCGCGCCCGCTGTGCGGCGGAGCGGGTATGGATCGTCGACCCGCTCGACGGCACCCGCGACTATGCCGAGGGGCTCGACGATTGGGCGGTGCATATCGGCCTCGCGATCGGCGGCCGTCCGACGGTGGGCGCGGTGGCGGTGCCGACCACCGGCCGCGTCTACACCACCGCCGAGGCGCGCTGCACGCACCTGCGCAGCGCCGCCGCGCCGCGCATGGTGGTCAGCCGCACCCGCATGACCGACATGGTCGCGCGGGTCAGCGAGGCGCTGGCGACGACGCGCGTCGGCATGGGGTCGGCGGGGGTCAAGGCGATGGCGGTGGTCGACGGCCGCGCCGACATCTACCTGCACGACGGCGGCCAGTATGAATGGGACAATTGCGCGCCCGCCGCGGTGGCGCTGGCGGCGGGCCTCCATGCCTCGCGCATCGACGGCAGCCCACTGGTCTACAATTGCGCCAATCCGCTGCTCCCCGACCTGCTGATCTGCCGCCCTGAACTGGCGGACCAGGTGCTGGCGGCGGTCGCGGCGGCTACACGCTGACCTCCGTTTCAGTCACGCCCGCCGCATCGGCGTAGCGCCGCGCGATCACCGCGCAGGCGATCAGCTGGAGCTGGTGGAACAGCATCACCGGCAACAGCACCGCGCCGACCTGCGCCGCGGGAAACAGCACGCCCGCCATCGGCACGCCGGCGGCGAGGCTCTTCTTGGAGCCGCAGAACAGCAGCACGATTGCATCCTCGCGGGGCAGACCGAGCAGCCGCCCGGCCAGCCAGGTGAACGCCAGCACCGCAGCGAGCAGCACCGAACAGAAGAGGCCGATCAGCATCAGGTCCTCCGGGGACACGCGGTGCCACAGCCCCTCGACCACCGCCGCCCCGAAGGCGCTGTAGACGACGAGCAGGATCGAGCCGCGATCGACGATCATTAGCAGCCGCTTCTGCCGCGCGACGAAGCCGCCGATCCACGGCCGCAGCAGATGGCCGGCGACGAACGGGAGCAGCAACTGCGCGACGATCGCCTCGACCGCCGACAGCGAAATGCCGCTCCCCTGCCCGCCGACGCCGCTGCCGATCAGCAGCGCGACCAGCGCCGGGGTCAGCACGATGCCGACCAGGTTGGAGAAGGAGGCGCTGCACACCGCCGCGGCGACGTTGCCGCGCGCGATCGCGGTGAAGGCGATCGACGATTGGACCGTCGACGGGAGCAAGGTGAGGAACAGCATCCCCGTCGCCACCGCGCCGGTGAGACCGGGCAGCCGGCCGAGCGCGAGGCCGAACAGCGGGAAGACGAGGAAGGTGGTGGCAACGACGGTGAGATGCAGCCGCCAGTTGCGCGCCCCCTCCCATATCGCGGCGCGTGACAATTTGGCGCCGTGCAGGAAGAAGAGCAGCACGATGCCGACATCCGCGGCGCCAGCGACGATATCCGCATAGACCCCTCGCGCCGGCACCAGACTGGCGATCACCACCGTGCCGAGCAGCATCAGGATGAAGGGTTCGAAGAAGGAGAGGATCGCGCGCAGCATGGCCAGCGCTTAGGCCGTCATCCGCCGCACGGCCACCCCGCGATCGCCGACGGGGGATATGAAAACCCCCGCCGAACCATCTCTGGTCCGCGGGGGAGATCCTGGTGCGCCCGGAACGATTCGAACGTCCGACCCTCAGATTCGTAGTCTGATGCTCTATCCAGCTGAGCTACGGGCGCACATCGGAGGCGCGCTGATAGCAGACGTTTCGCCCGGCGCAAGTGCGTTGCGCCATTTTCTGCGCGCGCATAGACCGATGGCATGAAAACCGCCCCCCTGTTCGCCCCCGTGCTCGTCCTCCTCCCGCTCGCCGGCTGCGCGCACGATGCGACGCCCTATCCGTCGCTGGCGCCGCGTGCGGTGGAGAAACTGGGCTTCGCAGAGCCGGCGGTCGCGATCGTCGAAGCCAAGCCCGATCCGGCGCTCGATGCGAAGATCGCCGACTGGCAGCGCACGCTCGATACGATCGCCAAGGGGTACGGCAGCGATGCCGCCAAGGCCGACGCCGCCGCCGGCCGCGCGCGGGGCAAAGGCGTCGGCAGCGACGCCTGGCTCGATGCGCAATCGGCGCTGGCCGGACTGGACGACTGGCGGGCGCAGACCTCGTCGCTGCTCACCGATCTGGACCGGGCGGCGACCGACCGTGCCGCGGCGCTCGCCCCCGCCTATCCCGCACTCGCCACGCTGCGCGAACGGATCGTCGCCGAGGCGGATCGACAGAGTGGCACGATCGACCGGCTGCAGGCGATGCTGCCCGCCGCCTAGCGACGCCACTTGAGCAGCGGCAGGATCGTCGAATAATCGTCGGTCCAGGCGACGAAGCCGGCGCGCGCGGTAAGCGGCACCCAGCGCCCATCCGCCTTGCCCAGCGCGTGCATCGTCGCCGGGTCCCGGGACAGCGCGATCCACTGGCTCGGCGAGGCGACGGGGGTGGGCTGCTCGGGCTGGTAATAGAGCTTGGCCGGCTGCCAGCCGCCCGCCTGCGCCGCGGCGGCGACGACCGGCTCGAGATCGAGGAAGCGGTTGGAGATATGGACGAGCAGCAGCCCCTTGGGTTGCAGCACCCGCGCATAATCGCCGAACGCCTCGCGCGTCATCAGATGCATCGGAATCGCGTCGGACGAGAAGGCGTCAAGCGCGAGCAGGTCGAGGCTTGCCGGCCGGTCCGCCTCGATGCTGATCCTGGCGTCGCCGATACGGATGTCGGGGCGCGGCAGGCAATTCCTGAGATAGGTGAATTGGCCGGTGTCGCGCGCGATCCGCACCACCGCCGGATCGATCTCGTAGAAGCGCCAGCGCTGCGCCGCCTGCGCATAGCAGGCAAGCGTGCCGGTCCCCAGTCCGACCACCCCGACCCGCGCCGCCGGGCCGTACAGCCCGTCGAGTGCCTCCATCGCGCGGCCGATACCGGAGGGCGGCGCGTAATAGGTGGTCGGCAGCCGTTCGAGCACCGGGCTGCCGGTGAACTGGATGCCGTGCACCGTCGTGCCATGGTCGAGCTCGCGTACGCCGCGCCCGTCGCGGATCGTGTAGACGCCGAAATAGCTGCGCGTCCGCGCGCCCTGTTCGAGCGACAGCTCCACCGCGCGCCAGCCGCCGAAGATCACCAGCGTCACCGCCAGGATCATCGCATAGGACAGGCGCGCACCGACCGAGATCACCCCGATCAGCGCGATGCCGATGAAGGTCAGCCCCTGATGCCCCTCGCCGAACAGCGCCGCCGGCCCGCGGAAGGTCAGCGCCGTGAGGAGCACCAGCATCGCCACCACGCCGGCGTAGGCGAGGCGGCGCTTCGCCGGCGTCGTCCACAGGCTGCGGATGCGGTGCGTCAGGAACACCTGCGGCACGAGCAGCCCGGCCGCGAAGATCAGGATCGGATATTCGTAGGTCCAGTCGAACACCACCGGCGCGATCAGCCCGGCGAACACGCCGCCAAGCGCGCCGCCGAACGCCATTGCGAGGTAGAATCCGGTCAGCCGGTCTGGCTCGGGCCGCAGCCGGTACATCTGGGTGTGCAGCGCGACCGACGCCATGAACAGTAACGTCAACGCGATGGTGAGATTGACCAGCGGCGATTCGTTGAAGCCGCCGATCATTACCCCGCCGAACATCAGGATGGTGATCGGCGCGATCCGGGTGAGCAAATCGGCGATCTCGCGGTTGGCGGCGAAGGCGATCGTGAAGCTGAGCAGATAAAGGCCGAGCGGCAGTACCCACAGCAACGGCATCGCGACGATATCGGTGGTGATATAGGTCGAGGTCGCGAGCATCAGCCCCGACGGCACAAGCGCGAGCGCGAACCAGTGCATTATCCGTCGCCGCGTCGCCGGTACGCTGGTCGGCCGCGCGACATCGGCGCTCGCCCCGCGCGGCAGGCGGAACGCGCAGGCGATCACCAGCACGATCAACAGCACATAGCCGCCGCTCCACAGCCAGCTCTGCTGGCGCAGCGCGAGCAACGGCTCGACGAGCAGAGGATAAGCGATCAGCCCGCCGAAACTGCCGAGGTTGGACGCCGCATAGAGCGCATAGGGATCGCCCTCGCGGCTCGCGATGCTGAACCAACGTTGCACCAGCGGCGCCTGCGCGGAGACGGCGAAGAACAATGGTCCGATCGATGCACCGAGCAGCCACGGCACCCACAGCGCCGGGGTGACACCCGCCGGGCTACCGGTCAGCGCGAGCCCGATCGGCAACCATGCCGCGCCGACCAGCAGCACCCCGAGATGGATGAGCACCTGCAACCCCGGCCGCACCCGCGCCAGCGCGTGCGCATAGGCGTAGCCGCCAAGCAGGAGGGTCTGGTAGACGAGCATCGCCGAATTCCACACGGCGGGCGCGCCCCCGAGCCGCGGCAGCGCCATCCGCGCGACCATCGGCTGGACGAGGAACAGCAGGAACGATCCGGTGAGGATCGTGACCACGAAGGTGATGCGGCAGGCGCGCATGGCGCCCTCCGTTGGCTCAGCCATTCAGCAGTCGCGCCGCATGCGCTGCGTGATAGGTCAGCACGCCTGAACAGCCGGCGCGCTTGAACGCCATCAGCGTCTCCAGCACCAGCGCGTCGCGCTCGCCCGCGCCGGCGGCGACCGAGGCCTCGAGCATCGCATATTCGCCCGACACCTGATAGGCGAACACCGGCACCTCGAAGCGCGTCTTCACCCGCACGATGATGTCGAGATAGGGCAGGCCGGGCTTGACCATCACGCTGTCCGCGCCCTCGGCAAGGTCGAGCGCAACCTCTCGCAGCGCCTCTTCCGCGTTGGAGGCATCCATCTGATAGGTCTTCTTGTCGCCCTTGAGCAGCCCGCGGCTGCCGACCGCGTCGCGGAACGGGCCGTAGAAGCCGCTCGCATATTTGGCGGCATAGCTCATGATCTGGACGTTGTGCGCGCCCTCGCCTTCGAGCGCGCTGCGGATCATGCCGATGCGGCCGTCCATCATGTCGGACGGCGCGATGATGTCGGCACCGGCACGTGCCTGGTTGAGCGCCTGCTGGATCAGCAGGTCTGCGGTCGAATCGTTGACGACATAGCCCGCCGCGTCGACCAGCCCGTCATGGCCGTGACTGGTATAGGGGTCGAGCGCGACGTCGGTCAGCACGCCGACCTCGGGCACCGCATCCTTGATCGCGCGGATCGCACGGCACATCAAATTGTCCGGGTTGAGCGCCTCGCGCCCGTCGTCGGTCTTGAGCTCGGCCGGCGTGAACGGAAACAGCGCAACGCAGGGAATGCCGAGATCGTGCGCTTCCTTCGCCCGCGCGACGATGCCGTCGACCGACCAGCGCGACACGCCGGGCAGGCTGTCGATCGGCTGTTCGACGCCCTCGCCCCCGACGATGAACATCGGCCAGATCAGATCGGCCGGGGTCAGCACGGTTTCGGCGTGGAGGCGGCGGCTCCAGCCGCTCGAACGGGTACGGCGCAGACGGAGCGCGGGATAGGCAGCGGTCATGACGCATCCTGCTTGACGGGTTAGGCTGGCTTTGAGGGATCGCGGCGCACTTGCCAAGCGTTGCGCGCCCGTAACCGATCGGAACCCCATGACCCAGTTCACGTCCGCCGCTCTGATCGTCAACGCCAAGTCGCGAAAGGGCCAGGCCCTGTTCGAACGGGCATGCAAGGCGTTGAGCGGACTACCTTATCCCGTCGATGCCCATGCCGTGGAAAATCCCGACGACCTCGTCGAGACGGTGCGCAACGCGCTCGCCAAGAAACCGCAGCTCGTCATCCTCGGCGGCGGCGACGGCACGATCAGCGGGCTGGTCGACCTGCTCGTCGGCCACGACGTGGTGCTCGGCGTGCTGCCGCTCGGGACCGCGAACAGTTTCGCGCGTACGCTCGGCCTGCCGATGGACGTCGAGGGCGCGATCGAGGCGATCCGCACCGGCGTGCGCAAGCGCATCGACCTCGGCCGCATCGACGGCGACTATTTCGCCAATTGCGCGGCGATGGGGATCAGCCCCCAGATCGCCGAGACGGTGCCGCACGGCCTCAAGAAGGTGCTCGGCCGGATCGGCTATCTCGGCTGGGCGAGCTGGCAGTTCGCGCGGTTCAAGCCGTTCATCCTGACCGTCGACGACGGCAACGAGACCAAGACGATGCGTGTCGTCGAGGTGCGCATCTCCAACGGGCCGTATCACGGCGGCACCTGGCTGGTCGACGAAGCCTCGGTCAATTCGGGCGAGATCGTCGTGCAGGCGGTCACCGGCCGCTACAAGCGGACGCTGGTGAAGAACTGGGCGGCGAGCTTCTTCGGCCACGAATCGCGGCATCAGGATACGGTGAGCTTCTCGGGCAAGTCGCTGCGCATCGACACCAAGCCGTCGCTGCCGATCTCGATCGACGGCGAGGTGCTGGCACATACGCCGGTGATGGCGGAGGTCGCCCCCGGGGTGATCGAGGTGATGGTACCGGCCTCGGAGTGATTTGTCGCGAATACGGGAAATGGTTTCGCTCTAAGGCGCGGAGACGCGGGGGCTTTGCAGAGCGACGCGAACGCCCACCGTTTGCCCTGAGCCTGTCGAAGCCTGCCCCCTTCGCGTCTTCGCGGGCAAATCACCCCACCGGCATCTGCTTGGCGGTCGGTTCGGTGGCGGCCTTGGCGTGCTCCTCGCCCTCGACCGCGGGCAGCAATTGCCCCTTCCGCCAGCTGCCGTAGCGGTAATAAGCGATCGTCATCACCATCGATGCCGCCGAGCCGGCCGGGAAGCTCCACCAGATCGCGTCGGCGCCCCAGCTCGGTTGCAGGGCATAAGCCAGGCCGAGCCGGATCGGGAAGAGCGCGACCGCCAGGATCAGCAGCGGCCCGACCACCGCGCCATTGGCGCGCACCGTCGCCGACAACACCATCGAGACGCCGAACAGCAGGAAGCTCGCCGAGCCGATGATATTGATATGCGCCGCGAGATCGATCGAGCCGGCATCGCTGCCGAGGAACAGCCCCAGCGCGGCGCGGTCCAGCACCGCCACCGCAACGATCAATGCCGCCGTCATCGCGAGGTTGAGCAGCAGCCCCGATCGCGTGATTCGCGCCACCCGGTCCCAGCGCCCAGCGCCGATATTCTGCGCGACCATCGCACTCACCGCCGCGCCGACCGACATCGCCGGCATCTGGATATAGGTCCACAGCTGGCTCGCCGCGCCATAAGCGGCGGTGGTCGTCGTGCCATAGCCGTTGACCAGCCCGATCATCGCCAGCGCCGATCCGGTCGCGACCAGCATCTGCAACCCCATCGGCACGCCCTTGGTGACGATCGGCCGCAGCAGCGCCGGATCGGGGATCAGATAGCGCCACTCCGCGCCGCGCAGCCGCACGACGAGATCGCGGCGATAGACATAGGCGAGCAGCGCCGCGAACGACACGGTATTGGCGATGAAGGTCGCCGTCGCCGACCCGGCGATGCCGAGCGCCGGGATCGGCCCCATGCCACGGATCAGCACCGGATTGAGCAGGACGTCGATCAACGATCCCAGCGCCATGAACTTGAGCGGCGTCACCGAATCGCCCGCGCCGCGCAGCACCATGCTGAGCAGCACCGCCAGAAAGCTGGTCGGCATCGCGACGAAGATCACCCGGAGATAGGAAAGTGCCAGCGGATAGGCGTCGGCCGGGGTACGGAGCGCGGTGAGGATCGCCGGCGCGGTCATCCAGCCGGCCGCGACGACGAGCAGCGACAGGATCGCGAACAGCCCGTGTGCGGTGCCGACCACGCGGCGGACGCCGTCGATATCGCGCCGGCCCATCGCCTGCCCGATCAGGATCGTCGCCGCCATGCCGAAGCCGAACACCGCCGACACCAGCAGGAACATGACGAGCCCGGCATTGGTCGTCGCCGCCAGCGCGCGCTCGCCGAGTAGCTGGCCGATCCAGATCGCGTTGATCGAGCCGTTGATCGACTGGAGCACGCTCGACCCCAGAGTGGGGAGCGCGAAGAGCAAGAGCGTCTTGCCGATCGGCCCGGACGTCAGGTCGCGTTGCGGTCTCGCCATTCGTGGTGCCCCTCCTGCGCTCGCATCTGCGAGGGCGCGGCCTTACGCGGTAACCGCGTCGCCGCGAAGATGTGGCGATCGTTCAATCGGGTCGAGCCTTCTCACAAACCACCCGTCACCCCGGACTCGTTCCGGGGTCCACCGGGCCGCAGGCGTGCGCTCCCAATCCCGGCCGGTCTCCCCGCCGCAGAGTGGACCCCGGAACGAGTCCGGGGTGACGGGGAAAGGGAGGCGCGGGTCCGACTCCTATCCCAGTCGCGCAAGCGCCGCGGACAGCCGCTCGGCCTCCGCAGCCTTGTCGGCATGGTCGGCCTTGGCCTTCTCCACCGCTTCGGGCTTGGCGCGCTCGACGAAGCTCGGATTGCCGAGCCGTCCCGCCAGTGCGTCGCGCTCCTTCGCCGCCGCGGCGATCGCCTTGGTCAGGCGCGCGCGCTCGGCGTCAAGGTCGATGATGCCGTCGAGCGGGATGACATAGGTCGCCTCGTCGACGACCAACTGGATCGCCGCTCCCGCCGGTGCAGGCTCGAATGACACCTCCTGCAACCGCGCGAGCTTGCGCAGCGCGGTGTAGGCACCGTTGACACGCCGCTGCGTCGTCGCATCGGCATCGCGGACATAGGCTTTGAGCTGCGTGCCCGGCGCGATGCCGAGCTCGTTCTTGGCGGTGCGCACCTCGCCGATCAGGCGGATGCGCCACGCGATATCGGCCATCGCCTCGGCATCGATATGCTCGCCGTCGACCAGCGGCCATTGCGCGACGATCAGGTCGTGCTCGCGCGGCGCCATCGCATGCCACAGCTCTTCGGTGATGAACGGCATGAACGGGTGCAGCAGGACGAGGATCTGGTCGAGCACCCAGCCCGCCACCGCGCGCGTCTCGACGGCATGCTCCGGATACGTCACCGCATCCTCGCCGAGCGTCGGCTTGATGAGCTCGAGATACCAGTCGCAAAAGCGGTTCCAGACGAACTGGTAGATCGCCTCCGCCGCCGCGTCGAAGCGCAGGTCGGCGAGCGCAAGGTCCATCGCCTGCACCGTCGCGATCGTCTCGCCGATGATCCACTGGTTGACCGCCAGCGTCGCCGCGGGCGCCTTGCCCGGCGTCGAGCCGCCGATGCCGTTCGCCTGCGCGAAGCGGCTCGCGTTCCACAGCTTGGTCGCGAAGTTGCGATAGCCCTCGACGCGCTTCTCATCCATCTTGATGTCGCGGCCCTGGCTCTCCATCGCCGCCATGAAGAAGCGCAAAGCATCGGCGCCATATGCGTCGATCAGGCCGAGCGGATCGACGGTATTGCCCTTCGACTTGGACATCTTGGCGCCATCGGCGGCGCGGACGAGACCGTGCAGATACAGCGTCTTGAACGGCACGTCCTGCATGAAGTGCAGGCCCTGCATCATCATCCGCGCATCCCAGAAGAACAGGATGTCGAACCCGGAGATCAGCACGTCGTTGGGGTAACGCCCGCCGAGCGTCGGGTCGTCGGTCTCCGGCCAGCCGAGCGTCGCGAACGGCCACAGCGCGGAGGAGAACCACGTGTCGAGCACATCGGGATCGCGGGTCAGCGCGACGTCCGCCCCGGCCTGCGCCTGCGCGGCCTCCTCGGTCTCGGCGACATAGGCCTTGCCGTCGGCGTCGAACCACGCCGGTATCTGATGCCCCCACCAGAGCTGGCGCGAGACGCACCACGGCTGGATATTGTCCATCCAGTTGAAGAAGGTCTTTTCCCAGCTCTTCGGCACCATTTTGATCGCGCCTGACTTCACCGCCTCGATCGCCGGCTGCGCCAGCGTCTTGGCGTCGACATACCATTGGTCGGTCAGCCACGGCTCGATCACCACGCCGGACCGGTCGCCGTACGGCGTCTGGATCGTGCGCGGCTCGGCATCGTGCTCGACGCCCTCCTTGTCGACGTGCGCGATCAACACGCCCTCGGCCTTGAGCCGTTCGACGATCGCCGCGCGCGCCGCGAACCGGTCGAGCCCGATCAGCTCGGCCGGGATCAGCCCGTCCGCGGTCTGGCAGACCTGCGCCTTGGCATCGAGCATGTTGAGCATGTCGCGCGCCTCGATCCCGGCGCGACGGCCGACCTCGAAGTCGTTGAAGTCATGCCCCGGCGTGATCTTTACCGCACCCGAGCCAAGCGCCGGATCGGCATGGTCGTCAGCGACGATCGGGATCAGCCGGCCGGTGATCGGCAGCTTCACCTGCTTGCCGATCAAGGCGGTATAGCGCGCATCCTCGGGGTTCACCGCCACCGCCATGTCGGCGAGCATCGTCTCGGGTCGCGTCGTCGCGACCTCGATGTAACCCGAGCCGTCGGCGAGCGGGTAGCGCAGATGCCAGAATTTGCCCGCGATCTCCTTGGTCTCGACCTCGAGATCGCTGATCGCGGTGCCGAGGCCGGGGTCCCAGTTGACCAGCCGCTTGTCGCGATAGAGCAGGCCCTGCCGATGCAGCTCGACGAACACCTTGAGCACGGCCTTCGAAAAGCCCTCGTCCATCGTGAAGCGTTCGTTGGCCCAGTCCATCGAACAGCCGAGCCGGCGCAGCTGGCGGGTGATCTCGCCGCCGCTCTCCGCCTTCCAGTCCCAGACCTTGGCGACGAAGTCCTCGCGGCTGACGTCGGTGCGCTTCTCGCTTTTGGCGGCCATCTGCCGCTCGACCACCATCTGCGTCGCGATGCCGGCATGGTCGGTGCCGACCACCCAAAGCGCGTCCTTGCCCTTGAGCCGGGCATGCCGCGTCAGGATGTCCTGCAGCGTATTGTCGAGCGCATGGCCGATATGCAGCGAGCCGGTGACGTTGGGCGGCGGGTTGACGATCGTCCACGGCTCGGCGTTGGGCCGGTCGGGGCGGAACAAGCCGTTCGCCTCCCAATGCTGGTACCAGCGGGTCTCGATGGCGGCGGGGTCGAAGGTCTTGGGAAGCTCGGTCATGCCCCGCGCTTTAGACGGGGAGGAGGTGGTTCGTCACCTCCCCGTCTGCGCGGCGGTTACTTCGCCGTCCAGCGGTCCATCCAGCCGAGCACCTCGCGATACCATTGCCGCGAATTGTTGGGCTTCAGCACCCAATGGTTCTCGTTCGGATTGACCAGCAGGCGCGACGGGATGCCGCGGCGCTGGAGCGCGGTGAAGGCGGCGATCCCTTGCGTATAGGGAATGCGGAAGTCCTTCTCGCCGGTGATGACGAGCTGCGGCGTCTTCCAATTCTGCACGTAATTGACCGGGTTCCATTTCTCGAATGCGGCGGGGTCCTCGTAATAGGCCTTGCCGCCGTGTTCCCATTCGTCGAACCACAGCTCCTCGGTCTCATAGGCCATCGCGCGCGCATCGAAGACGCCGTCGTGCTGGACGATACACTTGAAGCGATCGGGCCACTGGCCCTCGATCCAGTTCATCATATAGCCGCCGTATGACGCGCCGAGCGCGCAGGCGCGGTCGCCGTCGAGCCAGCCGAATTTGTCGGTCGCCGCCTTGAGTCCGGCTTTCAGGTCGTCGAGCGGCCAGCCGCCCCAATTGTTGCTGATCGCGTCGGTGAACGCCTGACCGTAACCGGTGCTGCCGTGAAAATCGACCGCGACCAGCCCATAGCCGGCGCCGGCGAATACCGCCGGGTTCCAGCGATACGACCAGCTGTTGTCGCTCGATCCCTGCGGGCCGCCGTGGACCATGAAGGCGACCGGCACCTTGCCGGTGCTGCCCGCCGGCCTGACCGCATAGCCCCAGACCGTGTCGCTGTTCGCGCCGGTGAAGCTGAAGCGCGTCACGCCCGGCATATCGATGCCGGCGAGCTTGGCGGCGTTGACCTGGGTCAGCCGCACCGGCTTGTCCTTGCCCGCGACGGCGTAGAAATCGTCGGGCGCGGTCAGGCTGTTGAGCGCGACCACCGCGCCCTTCGGCGTCGCCGCCACCGCGGAGACATGGCCCTGCTGTGTCAGCCGCGTCACCTTGCCGCTCGCCGGCTCGACCGCGAACAGCGGGTTTTCCTGCGTGTCTTGCGCGGTGACGTAGATCCGCTTCGAATCGGGCGACCAGGCGATTGAGGACACCGACCGGTCCCAGCTTTCAGTCAGCGCACGCACCTGCCCGGTGGCGAGATCGCGCAGCATCAGCACCTGCCGGTCCGCCTCGAAGCCGGGTCGCTTCATCGCCACCCAGGCGAGGCTGCGGCCGTCGGGCGAAACCGTCGGCAGCGTGTCGGTGGCGCGGTTGGCGGGGGTCAGATTAACCGGCGCGGCCGACCCGTCGGCGGGCGCCGACCAGATATCGAGATTGGTCGACAGCGGCTCGGTGGTGCCGGCAATGCGCAACGCGAAATAGACGGTCTTGCCGTCGGCGCTCCACGACACTTCCTCCCCGCCGCCGAACGGGCGCGAGGGGGCGTCGCCATCGAGGCCGTGTTCGATCGCCATGCCGTCGCCCGGCGCGCCCGCGGCGGTCAGGGGCAGGACGAAGAGCTGCGAATGGCTGCCGTCGACCCATGTATCCCAGTGCCGCACGAACAATTTGTCGTAGACGCGGCCCTCGCCCGCCTGCGGGTCCTTCTTCTCGATCGCCGGCGCGAGGCTCGGTGCATTGGGCTTGCGGTCCGCCCAGACGAGGATGCGGTCCGCGGTCGGCGCGACCTTGAAGCCGCCGAACCCGCCCTGGAAGCCGGTCAGCTTGCGCGGCGCGCCGCCGGCAACCGGCACCGACCAGATCGCATCGTCGCCGCCCTTGTTGGAACTGAAATAGACCGTGCCGCCGACGATCTGCGGATCGTTCTCGTTGACCTCGGGCTCGGCGACCAGGGGTTCGGGCTTGGCGCCCTTGCGCGACAAGTCGAGCCGCCAGAGGTCGTAGCGTCCACGATTCGCGGCGAGATCGGTCTCGCGCTGCGCCCAGACCATCCATTTGCCATCGGCGGAAACGGTCGGCGCCCCGATGCGGCTGAGCGAGGCGACATCGTCGATGGTGAGCTGGCGGGCGGCGGCGGGTGCGGCGATGACCGCGACGGTGGCGAGCAGGCTCGCGGCGAACAGGGTTCTCATGCGCGGCAGGTTAGGCAGAAGTCCGCGGCTGAGCAACGGGTCGTCGGCTACCGCCTATCCGCCATCAACCGTCATCCCCGCCTAGACAGGGATGACGCATAGCAATCGAAGGGAAACCCTCAGCGCATCTGCGACGTGATTTTGGCGATCTCGCGCGCGACCATCGTCTCGACCATCTCGGGCAGATGCGCGTCGAGCCACTCGCGCAGCATCGGGCGCAGCATCTCGCGCACCAGACCCTCAAGCGTGCCTTCGCTCTCGGGCTCGGGCTTGACGAGCAGCTTGCTCAGCGTTTCCAGCGAGCCAAGGCTGGCGGCGGCGGCACGGTTGGACAGGATCGGTTCCTCGGACATCGGCGTCTGAACGGCTGCGGCGCGCGTCGGTTGCGGCGAAGGGGCGGGTTGCGGTTGTGCCTGGGCACGCGGGGCGGGCACCGGCTCGACGTCGGGCTCGGGTTCGAAATGCGGCTGCGGCTCCGGGATCGGCGCATGTAGCGACGGCATCGGATCGCTCAGCTCGAGCACTTCTGCCGCGTCCGATTCGATCGGCTGGGGCTGCGTGCGGGTCCGGCGTGAGCGCGCCTGCGTCCCCTCGCCCTCCTCGGCGATGATCCGTTTGATCGACGACAGGATCTCTTCCATCGACGGCTCCGCGCTCATATCCCCCATGATCCTGACGTCCCTACCCTTTTCGACGCCGTTATTGGCGGCTTGGCGATGCAGCACCTGTCGTCAGACCGGGGCTCCTGTCAACCGGCGTGTTGAGCAAAGGGTCGCTTGGTTTCGCAACGGCAGCATTTTGTGCCGGCGTCTGCGCGGTCGACACCGCGACCGGGACCGGCTCGCCGTCGCTGCCGTAGTCGCTGATCCGGTTGCGCACGCGCCTGTAGTTGACGGTCGGATCGTACAGCGCACCCCCGTCGAGGCCGAGGTCGCGCGCCTCGGCATTGCCCATCGCGGCGAGCAGCGCGAAGCCGGCGACATAGGCGTCGCGGCGGGCGCTCACCAGCGTCACCTGGCTGTTGAGCAATTCCTGTTCGGCGTTGAGGATGTCGAGGATCGTGCGCGTGCCGACGCTATTCTCGGCGCGCACGCCTTCGAGGCTCAGCTTGTTGGCGTTCACCGCGGTCTCCGACGAGGCGATCACCTGCTGCGACGATTGCCAAACCGCATAGGCCGACCGCACCTGCGAGATTACCGCACGCTCGGTCGCGGTGACGTTCTCCAGCGACTGGCCGCGCAGTGCCTCGGCCTGACGGATCTGCGCCGCGGGGCGCCCCCCCTGGAACAGCGGCAGCGTGACCTGGAGACCTGCCGATGCGGCAGTGCCCGAATTGGGCAAGCCCGAACCGGCGGGAAGCGTCTGGAGATAGTTGAAATAATTCGGCCCTGCGACGACCGACAGGCGCGGCAGCCGGTTGGCGCGCGCGACGTTCACGTCATAGCGCGTCGCATCCGCCTGACGCCTCGCGGCGATCAGGTTGGGATTGTTGTTGAGCGCGACGCTCATCGCCGCATCGGGCGCAGTGGGCAGATTGGGCAGCGCCGGCGGCTCTTCGAGCGCGACCGGCGGCGTGCCGACGATCTGGATATAGGTCTCGCGGCTGGAGATCAGCTGCGCCTCCGCCTGCTGCAATTGTGCGCGGGCCAGCGCCAGCCGCGCCTCGGACTGGGCGACATCGGTGCGGGTCAGGTCGCCGACCTGGAACCGGTCGCGGCTCGCGCGCAGATTGACCTCGAGCACCCGCACGTTCTGCTGGTTGAGCGAGGTGATCGCCTCGTCGCGGATGACGTTCATATAGGCCGCGACGACGTTGGTGAAGGTGCTCGCCTCGGTACCGCGCAGCGTCGCGCGGCCGGCATCAACACGCGTCTCGGCGGCGCGCACCGCATTCTTTACCGCACCGCCCTGGAAGATCGGCACCGACAGATTGAGCGATCCCGCCGCGGTCCGCTCGGGATTGGCGAAGTTGTTGTTCGCCTGCAGGAAATTGTCGGTGAGCGACCCGGACACGTTGACGCCCGGGATGCCGTTCGACCGGGCGATCGGCACGTTTTCGTCGGTGGCGCGCTGCGCGGCGCGCTGCCCGGTCAGCGTCGGGTTCGATGCATAGGCCTTGGCCAGCGCCTCGCGCAGCGTCTCCGCGCTCGCCGGCGCGGCAGCCCCCAGCAGCGCCGCGCCCCCCAGCAACAATCCCCGCATCATCCCCCCGTTTATCATTGTCTAGAACTTAAAACCCTGCGGCGTCGCGAAGCCGGGCAGCACGACGCAATCGCAGTCGAGGAACGGCGACAGTCCGAACCCGCCCTCGGTCTTGCGACCGCTGGCGAGCCGGATCACGCCATGTTCGATCAGCCCGGTGACGACGCGGCCGCCGGTCTTGATCTGATCGACCAGCGCCTCGGGCAGATGCTCGACCGCGCCGTCGACGATCAGCACGTCATAGGGCGCGCCGTCGGAATGGCCGGCGGTGAGCGGTCCCTCGACGAGGGTGACGTTCGGCGTTCCGGCCAGTCCGTCGCGGGCCAGCGCGACGAGCGCCGGATCCTGCTCGACCGCGATCACCTCGGCGACGATCTGCGCGAGCAGCGCCGCGGTATAGCCGCCCGCCGCGCCGATCAGCAGCACGCGGTCACCCTTTTCCAGATAGGCTTCGGTCAGCAGCCGCCCGGTGACCATCGGCAGGTTGATCGCACGGCCGCCGCCGACCGGCAGCGCGGTGTCGCGATAGGCGAGACGGCGCGATTCGGCGGGGACGAACATTTCGCGCGGCACGGTGTTCATCGCCACCAGCACGCGCTGGTCGCTGACCGCATTGGTGCGCAGCTGGCTGGCGACCATCGCCTGCCGCATCACCGCCAGATCGGTGGAATCGTGCTGGATGGTGTCGACGCTGATATTCATGCTGATCCCTCTCGCACAACCGTATTAGCTGCGCAATACACTTCGTGATGAACCGGCTTGTATCGCGCGCGATGCGTCGCGCCAAGCGGACGCAGGCGTATTGCCGTGCGGCGGAACGGATGGCCAGCATCGGGCACAGTCCGTATGAGGCGCGGCATGCTTCCTGCGACCTATCACAAATTCATCGACTGGATCGGCGACGGCACCGGCCTTCCCGATACAATCCTCCACATCCACGCCGGTCTGGCGGTGCTGATGATCGCCCGGCTGCTCACCCGCCGCTCGCTCGGCAGCTTCGTGCCCTGGTCGTTCGTCGTCCTCGCCGAGGCGTTCAACGAGGTGATGGACCGACTGAACTTCGGCTCGTGGCGCTGGGAGGACACGACCTCGGACGTCCTCAACACGCTCTTCTGGCCGACGGTGATCTGCCTCGGCCTGCGGATGCGGCCGATGCTGCTGCCGCGCGACGCGGCGCGGGTGAAGATGTCGGAAACCGCGTAACGGATATTGGAGGCCCGACCGGGAATCGAACCCGGGTGCAAGGATTTGCAGTCCTCTGCGTCACCACTCCGCCATCGGGCCTCGACGCGGGAGGGCGGCTGATGATCGGTTTTGGCCGGACCGTCAACCGCCGATTTGCAGGAAACGCTCCAGCATCGCCACCAGCGGGACGTCGGCGGGCGGCATCGCGAGCGCCCGCATCGCCGCGGGCTCGACCCAGGCGAGCGCCGTCGCCTCCAGCGCCTGCGGGACACCCTGCCAGCGGCGTACGACGTAGAGCAGCAAGAGCAGGTGTCGCTCGCCGAGCCCGGCGCTGGCGAAGGTCAGCGGCACCAGCGCCGCCGGATCGACGGTGATCGCCAGTTCCTCGTGCAACTCGCGGACCAGTGCGGCCTCGGGTGCCTCGCCGGGCTCGATCTTGCCGCCGGGGAACTCCCACAGGTCCGCCATCTGCTTGCCGGGCGGCCGGCGCTGGAGCAGCACCCGACCGTCGGCGTCGATCAGCGCCGCCGCGACGACCGGCATCAGTCGCACCGGCATCGGCGTCGTTTCGGACCTGTCGTCAGCCATTCCTTAAATCTCTTCAGATAGTTGATCGGCCATGTCAGGCCATACGCCCCCTCGCCGCCGGCGCCGCGCGGCGGCCGATCTCCGGCGCGATTCGCGGGGCGCCACCGCCGTGGAATATGGCCTGATCGTCGCGCTGATCGTCATCGTCATGGTCGTCGCGCTCAAACAGGTCGCCCGGGCCAATACCGATGTCTGGCAGCAGGTCAGCACCAAAGTGGTCAACGCCGGCTGACCCGGCCCTCAAAAAAGCTAAACTGGTTTAAACGTTTAGCAACCTTGCGCCGGTTATGTCCGCCCTGCTGCTCCGGTTCACCGGTTCAGCCGGGTGACTGAAGTGTCGATTATGGAGACCGGAATGCAGACGATTCGCAAGTTCATCAAGAACAGCAAGGGCGCGACCGCCATCGAATACGGCCTGATCGCAGCGCTGATCGCCGTCGCCGCGATCGCCGCGATGCAGGGCCTCGGCAACAAGCTGAAGACCACGTTCAACAACGTGTCGACGAACATGTCGGCGACCTGATCCCACCTTCGGGTAGGATCGATACGAAGGGCGGCGGAACTCCGGTTCCGCCGCCCTTTTTCTCGTGAGGCTTACAGGCGGCCCATCGCCAGGAACTTCTCGCGCCGGTCCTGCCGCAACGTCGCGGCGTCGCGGTGATCGAGGCCAGCCAGCGCCTCGTCGAGCGCGTCGCCTAGGGCACGAATCGCTTCGGCGGGATCGCGATGTGCGCCGCCGAGCGGTTCGGGGACGATCGTGTCGATCACGCCGAACGTCTTGAGGTCCTGCGCGGTGACGCGCATCGCCTCGGCGGCGTCCGCCGCCTTGTCGGCGGTGCGCCACAGGATCGAGGCGCAGCCTTCGGGGCTGATCACCGAATAGATGGCATGTTCGAACATCAGCACGCGGTTGCCCGCCGCCAGCGCCACCGCGCCGCCCGAGCCGCCCTCGCCGACGATCGCCGCGACCACCGGTACGCCCGCCGCCAGACACGCCTCGGTCGAGCGCGCGATCGCCTCGGCCTGGCCGCGCTCCTCCGCCTCGATGCCGGGGAAGGCACCCATCGTGTCGACCAGCGTCACCACCGGCAGGCCGAATCGGCTCGCCATCTCGACCAGCCGGATCGCCTTGCGATAGCCCTCGGGCTTGCCCATGCCGAAATTGTGGCGCAGCCGCGTCGCGGTGTCCGAGCCCTTCTCATGGCCCAGCACCATCACCTTGCGGCCGCGAAAGCTGGCGAAGCCGCCCATGATCGCCTGATCGTCCGAAAAGGCGCGGTCGCCCGCCAGCGGCACGAACTCGTCGAACAGCCCGGCGACATAGTCCTTGAAATGCGGTCGTTCGGGATGCCGCGCGACCTGCGTCTTCTGCCACGGGGTCAGCTTCGCGAAGGTATCGCGCAACAGCTTGTCCGACTTGGCCTGCAGCCGCGCCAGATCGGCCGCGATGTCGATCGTGCCGTCCGCCGCGGTCGCGCGGAGTTCGTCGATCCGCCCCTGCAGCTCGGCAATCGGTTTTTCAAATTCGAGGAAGCTCGCCATGGAACGCCGGTTACGGGCGACGCGCGCGTCCGTCAACGCGCCCGGGATCGCCGAGCGGATGGCGCGCATTGACCAGCTCGACCAGCCGGCTCGCATCGACATGCGTGTAGATCTCGGTCGTCGCGATATCGGCATGGCCGAGCATCGACTGCAAGGCGCGCAAATCGGCGCCGCCGGCAAGCAGATGCGTCGCGAAGGCGTGGCGCAGCACGTGCGGGCTCACCCGGTCGGGCGCGATGCCCGCCTCCGCCGCCAGCGCCTTGACGAGCTGGTAGAGGCGGATGCGCGAGAGATGCCCCTTCCCCGACGGGAAGAGCCACGGCGTCTCGACCGCGACATGCTCGCGCCACTCCGCCACCGCCGCGCGGGCGCGGTCGGACAGCGGCACCAGCCGCTCGCGCCCGCCTTTGCCCTTGAGGATCAGATAGGGCCGGTCGGGATGGACGGCATTGCGCGGCAGGCTGACCAGCTCGGTCGCGCGCAGCCCCGATCCGTAGAGCAGCTCGACCAGCGCCGCGAGCCGCAGGTCGTTGGGCAGCGGCCGTTCCACCCCGATGCACGCGGCGATCGCCGCGAACAGCCGTTCGACATCGCCATGGCCCAGCACCTTTGGCAGCGGCCGCGCTGCGCCGGGACGCGGCAGCGCCTTGCCCGGATCGTCGGCGCGATGCCCCTCGTCGACAAGGAAGGCGTAAAAACGCCGCAACGCCGCCGACTTGCGCGCGACGGTGCTCCGCGCCAGCGCTCGCCAGTCCTCCGCCAGCACCTGCAACCGTGCGTCATCCGCCGCGACCAGCCCGCCCGGCACCGACGCCGAGGCGAGCGTCAGGTCGCTGCGATAGGCGGCGATCGTATTCGCCGCCGCGCCCGCCTCGGCGGCGAGCATCTCAAGGAACCGCTCGATCAGCGCGCGGTCACCGCTACTCACACCCGCGCGAGCGCCTCGGCGGCGATCATCCGCGCCTCGCCCTCCAGCCCGACCGCGCGCAGCGCGCTGACGATCCGGTAGAGCATCGCCGGCGGCACGCCGCGCCATTGCGGCGTCTGCATGCCGATCGCGGCGAGCAGCACCACCGTCCCCGGCTGGCCATCGGATGCGGCACGATCGATCGCACGCGTCCAGCTGTTCTCGGCGCCGATCTTCACGTCGAGCGCCGCCGCGGCGCGTTCGGTATCCTCCTGCGTCAGCCGGCCGAGACCGGCGAGGCCGGCGAAGAACAGTCGCTGCTTGAGCGCGGCATTGCCGCTGCCCGCATAGGACGACAATTGCCGGTAGCTCAGCCGCCCGCCGCTGTCGGGGTCGGCGAGGGCGATCATCGCCCAGGCGTCGCTGCCCTCGTCGACCGCGGCCCGCCAGCGCGCCGCGCTGCGATCGAGCCCCGCGGTCAACATCGACGCAACGAGCTGCGGCGCATCAGCGATCCCGGTGCGTACCGGCAGCCGCGCCGCGGCGCGCGCGGTCAGCACCAGCCGCGGATAGGCGGGCGTCGCGCCCCACAGCGCGCGCAACGCGGTCAGCCGCGTGTCCATGTCGCCGCCGATATAAGCGGTGCGCAGGTCGTTGATCGACGCGGCCACCGGCGCCGGCGTGTCATTGGCCGCATCGAGTGCGCCGTACAGATCGACCAGCGCCGCGGCGGACAGCACCCCCTGCCCCGCCGCTGCCTCCGCCGATGTCAGTCGCTCGGCCATCGGGATCCCCGGCGCGAGCGCATACCAATAGCGCGCCTGCGGTCCCGCGGTCGCGAACATGTCGGCGGGAATCGTGACTCCGGTCGCCGCGGCGAGGCCGAACCGCCAGGCGGTCAGCGCGTCGACGCCCGCCCATTCGATCGTCACCGCCTGTCCGCCACCAGGACCGGCACCGACCACCTTCTGCGCCAGTTGCAGGTCGATCCCGGTCGCGACGTTGCGCTTACGCGCGGCAGTGACGAGCGCTTTGGCGCGCGCCGGTTCGCCGGCGAGCCCCGCGCACATCGCCTGCGCCAGCGTCCAGCCGCGCTCGCGGGTCGCCGCGAACCCGGCATCGGCGATCGGGCACAATTCCGCCGGATCGCCGGTCGCCAGCGCGGCGTTCATCGCGACCTGATAAAGTTTGGGCGTATAGCCGGCATTGTCGACGCTCTGCACGACCGCACGCGCGCCGACCGCCTCGCCCATGCGCAGCAGCAGCCACGCGCGCTCGGCGGCGAAATCGGCGCCATGGACCTGCGCCGGCGTATCGAGCTGCGCGACCAAGGTCCGCCGCAGCAGGATCGACAGCCAGCGCGATGGCAGCGGCGCGGCGACGCGGCGCATCAGGCCTTCCAGATAGCGCCCGTCCGCCTCGCCGAACGCATCCGCAGCAAGCGCGCCCTCGCGCTCGCCTGCCGGCCCGACCCGGTCGAGCGACCTGCGCGCCGAGAGCGGCATCTCATATTGGGCGAGGACCGCCGGATCGACGGTTGGCGTCGGGCTCGGCGTGGCGCTCGCTACCGGTGCCGGCAGGTCGAGCGGCAGCGGCTGGACGAGCCCGGTCGCGGCGGGCGCCGGCGCGGTGGTGAGCGCGCTGCCGGTGGGCGTCGCCCGTGGCGCGGACGAGGTCGCGCGGGGCGAGGGGGCAGGCGCCGGTTCGCCGAAGCCGGGCGGCAGGATCGATTCGGGCCGCTCCTGCGCATAAGCGGCGACGGCGGCGGCGGTGATCGCGACGGCGGCGACGCCGCGCGTCAGTCGACGCAAGCCTGAGCGCCGCTTGTGTCCTGAAACCGCTGCCAAGATTCCCCCGTCATGCCGGACTTGTTCCGGCATCCACCGTTCCGCAGGCGACTGGTCCGTTGCTCCTGCGGCACCGTGGACCCCGGAACAAGTCCGGGGTGACGGCGTGGATGGAGCAGCCGGATCACTCATCGCCAAGCCGCCGTCCAGGCGACGCGCACAGCGTGCGCCCTAGCTGAGGTTGGCAAGCGTCACGGCCTTTTCGACATGCGTCTGCGGCCGCTCCGAGGCGCGGCCGGCGAGCAGGAACAGGCCGCCGCCCACCACGACGAGGAGCACGATGACGGAGAGGACCAAGCGAGACATACCGTACCTTAGGACACGTAAAAGACGGATGCGGAGCTTTTGCCCCGTCCGGACCCGCTGTATAGCGCTCCATTCCATGTTGCAAAGCGCTCATCCCCCGGCTGCCGCCCCTGCCCGCCACGATCCCGCTCGGCCGATCGTGCTGGTGGGGCTGATGGGCGTCGGCAAGTCGACCGTTGGCCGCCGGCTGGCGAACCGGATGCGCCTGCCTTTCGTCGACGCCGACACCGCGATCGAACAGGCCGCCGGCATGACCGTCGCGGAGATCTTCGCGCGTTTCGGCGAACCCTATTTCCGCGACGGCGAACGCCGCGTCATCCAGCGGTTGATGGACGGCACGCCCAAGGTGATCGCCACCGGCGGCGGCGCCTTCATCAACGACGAGACGCGTGCGCTGATCCTCGCCGAGGCGACCGCGATCTGGCTGCGCGCGCATCCCGACGTGCTCGCCGAACGCGTCGGCCGCCGCGACACCCGCCCGCTGCTGCGCGGCAAGGACCCGCGCAAGGTCCTCGCCGAGCTCGCCGCCATCCGCAACCCGATCTACGCCGAGGCCCATATCCACATCACCAGCAACGCCGCCCCGCACGAAACCACGGTCAATGCGATCCTGAAGGCGATCGGCCACGGGCGGCACGCGGCATGAGGACCGTCACCGTCGAGCTCGGCGACCGCCGCTATCCGATCCATATCGCGGCCGGACTGCTCGCAAGCGCCGCCGACCATCTCGCCCCGCTCGCGCGTGGCCGCACGATGGCGATCGTGACCGACGAGAACGTCCGCCCCCATGCCGACACGTTGCAGGCGGTGCTCGCCGCCGCCGGAGTGCGGAGCGAGGCGATCGTCCTGCCGCCCGGCGAGAAGACCAAGAGCTGGGAGCATCTCGCCGGCCTCTGCGACCGGCTGCTCGACCTCGGCGTCGAGCGCGGCGACCATGTCGTCGCGCTGGGTGGCGGGGTGATCGGCGACCTCGTCGGCTTCGCCTGCGCGATCCTCAAGCGCGGCTGCCACTTCGTCCAGATCCCCACCACCCTGCTCGCGCAGGTCGACAGTTCGGTCGGCGGCAAGACCGCGATCAACACCCGCGCCGGCAAGAATCTGATCGGCGCCTTCCACCAGCCGTCGCTGGTACTGATCGATCCGTCGCTGCTCGACACGCTGCCGCTGCGCGAGGTCCGCGCCGGTTACGCCGAAGTGGTCAAATACGGCCTGATCGACGATCCCGCCTTCTTCGAATGGTGCGAGGCGAACGGCGCGGCGCTGCTCGCCGGCGATCCGGCGGCGCGCGACCATGCGATCGCGCATGCCGTCGCCGCCAAGGCGCGCATCGTCGCCGCCGACGAGCATGAGACCAACGGCACGCGCGCGTTGCTCAACCTCGGCCACACCTTCGGCCATGCGCTGGAGGCCGAAGCGGGCTTCTCGCAGAAACTGATCCACGGCGAAGGCGTCGCGGCGGGCTGTTCACTCGCCTTCGCCTTCTCCGCCGCGCAGGGCATCGGTTCCGGACAGGACGCGGGCCGCGTCGCTGCGCATTTTCGCAGCGTCGGCCTGCCCGACGGTCTCGCCGCCGCCGGCATCGCCGCAAGCGGCGCGACGCTGGTCGACCATATGCGCCACGACAAGAAGATGGCGGCCGGCACGCTCCCCTTCCTGCTCGCCCGCGGCATCGGCCGGACCTATCTCGACAAATCGGTGGACCTCGCGGATGTCGCCGCGTTCCTCGACGCGCAGCCACGCTGATGCCCAACGGCATCGCCAAGGGCAATCTGCCGACCAAGATCTGCCCGGCGTGCGAGCGCCCCTTCGCGTGGCGCAAGAAATGGGCGCGCGACTGGGACTCGGTGATCTATTGCTCGGACGCCTGTCGCAAGAAGCGGTAGGCGTCCGGAAGGACAACGGTCGGGTAACCGCATGGATCTGGTGGGCCTGTCGAATGGCAGTGCCACCATTCGGACGTTCAGGACGTCCGGGTTCGCATCGCAACCCGACCGGCAATGAATGAGACCGCTGCCGCTGGAACTGCCAGGATGCACAGGAAGAGCAATCCTGCCGCGAGCAACGGGCCTGTTCCGGCGTTGGTCCACATCACTGGCAGCTGCGAGAACGTGATGATGACTCCAGCCAGCCACCCGTGGCTTCTTAGGAAATACCCGGCGACCGCCGCCAATGCGAGGGAGATTGGATACCAGAGCGTCCAATAACCATCGCTATCCCAGGGCTCCGGCGCGTCCGTCACCTCACAAACCAGCTGCCAGTACAATCCGCTGGCGAGCAGCAGGGCAAGAAGCTTCATCAATCGCGCACGCATGCCCGGTTGTTCTCACATCGGCGCTTGGGTGCCAACCTGTGGAGAGGCCATCGATGTCCGCCCGTGATCGCTCGCCCGGCGATGCCAACGCCGCCTCACCCCGTCGCGGCAATCCCCGGCACCAGCGATCGCGGCTTGAGAAGCATCGCCTGCCGCACCTCGCCGGGGTCGGCGAGCACGCGCGCCGGCTTGCCGATCAGATAGCCCTGGATCGCCGAACAGCCCTCGCGCGTCACGATCGACAGTTGCGCGGGCTGCTCGATCCCCTCGGCGAGCACCGACATGCCGAGCGTTCGGCCGAGCGCCGCCACCGACCGGAGGATCGACACCGCCTGGTCGTCATGGTCGATCGCCGACACGAACGAGGCGTCGAGCTTGATCCGGTCGAACGGGAACGAGCGGAGCACGTCGAGCGACGAATAGCCGACGCCGAAATCGTCGAGCGCGATGCCGATTCCCATCGCCTTCAGCGCCTGCAACTGGTCGAGTGCGAAGTTGCGATCGTGGATGATCGCGCTCTCGGTCAGTTCGAGTACCAGCCGTTCGGGCGGCAGGCCGCTGTCGGCGAGCGCCGCCGCCACCGTCTCGACCAGCCGCGGGTCGGCGAGGTGCTTGGGCGACAGATTGACCGCAACGATGTGCCGGTTGGTCCACAAGGCCGCCTCGAAACACGCCTGACGCAGGATCCAGATGCTCAGCGGCACGATCTCGCCGCTTTCCTCCGCCAGCGGAATGAACACCAACGGCGCGATCCGCCCCCGGGTCGGGTGGTTCCAGCGGACCAACGCCTCGTAACCGGTGATCTCGCCGGTTTCGACCGAAGCCTGCACCTGGTAATGGAGTTCGAACGCCTCCGCCTCGACCGCGGCGCGCAGGTCAGTGACCAGCTCGCGGCGCGCGCGTACCGCCTCGTCCATCTGCGCATCGTAGAAACACGGTTCCGGCGAGCGCGCCGCCTTGGCGCGGCTCATCGCCAGATCGGCCTTGGCGAGCAGCGCATCGGGATCGAAGCCGTCGTGATGCGCCAGCGCGACGCCGATATTGGCGTCGATCGTCGCGCTGAAGCGGTCGAACACGAACGGCGTGGCGAACGCCGCACGCAGCCGCAGCAGGAAGGCATCGAGCTCCTCCCCCGCGTCATAGGAGATGATCGCGGCGAATTCGTCGCCGCCCAGTCGCGCGATACATTCGCCGGGACGCAGGCTCGCGGTCAGCCGCGCCGCCAGCGCCATCAGCAACTGGTCGCCGGCCTGATGGCCATAAGTGTCGTTGACCACCTTGAACCGCGACAGGTCGAGCATCACCGCGGCGAGCCGGTGGTAGCCGCCGTCGATGCGGAAGCGCCGCTCCAGCTCCTCGGTGAAATGCATCCGGTTGGGCAGGTCGGTCAGCGCATCGTGCAGCGCCATGCGCCGCAGCCGCCGATACGATTCGCCCTGCGTATGGCCGTCGATCAGCGCGCTCACCGCGGCGCCGCCGATGACGATCATCGCCGCGATCGCGGTGGTGATCGCCAGCGTCGTCATCGTGACGTCGGACAATCCCTCCCCCAGCGTCAGCGCGGTGATCGACAGCGCCGCCATGCCGGTGAAATGGAGCGTCGCCACCGCCAGCGCGAGCGTCGCCGCCGCACCGACGTTGCGCCAGCCGCGGCGGCGCCTGAACAGCGCGAACGCGGCACCCGACAGCAGCATCGCGCAGACCAGCGAGGCGGCGACGAAACGCGCGTCCCAATGGACGATGCCGTCGACGCGATAGGCAGCCATGCCGAGATAATGCATGATTGTCATCGCCATCCCGACGATCGCGCCACCGCCGAAGCGCGCCGCGAGCGGCCGCCGCGCCGCGATCGCCAGCCCCGGCGCGGCCAGGACGATCACCGCGAGCAGCGAGGCGAGCGTCAGCAGCGGATCGAGCACCACCGGTGCGCTGGCGCGATAGGCCATCATCGCGACGAAATGCGTCGCCCACACCATCGTGCCGATGCCGACCGCGGTGAGCCCGATCCAGCCGGTGCGGCTGGGGCCGGGTGCCAGCGCGATGCGGCGGAAGGTCTGCAACGTCGCCAGCGAGCCGAGCAGCGCCACCGCCAGCGCCAATGCGACGAGCCGCAGGTCATGATCGTGTGCGATACATGCCACCACCCGCATCATGCGGCGTAGCCGAGGATATCGAGCCGCGCCTCGAGCGCCTGCGACGCCTGACGTGCGAGCCCGAGCAGATAGGCTTTCTGATCGGTCGAGGCGGGCGGACGCTCGACGGTATCGACGACGCACAGGGCGCCGACATCGACCCCGCTCAGCAGCCGCAGCGGCGCGCCGATATAATAACGGATGTGCGGCTCGCCGACCACGCCGGGCAGCTTGGCGAAACGCGGATCGTCGAGCGCGGCGCAGCATTCCAGTACGCCGTCCCGGTCGAGCGCGAAGCTGCAGAACCCGGCCTGTCGCGGCATGCAATGCAACGCGATACCCCGCGCCGCCTTGATCGCCTGCACGTCGTCATGGATCAGCGACAGCGCCGCGATCGGCGCGTGGAAGGCCGCAGCGGCGGCACCGACGAAACGATCGAACGCCGGCTCCGCCGACGCCTCAAGGCGGGCAAGCCCATGCACGGCTATCGAGCGGCGACGCTCGCGCAACAGGCTCTTGAACATCCCCGACCCACTATCATCCCGACGAGTGTCGACAATGGCCGTAAGACGTTAACAAATGTTGCAAATCTAGCGACGGGAAGCCGTAATGCCGGGCAAAGGCACGATCAGGCGATCGTCTCGCCTGCGCGGTGGTTAGGCCACTTTCTTCGCTGGCCTTTCGCGATTTTCTATTGCGCGCGGCGGAGGGACGCTAGGAAGGAGGTGGAAGGCACGCCGGGGGGCGTCGCCGAGGGGGTTCCAACCAGACGATGCGCCTGATCTTCAATCTGTCGCTGCTGTCCGTCGCCGTCATCGCCGCCGGTCCGGCCGCAGCCCAGACGCTGACGCCGCTGGCGGAGGCGCGCCTGCGCCACGAGCATGTCGAGCAGGACGGCCTGCCCGAGCACGCGGACGCGGTCACCGTTCGCGTCCGCGCCGGTTTGCAGGCACGCGCGGGGCATTGGACGGCGCTGGCGGAAGCGCAGGGCAATCTGGCGATCGTCGGCGACTATTACGACGGGCTTGCCGGTCCGGCGACCGTGCGTCCGCAGATCAGCGACCCGCAGAACGTCGCGCTCTATCGCGCGCAGCTGCAATATCGCAGCGACGCGTTGACCGTCACCGCCGGCCGCCAGCGCATCCAGCTCGACGACGAGCGCTTCGTCGGCGCCGCCGCGATACGCAACAACGGCCAGACCTTCGATGCGGTGCGTACCGAGCTGACCCCGGTCAAGGGCGTCAAGGCCGACGTCACCTATGCCTGGGGCGTGCGGACGGTGTGGGGGATCGACGGCGCGGGTGCGCGGCAACAGGCGATCGGCGGCAACAATGTCTTCGCGACCTTGGGGGTGACGACACCGGTCGGTACGCTGGCCGGCTTCGCCTATCTGGTCGATCAGGACGAGGCGATCGTCCAGGGCTATCGCCTGTCGAGCCAGACCTATGGCGCGCGGCTGGCGGGATCGCGCGGCTTCGGCAAGACGAAGCTGGCGTGGACCGCGAGCCATGCGCGCCAGTCCGACTATCACCGCAACCCCAACGACTATGCCGCCGATTATTGGCTGGCGGACATCGGCCTCGATCTCGCCGGGCCGAAGGTGGGCGCGGGCTATGAGGTGCTCGGCGCGGGGCGCGGGCGCAGCCGCGGCGCCACGCTGGCGAGCTTCCAGACGCCGCTCGCCTCGATCTTCAAATTCCAGGGCTGGGCCGACAAACTGACGACCACGCCCGCCGACGGCATCCGCGATCTCTACGGCAGCGCCGGCTGGGGCTGGCCGCAGCTCGGCGCGCTCAAGGCGGTGAGCGTGCAGGCGGTCTACCACCGCTTCGAGAGCGACCGGCTGGTGCGGCACTATGGCAACGAGATCGACCTGCTCGCGCAGGCGCGGATCGGGCGCACCGTCGCCAGCCTGCGCTACGCCGACTATCGCGCCGACCGCTTCGCCACCGACACGCGCAAAGTTTGGTTGCAGATGGACTGGACGCTGTAGCGATCGGCGGAAGAGGAGGATGACGTGACGCTTCATGGCTGGTGGCTGTTCGTCGGCGCGGTGTTCCTGCTGTGCGGAACGCCGGGACCGAACATGCTCCACATCCTGTCGCGCAGCGTTGCGCTCGGCGCGCGGCGCAGCGTCGCGGCAATGGCGGGATGCCTGACCGCGCTGGTGCTGGTGCTCGCCGCCTCCGCCGCGGGGCTCACCACGCTCCTGCTCGCGCTGCCCGGGGCGTTCGAGGTGCTGCGCTATGCCGGCGTCGCCTATCTGATCGTCCTCGGCGTCAAGGCGTGGCGGGCCGACGTCGCGCCGATCGACGTCGGCGCTGGCACGCTGCCGCGAACGGTATCGCTCGCCGCGCTGTTCCGCGGCGGCTTCGCGATCGGCATCAGCAATCCCAAGCTGCTGCTGTTCGCTGCGGCCTTCCTGCCGCAGTTCGTGACGCCGACGGCACCGCAGGGGCCGCAATTCGCGATCCTGGTGGTGACCTTCGCGGCGCTCGAATGCTTCTGGTACGGCGTCTATGCGATGGGCGGCCGCTCGCTGTCGGCGCATCTCGCCCGGCCGACGGTGAAGCGCGCGTTCAACCGCCTCACCGGCATCATCTTCATCGGCTTCGGCGCGGCGCTGCTGCGCGCCAAATCTGCCTGAGCGTCATCCGCCCGCATCCGTATGGAATAGTCCGAAACGGTAATGAACCGAACGACGGGCGCGGAGTTGATGCGGGTCGGCCGGCCCCGCGCGGGTGCCGGACGCATTCGGAAGGACATGAGATGACACGCAAGCATATCGCCGTCGCCGCCGCCCTCAGCTTCGCCCTCACCTGCGGCGCCCCGGCCTTAGCGCAGACCGTCCGCGAGACGAAGGTCGATCACGACACCAAGGTGCATGACGGCGTCGCCACCACCACGACCAAGGTGACCGAAACCAGCAAGCGCAAGACGCACCGTCCCAAGAAGGTGCTCGGCGTCAAGGTCGGCCACAAGACGGTCAAGCACAAGGTCGTGCGCGAAACCTCGGTCAGCTCGAACGGCGACCGCAAGGTCGCGGTGAAGACCAACTGATCCGTCGCCGCCGTCGTCTGTAAGAAGGCCGGCGGCAAGTTGTAGCTACCACCCATCACCCCGGACTGGTTCCGGGGTGATGGTTTTCTTGAGGCGATCGACGAAGCTTCGTGAACGCCTCGGTCGTCGCCGGCGATTCACCGCGACCGTCACAGCGCGAACCGGATGGTGCCGACCGCGCGGCGCGGATCGCCGATCGCCACCCCATAGGCATTGACCGCCGACGTATAATACGTGCGGTCGAAGACGTTCTTGAGATTGAACTGGAACGCCACCGTCCGCCCGGCGAGCGTCGTGTCGTAGCTGACGAAGCCGTCGACGACGGTATAAGCGGGCAGCCAGAAGCTATTGGCATTGTCCCCGGGACGCCGCCCGACATAGCGCCCGCCGCCGCCGAAGCGCAGCCGGTCGTCTCCCGCCAGCGCCCCGACGTCATAGGCGAAGAACAGCGAGCCGGTATCGCGCGCGACGTTGGCGAGCGACCGGCCGGCAAACACCGGATCCTCCGTCGTCCGCGCATCGGTATAGGCATAGCTGCCGATCAGGCTGAGCGTCCGCGTCACCTGCCCTGCGAGATCGAGCTCGACGCCGCGCGAGGCGGCGCGACCCGCGGTGCGATAGACGTTGAGCGCGGTCTTCGCGTCGAACTGGCGGACCAGCACGTTGCGCTTGTCGATATCGTACAGCGCCAGTGTCGCGGTGATGCCGTCGGGCAGATCGAGCTTCGCGCCCACCTCGTAGGAGCGGCCGCGCTCGGGCGGCATGGCGGAGGTGATGACGGCACCGCCATCGAGCGGCGCAACGGTGGAATTGGGTTTCAGCGAGCGCGTGTAGCTCGCGTAGATCGAAACGACGTCCGCCGCCTTCCACACCAGCCCCGCCTGCGGGACGAACGACCAGCCGTCGAGATCGGTGTTGGTGACGAACGGCCGCCCCTTCCCCGCCTGCTGCCGGAAGCTGATCAGCCGGCCGCCGGCGGTGACGATCCAGTGGTCGCCGAGATGGATCGCGTCCTGCCCGAACAGTGAAACGTTGTTGAGCCGGTCGGTCTGGTCGCTGTCCGTCGGCGAGACCGTGGTCGGGAATGGTTCGCGACCGTAGACCGGCCGCAGCACGTTGAAGCCGTAACGCACCTTCTGCCGGATGAGGTCGCGCCGATAGTAGCGCCGATATTCGCCCTCGACGCCGAGGATGACGTGGTGCTCCGCGCCGAAGAGACCGAAACGGCCATCGGCATAGGCCTGGACATAGGCGTCGGTGCCGAGCGATCCGCGGGTGGCATCGTTACTGCGGGTCAGCGTCGCCTTGGCGGTGTCGATCCCGGTGACGCGTAACTGGCCGGCATCATAGCTTTCGCTGTTGAAGCTGGCGGCGAGATGCGCTGCCCAGCCGTCGCCGAGCTGATGGTCGACCGCGAGCTGGACGAGATGGCTGTCGCCCCACATCCGGTTGACGGGATCGTCGAGCCGCCGGCGGCGCGGGATCGCCAGCGGCGTCAGCGTGCGCGGATCGAGCGCGATGCCGCGGTCGAACGGATAGGAAAAGCGGCGATATTCGTACCACAACACCGCCTGCGTCGTGGCGCCGTACCAGCCGAGCGACGGCGCGACGAGCGTGTCGCGGCGGGTGCCGAAGACTCGCCAATAATCCTCGTCCTGATGATCGAGCACGATCCGGCCGGCGAGCGCGCCGGCGATCGGCCCGGTCAGATCGACGGTCGCCTGCAGCCCGGCGCGGCCCGCGGCATAGCTCGATCCGGTCAATGCCACGGAGCCGTTCGTCGCGAGCAGCGGCTTGCGGCTGACGATGTTGATGACGCCGCCGGGGTCCATGATGCCGTAGAGCAGCGAACTCGGCCCCTTGAGCACTTCGACGCTCTGCGCGGCGGCGTTGAAGCCGCGGCCCTGCACCAGCGGCATGCCGTTGTGCATCACCGATCCGTCGCGATTGCCGCCGAAGCCGCGCTTGAGCACGGTATCCTGCGTCGCGGCGAGCGTATTGCCCTGGGTGATGCCGCTGACGTTGGCGAGCACCTCGTCGAGATAGCGCGGATGCTGATCGCGGATCACCTGCGCGGGGACGATGTTGACCGCTTGCGGCGTGTCGAGCGGTGTCGCGGCGGAGCGCAACGTCGAGGCATCGGGGGTCGGCTGGTAGCGATCGTCGGCGCCCTTCGGTGCGGGCGAGGCACGGCCGGTGACGACGATGTCCTGCCCCAATCCGGTCGGCGGCGGCCGGTCGTCCGCCGCCGATGACGGCGCCGCGACGGCGGGCGTCGCCGCCGCCAGGCCCGCGGCCAACAGGCCGCTGCTCCAGATGTTCATGATTGCCGTTCCCCCTTCGAACGGCGCCCCGTAATCAAACGCTAAGCGTTCGCAATAGCGCTGTCGGCCGTTTCAACGGGTGATCCGCTCAACCTCCGCTCCCGGCTCGAAAGTTTTTTCGCGGTTTAAGCGGGAATGTCACAATCCTTGACCAAGGGGACGCGGCACGCCGCAACGACGGCAGCGATCAGCACATCGAACGATCAACAGTGGGGCCTCATGTTCAAATCCGTTCTCGCCACCAGCACCGCGCTCGTCTCGCTCTGCACGATCCTCGCCGCGCCGGCCTCCGCCCAGACCGCGGCGCCCCAGCCGGATGCACCCCAGACGGCCGACGCCGCGACGGCGCCCGAACAGACCGGTGCCACCACGCCCGAGCCGGCGGATCGCGACATCATCGTCACCGGATCGACGCGCGCGCAGCGCCGCTTCGACGCCTCCTATGCGATCAACACGGTGACGCAGGCGGACATCGAGAAGATCGCGCCGGTCAATTTCGCCGACCTCATCGGCCAGCTTCCCGGCTTCCAGACCGAGATCACCGGCGGCGAGGTGCAGAACATCTACCGCATCCGCGGCCTGCCCAACGACGGCGGCTTCGTCAGCTTCCAGCAGGACGGCCTGCCGCTGTTTCACGAGAATGACGGCGTCTTCTTCCGCGGCGACGCGATCCTCAAGCCCGACCTGATGACCGAGCGCGTCGAGGTGGTCCGCGGCGGCCCGGCACCGGTCTATGCCAGCTATTCGGGCGCGATCGTCAACGCGATCGAGGTCACCGGCCGCGACACGGTGCGCGGCAAGGCGCAGCTGACGCTCGGCGATACCGGCCTGTATCGCGGCGATTTCGTCCAGTCGGGGCCGCTCGGCGACCGGACCTATTATGCGGTCGGCGGCTTCGTCCGCTATCACGACGGCTATCGCGACAACGGCTTCCCCAACGACAAGGGCGGCCAGTTCCGCGCCAACATCAAGCACGACCTCGACAACGGTTCGCTGCGGGTGAGCGTCAACTACGTCAACGACCACAACGTCTTCTACCTGCCGATCCCGACCGCCGACCCGCGCAATCCGTCGGTGTCGCTCGACCGCTACATCGATTATTTCAGCGGCACGCTGAACTCGCCGGCGTTGCGCAACGTCGACCTGCGCTACCGCAACGGCGCCGGCGTCGTGCAGAACGAGGCGAGCGATCTGGGCGACGGCCGACACATGCGGATGGTCAACGTCGGCGCGCAATATGACGCCGAATTCGACGGCTGGCTGGTCTCCGCCAAGGCCGGCTTCACGATGGGCAAACTCGACTTCACCGCCTTTTATTCGACGACCAATCCGGCGGATGCGAATGCCTTCGCCAGCGGCTATCAGGCGCGGGCGACGACTGCATTCGGCCCCGTCACGTCGCTGGGCTACGTGCTGGCAGGCACGAACACGGTCTATGATCCCTATGGCGCGTCCGGGCTGGTCATGCAGGGCCAGTATCGAGACATCCATTCGAAATTCTATTCGAACCAGATCAATCTGTCGGTCGCCAAGAAGTTCGAGACCGGCTTCGGCAGCCACGACCTCAAGCTCGGCCTGTACGGCAGTCTGTATGGCGAGGACAGCCGGACGATCTACCAGAACTATCTGATCGAGGTCGCGAGCCGGCCCCGCACGCTCGATCTCGTCGCCTACAATGCCGCCGGTACGCGGATCGGTCGGGTCACCGACAATGGCGCGCTCAGCTACGCCGCGACGCTGACCAAGGGCGATTCCGACGCACAGATGGTCGCGGTCTTCGCCAACGATACGTGGGAGATCGTGCCGGGACTGCGCATCGATGCGGGCATCCGTCACGAGCGCTATAACTACAACGGCTATGCCTTGCTTACCGGTGCGGCGAACCTCGGCGATGCCACCACGCTGGCCGACGATGCGACCCGCGCCTTCACCGGCGGCATCATCAACCAGCGGCTGAAGACGCATGCCACCAACTGGACGGCCGGCGCCAACTACGACTTCAACACGCATATCGGCGTCTACGGCCGCGCCGCGCATCTCGAAACGCCACCGAGCGTGCAGACCGTGATGAGCATCAACCCGACGATCATCACCACGATCGCCAACCAATATGAGGCCGGCCTCAAGCTCGCCGCCGGCCGTTCGTACCTCTACGTCACCGGCTTCTACACCAATTTCGATCCGCTCAACGCCTCGTTCCTCGCCTTCGACCCGACGACGGGGCGTAACGACGTCAACGTCCCCTTCATCGGCAAGGCCAAGGTCAAGGGCGTCGAATTCGACGGCGCGCTGGCGATCACGCCATGGTTCATGCTCAATGGCGCGCTGACGGTCAGCGACCCCGAATATCGCAACTTCCAGAACGCCAATGGCGCCGACCCGGCGCAGGCCGAGGGCAAACAGATCGTCCGCCAGCCGAAGATCTATGGCAACATCCGCCCCAGCTTCGACTTCGATCTGGGCGGCAATGCGATCTCGCTGTACGGTCGCTACACCTATATGGGGAAGCGCTATGTCGACTTCTACAATCGCACGGCGCTGCCCGCTTATGGCACGACGGGGGCGGGCGTGACGGTGCGGCACGGGACGTGGCAGTTGCAGGTGGTCGGTGACAATCTGTTCAATGCGCACGGCCTGACCGAGGGCAATACGCGCACCGATCAGGTCAGCGGCCAAGGCAGCCCGGAGGCGATCTACGGCCGGCCGATCTTCGGCCGCAACGTCCGCCTCGTCGTCGGCAAATCGTGGTGAGGATGCGGCTGGCGGCGGCGGCGCTGATGCTGGCATGCGTGCCCGCCGCCGCCGCGCCGGCCGGCGACCGCGTCGTCGCCGCGCTGTCGCACCGACTGTTCCCGCTGCTCGACGCACTCGGCGGCGACCCGGTGGCGACCGCCCGGCTCGAGGCACAACCCGGCGTTGCGGCGATGCTCGCGGCACGCGCTGCGCGGCGCACGGCTTGCGCGCAGGATCTCGCCTGTCTCGCGCAGGCGATGGTGTGGACGCCCGAAGACGGCGCTGCGCTCACGGCGGCGGTGCCGGCGAACGCCAGCCGTGCCGATGACGGCGCACGCGCGCAGGCGGCGCGCGAGATCGAGGGGATCAACACGATCCTGCGCACCTATGCGCTCAATCAGGTGCCACGCTACCCGCAGATCGACGGCGCCGGCATACTCGATCCGCTTGAGCTGCGCGCGCGGGTGCAGGCGGCGGACTGGCTGGCGCGGACGCCGCGCGACGGGTCGGCGCAGGCGCTCGACCCGAGCGTCGAATTCACGCTGGCGCTGCTCGACGTCAGCGACCGCACCGACGCGATCGGCTTCGAGCCGATCACCGGCGGCTTCAACGCCCCCGCCGTCAGGCGCGCGCGCACGCTCGACTGGTCGCGCTGGCGGTATAGCGCGTTGATCCTCACTGGCGTCGGTCCGGAGACGCCGGACGCGGCGCTCAGCCCCTATGGCAAATATCACGTCCGCCTCGCCGCGGACCGGTTCGCGCGCGGCGATATCGCCTTCATCCTGCTGACCGGTGGCCGCGCCCATCCCCGCGCGACGCGCTTCACCGAGGCGGAGCAGATGCGCAGCGCGCTGATCGACCGCTACGGCATCCCCGCCGAGGCGATCCTGATCGAACCCTATGCGCGCCACACCACGACCAATTTGCGCAACGCGACACGGGTGCTTGCCGCAATCGGCGCGCCGCTCGACCGCGACACGCTGATCGTCTGCAATCCCGGCCAGAGCGAGACGATCGCCAGCCCGGCCTTCGCGCAACGCAACCTGACGGAACTCGGCTACGAGCCGGGCACCGTCGGCCGGCGTCTGTCACCGACCGAGCTGGAATTCCGCCCGTCGCCCAAATCGCTGCGCATCGATCCGCGCGATCCACTCGACCCCTGATCCGAAAGCCTCCGCCGATGCGCCGCTTCCTCTTCGCCGCCCTCGCCCTGCTGCCGACGCCCGCGCTCGCCTGGGGCGGCACCGCGCACGCGGTGATCGACCGTGCCGCGATCGCGGCGATCCCCGACGATGGCCCGGTCTTCCTGCGCCGGCACGTCGATTATATCGCCAGCTCCGCCGCGCTGCCCGACGCGTGGCGCAACGCCGCGGAGAATTTCGCGAAGATCGAGGAAGACCCGAACCACGGCTGGTTCCGCGAGCAATTCACCTTCCTCAAGCCGATCCCGCGCTCGCGCTATGAATTCGTCATCGCGCTGTTCAAACACTATGAAGCGATCAAGCGCAGCGATCCCGCCACCGCGGCGCGCACCAACGTGCGCTGGACGGGCACTCTCCCCTATGCGGCGATGGAGGCATATCAGCGGATCATCGTCTGCATGCGGCAGGTCCGCGCGGCGCAGGCGGCGCAGCACGATGCCGCCTTCGCCGAACAGCATTGCGCCTTCGACGTCATCCGCCTCGGCCATTATATCGGCGACGGCGCGCAGCCGCTGCACGACTCGGTCAACAGCGACGGCTGGCGCGGCGCCAATCCCAAGGGCTATACGACCGATCGCTCGATCCACGGCCGGTTCGAGAGCGGCTTCGTCGACGGCATGCGGCTGACCGCCGCCGATCTCGCGCCGCGCATCGGTGCCCCGGGACGGCGCAGCGGCGACATGTTCGACGCGATCCTCGCTTTCCTCGATAACGCCGGCGACCAGATGGAGCGCGTCTACATCCTCGAACGGCGCAACGGCTTTCGCGACTTCGCCGACAAGGACGTGCGCGCGCTGATCTACGAGCGGACCAGCGCCGGCGCGACGATGTTGCGCGACATGCTGTGCCGCGCTTGGGCGGAAAGCGCGGTGCCGCCGGCCGAGGTCAAGCCGTCACCGATCGACTTCGACAACCCCCGCTTCGATCCCGAGACGGGGTCCGCGCCGGGCTGAAAGAAGTTTTCGGAAACGCAGCCATTCCGTGCGCAATCTTGCGACGGCTCTCGATCACGCCCAGTTTGTCGCGATGAAGAACATCGGCTTTCTCTCGTTCGGCCATTGGTCCGACGCCCCCGGTTCGGCGACCCGCTCGGCGCAGGACGTGCTGCTCCAGTCGATCGACCTCGCGGTCGCGGCGGAGGAACTCGGCGCGGACGGCGCCTATTACCGCGTCCACCATTTCGCGCAGCAGCTCGCCTCGCCCTTCCCGCTGCTCGCCGCGGTCGGCGCACGGACGAAGCGGATCGAGATCGGCACCGGCGTGATCGACATGCGCTACGAGAACCCCTTCTACATGGTCGAGGATGCCGGCGCCGCCGACCTGATCAGCGGCGGGCGGCTGCAACTGGGCATCAGCCGCGGCTCGCCCGAACAGGTGATCGAGGGCTGGCGTCATTTCGGCTATGCCCCCGCGTCCGGTGAGAGCGACGCCGACATGGGCCGCCGCCACGGCGAATTGTTTCACGAACTGCTCGCGGGCAAGGGCTTCGCCAAGCCCAATCCGCGGCCGATGTTCCCCAACCCGCCGGGTCTGCTGCGACTCGAGCCGCATGCCGAAGGGCTGCGCGAGCGGATCTGGTGGGGATCGAGCAGCGACGCCACCGCGATCTGGGCGGCGCAAAAGGGCATGAACCTGCAGAGCTCGACGCTCAAGGCCGACGAGAGCGGCGAGCCGTTCCACGTCCAGCAGGCCAAGCAGATCCGCGCCTATCGCGCCGCCTGGCAGGAGGCGGGCCATGCCCGCACCCCGCGCGTCTCGGTGTCGCGATCGATTTTCGCAATAATGAACGATCGCGACCGGCAGTATTTCGGCCGCGGCGACAGCAGCGACCAGATCGGCGTGATCGACAATATGCGCGCGGTGTTCGGCCGCTCCTATGCGGCCGAACCCGAGACGCTGATCGACCAGCTCCGCGCCGACGAGGCGATCGCCGAGGCGGACACGCTGCTGCTGACGGTGCCCAACCAGCTCGGCGTGGCGTATAACACCCACGTCATCGAGTCCGTGCTCCGCCACGTCGCGCCCGCGCTCGGCTGGCGCTGAGCGCGGTTACTCGCCGAAGCGGAACCGGAAACCAAGCCCGATATAGCGCCCCTCGTAGCGCACATCGACTGGATAGGTCCGTGTCGCGGTATAGTTGTTGAAGTTCTTAAACGGCCCAGCGAGGATGTTGGTCACGTCGAAGCTCAGCGTCACCTGCTTGAGCACGTCGTAGCTCAGCGAATAGTCGAGCCGCTTGATCGCCCGGACGCCGACCCCGGTATATTGCGAACCGTCGGTATTCTGCCGGTAATTGGAAATATAGTCGGACCGGTAATTGTACGAGAGGCGGGTCGTGACCCCGTATTTCTCGTAAAAGACGGAGGCATTACCAGACCATTTCGATACGCCCGTCAGGCGTACCAGCGGCGTCCCGACCCCAAGCACCTCCGGCAAGGCGTTCCGCCCGTTGATGAAGGTCACGTTGCCCTGCACGCCAAAACCGCTGAGCGCGCCGGGCAGGAAGTCGAAGAACGTCTGGCCGCCGACCTCGAACCCCTTGATCTTGCCCTTGCCGGCGTTCTCCGGACGCGACAGGCGGACGACGCCGAAGACCGGGTCCTGGATCTGGCGTTCGTAATTGCCGATGAAGCCAAACAGGTCGCGATAGAAGGCCGCGAAGGTGATGCTCGACGTCGAGGTCGGATAATATTCGGCGCTGACGTCGTAATTGTTCGAGGTCAGCGGTTTCAGGTCAGGATTGCCGCCGGATCCGGTGGCGTTGACGTTGAGCAGCGGCGAATCGGGATCGACGACGCCGCCGGCGATATTCTGGGTAATGACGAGCGCCGGGTTGAGCGTGCCGAAGTCGGGCCGCGTGCGTGTCTTCGTATAGGCAAAGCGGAGCTGCAATTGTTCGAGCGGCTTGATCCGCAGACTGAGATTGGGCAGCACGTCGACGTAATTCTGCTTGATCGTCTGCGGCGTCAGAGTCTCGACATCATTGTTGTAGATGCGCGACGTACCGGAATAGGTGCCGGCCGTATTGACCAGCCGGACGCCGAACGTACCGTCGAAACCCACCGAGCCGATATCGAAATGATATTTGCTCTGGGCGTAAGCCGCGTAGCTTTGCTCCTTCGCGTAGAACTGGTCGTACGGCTGGATCGGCACGTCGTCGGCGAGGAATTTGGTCAGCGCGTCGCGATAACCGGTATCCGTCGGGTTCAGCGCGACCAGTTGACGCAGGGCGGCAATCGACCGCGTGCGCAGCGCCGCGACGTTCCCGGCAATACCGTCACGCGTCGGCATCAGATATTGGGTAAATTTCTGGGCGTCGCCGCGAAACGTATTCTGGATCAGCTCAAGCTGGCCCACGGGAAGGCTGGCGAGTGGGACGTTGAGCGGCAGCGTATAGGCATAACGATTGCCGTTATTCGCCGATGCGTCGCGATCGGTGTAGCGAAAGCCGAACTTGATCTCGGGCAGCGCTTCGATCTCGGTGTCGAGGACGAGATCGCCGCGCCATTGCCAACCCTTGCCCTTGGCGACGCCGCGGCTTTCGTAATAACCGCGCCAGATATAATTGTCCGGGTTCTTCGCGTCGAACCCGACGAAGTCGAAGGACGAGCCGTCCTGCACGTCGAACGCGGCATTGACTGTCGGCGAATTGGCGAAGGCGCTATCGAAGCTCCAGCTGCGCGCGCCATATTCGGAACTGGTATAGGCAAGATCGGTCGAGAGCACCGCCTTGTCGGTATGCCAGATCGCCCCGAACGCGCCCTGATAGGTGTTGGTATAATCGGCGCCGGTGCTGCGATAAGCGGTCGGCGCGACACCGCCGCTCTTGGTCAGGCTTGCCGCCTGATCGGTCCGACCGGGCATCAGCACGACGTTGGAGATGACCGGCGCGCCGCGAACGCTGTCGATCCCCCGCAGATCGGCGGCGAACCAGTCGGTCGCCTGCCGGCCGCGATAGCCCTGATAGATGCCGTCGAAATAGACTTCGAATTTGTCAGACGGCTTCCACTGAAGCGCCATATTGCCGGACGGGCGATACCGGCGGCCGCCGCTGCTGTAGAGGCCGACCGAATAGGGATAATAGAATTGATTGCCGGCAGTCGCCGGCGTGACCGGCGACAGCGAGCTGACCTTCTGCACCGACTGGTCGTTGTAGCGCACCGCGTTGCGATACTGCTGTTGCGCATAGGTGACGTTGGCGAGGATGCCGATCTCGCCGATCGGCGTCGTCCAGCGATCCGATACGAGGATATTGCCGGTCGGGTCGTATTTCTTGCTCTGGTCGTTGTACGTGCCGCGGAAACCGCCGCCGACGAACAGGCCCTTGAAGTCGAGTGGCCGCCGCGAACGAACGTTGATCAGGCCGGCGAGGCCCGGCTCGATCAGGTCGGCAGTGCCCGATTTATAGACCTCGATGCCGGCGAGCGCCTGCGCCGGAAAGTCCTGTAATGCGACGTTGCGGTTCTGCGCGGTGAAGATCTCGCGACCGTTATAGGTCGAGGTCACGTCTGGCAGACCGCGGACCAGCACGCCGGTCGCCTCGTCGTCATAGCGGGTGACCTGCACGCCGGGCAGCCGCGCCAGCGCTTCCGCCGCCTGATTGTCGGGGAGCTTGCCGATGTCCTGCGCAACCAGCGCATCGACGATCGAGTCCGAGGTCTGTTTGATCCGCTGCGCCGATTGCAGGCTGGCACGCAAACCGGTGACGATGATGTCCTGATCGCCGGTGCGCTCCTCCGTCTCGCTGCCCTGCGGCGTGGCGCTGTCGGTCTGGCCGTTCGGCGCGGCCAGCGCCGGCGCCGCGAAGAGCGCGAGCGGCGCCACGGATAGGAGGAACGTCGCAGCCTTCATGATCAAACTCCCCTGATATTTGCACCGAATCAGACTGTTATCTGTCGGCATTCCCAGGAAAGTGGATATCGTATACGTAGACGGAGCGTCAATGTTGCAAAGCGGTGACACCCGCCCGGCGTGAGATCGCAAGTAAATCGTTGAATTAAAACTCGTCCTATTCGGTTTCCGACTTGGGCGTCGCTGCCCGCCAAAAGATAAAATAGCCGAGCAGACCGGACAGGATCGATGCGACGAGAATGCCAAGCGACGCCTGTTCGGTCTCGGCGACATCGGCGAAGGCGAGTTCGGCGATGAACAGCGAGATGGTGAAGCCGATACCGGCGACACCGCCGATACCGAGCACCATCTGCCACGTAACGCCATCGGGCAACGTCGCCCGCCCCAGTCGCGTTGCCAGCCACGTCGCGGCGAGGAAGCCGAGCGGCTTGCCGATCACCAGACCGACGACGACACCCGCGCTCAACGGTGAATGCAGCGCCTCGCCGACCAGCTCGGGTGAGAAATGGATGCGGACGTTGGAGACCGCGAACAAGGGCAGCACGATGTAGGAGACCCACGGGGTCAGGACCCGGACGAGCCGTTCGGCGGCCTCGTCGGTTGCCGCGGCCATTTCGTGGATGTAGCCGAGCCGCTGTTGCGCGTGATCGCGCGCCTCTTCCTTGACCGCGGGATCGTCGGTATCCTCGGCCGCGGCGACGGCTTCCTTGAACTGGTCGACGGGGCGCTGCACGCGTTCGGCGAACACCCCTTCGGACAGACGCGAGCTGGTCGGCAGCAGCAGGCCGACCGCGACCCCGGCGATCGTCGGATGGATGCCCGAGCCGAACACGCCGATCCACACGACGAGGCCGAGCAGGACATAGGGGATGGACGCGACCCAGCGCAGCCGTAGCAGGCCGACGATGCCGAGATACCCCGCCGCCGCGAGCGCCACGAACCACCAGTCGATCGTCGCGGTATAGGCGACCGCGATGACGAGCAGCCCGAACACGTCGTCGATCGCGGCGAAGGCGAGCAGCACCGCGCGCACCGCCGGCGGCAGGCGGGTGGTGAACATCGCGACGATCGCCAGGCTGAAGGCGGTGTCCATCGCCGCGACGACGCCCCAGCCGTGCTGCGTCGGCGTGCCGTAATTGAAGGCGAGATAGAGAGCGACCGGCACCACCAGCCCGCCGATCGCGCCGGCGACGGGGAATATCGCGGTCTGCCACGAGGCGAGCGATCCCTTGACGAACTCCCGCTTCACCTCGGTGCCGATGATCAGGAAGAACAATGGCATCAGCGCGTCGTTGATCCATTCGGCGGCGGGCCGGCCGAAGGTCCAGGCACCGTAACTGAAGCTTACCGGCCGGTCCCACAACCGGGCATAGCCGGCGCCGAACGGCGAGTTGACGACGACCAAGGCGACGATCGTCGCGATCAGCAGCGGCCCGCCCGAGACCTGGCCGATCGCGAAAAATGGTTCGATTTTCTGCAGGATCGCCGCAGCGGGCGAATGATGGGCCCGTGCCGCGACGCGCCCGGACAGGCGGGGGTTGAGAGCCATGGAATTCCTGTTCAGCAAACCTTGGGAAATGATACGGATAAGCACTCCGGTGCGTTCCCGGCCGCGCTGACCCTCGTAAGCCTTGGTGGTGCAGATTAGACGTATCTAGCAGCCGAGTTGTTCGTCGATCTTTGCCTGAGCGACGCTGCCGACAATGCGACGATCATGCTTTGTACCGGATCGTTGAAGTGTCGAAGCCATTTCGGGACGCAGGCCTGAAATTGTTCCTTTGACTTTCGACCGTCAAAGGGCATGTAGGTTACAGCCGACCCTCCCCCGGGTGTCCGGCGCCTTTTGTCCGACGAAGCGAGTACCCCCCATGACGACGGAAACCAACACGGTCGAACTGGCCACCGAGCTGACCATTGCCTGGCTCAGCAATCCCAACACCCGCACCAACGCCGACGATGTGCCGGCCTTTCTCCAGTCGATGCATGCCGCGGTCGGCCGTCTCGCCAGCCCTGACGCCGCCGAGCCCGAGCAGGCGGCGCAAGACTATGTCCCCGCGGTCTCGGTGCGCAAATCGCTGGCGTCGCGCGATCACATCATCTCGATGATCGACGGGAAGCCGTATCGCACGCTGCGCCGGCACCTGACCACGCACGGCCTGACGCCGGACGACTATCGCCAGCGTTACGGCCTGAAGCCCGACTATCCGATGGTCGCGCCGTCCTACAGCGAAAGCCGCAGCGCGATGGCGAAGACGATCGGCCTGGGTCGCAAGGCCGGCCAGAAGGTCGATCAGGGCGCTGGCGCCGCGGCCGGTGCCGCCAAGGCGCCGCGCAAGGGCGGCAAGGCCGCGCTGCAGGCGGCCAAGGATACGCTCGGCACCGACGAGGAATAAGACCCTCGCGATGCACACCACGGGCGGCCCTCAGCGAGGGCCGCCCGTGGCACGGTCCCTCATTCCAGATCGTTTTCGCTGATCACGATCAACGGCTGATCCGGATTGCGCGCCAGTGCGGCGAGCCCCGCCTCGGCGATCTCGTCCGAGAAACGGTTGAACATCTCGACCGCATCGTCTTCCTCGGGTGCGTCGCCACTCAACGCCTCGAGCACGTCATATTGCACGGCGAATTGCAGTTCCTCGGCGTCGACCTCGCCGGAGAATTCGACCTGGCGCTCGTTCGGATTGTCGAGGATGGAAGCATTGTCGATTTCGAGCTTGTCTGCGGCCACGTGGTACCTCTTTCGTCAAATCATCCCGCGATCGGCGGGTCAGGTCGGATAGCGCTGGGCGTCGGATGATGTTCCATGCCGGCGCGCCATCGACCATAACGCGCCCGTATCAAAAGTGCGATCGGGTCGCGATGCCTCACTGGCCTTGCCTTCGCGGCGGCCAATGCGCAAATGGCCCGGCATGACCTCATCCTCCCGCCGCGGCTTCCTGCGCGATGCCGGTCTCGGTGTCGGCGCACTCGCCGTGCCGTGGCTGCCGGCCTGGGCGCAGCCGGTGTCGACGGGGCTCGCGCCGGCGCTGCCGACGCTGACCGGCCCCGATATCACGCTCACCGTCGATCACCTGATGGCGACGATCGACGGCCGGCCGACGCATGCGATCGGCGTCAACGGCACGCTGCCGGCGCCTTTGCTGCGCCTGCGCGAGGGGCAGCGGGTGCGGCTGGCGGTGACCAACCGCCTCGCCGAGGAGACGTCGATCCACTGGCACGGGCTGCTGGTGCCGTTCCAGATGGACGGCGTGCCGGGGATCAGCTTTCCCGGCATCGCACCGGGCACCACCTTCACCTACGAATTCCCCGTCGTGCAGGCGGGGACCTATTGGTATCACAGCCATTCCGGCCTGCAGGAGCAGATGGGGCATTACGGCCCGATCGTCATCGATCCCGCCGGCGCCGATCCGATCGCGGCGGACCGCGAACACGTCATCGTGCTCTCCGATCACAGCCCGCTGCACCCGCATGCGATCTTCACCAAGCTGAAGCAGCAGGGCGGCTATTTCAACTATCAGAAGCAGACGCTGGCCGGGTTGCTCGCCGGGCGGGACCAGCCGGCCAGGGATCGCCTCGCCTGGGGCGGCATGCGGATGGACCCGACCGATGTCTCCGACGTGACCGGCGCCACCTATACCTATCTGGTCAACGGTCATGGCCCCAAGGACGACTGGACCGCGCTGTTCGCACCCGGCGAGCGCGTACGGCTGCGCATCGTCAACGCCGCCGCGATGACCAATTTCAACCTGCGCATCCCCGGCCTGCCGCTGACGGTGGTGCAGGCGGACGGGCAGACCGTGCGGCCGGTGACGGTCGACGAACTCCAGATCGCGGTCGCCGAGACCTATGACCTGATCGTCACGCCGGCGGATCGCGCCTATACTTTGGTCGCAGAGGCGTGGGACCGGTCGGGGATGGCGCGGGCGACGCTGACCCCGCGGCTCGGCCTGCGCGCGGCGGTGCCGCCGCTGCGCCGGCGTCCGCTCGCGACGATGCGCGACATGGGGATGGGGGAGATGGCGGGGATGGCCGGCATGCATCACGGCATGCGCGATTTCGCCGCCGCGCCGGACGTGCCGAGGACGCCGGTCGTACAGACGATCGCGCCGATGCCTACGGACCGGACCGGCGAGCCGCCGCAGGGCCTCGCCGATGTCGGCCACCGGGTGCTCGTCTATCGCGATCTCGTCGCGCAGGAGGCCAATCCCGATCCGCGCGCGCCGTCGCGGCAACTTCGCATCCACCTGACCGGCAACATGGAACGCTATATGTGGGCGTTCGACGGGGTGAAGCTCAACGCGGTGACCGCGCCGATCGCGTTCCGCGAGGGCGAGCGGGTTCGCGTGACCTTGGTCAACGACACGATGATGGCGCACCCCATCCACCTGCACGGCCATTTCTTCGAACTGGTCACCGGCCATGGCGACCACAGCCCGCGCAAGCATACGATCAACGTCGCGCCCGGCGGCACCGCGACCTTCGATCTCACCGCGGATGCGCCGGGCGATTGGGCGTTCCACTGCCATATGCTCTACCACATGCATGCCGGGATGATGCAGGTGGTCAGCGTCCGCCCCGACCCCGCCGCCGGAGCGGGCGCATGAGCGCGCTGCTGCCTGCGCTCGCGCTCGCCGCGGCGCAGATGCATGACATGGGCGGGATGCAGATGCCCGGCATGCAGATGCCCGCACCCGCGCGTCCCAAAGCCAAGCCGAAGGCGAAGCCCAAGGCGCGGCCGGTGACGCCCCGCGCCACGGCGCCCGCCGCACCCACCGCCTGCCCGCCCGAACACGCCGCGATGGGCCATTGCACCGCAGCCGCCCCCCCAGACGCGATGCCCGACATGCCCGCAATGGCCCCCGCTCCCGCGGCAGCGGCGGCCACCGGCACCGACCAGCCCGCCGGCAACGCGCCGCCACCCGCACCGCCGCGCGATCTCGCGGCCGCGCGCTTCTACGATCCGGCGGCGATGGCGGCGGCGGACCGGCGGATGCGCGCCGAACACGGCGGCATGACGTTCGGCCAGATCCTGTTCGACCTCGCCGAGGTGCAGGTGCGTAACGGCCGCGACGGCCTGCGCTGGGACGGCGAGGGCTGGTATGGCGGCGACATCCACCGGCTGGTCGTCAAGAGCGAGGGCGACGGCAGCACCGACCGGATCGATCGGGCGGAGATACAGGCGCTCTATTCGCGCGCGATCGGCCCCTATGTCGATCTGCAGGGCGGCCTGCGGCAGGACCTCGGCGCCGGTGCCAGACGCACCTATGCGACGGTCGGCGTCGAGGGGCTGGCGCCTTACTGGTTTCAGGTCGAGGGCGCGCTGTTCCTGTCGGACAAGGGCGACCTGCTCGGCCGCGTCCAGGCCTATTACGACCAGCGCGTCACCCAGCGGCTGATCCTGCAACCGCGCGCCGAACTCAACGTCGCCGCGCAGGACGTGCCGGCGAGCGGCATCGCCGCGGGACTGTCGGAGGCCGAGCTCGGCCTGCGTCTGCGCTACGAGATACGACGCGAGGTCGCGCCTTACGTCGGCCTATCGTGGGAGCACCGCCGGCGGCCGACGACGCACGACGATGCCGGCGGCGCGGCGCTGGTGTTCGGCGTGCGCGGCTGGTTCTGAGCGTCAGCACGAAACCCGATAGAAGCCATTCAGAACAACATATTTTAAGCAGTCTTCAACGCCGACGCGGCAAAGGAGCATCATGCGGTGGCGGTGGTGCTCCTTTGCTATGGGTCTGGCGGGTGCCGCATGCGCGTTGACCGGCTCGGCGGCACGCCCGACCGCCGCCCCCGTTGCCCGCCCCGTCACCGTCGTTGCGCCACGCACCGCGGACCCCTGGGCCGCCGCCGCCGATCTGTTCTTCAAGGTCGCCGCGCGCGACGACGCCATTCCCGACGCCGGCCTCCCCCGCGCGGTCGCGCAGGACGGCGACGGCTTCATCTGGCTGGCCACCGACGGCGGCCTCGCCCGCTGGGACGGCACCGGCTTCAAGACCTATTCGACCGAACCCGCGGACGGCGCCGGGTCGCTGCCGGAGCTGATGGTCAACACGCTGTTCACGGATCGCGGCGGCCGGCTGTGGCTGGGCATGAGCGCCGAGGGGCTGCTGTGGCGCGATCCGCTTACCGACAGCTTCCATCGCCCGCCCAACCGCACGCCGCTGGATCGCGCCCATGTCATGGCGATCATTGATGACGACGCCGGCGGCCTGTGGGTCGGCAGCGAGGCCGGGCTGAGCCACATCCGCGGCTCCGACCATCGCGCGACGCTCGTCAAGGGTCTGCCGCCGGGCCGGATCGGCGCGGTGCATCGCGACCGCAAGGGGCAATTGTGGGTCGGCGACGAATCGCGCTTGTTCCGCCGCGACGGCACCGGCGGCTTCGTCGGCGTGCCGGTCCCCGGCGTGGTGGGGACGATCACCGCGCTGCATGCCGATGGCGACGGCCGGCTGTGGATCGCCACCGCCGGGTCGGGCTTCCACGTCCTCGCGCCCGACGGCGGCATCCGTCACCTGCCGGTCACGGTCGACGGGCATGCCGTGCCGCTCGGCGCGATGATCGACGCCGGCAACGGCGAACTGTGGGCCGCGTCGCGGGCGGGGATCATCGCGGTCGACCCGGCGACGATGCGGATGCGGCGCCTCGCGCATGATCCGCAACTGCCCGCCAGCCTCGCCGAAGACGGGCTCAACCATCTGATCCGCGACCGGTCGGGACTGGTGTGGATCGTCGGCGACGCGACGCTCTCCTATGTCGATCCCGCCCCGCGCCGCGTGCTCGGCCTCGTGAACGCGCTGCGCGCCGGTCCGCGGCAACAGCCCGACAGCGCCTGGTCGCTCGGCGTCGCGCCGGACGGCGCGCTCTGGTACGGCTCGCCGGACATTCCGGGATCGCGCCTCGCTCCCGCCGCCGGTGGCGGTCTCGCGCCGCCGCAGCGGCTGCCGGCGGCAGTGCGCAACGTCCAGTCGATCGCCTTCGCCCCAGACGCCGCGTTCACCGCCGGCGAGGGCGGGCTGTTCCGCCTGTCGCTCGACGGGCGGCGCGCGCAGCGGCTGTCGGCGCAGGCCTGGTCGCGGGTGCTGCTGCACGGCGACCGGCTCTACGTCGGCAACGGCCTCGGCGTCGCGCTGGTCGATGCGCGCCATCCGGGGCCGCCGCGCCCCCTGCCCTGGTCGAAGGCGCTCACCGACCTGCGCGTCCGTTCGCTCGCTTTCACCCCCGACGGCATGCTGTGGGTGGGAACGGCACGCGGCCTCAACCGCGTCGATCCCGCCAGCGGTCGCGTCGTCGGCATCCGCCCCGGCGACGACAATGCCAACGGGCTACGCGCCAATTTCGTCGGCACCTTGCTGTGCGACAGCGACGGACGGTTATGGGCGGGGACGATCGGCGGCGGCATCACCGTCTTCGCGCGCACTGCCGGCGCATGGCGGCCGGTGGCGCATCTCGGCCGCCGCGAGGGATTGCCGCACGATACCGTCGACAAATTGCTGCTCGGCAGCGACGGCGACGTCTGGGCGAGCACCGATGGCGGCATCGCGCGGATCGACCCCGCCAGCCTGACGATCACGCCGCTCCGCGCGTCCGACGGCGTCCCCTTCACCGCTTATTGGACCGGCGCCGGCGCCACGCTGCCCGACGGCCGGCTGGTGTTCGCCGGGTTCGGCGGATTGACGATGATCGATCCCGCCGTGCCGCCGCGCGAGGCGGCGGACGCGCCGCTGCGCTTCACCACGGTACGCGGCAACGACAAGGCCTTCGTGCCGGCGCCGGGGCGGATGCTGACCATCGGCGCCGGCGAACGCAGCCTCACCGCCGACTTCGCGCGGCTCGATTACGCCGCCGCACGCGATCAGGTCTACGTCTACCGTCTGTTCCCGCAGGAGACCGACTGGACGCGGGTCGATGCGATGCACCGCAGCGCGCGCTACACCAATCTGCCGCCGGGCCGGTCGACATTGGTCGTCCGCGCGCTGGGCGCGGACGATCGCGGCAGCCTGCACGTCGTCGGCGCGCCGCTGACGCTGGAGATCGACGTCGAGACGCGCTGGTTCGAGACGAGCGCGTTCCGCATCGCCGCCGCCGCGGCGATCGTCGCGGCGCTGCTCGCTTTGCTCAACCTGCGGTTGCGCGCGGCGCGCAAGCGCGAGCGGCAGCTCGAATCGCTGGTCGAGCGGCGTACCGCCGAGCTGCTCGTCAGCCGCTCCGAGCTGGAGAAGCTCGCTTACACCGACACGCTGACTGGGCTCGGCAACCGCCGATTGTACGGCGAGATGCTCGCCCGCCACCTCGGCGACGCGCGGCATGCGCCGTTCGGATTGCTGCTGATCGATCTCGACCGGTTCAAACAGGTCAACGACGCGCTCGGCCACGATGTCGGCGACGCGCTGCTGATCGAGGTCGCCGACCGGCTGAGCGCGACGATCCGCCAGCACGACAGCATCTTCCGCCTCGGCGGCGACGAATTCGCGATCATCCTCGCCGGCCTCGACGGCGCGCCTGCGATCGACGAATTGTGCCGCCGCCTCTACGCCGCCTTCACCGCGCCGGTCAGCGCGGGCAACCACCGTCTTCAGGTCGCGCTGAGCATCGGCGCGGTCGTCGCGCGGGCGGAGGGGATGTCGACCGAGGCGGTCTACAAGCTCGCCGATCTCGCGCTCTACGACGCCAAACGCGCCGGCCGCGGCACCTGGCGCCTCTCGCCGATCGACCCGGACGTCTGACGGCACACACGCGTCTGGGTCGCCCGACGCGCTCGCTTCATCGTGCGTACGGAGCGCCTCGACGTGGATGGCGGCGCATCGTGGCCTAACCGCCGGTCCGGGATCGGCGCGCCCGCTATAAAGCGTCCTAGGGTCAGGGGTAAGGGAAGCGGGATCGCTTTGAACAAGCCGAAACCGCGGCAGGCGGGGCAGCGCTTCGCTCGCGCTCGCTTGCGTCACAGGCTTGCCCATGCGCGGGGGCGGATCGACGGATGGTTCCCCGACCGCGAGTTCATCATGCGCTCGCAGGGGCAGGTGCGGTTCCTGCGCATCTCCGCGCGCACGCAGAAGCGCGCGGCGATGGGTGCAGCGGTGCTGGTGCTGGCCTATGTCGGCTCGATCGCCACGCTCGCGGTGATCCGCTGGCGCGACTCCTACGACATCGATGCCCTGCTCACCCGCCAGGCGCGGGTCGAGAAGGCGGAGAATCGCGTTTCCGCCTATCGCAAGAACCTCGACGGCGTCGCGTCCGACCTGCAGCGGCGGCAGGACTTCATCGAAAAGGTGACGCAGGCGCATCTCGGCAAGCTGCCGCGCGACGCCAAGCGCGACGAGACCGTCACCAACAGCAGCGGCGAAGCGCGCCGGACGATCGACAAGGTCAGTGCTGCGGTGCCCGAGGCCGGTAATCTCGCGCGGGCGGAGGCGCGTCAGATCGCCTTCGTCGAGAGCCTGACGCGCTATGCCGACCGCCGCGCCGCGACCGATGCCGCGACGATGCGCAAGCTCGGCATCAACCCGCAGATGCTGCTCGCCGCGCGCGACGATGGCGAGGCGATGGGCGGGCCGCTGTTCACGCTGTCGACCAACGCCGACGGCTCGATCGATCCGCGCTTCGCCCGGCTCGGCGCCAGCCTGGCGCGGATGAGCGCGCTGGATCAGGCACGCTCCCGCATGCCGCAGGTGCTGCCCGCGAGCGTCGATTCGATCTCCAGCGGCTTCGGCTATCGCTCCGACCCGTTCACGCGGCACGGATCGTTCCACCCCGGCCTCGATTTCCGCGGCCCGCTCGGCGCGCCGATCTACGCCGCGGCGCGCGGCGTGGTGAGCTTCGTCGGCCAGCGCTCCGGCTACGGCAATTGCGTCGAAGTGACGCATGGTAGCGGCCTCGTCACGCGCTACGCGCATATGTCCGCGTTCCGCAGCCATGTCGGCCAACAGGTGGTCGCGGGGCAGACGATCGGCGCGATCGGCTCCACCGGGCGCTCGACCGGACCGCATCTGCATTTCGAGGTGCGGATCAACAACCGTCCCACCAACCCCCGTCCATTCCTAGAGGCGCGCAGCCATGTTTCATCGAAGATCGTCCGCCAATCTGCCGGCCCAGCCCCGGCCACCGGCCCCGCCGAAGATTCCGGTCCAGACAAGGGTAGCGACTGAAGCCATGAGCAAGAATGCCACGTTCTCAATGATCGGCGCCGATGTCGTCATCACCGGCGACCTCTCCGCCTCGGCCGACGTGCATATCGACGGCCGGATCCACGGCGACGTCAACTGCCTCGCGCTGGTGCAGGGTGCGGCCAGCGAGATGATCGGCACGATCACCGCCCAGTCGGCGCATCTGGCCGGCACGGTGCGCGGCAGCATCGTCGTCGTCGACCTCGTCATCCAGCGCAGCGCGCATATCACTGGCGACGTGCATTACGAGACGCTGACGATCGAACAGGGCGCCCGCGTCGAAGGCACGTTCGCCAAAGGCGGCGCCGAGGCCCCGGGCACGACGATCCCTGTCGAGCCGGCCGCCCGCGAACCCTATGAGAACCCGCCGCTGACGTGGCAGGGCGACGACCCCGACGGGACCGCGGAGTGACCCACGGGCCCGGCTACCCCTGCCAGCCGGGCCGCAGCGCCAGCCGCAGGACGCGGTCGTTCGCGGTCAGGTAGAGGGCGCGGCCCTTCTCGCCGAAGGCGCAATTGGCGATCGGCGCGCCGCTTTCGATCAGGCCGAGCGGTTCGGCTTCGGGCGTCATGAGCATCATGCCGCCCGGTACCGAACAGACCAGGGTCCCGTCGCGCGCGACCTTCATCCCGTCGGGCAGGCCCGGCCCGCCGGCCGCCTTCATCGCCTTCGCGTCGAGCAGCACCCGCCCTGCCCCCGGCCTGCCGGCGGCATCGAGATCGTAGACCATGATCCGCGGTGCCGCCTCGTCGGAGACCGAGACGTAGAGCCGCCGCTCGTCGGGCGACAAGGCGATGCCGTTGGGGCGGGTCAGGCCGCCCTCGATCAGCGTCACCTTGCCGTCGGGGTGGCGCCGGTAGACGCCGTTGACCGATTGCTCCTTGAGCGGCGAGGCATCGCCGTCGGCGAAGCCATAGGGCGGATCGGTGAACCAGATGCTGCCGTCGCGCGCGACGTGCAGGTCGTTGCAGCTGTTGAAGCGCTTGCCGTCGTAGCGATCCGCCAGCACCGTCCGTCGCCGGGTGGCGAGATCGACGCGGTCGATGCTGCGCCCGCCGCTGTTGGCGATCAGCAGCCCGCCGCCGCGATCGAGCGCAAGCCCGTTCGACCCCGCTTCGCGGACCAATTTGGGGTCGGTGCCCGCGGCGCCCGACGGGCTGAGGAACGGCGTCGCGCCGCGCCCGCGCTGCCAGCGCCGGATGAGGTTGGCGGGCGGATCGGAGAACAGCAGATAGCCCCCCGCCGGCACCCATACCGGCCCTTCCGCCCAGCGGATGCCGGTCGCGATCACCTCGGGCTGCGTGCCGGGCACGATCATCCGGTCGAGGCCGGGGGCGATGCGGCGGACGCGCGGCGCCGCCGGCGTCTGCGCACCGGCGCGCGTCGCGAGAAGCGCCAGCCCGCCGGCCAGCATCGTGCGGCGATCGAGCGGCATCATTCCGGTGCCACCTGCGCGGTGCCGGCGCGGGTCAGCGTCAGCATCGGTCGCGCGGTCGCGGTAACGCGGCCCCACGCGGGCAGGCCGGGTCCGTTCGGATCGCCGGTCTTGACGAAATTGACCAGATAGCGGCTGATCGTCTGCGCCGCGGTGCGATCGGTGTCGCTGGTCGCGGCGCCATATTTGATCGCGGCGGTGTCGAAGAAGAACGGGATGTCGGTGGCATGCCCGGCCCCCTTGGTCTGCGGCGTCACCGCGGAGGTCGCGACATAGTCGAAGCGATAATGATAGACCGGCACATTCTTGCTCGCGAGCAGCACGGCGATGTCGCGCGCGCCGGCGATCATCGCGCCGGTCGGACCGCCGATGTCGGCGCTGGTCGCGCCGATCATCACCGGCACCTTGGCGAAGCGGCCGGCGTCGTAGGCGGTGCGTGGATCGACGAAGGTGCGCCCGTCGGGCACCGGCCCGCTATAGCCGCCCTGCCCCATCGATGCGAGATTGAGGCCATTGACCACCTGCTCGGCGGGCAGCGCGCGCAGCTTGACGGCGGCCTGCGGATCGTCGGCGGCGATGCCCTTGCCGCTGGCGAAGGCGACGCCCGCCGCCTCCGCGGTCGCCAGCGAAATGCCGTGGTTCGACCCGTCGCCGCCCGACTGGATCACCGCGCGTTGAAACAATCCCGCCGCCGCCGGCGAGCTGAGCATCGCATGGACCGACATGCCGCCGGCGCTCTCGCCGATGATCGTGACGTTGTCGGGGTCGCCGCCGAAGCGCGCGATATTGGCCTTCACCCAGCGCAGCGCGGCGAGCTGATCGAGCAACCCGTAATCCGCGTCGGCGGGCTTGAGGCCGGGATGGGCGAAGCTGCCGAACCGGCCGAGCCGATAGTTGAAGCTCGTCACCACGATGCCCGACCGCGCCAGCGCCGCGCCGCTATAGGTCGGCGGCGACGACCCGCCGTTGACGAAGCCGCCGCCGTAGATCCACACCATCACCGGCAGCTTCTTGGCGTCGCCCGCCGGCCGCCAGACGTTGGCGTAGAGGCAATCCTCCGCCGGCGCGGTGCCGAGCGGCGCGGCGTCGCTCGGGAACGGCAATTGCATGCAATCGGCGGCATAAGCGGTCGCGTCGCGCACCGCGGTCCAGCGCGCCACCGGCTGCGGCGCCCGCCAGCGCAATGCACCGACCGGCGGCGCGGCGAAGGGGATGCCCTTGAAGGCGACGACCCCGTCCGCACGCGCGCCGCGCACCGGGCCGTCGACGGTGCGCACCACCGGCGCGTCCTGTGCCGCCACCGCGCCCGGCACCGCCGCGAGCAGCAGCGCCAGCCGAACATATTTCGATATCATGCACCGCTCTCCGGTCGTTTCTCGTCCGCCCCTCGATGACACGCCGGTGCCCCCTTGGGCAACGACTGGATTGATCCGGCCCGGCCACCCCGACCAAAGTCGAGGGGCGCCGCGGCGTCATCCGAGATAGGCGGCAAGCCGCTCCGCCGTGCCCGCGGGCACGTGCAGGCCGAGCTTGCTGCGCCGCCACAGCACGTCCTCGGCGGTCTGCGCCCATTCCTGCGCGACGAGATAGTCGACCTCGGTGGTGAACAGTCCGCCGCCGAGATCCTGCCCCGGATCGCGGTCGAGGATCGCAGTCGCGCGCGTGCCATACGCGTGCGCCAGCCGCCGCAGCAGATCGCGCGACACCTCGGGATAGCGCGCCTGCAAACCGGTCAGGAAGCCCACAAAATCGGCATCCGGCAGATCGCCGCCGGGCAACACCGCCCCCGCCGTCCACGCCGGCGCCTGCGACCCGAGCAGCGGCGCGAGATCGCGCAGCGCATGTTCCGCGAGCTTGCGATAGGTGGTGATCTTGCCGCCGTAGACGCTCAGCATCGGCGCCTGCCCCTCGCCCGCGTCGAGATCGAGCACATAGTCGCGCGTCACCGCCGAGGCATTGGCCGCCTTGTCGTCGTAGAGCGGCCGGATGCCCGCATAGCTCCAGACGATGTCGTCCGCTTCGACTCTGTGCTCGAAATAGCGGGCGATCGTGTCGAGCAGATAGTGCGTCTCGGCCGCATCGATCGCCGCGCGACCGGGCGGCGCGTCCCACGCGGCGTCGGTCGTCCCGACGAGGGTGAACCGCCCTTCGTAGGGGATGGCGAAGACGATCCGCCGGTCGTCGTTCTGGAGTATGAAGGCATGATCGCCTTCGTAGAGCTGTGGCACGACGATATGGCTGCCCTTGACCAGCCGCACGCCGCGATCGTTGCGCGCTCCCGCGGTCCGGCCGAGCACGTCGGCGACCCATGGCCCCGCCGCATTGACCAGCGCCCGCGCACGGACCATCCGGACGTGACCGTCCTTGTCGGCGATCTCCGCGGTCCAGCCGTCCGCGCCGCGCTGCGCGCGCACCAGCCGCGTCCGGGTCGCGATACGCGCGCCACGCTCCGCCGCGTCGCGCGCGTTGAGCACGACGAGCCGGCTGTCCTCGACCCAGCAGTCCGAATAGACGAATGCCTTGCCGACCCGTTCGGACAGGCCCTGCCCGAACGGCGACCGCGCCAGCGCGACGCTCTGCGTCCCCGGCAGTTTGCGGCGGCCGCCGAGATGATCGTAGAGGAACAGCCCTGCCCGCACCATCCACGCCGGCCGCGGCGAATGCGTCTGCGGCAGTACGAAGCGCAGCGGCCAGATGATGTGCGGCGCCATCCCCCACAGGCGCTCGCGCTCGATCAGCGCCTCGCGGACGAGCCGGAACTCGCCATATTCGAGGTAGCGCAGCCCGCCGTGGATCAGCTTGGTCGAGGCGGACGAGGTATGGTTGGCGAGATCGTCCTGCTCGACCAGCAGCACCGACAGCCCCCGCCCCGCCGCGTCGCGTGCGATGCCGGTCCCGTTGATGCCACCGCCGACGACCAGCACGTCGACACTCTCGTCCGGCCCCCGTTCCATCGTCAAAATCCTTCGCTTTCGTCGCGCTGCGAGCAATACCGCATCCCGGAGCGAAACGAAGCACAGGAGAGACGGATGGCCAAGACGCACATTCTGGTCATCGATCAGGGCACGACCTCGACGCGCGCGATCGTCTTCGACGGCGCCGCCCGCCGCGTCGCCATCGCCCAGGCCGAATTCGCGCAACATTATCCGGCACCCGGCTGGGTCGAACACGATCCGGAAGACATCTGGCGCGACGCGCTCGCCACCGCGCGTGCCGCACTCGCGAACAGCGGCCTCGCCGCCGCCGATCTCGCCGCGATCGGCATCACCAACCAGCGTGAGACGGCAGTAATCTGGGACCGGGCCACCGGCGAGCCGATCCATCGGGCGATCGTCTGGCAGGATCGGCGCGGTGCGGCACGCTGTCAGGAGCTGAAGGCCGACGATGCCGAGGATCTGGTTCGCGCGCGCACCGGGCTGCTGATCGATCCCTATTTCTCCGCGACCAAGGTCGCCTGGCTGCTCGACAACGTGGCGGGCGCACGTGACCGCGCGGAGCGTGGCGAGCTCGCTTTCGGGACGATCGACAGCTTCCTGCTGTGGCGGCTGACCGACGGCGCGGTGCATGCCACCGACATCACCAACGCGTCGCGGACGATGCTCTACGACATCCACCGTCAGGACTGGGACGCCGAGCTGTGCCGATTGCTGCGCGTGCCCGCGGCGATGCTGCCGCAGGTGCATGACAACGCTTATGTCTACGGCATCACGCAGCCCGACCTGCTCGGCGCCGCGGTGCCGGTGGCGGGGATCGCCGGAGACCAGCAGGCCGCCTTGTTCGGGCAGGCGTGCTTCGAGCCCGGCATGGCCAAATCGACCTATGGCACCGGCTGTTTCATGCTGCTCAACACGGGAACGGAGGCGGTCGCCTCGCAGCATCGGCTGCTCACCACCCCCGCCTATCGGCTCGACGGACGCACCTTCTACGCGCTGGAAGGATCGATCTTCATCGCCGGCGCCGCGGTCAAATGGCTGCGCGACGGCATCGGCGTCATCACCCACGCCAGCCAGACCGACGATCTCGCCACCCGCGTTCCCGACAATCACGGCGTCTACATGGTCCCCGCCTTCACCGGGCTCGGTGCGCCGCATTGGGACCCGGACGCGCGCGGTGCAATCTTCGGGCTGACGCTCGGCGCCGGCGCGGCGCATCTCGCCCGCGCCGCGCTGGAGGCGGTGGCGTTCCAGACGATGGACCTCGCCGAAGCGATGGCGGCCGACGGCGGCGGCCATCCGGCGATCCTGCGCGTCGATGGCGGCATGGCGGCGAACGACTGGCTGTGCGGCTTCCTCGCCGACATGATCGACACCCCGGTCGAACGCCCGACCGACCTTGAGACGACCGCACGCGGGGCCGCCTTCCACGCCGGCCTCGCCACCGGCGTCTGGTCGGGGCTCGATCATCTCGCCCGCCTCTGGTCGCGCGACCGCTGCTTCGTGCCGACGATGCGCGCGGAGGAACGCGCGCCGCTCGCCGCGGGCTGGCATGATGCCGTACGGCGGACGTTGAGTACGCGCTAAGTTAAGGCGCAGCGATCGGAAATCCGGAGCATCAACGGCAAGTCAAGCGTGGCCTTAGACGGCGATGTCCATGGCCAAACATATCGCAACAAACGCTAAATTCTATTTTCCATCGCGGGCGCTCCCAGTGTCCGTAAGGATACGGCCGCTTTGAAAAGAAACCCATAATCGGTGAAAAGCAACGCCGCTGCGCCGGCGAGCCTCGCGGAGTCTCTACAAGACCTGGACAAATATCACGAACCAGGGGGACTTTGATGCACTATCGTCGTTCGCGTCAGGCGCGATGCCTGATCGCCGCCTCCGCTGCCGCACTCGCGGCAGCGCCGGCCGCCGCCCAGACGCAGGCGCCCGCGCCCAGACCGGGGACCGTCACCGAGGACGCCGATGGCGCGATCATCGTCACCACGACCGCGCAGAAGCGGTTCGAGAACCTCCAGAACGTGCCGATGCCCGTCCAGGTGGTGCTGCCTTCGCAGCTCGACGCGCAGGGCGCGCATCACTTCCAGGATCTCGACAAGGTGATGCCGTCGCTCGTCATTCGGCCGGCGAACCATCCGGTGAACTACAACGTGGCGATGCGCGGCATCGGCACCTTCGCTTATGCGATCGGGGTGGAATCGAGCGTCGCGGTGACCGTCGACGGCGCGCCGGTGGCGTTTCTGGCGCGTGCGATCACCGACCTGCCCGACGTCGCGATGATCGAGGTGCTGCGCGGGCCGCAAAGCACGCTGTACGGCAAGTCGGCCTCGGCCGGCCTCATCAAGATCATGACAACGCAGCCGACCGACCAGCTGCATATCCGCGCCAACGCGCGCATCACCGGCGATCACGAATTCGCCGAGCAGCTGAGCGTCACCGGGCCGCTGACCGATACGCTCGGCTTCGTTTTCTCGGGCGGCTACACGCATTGGGACGGCAACGCCCGCAACCTCGACAACGGCAAGCGCGCCAATGGCCGCGAGACGCTCAACTCGCGCGCCAAGCTGCGCTGGAAGGCCAGTCCCGGGCTCACCTTCACCCTGTCGGGCAATTACCTGACCGGCAATTCCACCGCCGCGCGACCGTTCGTGGCGATGTCTCCCGACGCGCGTTTGCGCGGCGATCCCGCCCTCACCAGCGCGGTCGTGCTGCCGGGGGTCGTGATCGGTCCGGACAATCAGAACGTCGCCTACAACGCCCGCTCGGGTACGCAATATCACGGCGGCGGCGGACTGCTGCGGACCGAGCTCAGTCTGGGAACGCTGAACCTGCTCAGCCTGACGAGCTACGACCGGTTCAAGCTCGACGACTATTTCGACTATGACGATACCGCCGCCAGGAAGCGCGTCGGCAATGCGCGCGAGATCGGCACCTTCCGGTCGCGGCTGTTCAGTCAGGAGGTGCGGCTGCTGTCGCCCGACGATGCGGCGTTCCGCTATGCGCTCGGCGTCTATTACGCCAACACCGGTTTCGAACGCCCGTTCGATCGCGGCCCCGGTTTCGCCTTGTCCAACCTGTACGCCACCGCGGGCTCGCGGCAGATCGCCGGCTTCGGCCAGATCGACTGGGAGTTCGTGCCGCACCTCACCGCCACGGCCGGCGGCCGCATCCAGAACGAACGCGTCGATTACACCTATGCCAATCGCCTGCTCGCCCGGCGCGATCCGACCGCGAAGAGCTATTTCGCCGGCCACGACAGCGACAACGTCTTCACCTACCGTCTCGGCCTCGACTATCAGGCGACCCGCGACCTGATGCTCTTCGGCAGCTATGCGACCGGCTACAAGGGGCAGGCCTATGACCTGTCGACCGGGTTCGACCAGAAGCGCGCCGACAGCGGCCCGATCCGGCCCGAACGCTCGCGCGACAAGGAGATCGGCGTGCGCAGCCAGTGGTTCGATCGTCACGTGACGTTCAACCTCACCTTCTTCAACACCCATTATCGCGATCTGCAGGCACAGACGATCGAGACCTTCCCCGATGGCACGTTCATCAACCGGCTGACCAACGTCGGCCGGCTGGTGACCCGCGGCATCGAGGTCGAAAGCTCGGTACGGCCGACGGACGATGTCACGCTGACCGGCAATGCGACCTATCTGCGCGCCAATTACGTCTCCTTCCCCTCCGCGCCCTGCTATGCGTTGCAGAGCGAGGCGCTGGGCTGCACCGGCAATCCCCGTCGCCAGAACCTCAGCGGCGAACGGCTGCCACAGGCCCCGACGTGGCGGATCAATGCGATCGCGGACTATTCGCCGGCGCTCGACGACCAGCGGCGCGGCGTGATCCAGGTCGCGTGGCAATATCAGGGTGCGCTCTATTACGCGCCGCGCGACCCGCAGGTGCTGCAGAACGCCTATCACATCGTCAACGTCAATCTCGGCGTGCGCGATCAGGCGCATCGCTGGGAAGCGGTCGCCTTCCTCGACAATGTGTTCGACCAGCGCCACTATAGCGCGATGGTCAACGTCGCGAGCAACTTCGACAATCGCGTCGCCACCGTCGCGATGCTGCCGCGCGACTATCGCCGCTACGGCGGCCTCCGCGTCGGGCTCAACTTCTAACCTGAGTATAAGTCTCGGATAAGAGACGACAATCCCGCTTGTATCTGTCTGACCGCCTCGACTACCAAGGTGGCGAGCCGTGAGTCGCGGCGGCAGACAGATCGCTCGTCGAAGCGGCGCAACAGGCCGGGCGAGCCCCGGTCGGGAGGAGGTGGATGATGGCGATCGGATGCCACCCCCGGTGCGGCACGATGCGGGCGTTCGATCCGTCGCGGCCCGCGGCAGGCGCATCATCCGGCGCGCCGCTTATCCTGCACATCGGAGCCTGACATGGACATCGGACGTCGTGACCTCCTACTCTCGGCGGCGGCGCTGACCGTCGGCTCCAGCGCGATCGGGCGGGCGGCGCCGGACCGGCCGCTCGGCTACGCCATCGTCGGGCTCGGCAGCTACGGCCTCGGCGTCATCATCCCGCAATTCGCCAATTGCACGCACAGCCGCCTCGCCGCGGTGGTCAGCGGCGATGCCGCCAAGGCACAGCGCGTCGCGGCGGAGCACGGCCTGCCCGCCCGATCGGTCTATTCCTACGCCAATTTCGACACGATCCGCGACAATCCCGACGTCGACATCGTCTACGTCTGCCTGCCCAATTCGATGCACGCCGAATATACCATCCGCGCCGCCAAGGCCGGCAAGCACGTCATGTGCGAGAAGCCGATGGCGGTGTCGGTCGCCGAATGCGAGGCGATGATCGCCGCCTGCAAGAAGGCGAACCGCAAGCTGATGATCGGCTATCGCTGCCATTTCGAGCCGTTCAACCTCGAGGCGATGCGGCTCGCCCGCACCGGCGCCGCCGGCAAGATCCGCTACGTCCGTACCGAGCATGGCTTCACCCAGGGCAGCCCGTCGGCGTGGCGGCTCAAGCGCGCGCTGGCGGGCGGCGGCTCGCTGATGGACATGGGCGTCTACAGTCTGCAGGCGGCGCGCTACATGACCGGCGAGGAGCCGATCGCGGTCACCGCGCGCGAATCCACCGATCGGCGCGATCCGCGCTTCACCGAGGTGGAGGACATGATCGAATGGACGCTGGAATTTCCGTCCGGTGCGATCGCCGGCTGCCAGTCGATGTACAGCGCCAACCAGAACCATATCCTGCTGATGGGCGACAAGGGCCGGATCGAGCTGGAGCCGGCGACGCGCTATGACGGCAACCACATGTGGCTGGGGCGCGACGGCCGCGAGCGCGAGGTGACGCCGCCCGCCGGCCCCGCGAAGACGCAATTTGCCGGCCAGCTCGACCACCTCGCACAATGCGTGCGCAGCGGACGCGAACCGATCGTCTCCGGCGAGGAAGGGCTGCGTGACATGCGCATCGTCGAAGCGATCTACCGCTCGGCACGCGAAGGCCGGACGATCCGGCTGGACGGCCGCGCATGACCGGCCTGCGTCTCTGCACCGCACTGGCAATGCTGGTCGCGGCGCCGCTGGCGGCGCAGACCAGCGACCCTGCCCGCTTCGCCGCCGCCGCGGACGTGCGGACGCAGATCGCCACGATGGCCAAGGCGATGAAGCCGGGCCAGGGGTTCGCGTGGCAGCCGTTGGTGCAGGCCGACGGCCATGTCGCCGCGCTCGAGATCTGGAAGTCGCCCGGCCGTCCCGCGGTCCATCCCGCACAGGCGGAATATGTCATGGTCGTCGACGGCGCCGGTACGATGATCTCGGGCGGGACGCTCGCCGACGCCAAGCCGACCCGCCCGGATCTCACCGAGGGCAGCCGTATCGTCGGCGGGACGACGCGGACGTTGAAGCCCGGCGACGTCTTCCTCGTGCCCGCCGGCGTGCCGCATTGGTTCGGCATCACCGGCGAGCGGCTGGTCCTGCTCGGCACCAAACTGTCCACCGCCCGATGACGATCGACCCGCGGTGATCCTGCCTCGCCGTCGCAACCGATCCGCCGCAAATGCGGATCGGTTGCACCGCGCCCGCGCTATAATCTAAGAACCGTCCTCGACTGTCGCCGGTACAAGCGCGAACGGCCGAATTGCACGCACGCGATGATTTCGCAGCAGCGGCACCTGGCGCATTAACGCCTTTTAAATCCATTACTGACCAAAAGGCAGTCGTTAGCTGTCTCGCCCGCTTTAGCATCGGCCTGCCGGCAAACGGCGTTGCGGTGCTATAATTCAATGAGGCGATCGAGACATGACCACCATGACGTTGGTGCTCAATGATGACGCATGCCTGAAGACGGTCGGGGATATTGCCGATCGTCTACGGGATGCTGCGTCCGAGCATGACAGCATTTGCCTAGATCTCGCCACGGCCAGCAATATGGACCTTAGTATCTTGCAACTAATTGAGTCGGCGCGGCGAAATGCTGCGGAAGGCGGCGCGGCGGTGACGCTTGCCCAGCCCGCTTCGCCGGCGCTCGCCGCGCTGCTGGATCGCGCCGGCTTCCTGGCGGCGGCGTCGCCTGCCGACATCACCTTCTGGTTCCACGGAGAATTGCCGCAATGACCGCTTCCATCCTGACCGTCGACGATAGCGCCAGTTTGCGCATGGCGATCCGTATCGCCCTGACGGGCGCGGGCTATGCCGTGACCGAGGCGGGCGATGGCGTCGAGGGGCTCGCCAAGGCCGCGGAAACGCGGTTCGATCTGATCGTCACCGATCTCAACATGCCCAACATGGATGGGCTGACGATGATTCGCGAGTTGCGCAAGCAGCCCGAACAGGCCGGCGTGCCGATCCTGTTCCTGACGACGGAATCGGACGGCGACATCAAGGCGCAGGCGAAGGCGGCGGGCGCCACCGGCTGGCTCGTTAAGCCGTTCGTGCCCGAACAGCTCGTCAAGACCGCGCGCAAGGTGCTCGGCAGATGACCGAGGATCCCGCCGCCGCCTTCCGGGTCGAGGCCGCCGAACTGCTCGACCAGGTCGAGCAGGGGCTGCTCGACCTCGGCCATCACCTCGGCGACACCGCGTTGGTCAACGCGGTGTTCCGCGGATTGCACACGCTCAAGGGCTCGGGCGCGATGTTCGGCTTCGACGCGCTCGCCGCCTTCACCCATCATTGCGAGAGCGCCTTCGACAAGGTCCGCAAGGGCGAGGTGCCTGCGACCGAGGAGCTCGTCGCGGTGATCCTTTCGGCGGGCGATCATATGCGCGCGCTGGTCGACGGCGATCCCGATACCGGCGAAGGCGAGGCGATCCTCGCACGGCTGGCGGATGCGGTCGCCGCCGCGCAGACCGATGGCGTCGCTGTCGCGGCGCCCGCCGCGGCGCAGCGCGGCTGGAAATTGTTCTTCCGCTTGCCCGTCGATGCAATGCGCAACGGCACCAACCCGCTGACCCTGCTCGACGAACTGCGCGAGCTGGGCGCGTGCACGATCGCGGTGCGGACCGACGCGGTACCGCCGCTGCCGGTGCTGGTGCCGACCGACTGCCATCTTGGCTGGGACGTGACGCTGACCGGCGACATCAGCCGCGAGGCGATCGAGGACGTGTTCATCTTCGTGATGGACGACATGACGCTCGAGATCGAAGCGATCGAGCCGGACGCGCCGGATGCCGCGGCTGCGGAGGCGGTCGCCGCCGCGCCGGTCGACGACGAAGGCCAGCACGAGGCGAAGCTGCCCGTCAAGCCGGCGGCGGAAAGCGTCCGCGTGCCCGCCGAGCGGCTCGACCTGCTGATGGATCGCGTCGGCGAGCTGGTCATCGCGCAGAGCCGGCTGTCGCAGCTCGCGCATCAGGACGGCGGCGTCGCGCTGCGCTCGGTGTCCGAGGAGATCGAGCGGCTGTCGGGCGAATTGCGCGACACGATGATGGGGCTGCGCATGGTGCCGGTCGGCACGCTGTTCGGCCGCTTCCGCCGCCTCGTCCACGATCTGGCGCGCGACACCGGCAAGGCGATCGAGCTGGTCACCGACGGCGAGGCGACCGAGATCGACAAGACCGTCGTCGAACGCCTGTTCGATCCGCTCGTCCATATCGTCCGCAACAGCTGCGACCATGGCCTGGAGACGGCGGATGTCCGCGCCGCCGCGGGCAAGCCCGCCACCGGCACGGTCCGGCTGGCGGCGCATCAGGCCGGCGGCGAGGTGGTCATCACGATCCGCGACGATGGTCGCGGCATCGACCGCGGCCGCGTCCGCGCCAAGGCGGAGGCGAACGGTCTCGTCCAGCCCGGCCAGGTGCTGACCGACGGGGAATTGCTGGGTTTGATCTTCGCACCCGGCTTCTCGACCGCCGCGCAAGTTACGAACCTGTCGGGCCGCGGCGTCGGCATGGACGTCGTCAAGCGCACGATCGAGACGCTGCGCGGCACGATCGATGTCGCCTCGGTCGACGGCGAGGGTTCGACGATCACATTGCGCATCCCGCTGACGCTGGCGATCATCGACGGGCTGCTCATCCGCGTCGGCGAAGGCCGCTACGTGCTGCCGCTCGCCGCGGTCGAGGAATGCCTCGAACTCAGTCCCGGGGAGGATATCCGCTCGCGCGGGCGCAGCCTGATCAGCCTGCGCGACCGGCTGGTGCCGTTCGTCCGGCTGCGCGACCTGTTCGCCACCGGTACGGCGCCCGACCCCTATCAGAAGATCGTCGTCGTCTCGATCGGCGCGGAACGCGTCGGGCTGGTCGTCGACCAGATCATCGGCAACCACCAGACCGTCATCAAGTCGATGTCGGCGCTGCATCGCGACATCGGCTCCTTCTCGGGCGCCACCATCCTCGGCGACGGCAACGTCGCCCTCATCCTCGACATCGGCCATCTGGTCGATCTCGCCCAGCCCCGGGAGGAGCGGCTGCAGGCCGCGGGATAAGCCCATGACCGATTCCACTCCCCTCCCCTGGACCGCCGACGGCACGCTCGAGGTCCTGTCCTTCGGCGTCGGCGGCGAGACCTTCGCGATCGAGGCCGTGCTGGTGCAGGAGATCCTCGACCTGATGCCCGAGACCGCGGTGCCGGGCGCCGATCCGCTGGTCGGCCACGTCATCAACTTCCGTGGCCGCGTCATTCCCCTCGCCGATCTGCGCCGGGCGTTCGACATGGCGCCGGCGGACACCACCCGCGACAATCGCATCGTCGTGATCGAGCGGCCGGTCGGCGAGACGCTCGAACTGATCGGCCTGCGCGCCGACCGGGTCAACGAGGTGACGACCCTGTCGTCGACCGATTGCGAAGCGGCACCGGCGATCGGCATGCGCTGGCGCCGCGACCACATCCGCGGGCTCATCCAGCACCATGGCGAGATCGTCGTCCTGCCCGACCTCGACGCCATCTTCGCGACCGTCGTCCACTGACCTGCCGGCCGACAGCCGCACGATAATCACCCGGGGGGGGAGAAACCGCCATGAACGCATTCACTAATCTGTCGATACCGAAGAAGTTGATCGTCTGCTTCACGATCCTGCTGCTCTTCGCGATCGGCGCCAATACGGTCATCTACAACAAGTCCAACGACTTGAGGGCGGCGACCGAGATGAACCAGCACACGTTCGCGGTGATCGGCGCTGCCAATCGGATCCAGGAGAATGCGGTCAATCAGGAGACGGGCTATCGCGGCTATCTGCTGTCGGGCGACGCCAAATTCCTCGAACCCTATCGCAAGGGCGCGACCGATCTCGCTACCGCCTGGGACGAGGCGCGCAAACTGACCGCGGACAATCCGCGCCAGCAGGAGCGGTTGCAGAAGATCAAGACGCTGGTCGACGACTGGCACGACCGCGTCGCCGAGCGTGCCATCCACCTGATGGGCAATCCGCAGACCGTCGGCGACGCACGCCAGATCGAGATCAGCGGCGCCGGCAAGCAGGTGTTCGACAGCCTGCGCGCCGAGATCGCCGCGGTGACCGACGAGGAAAACCGGCTGATGACCGAGCGTCAGGCCAATCAGACGGTTGCATTCGCCACCATCGAACGCGCGATCTTCATCGGCACCGCGCTGACGCTGGTGCTGCTCGTCGCGATCGGTTTCAGCATGACGGTGACGATCGCGCGCCCCGTCGGCCGCGTCGCCGAGCTGCTTGGCACGCTTGCCACCCCGCTCGCGACCGATCGCCGCGACGAGGTCGGGCGGATGTTGGGCAGCGCACAGGCGGTCGAGGCGGCGTTCCGCGACATTTCGAACGTCGTTGCCGCGGTGTCGGTCGGCGACCTCTCGCAGCGGCTCGACCGCGATTATGGCGGCCTGAGCAGCGAGGTCGGCCGGTTGTTGACGACGATGACCGTCAATCTCAACGCGATGGCGACGCTTGCCGACCGCATCGCCAACGGCGACCTCACCGTCGATCACACGCCGCTGTCCGACAGGGATGTCCTCGGCCGTGCGCTGGTCACGATGATCGCGCGCCTGAGCACCGTCGTCGGCGATGCGACCGCCGCCGCCGCGAGCGTCGGCGCCGGCAGCCAGCAATTGTCCTCGGCCTCCGAACAGGTCAGCCAGGGCGCGACCGAACAGGCCGCCGCCGCAGAGGAAGCCTCGGCGTCGATGGAACAGATGGCTGCCAACATCAAACAGAATGCCGACAATGCGGCGCAGACCGAGAAGATCGCACGCCAGTCCTCGACCGAGGCGGAGCGCAGCGGCGCCGCCGTGCAGCGCGCGGTCGGCGCGATGCGGACGATCGCCGAGAAGATCGGCTTCGTGCAGGAAATCGCCCGTCAGACCGATTTGCTCGCGCTGAATGCGGCAGTCGAGGCGGCGCGGGCCGGCGATCACGGCAAGGGCTTCGCGGTCGTCGCCGCCGAGGTGCGCAAGCTCGCCGAGCGCAGCCAGGCCGCCGCGACCGAGATCAGCGCGATGTCCACGGACACAGTCGGCGCCGCCACCGAGGCGGGCGACATGCTGATCCGCCTCGTCCCCGACATCCGCCGCACCGCCGAGCTGGTCGCCGAGATCAGCGCCGCTTGCCGCGAACAGGACATCGGCGCCGCGCAGATCAATCAGGCGATCCAGCAGCTCGATCAGGTCACGCAGCAGAACGCCTCGGCGTCCGAGCAGATCTCGTCGACCTCCGATTCGCTCGCCGATCAGGCGGAGGAATTGCAGCAGAGCATCGCCTTCTTCCGTCTTGCCGACGCGGATCACGTCGGTCCCGCGCAACCGGCGCGCAAGGCGATCGCCGCCACCGCTTCGACGCGTCGCCGCGTGCCGATCAAAGGCACGAAGAGTGCCAGCCTGACCAAGGCGAAGCCGGGGACGATCGCCGACCAGCAGTCGCGCGTGCGCGGCTATGCGCTCGACCTCAACACCGGCGGCCCGGATGCCGAGGACGCCGACTTCGGCCGCGCAGCCTGACCGGGATCGGATGGCATTTCGATCGCCATCCGATCCACCACCGGCGTCACGACGCCCCCCATTCGACGCGCGACGCAGCGCCTCCGACCTCTAGGATTTTCCCATGCGAGCCACGATCAAGATGAAGCTGGGGATCGCCTTTGCGATCCTGACCGCGATGTTGCTGATGGTGATCGGCCTCGGCATCGCCAAGTCGAACACCCTCAACGACGCGATCACCGACGTCATCGCCGGTCCGGCCAAGCAGCTCCAGACGGCGCAGCAGGTCGAGACCCATCTCGGCTACATGCTGTCGAACCAGAAGGCGCTCGCGCTCAACACCGATCAGCAGATCATGGCCGGCTACAATATCGACACCGCTCGCCGGGTGCGTCAGTTCGAGACCTTGCTTGCCGATGGCGAGAGCCGAGCGGCGGCGGACGACAAGCCGTTGTGGCGCCAGGTGCGGCAGGATTGGGAAGCCCTGAAGCCCGTCTACGAGCGGATCAGCGCCCTCGGCACCGCGAACGATAACGCCAAGGCGGGTGAACTCACCGAAACCGAACAGAAGAAGATGGTCGAGGCGATCACACGCGATGTCAGCGCCATCGTCGATCGGCAGAGCGCGCACATGCACGAGGCGGACGAAGAGACCAACGTGCTTTATGCCGACGCGCGCAACCTGCTGATCGGCGTCGGCGTCGCCGCGACGCTGCTCGCGGCGGCCTGCGCGGTCTGGATTTCGACCCTGGTGTCGCGCGGCCTGAAGCGGATCGGCGCGGCGATCGACGCGGTGGCGATCGGCGATCTCGACCATGATATCGCCGCGACCAACAACGACGAGATCAAGGATCTGGTCGACACCGTCAATCGCATGACGATCAACCTGCGGCAGAGCGCGCAGCTCGCCCAGTCGGTGTCGACCGGCGATCTCACCATCGATCACAAGCCACTGTCCGACAAGGATACGCTCGGCCATGCCTTGGTCACGATGATCGAGAAGCTGCGCTCCGTCGTCGGCGATGCGACGCAGGCCTCGGCCAGCGTCGCCGCGGGCAGCCAGCAATTGTCCTCGGCCTCCGAGCAGGTCAGCCAGGGCGCGACCGAACAGGCCGCCGCCGCCGAGGAAGCCTCGGCGTCGATGGAACAGATGGCCGCGAACATCAAACAGAATGCCGACAATGCCGCGCAGACCGAGAAGATTGCGCGCCAGTCCTCGACCGAGGCGGAGCGCAGCGGCGCCGCCGTGCAGCGTGCGGTCGGTGCGATGCGGACGATCGCCGAAAAGATCGGCTTCGTGCAGGAAATCGCCCGTCAGACCGATCTGCTCGCGCTCAACGCGGCGGTCGAGGCGGCGCGGGCCGGCGATCACGGCAAGGGCTTCGCGGTCGTCGCCGCCGAGGTGCGCAAGCTCGCCGAGCGCAGCCAAGCCGCCGCGACCGAGATCAGCGCGATGTCCTCGGACACGGTCGGCGCGGCGACCGAAGCGGGCGACATGCTGATCCGGCTGGTTCCGGACATCCGCCGTACCGCCGAGCTGGTCGCCGAGATCAGCGCCGCCTGCCGCGAACAGGACATCGGCGCATCGCAGATCAACCAGGCGATCCAGCAGCTCGATCAGGTCACGCAGCAGAACGCCTCGGCGTCCGAGCAGATCTCGTCGACCTCGGAAGCGCTGTCCGATCAGGCGGAGGAACTGGAGCACAGCATCGCCTTCTTCCGGCTCGCCGACGATCGGCGGGACAGCGCCCCGCAGACGCGACGCGTCGCGACGACCGCCGTGGTGCGTCGTGCCGACGTCAAGGGAACCAAAATGGCCAGATTGTCGAAGCCCAAGCCCGGGACGATCACCGATCAGCAGACGCGCGTGCGCGGCTTCGCGCTCGATCTGGCCAACGGCGGTCCGGATGCGGAAGACGCCGATTTCGGACGCGCGGCATGAGCGGCGGTGACGGCACGCTGCAGACGATCGTCTTCGGCATCGGCGACGAACTGTTCGCCCTGCCGATCGGCGTGGTCCGCGAAATCCTCGATCACGGCCCGGCGTTCCGCGTCCCCAATGCGCCCGACTGGCTGATCGGCCTATGCGACGTACGCGGCCTGTCGGTGCCGATGGTCGATTTCCGCATCTGCCTCGGCCTGCCCAGCGTCGCGGTGACGCCGGCGACGCGCGTGCTGGTGGTCGAATCGGACACCGGCGGCGAGCGCCCGCTCGTCATCGGGCTGGTCGTCGACCGGGTGCTCGACGTCAGCACCTGGTCGCGCGAGGCGATCGAGCCACTCCCCGACACCGGCACCGCCTGGCATTCGCGCCATGTCGTCAGCGTGCTGCGCCGCGACGGCGGCTTCGTCGGCCTGCTCGAACTCGACGGCGTCCTGGCCGGTATGGCGCAGATCCTCGCCCAGTCGGGCGCGGCGCCCCCGGTCGCGGCGGTCTCGTGAGCGATTTAAGCTATGACCGGATCGTCGAGGATCTGCTGTCGGCGCGCGATTTCGCCCGCATCTCCGCTTATGTGACGGAGGTGTCGGGCATCAAGATGCCGTCGAACAAATCCTCGATGCTCAGCGGCCGGCTGCGCCGCCGGGTGCGGGCGACCGGCCACGAGACGCTCGCCGATTATTGCAACTGGCTGTTCGAGGAGGGCGGCATGGCGGTGGAAGCCGAGCATCTGATCAACGCGGTGACCACCAACAAGACCGATTTCTTCCGCGAGCCCGGCCATTTCGACTATCTCACCGGCACGCTGCTGCCGGCGCTGGTGGCGGAGGGACGCAACCGTCTGCGCGTGTGGAGCGCCGGCTGCTCGACCGGCGCGGAGCCTTATACGCTGGCGATGCTGCTCGACGCCTTCGCGCAGGAGCGCGGCGGGCCGGATTTCGGCATCCTCGCCACCGACCTTGATACCGACGTGCTGGCAGTCGCGCGGCGCGGCATCTTCCCGCGCGCCGCGGTCGAGCCGGTGCCGCCATTGCTCCAGCAACGCTACGTGCTGCGCCCGACCGCGCCGGGCCGCGACGAGGTGCGCATCGCCCCGGCGCTGCGCGCGGCGATCGGCTTCGCAGCGCTCAACCTGATGGACGATCATTATCCCGTCGGTGCGCCGATGGACATGATCTTCTGCCGCAACGTGCTGATCTACTTCGATCGCGAGACGCAGGAGAAGGTCGTGCGGCGGCTGCTCGCCAATCTGCGCTCGGGCGGCCATCTGTTCCTCGGTCATTCGGAATCGATCGCCGACCTCGACCTTCCGCTCACTTTGGTGGGCAACACCATCTTCAGGCGCCACTGACATGCCGGCCAAGCCCGTCCGCGTCCTGATCATCGACGACAGCGCCAGCGTGCGCCAGGCGATGACCCAGATCCTCTCCGCCGATCCGCAGATCGAGGTGATCGCCGCCGCCGCCGATCCCTTCGCCGCGGCGCGCTACATCCAGGCCGAGGTGCCCGACGTCATCACCCTCGACGTCGAGATGCCGCGGATGGACGGCATCACCTTCCTGCGCCGGATGATGGCGCAATGCCCGACGCCGGTCGTCATGTGCTCGTCGCTGGTCGAGGAAGGCTCGGAGACGTTGCTGCAGGCGCTCGAGGCGGGTGCGGTCGACGTCATCCTCAAGCCGCGCGTCGGCGTCGCCGATCATCTGGTCGAGGCGCATCTGCATATCTGCGAGACGGTGAAGGGCGCCGCCAAGGCGCGGCTCGGCCGCCGCCAACCGGCCAGCGCGGCACCGCAGCAGCGGCTGACCGCCGACGCGGTGCTGCCGCCACCCAGCGGCCGCGCGATGAGCCGCACCACCGAGATGGTGGTGTGCATCGGCGCCTCGACCGGCGGGACCGAGGCGCTGCGCGAGGTGTTGACCGCGCTGCCCGCCAATTCGCCGGGCATCGTCGTCGTCCAGCACATGCCGGAAAGCTTCACCCGCGCCTTCGCCAAGCGGCTCGACGGCATGTGCGAGGTCGACGTCAAGGAGGCCGAGGACGGCGACACGGTGATGCGCGGCCGGGTGCTGATCGCGCCGGGCGGCCTGCGCCACATGATGCTCGAACGCCAGGGCGCCCGCTATGTCGCCGCAGTTCGCGAGGGGCCTCTGGTGTCGCGGCACCGGCCGTCGGTCGACGTGCTGTTCCGCTCCGCCGCACGTAACGCCGGATCGAACGCGGTCGGCATCATCATGACCGGCATGGGCGACGACGGCGCGCGCGGGCTGCTCGAGATGAAACAGGCGGGCGCCCGCACGCTGGCGCAGGACGAGGCGACCTCGATCGTCTTCGGCATGCCCAAGGAAGCGATCGCCCGTGGCGCGGCGGATCGCGTCGTGCCGCTCGGCGCGATCGCCCGTGAACTGCTGCTCGCCGCCGCACGATAATTAGGACAAGACGATGCTTCAGGACAGCAACGCGTTGGTCGTGGTCGAACCGGCGGAATGCCCGATGCGGCGGGGGCTGGCGCAGCTCGCCGCCAATCTCGACACGCGCTTCCTGCGTGCGGGCACGACGCTCGCCGATGCGATCGGGATGATCGACCGGATCGTCGGCGGGCTCGACACGATCGTCGATGCGCTCGACGCCAGCAACGCCGGCGCCGCCGCCGCCGATCTCGCCGAGGTCGCCGCGCGCATCACCGCTTTGCCCGCCACGCTCGCCGGGCGCACCGGCCGGGTCAAGACGATCGCCGCGATTGCCGCGTTGCTGCGCCAGCATGTGCTCGACATGCATCGCTCGCTACGCGTGCTCGGCATCTACGGCATGAACATCAAGATCGCCGCCTCGGGCGAGCCGCAATTCGTCGGCTTCGTCAACGGCATGAACGGCAAGCTCGCCGCCGGCGAGACGCTGCTGACCGAGGTGATCAGCAAGCTCAAGGAACTGGAGACGGGGCTCGCCAGCGTCCAGCAGGTCGATCGCCTGCTCACCGCCGAATGCGTCAAGGCGGTGCCGGCGGTGCCGCAGCGCCTCGCCGCGGACGCCGCCGCGCTCGGCGTCCACCTCCAGGGCGCCGCGCAGCTCGCCCGCCGCGTCGCCGCGATCGCGCGCAGCATCCAGACCAAGGTGGCGGTGCTGCTCGGCGCGCTGCAGGTCGGCGACAGCACCCGTCAGCGGCTGGAACACGTCGTCGCCGCGCTGCAACTGGTCGAATCGCACGGCTGCGGCCCGGGGGCGGCGGCGCATGTCGATCGCCTGCTCGCCGCACAGCTCGACGCCGTCGTTCATGACTTCGGCCGCGAGACGGGCGCGCTGGTCGACTCGCTGGACGCGCTGATCCCCGATGGCCGCGCCTTGCTCGACCTGATCGCCGAACAGGCCGGCGAGGACAATCGCGGCTTCCTCACCCGGCTGGAGGAGAGCGTCACCGGCATGGACCGGATCATCGTCCAGCTGCAATCGGCACATCGGCAGGCGGAGGGGATGACCGGGCTGATCGATGCGACCGTCACCGAGCTGACGCAGCGCGTCGGCCGGCTGAGCGCGATCCGCACCGACGTACAGGATATCGCCACCAACACCCGCCTGCTCTGCCGCCGGCATGGCACCGTCGGTCGGGCCGTCGCGGTCGTCGCGCAGGAGGTGGATGCCTATGCGCGCGACCTCGGCGCGACGACGATCGACGTCGGCCATACGATCGGGCGGCTCGGCGATGCCGAGGTGTCGCTGGCGCTGAGCAATGACGAGCCGGATGTCGCGACGATGCTCGCCCGCGCGCTCCTCGTCATCCGCGAGGCGTGCCGCCGGACCGATCAGGTCGTGCTGCAGGGTGGCGACGATGCGCAGCGGCTGGTCGAGCTCGTCGAGGCGACCGCGGTCGACCTCGCGCAGGAGCTGGCGCTGGCCGGCACGATGGAAGAGGCGTCGGCGATCCTGGCGGAACGCGCCGGCGACCTGCCCACGCTGACGGAAGACGACGAAGGCGCGTTGCACGCCGTCCTGCCCGCCATCGCCAAGCTCTACACGATGGCCGCGGAGCGCGACGTCCACGCCCGTTTCCTGCTGCCCGGCATGGCGCCGACGGCGCATGCGGCCAACGACGATGACGACGACGACGGACTGTTCTGAGCCGCCTCGGCGCGGACCGTCACCGGCCTGACCCAATCCGCGGCTAGCCCGCCGCGGATGATGCTCCTCCGCCTGCTGCCCGCCCTGTTCCTGTTCGCCGCACCCGCACCGCTCGCCGCGCGGCCGGTACTCACCGTCGAGCGCGTCGTCGTACTGATGCGGCACGGCGTGCGTGCGCCGATCGACGGCGAGGCGCCGGAGGGGACGCGCACTGCGGCGCCATGGCCGCATTGGCCCGTGCCGGCCGAGCATCTGACGCCGCATGGCGCGCGGGCGATGACGATCCTCGGCGCGGAAGATCGCCGCGCATTGATTGCCGCCGGGCTGTTGCCGCGCGTCGGCTGTCCTGCCCCGCGCACGGTGCGCATCCACGCCAACACCGCCGAGCGCACGATCGCCAGCGGAACCGCCTTCGCCGCTGGCCTCGCGCCGGGCTGCACGATCCCGGTGGATCACCTCGCGCCCGATCGCGCCGATCCGCTGTTCGAGCCGCTGCGCGCCGGTGCGACCCGGTTCGACCCGGCGACCGCGATCGCCGACATCCAGCATTATACCGGCGGCGTCGACGCGCTCGCCCGCCGCCATGCCGCAGCGATCGCGCAACTCGACATGCTGCTGGGTTGCGCCGCGCCGCAGGGATGCAGCCCGGTTACGCCCTCGCGCATCGTTGCGTCGGCCGACGGCCGGGGCATCGAGCTGAGCGGGCCGATCCGCACCACCTCGGGCACGGCGCAGGTGCTCCTGCTGCAATATGCCGAAGGGCTCGACCCGCGCGGCTGGCCCCGGATCGACGCGGCCGCGCTCCGTCGGGTCGGCGCGCTCCACGCCGCGCTGTTCGACGTCTTCACCCGTCCGCCCTATATGGCCGCGCATCAGGCCGCGGTCCTCGGCCGTCGCATGCTCGCAGGGCTGACCGGCGCCGATGCCCCTCCGGTCGACATATTGGTCGGCCACGACACCAACGTCACCTCGCTTGCCGCCGTCCTGCACGTCCCGCTGCGCGCGCCGGGCTATGCCGAGGGCGATGTCGCCCCCGGCGGCGCGATCTGGCTCGAACGGTTGTACGATCCCTCGCGCAAGCGGCGATACGTCCGGGCCTCCTACCGAACGCAATCACCCGATGATCTGCGCCGCCTGTCGCCGAGGGTGACGGTCACGCCGCTGCCGATCCCCGGCTGCGGCGTGACCGGTCTATGCGAACTCGCGACCTTCGACCGGATGATCCGTCGCCGTCTCGCCGCGGTTCAATAAGCCGCGGTGAAGCGGCCGCGGCTGTGCTGCGGCCGTTCGAGCTCATCGACCATCGCGATCGCGAAATCCGCGAAGCTGATCCTGCTCTCGCCATTCGCATCGACGACGAGCTGATCGCCGCCGGTGCGATACCGGCCGGTCCGCGGCCCTTCAAAGATCTGCGCCGCCGGCGAGAAGAAGGTCCAGTTGACCTCTTGCTCGTCCCGCAACGCGTCGAGGAAGGCGATCCCGCCGGCAGCGAACGGCTTCCATTCCTCCGGAAAGTCCGGTGTGTCGAACAGCCGCTGACCCGGTGCGACCTCAAGGCTCGCGGCACCACCGGTGACCAGCAATCGCGGCACGCCCGCCCGCTTGACCGCCGCCAGCAACGTGTCCGCCGTGACGTCGAAATGCAGCGCGCTGATCACCGCATCGCTGCCGCGGATCAGCTCGGCGAGCGCCGCCGGGTCGGACGCGTCGCCCGCCACCGCCTCGATCCCCTCCGCCTGCGGGATCGCCGCCGGGTTTCGGGCGATGCCCCGCACTTTGTGGCCGCGCGCGGCGAGCTCCGTGGCGATCTCCGACCCGGCGTGACCGCTCGCACCCAATACCGCTATCTGCATGTCGCACCTCCATTGGTTTCCATCGGTGACCAACATCGCTAGAGGTGACCCATGAAGCAAGACGGCACTTTCGACTCCCTTGGTCACTTGGGCGAAACCGCCACCGGACGCGGCGACGCCTATGCGCGCGACTGCCCGACGCGCCAGTTGCTCGATCGGATCGGCGACAAATGGAGCGTGCTGATCCTGCTGCTGCTCGGCGACCGGGAATTGCGCTTCGGCCAGCTCAAGCAGCGGATCGGCGGTATCTCGCAGAAGATGCTGAGCCAGACGCTGCGCGCGCTCGAACGCGACGGGCTGGTGACGCGCCACGTCGTCGCGACGGTGCCGGTCAGCGTCAGCTATCGCGTCACCCCGCTCGGCCGCGACCTGCTCGCCGCGCTGCGGCTGATGATCGACTGGGCGGAGACGCGCATGCCCGAGGTGGCGGCGGCGCAGGGTCGCTACGACACGCGCGCCGCGGCGGATCCCGCATCGTCCGTCCTCCCGGCGCGTTGATCCGCGATGGCCGTCTTCTTCACCGCCGACACGCATTTCGGTGATCATCGCACGATTAACATCCAGCACCGGCCGTTCGCGGACACCGCGACGATGGACGCGACGCTCATCGCGCGCTGGAACGCGCGCGTCGCGCCGGACGATATCGTCTGGCATCTTGGCGACGTCGCCCGCCGGGCCGGCGATGTCGCCGGGCTGCTCGACCGGCTGCACGGCAGCAAGCATCTGCTCGCCGGCAACAACGATCCCGACGGTACCCGCGTCGTCGCCGGCTGGGCGAGCGTCGGCGATTATGCCGAGCTGTCGCTCGACGGCCACGCGCTCGTTCTCTGCCATTATCCTTTCCGCAGCTGGAACGGCCAGCATCGCCGCGCGATCAACCTGCACGGCCATAGCCACGGCCGGCTGAAACCGATGCCGCGCCAGTTCGACGTCGGCGTCGACGCCCGCGATTTCGCGCCGGTCACGCTCGCCGAATTGCTGGCCCCGATGCCGCCGGCCGCTCATTGAGCAGCAGCAACGCCAAGGATATCATCATGACCGACCAACCGGACGACGCCACCGACCGCCTCGATGCCGACGACACCGCCGGCAAGACGACCCGCGCCGTCGAGGAATCGGGCAGCAGCGGCACCGACGATAAGCACGTCGGCAAGGCGCAGGAGGATCTCGACGCGGACGACCTGAAGGGCTTCGTCAAGGACCCCCTCGAACAATGACGGATCGCGACACCTTCGGACAGGATGCCGGCCGGCGCGACGGCGCTGCCGGCAACCGCCCGTTGATCCGGCGGGTGATCATCGTGATGATCGCCTTCCTCGCCGTATCGATGGCCGGCATGCTGGCGCTCGGCATCGCGCTTTACCGGAGTTGAGCGCCGTCGCGGTTCAGTCCGCGTCGGGCATCATCCGGGCGGACAGGTCCATCAGGTTGCGCGCCGCGTCGCGATCGGCCTCCTCCTCGAAGACCGCGTCGAGCGCCGGCGCCGCGTCCAGCATGTAGAGCAAGGTCCACAACGCGAACCGCCGCGCCCGGTCGCGCTCGAGGCCGAGATCGACCCTCATATGCTCGATCCCGGCGGCGATCGCCTCAGGCGGCACCGTTGCCAGTTGGTCGGTGCCGAAATAGCGGCGCATCTGGTCGTCGAGGTCCATCGCCGAGCCTCCTAGCGGCGGATCATCCGGCGGCAAGCCCGCAAGGGTCGCGGCTCATCCTTCCTCCGCCGGATTGTCACGCCAGATCCGCTCGGCGAGCAGCGTGGCGAAGCCGAGCCACGCGACGAACGGCACGCCGACCGCCGCCGCCGGCCTGTCCACGCGTGCGGCGGTCGCGACATAGGCGGCACCCGATGCGACCATCGTACCCGATGCCGCCGCACTCGCGCCGAGCTTCTTCTCGCGGAAGAACAAGTGCGTCCAGCCGCCGACCATTGCGGTGTTGAGCAGCCAGAGCCCGACCGCGGCATTGCGCGCCGGCCCCGCCGGTCGTCGCAGCAGACGATAGCCGCCGACCGCCAGGCCGGTCTCCAGCACCGGCCAGACCGCGCCGAAGGCCGCATCGGGCGGGGTGAAGCCGGGCTTGTCGAGCCGGCGATACCAGCGCCGGATGGCGGCGTGCGACGGATCGGGCGCGTTGCGCCGCCCGAGCACCGCACTCGCCCCCAGCACGACGCCGACCGCGCCGATCGCGAGCAGCGGCGACAGCCCGCCCGCCGCCGGCGCCGCGACGCCGGATGGCGCCGGTTCCGAGGCGACGATCGTCACATCGGTCGGGATGGCGTCATCGTAGCGGGACAGATCGGGCTCCTTCGGGCCGCCCCCGAACATTTTGCCCATCGCCTTTTGGACGATGGGCCGGCTTGCCGCCGCGAGCGCGCCATGGAGCAGGCGGATGGCGAGCCGGCTCTGCGGGTTCATCAGCCGCGGTGCGATCTTGGGAACGCCCTGCGCGTCCTCGACCATCGGGCGCATCGCCTGCTCATAGGAGTCGAACGCCGCGGCGACATCGTCGTGCCGCGCCAGCTCCGCCGCCAGCACATAGGCGCCGGTGATCGCCAGCGTCGTGCCGATCCCGGCGATCGGCGTCGCGCACCATGCGGCGTCGCCGGTCAGCACCACCCTGCCCTTCGACCAGCGCTTCATCCGCACCTGACGCAGCACGTCGAAATAGAAATCGTCCGTCGTCGCCATGCCGTCGAGCACGCGGTCGGTCTGCCAGCCGGCTTCGGCGAACCGCTCGCGCAGCCACGCCTTCTGGCGGTCCGTGCTCCAATCCTGCTCGCCGCCCGGCTGCTGCTGTACCGACAGCATCGCGCGGGTGGTGCCGTAACGGTCGGGCCGCAGCGACACGCTGCGCCCGCCGGTCGCATTGTACCACCGCCACAATTGCCCGTCGTCCTGGGTTCGCGGGATCGTGAAATAGGCGATCGTCAGATCCATCCAGCGCGGCGCATTCTCGTTCGCGAAGACGTGTGAGCGGGTCGCCGACCCGACGCCCTCGGCGACGATGACCGCATCGTATCGCGCGGTGCGTCCGCTGGCGAAGGTGACCACCGCCGCCGCGTCATCCTCGTCGATCGCCGCCACGCTGTCGCCGAAGCGATAGGTGGCACGCGCGGCAGCGGGTTCGTAGACCAAGCGGGCGAGATCGCCGCGCAGGATCTCCATTTCGGCAGTGGGGCCGTCGGCCCCGAACTCGGCGGTGATGAACTGCGCGGCGACGCTGCCGTCGCTTTTGACCCATGCGGTGCCTTCCTCGCCGGTACCATGATCGAGCGCCGCCTGTTCCAGTCCCATGCGCCGCAGCACCTCGCGGCCGACGCCGCGCACGTCGATATTCTGGCCGCCGTCGCGAAACGCCGGTGCGCGTTCGACCACCTCGACATCGAAGCCGGCACGGCCGAGCCACCACGCCGCGGTATTGCCGGCGACGCTGGCACCGGTGATCAGGATACGGCGGGACATGGCGGACTCTCCTCTGCCCCGCACAACGGTCGAGCTGACGGAAGGTCGCGTTCGTTCGTACTCCGTCGGACGGCGTCGATCCCGATCGTTGTGTTCGCATCGGGCCGCCACGTCGGCCACAAGCTAATTACTCGCCCAACGTCATGGCCGTTGGAGCGATCCCGGTGACGCATCGGGACGGCAGAGCCGCCTCGAGGCGCTACAGTCGGCAACTGATTTCAGAAATTGAAACTGGCCCCGGCACTGAAATTCCGGCCGACGAGGCCTGCATAATGCCAGCTGCTGAGATAGTTCGGATTGCTGGCATAGGCGCCCGATGCCAGCGGCGCGCGGGCATCGGTCAGGTTCTGCACGTTGAAGAAGAACCGGAACTGGTCGTTCACCTGCACGCCGGCGTTGAGGTCGACGTAGATGAACGGACGGACGTAGCATTGCTTGGCCTTGTCGCCGTCCGACGGTACGGGCGCCAGCGTATTCTCGCATGAGAGATCGATCACGCCGTTGACGGGCGCAATCTCGTCGGCCGCGACCTGCTTGATCCAATCTAAGTGGTAAGTTGTCGCGTCACGCGATAGTGCGACCCATCGGCGCGTTCGGTCGCGCCGCCCTGTACCGGTCCTTCGACTCCCTCGAAATGCTTCTTGCTGATCAGATTGACCACGCCGCCGATCGCATCCGCGCCATAGGTGGAGGATGCGCCGTCCTTCAACACCTCGATCCGGTCGACGATGCTGAACGGAATCGAATTCAGATCGACATAGGCATTGTGGCCATCGTCGTTGAGCGGGAAGTTCGCCGAGCGCAATCCGTCGATCAGCACCACGGTCGACGAGACGCCGAGGCCGCGCAGCGACACCGCGGCGCCGCCGGCCGAGAAGCCGTTGCGGAAGCCGGTCGAGATCGATCCCGCGCTGTCCGCCGATACCGAACGGATCGCGTCCTGCGCAGTGGTGATGTTCGCACGCTGGAGCGTCTCCGCGCTGAGCACGGTGACCGGCGAGATCGAGGTCGCGTTCGAATCGCGGAACAGCGTGCCGGTGACGACGATCTCCGTGCCCTGGCCGGGATCGGACGGCGCGGCCACGGTCGCGGTTTGCTGAGCGGGCGCGTCCTGCGCTGCAGCGGGATCGGCGGAAGCCGCATCCGTCGGCGCCTGTTGCGCATAAGCCGGTGCGGCGATCGCCGTCACGAGGGCGGCAGCCGATACGCCATGTCGCACGGCGCAAAACGCGGAATTCACCAATGTCACCAAGCCTACCCCTTTTGACGCTCTCGCGATCCATTTTAGGAGCGGACCACCGGGAAACGGGCTGGCTGGAAAAATAGAGGCTTCTCCGACTCTCGCGATGTCGCCGACCGTAACCACGACCAACGAGTGCCTGTCCTAAGCCGATAGGATATTGCGAGTCGTTAGCATATACACTAGGTCCACTTCGGTATGACCCGCTACGTCGACATGGAGCAGGGCATGACCGCCGCCGAGCGGCGGCTGCGGCTCTATCTGGTGTCGCGCGCCAAGCTGCTCGGGCGCGCCGTCAGACTCACCGGTGACGGGAGTATCGCGGAGGATCTGCTGCAGGACGCCTGGCTGCGCTTCGACGCCGCCGCCGCCGGTCAGGCGCAGCGTGAGACCCTGCCCTATCTACGCACCGTCGTCGACAATCTCAGCCGCGACTGGCGGCGTCGGCGTTCCGTCCAGTCGTCGCTGTTTGCCGATAACGCCGACACGCCGCCCGTCGACGTGCCAAGCCTCGATCCGTCGCCGGAAAGCCAGGCCATCGCCCGTGACGAATTGCGCGCACTGGCCGCTTTGTTCGAGACGATGCCGGTCCGGATGCGGCGGGCGGTCGAGATGCACCGGATCGAAGGCGCGACGCTGACCCAGATCGCCGAACGGCTCAGCGTGTCGGTGACGACCGCACACGGCCTCGTCGCCGAGGGCGTCGCCCGCTGCCGCAGCGCGCTGCGTCAGCCGAAATGACCGCCGCGCGGTGTTCGTCGCGCATTATTCTCCGAAAATCCCGGCCGCCACTGCGTTCCATATATAGGCTAATGCGACGCGTTCGCATCAACGGCCGGAACGTGAAATGGGGGTAAGCAAGTGCGAAGGACGGAACGGACCAGCGGCGGACTGCGGGGGCGGTGCGCGGCGATCGTGGTGTGGCGTGCGACATGGCTGGGCGCGACCGCGCTCGCGGGGGTGGTGGCGCCGGGCGTGGCCGCGGCACAGCAAGCAGAGCAGGCACGGGCGCGGGATTTCGCCATCGCCGCGGGGCCGCTGGGCGAGGCGCTGATCACGTTCGGACAGCAGGCGGGCGTGCAGATCGACGCGCCGGACGACGCAATCCGGGCGGCGGCATCGCCGGGCGTCAGCGGGCGGCGGACGGCGGAGGCGGCGCTCGCCCGGCTGCTGGCGGGAACCGGCTTCACCGGGCGGCTGCGCGGCGACCGGGTGACGATCGAGCGGCTGCCCGCGCCCGCGACGGCGGACACGATCACCACCGATGCGCTGCGCGTCGAGGGCCAGCAGACCGCCGAGGGCGGCAGCGCGCGCGACGCGCGCGGCTATGATGACATCTACGACCGCGACACGACCACCACCTATATGGGCAAGGACGAGGTCGAGCGGTACAAGGGCGTGACCCCGGCGGACGTGCTCAAGGGCATGCTCGGCGTCTATAGCGGCGACGCGCGCAACGGCGGCGGCATCGACCCGAGCATCCGCGGCATTTCCGGCCCCGGCCGCGTGCCGGTGATCATCGACGGCACCGAACAGGCGCTGACCGTCTGGCGCGGCTATAACGGCGCGAGCAACCGCGCCTATATCGATCCCAATCTGATCGCGGGCATCCAGGTCGCGAAGGGGCCGGTGTCGGAGCGCGGCGTCGACGGATCGAGCGGCGGCGCGGTCGTCGTCCACACGCTCGACGCCACCGATATCCTGCGCAAGGGGCAGACGTTCGGCATCGAGGCCAAGCTGGAAGGCGGCGACAATTCCACCGCGCCGCGGCTCCCCCGGCTCAGCCTCGGGCAGAGCTATCGCGACCTCCCCCTGTTCCCCGGCAACGGCAAAACCGAGGGGCTCGTGAATTATCCGTCGCGCGACCCGGCGGTGCAGGTCAAAGCTCGCGGTCCCAACGACAATGACCTCATCTCGTTCGGCGACAAGGCGGCGCGCATCGCCGTGGCGGGCCGGCTGGGCACGATCGATCTGCTCGGCGCCTATGCCTATCGCACCCGCGGCAATTATTTCGCCGGTGAGCATGACGCCGGCTATTATTCGCAGGTCAATGCCGATCCCAAGAAGCAAGGCACGTTCATCCAGCGCATGGCGTTCAACTACCGGCCCGGCTACGAGGTCACCAACACCTCGTCGCGGACGTCGTCATGGCTGGCCAAGGCGGTCTGGCACATCGACGATGCCTCCTACCTAAAGGCCGGGTTCCGCGACACGCGCTCGACCTATGGCGACATCCTGCCGTCGCGCGTGGTCGGCTGGGGCGGTGCGGACATCGGATCAATCCAGTGGACGCTCGGCCACGTCCATTCGCAGGCGTATAACGTCGACTATAAACTGAAGCCGAACCTCTGGTGGCTCGACTTCAAGGCGAGCTTCTGGGACACACACACGCTCAGCGACACCAACAGCAACGGCGGCTATCCGCAGGCCGCATCCTATAGCGACCCGATCCTGCGCGACACCGCGATCCTGCACCAGCGCAACGACCGCTTCGGCGCGATCGCCAGCAACCAGTTCAAATTCGGTTCGCGCTTCGACCTGCTGCTGCAGGGCAACTGGCAGCGCGAGGTGCTGCGCCCGACCGGCGAGTCCGCGGTCGCGCGCGGGGCGAGCTATTGCGGCTTCTTCTGCGGCAACAACCGTTCGGGGCGGCGCGGCGAATATCGCATCGACATGAAGGCCGAATGGCGCCCGGCCAGCTTCCTCAAGCTCGATGCCGGCGTCACCTATGCTGGATTCCACGCAATCGACGACAAGCTTCGCGCAGCGATCGCGGCGGGCGACAAGCTGTTGGTCAGAGGCGTAGCGGGATATGTGAACAGGGTGGGATCGTTCAAGATCCAGAGCAAAGACGATTACCGACGCGATACATATGGCAAGGCCATCTATTGGGGAAATTCGATCGCCGACGCCACCCTGCTGGCCGACACCGCAGCTGCCAACTACACACCAAAGCTTAATGGCTGGACTGGTTATGCCTATTTCGATCCATTCTATCCAGATGCGCGAGGCAAGATCACACGATCGCAGATCGACTGTCTGAACGGGGCATATAGCGACAGTTCGCGCTATAGACCGGATTACTCTGGTCGAAGCGTTTGCGCTATCGATCAGATATTCGCCTTTCGGAACCTTGCGATGGCCGATACGCGGCTTTCCGGCCATGACTGGGCGCCGACAGCATCAGCGACAGCCTATCTGAGCCATTCGGCACGCGCTTATGTCCGCTATGCCGAATATTTCCGGTATCCCAGCCTATTCGAAAGCACGTCGGGCTTTTCACAATCGCTCAACGCCGACTATCCATTGAGGCCGGAGCATATGCATTCGCTCGAGGCCGCCTATATTCAGGACTTGCGCCCCCTGCTCCGGCTCGGTGACGGCCGGAAGGCGGACTTTCGCCTGACCTGGTATCGCAACGTCACGACCGACGTGATCGATCGCAACACCAACCTTCAGTCCTCCAATCTCGACAAGCAAATCCTGTCGGGCATCGAGGCGCAGGCGCGATACGATAACGGCAGCGTGTTCGGCGACATCGGTTATGCCCACGTCTTCACCAATCGCGTCTGCGACGAAACCAGAGCATTGGTAACGGACTCCGGTTCTACTTGGCTCGGCAAGATTCCAGCCTGCGTCAAATATGGCTTTTATCAAGGTTATTTGCTGACGCAGGCCGCGCCGGACGACTCGCTCAACCTGACGCTGGGTGCGCGGCTGCTCGATCGTCGACTGGAATTCGGCCCCCGCTTCGTCTGGTACAGCCAGTATAACAACCCGCTGCTCGACACGCTGCTAAACTCCCCCGATCCGGTCCAGGGCTATGCGCTCAACGTTCCCTATGCATGGGGCAGGAACCTGACGGTGGACGCCTATGTCCGCTTCCGCGTCGATGATCGCTTCACCGCCGAGATCAACGGCACCAATCTGACCGATCATTACTACAGCGACCCGCTCAGCCGCACGCTCAATCCCTCGCCGGGACGGACGCTGCGTCTCAGCCTGACGGGGAGGCTGTGACACCCGAATTCGGCAGCCGCCGCCGCGCCTGACATGCAAACCCATGGCCGGGCAGCGACTGCCGGATACCCGCATCCGGAATGGCCGGATGCGTTACCAAGCAGGAGACGTATCATGAAAATGACCAACTTCAAGCTGTTCGCCGCCTCCGCCGCCGTTGCGATGTCGCTCGCCGGCACCGCTCATGCGCAAGACGTTAAAGGCGGTACGAGCGACTTAACGAACATCACGGTTGGAGTAAGTTCGGCCTTTGGCCCGTCGCATCCGACAGAAGGCAAAGCCGGGCTCGGTGCCAAGGCGACGGGTATCGACAATCATGTCGCCTTCCAGGACCTGAAGGGCAACGGCTCGACCGACCTGAACGGCGTGACGACGATCAACAATCCGACCACCGGACCCGACGATCATCGCAACCTCGGCCTGTTCCACTTCGCGCAGGCGGGCAACAATGACGTCTGGTTCGGCGAGTGGAGCAGCAATGCCAGCTCGGGCAGCACCGATCATACGGTCTATTATGCCGGCACCACGACCGGCACGACCGTGCCGACCAGCGGCTCGGCGACCTATGCGGTCCGGGGCATCAGCGACTATGCCAACAAGGGTTTGCTAACCGGCACCTTCACCGCCAACTTCGCCTCGGGCTCGTCGGGCACGCTGACCGGCAGCATCGCCAACAGCGCGTCGGGCTATGGGGTGAACATCGGCACCGCCACGATCAAGACCGACTCGACTTTCGGCGGAACCGGTGCGAGCGCGACCCAGTCGGGGACGACGGTCGCTTCGGGCGGTGCGGTCGAGGGCCGCTTCTACGGCGCGAACGCCGCGGCGTTGGCCGGTCTGGTCAAGTTCGACAATGCCCGTCAGTACAACGCGGCCTTCGGTGGCACGAAGAACTGATCCGATGCGTCGGGGGACGGGGGCCGTCATGGCCTCCGTCCTTGGCCCGCGGGGCGTCGGCATCGCCGGCGCCCTGTTGGCCGCCGCTTGTCCCTCGCCCGCGCTCGCCCAGCAGGCCGGCAGCGGCGACACGCGCCTGCGCCTCGACCAGACCGTCGAGCAGCGCAAGGCCGAGGCCGAAACGCGGGTGCGCGACGAGACCGAGCGGCTCGATCCGACCAGCGTCGAGATCGACGGCACCACCTATGCCGTCGGCCGCAACGCCAGCGACACGGGCGCGGCGCTCTACGTCTCGATCATGCGGCGACGCTGGGCGGACGTGCGTCGCTTCCTCGCCGCCTATCGCGCCCTCCCCGGTCACGAGGACGGGCTGATCCTCTACGCCGAAGGCGGCCTCGCGCGCGAGGCGGGCGACATGGCGGGGGCGGAGCGCGCCTATCGCGCGCTCGTCGCGGCGCAGCCCGATTTCGTGCCCGGCCGGCTCGAACTGGCGCGCGTGCTGTTCCTTGACCGCCGCGATCGCGAGGCGGCGCAGGCCTTCGCCGGCGTGCGCGGCGCGCTGCTCGCGCAGGGCGACAAGGCGGCGGGCGTGGTGCGGACGGTCGACACCTTTCTCGCCGCCCTGCGCAAAAGGCGCGGCGTGCAGGGCATGGTGTCGTTCGGCCCCGAATACAGCTCCAACCTCAACCAGTCGTCGGCGAGCTATACCTGCCTGATCCCCGGCGCCTCGGGGGATTGCCTGTTCGACCGCAAGGTGCCCGATCCGATCGCCGCGCGCGGGATCAATATCGAGGGCAATGCCACGCTGCGCCTGCCGCTCGCCGGCCATGACGGGATCGGCGGCCGGGCGCTCGCCTTCGGCGATCTCTTTCCCGGCCACGGCCGCTACAGCCAGACCGCGCTGTCGCTGTACGCGGGCTACGACCGCCGCACCGCCGCTACCGGGCTGGTCCTCGCCCCCTCGTTCGATCTCGGCACGCTGGGGGGCCAGCGGCTCTACGATGCCTGGGGTCTGCACGGCGAATATAGCCGCGGGTTCGGGTCGCGCACGCTCGTCCGGGTCGAGGGCAACTGGCGCGACTATCGCTACCGGCGCGACGGTTATCGCGATTACGACGGGCGGCAGGCGGATGCGTGGCTGACCGGCTTCCACACGCTGCCGCACGGCTGGACGGTGTTCGGCGGGCCGGATCTGCTCGACAAGCGCGCCGGCGATCGGGTCAACGCCTATCGCCAATATGGCGCGCGGCTCGGGCTCGACCGGACGATCGGCGCGGCGGTCGACCTGCTGCTGACCGCCTCGCTCCGCCGCCGCGACTATGGCGCGTTCAGCCCGCTGCTCGACGCCAGACGCCGCGACGTCGAGCGGAATTACACGATGCTCGCCCGCCTCCCCGGCGCGAAGGTCGCGGGCCTCAGCCCCAGCCTGCTCGTCCAGCACAGCCGCGTCGGCAGCAACGTCGACTGGCTCTATTCCTACCGGCGCACCAGCGTCAGCCTGAGGATGGATCATGTCTTCTGACCTAGCATTCGCGCCGGCGCCGATGGCGACCGGCTGGCCCACCGCCTCCTATGCCGCGCGGCGCCGGCATGGCGAGAATTTGCTCGGGCTCGGCGGCACGGCGCTGGTCTATGTCGTGTTGGCGGCGATCGCGCTCTGGCACTGGGCGGCCCCCTCCACGGCACCGAGCAGTCGGCCGGCGCCCGCGCTGGCCGTGTTCGACGTCCCCCCTGCCGCGCAAGACGCATCCGCGACCGCGCAGGCGACCACCCCGGCGCAGGAGATGCCGCGCCGGACCGAGACGCCGCCGCCGACGCCGCCGGTGCCGGTGCCGCTCGTCCAGCTCCCCGCCCCGCATCCCGCTCCGGCCGAACCCGCGACGCCCGCGCTGCCCCGCCCGCAGGGGCACAGCGACCAGCCCGCCGACGCCACCACCCCGGCAAGCGCCGCTCCTGCCGCCGCGCAACCCACATCGGGGCGAACCGCCGCGGCGGAACGCGCGGCGCGGGCCAATTGGCAGGGCGATATCCTCGCGCATCTCCGGCCGCTGCTGCGCTATCCCCGCGTCGCCGAACGCGACGGGCAGCAGGGCGTGGCACTGGTCGCGATCGGCGTCGATCGTCAGGGCATCGTCCGTTCGGCGCGGATCGTGCGCGGCAGCGGCTATCCGTTGCTCGATGGCGAAGCGCTGGCGACCATCAGGCGCGGCTCGCCCCTGCCCGCGCCGACGCCCGATATTCCGGGCGATCCGGTCTCGGTCGAGCTGCCGATCCAGTTCAGCCTGCGGGGCTGACCCCATCGTTCACGTGCGATGGATTTGTCTGAATTAGCCATAGCTCAAGCGCGGTCATCCACGCGCCACGCCGCCGATGGTGAGGCCGGACAGCAGCAGCCCCAGCGGCATGACCAGCCGAACCTAGCCACCCTGCGCGGGACATGACCACCCGATCTCCATACGTTAGCTCGCATACACCGCTCGCTTCACATGGATCAGCCCGAACAGGCCCTTCTGCGACATTTTTACCAATGCGCTAGAACATTCGCCTGTAAATTCTCATTTGTCGTATAAATGCGTTTTCCAGTGGATTAGGCGGCGCCCCGAGACGTTCGCGACGGGCCGAGCACGACGTCTGCAAGTCAGGCGCGGCGGTATCGCCGCGGCCGGATCGGCTGGAGAGAGAATGATGACGGGTTCGATGGTGCGCACGCGCTTGGGTCGCGACAAGGGCTTCCACGCGACGGTATCGCTGCTGGCGATCGCTCTGGCCGGCTCGGCCGCACAGGCGCAGACGGCGCCGCCGCAGGACGGCCCCGCCCCCGTCGCAGCGGCCGAAGCGCAGCAGAACAGCGGCACCGCCGCCCCGAGCGGCGATCAGGGACAGGCCGTCGACCCAAGCCCCACCACGCCTTCGGCCGGCGATGACATCGTTGTCACGGGTGTCCGCGCCAGCCTCCAGTCGGCGCAGAACATCAAGCGCAACGCGGCGCAGATCGTCGATTCGATCGTCGCGGAAGACATCGGCAAGCTCCCCGACCGCAATATCGCCGAGGCCTTGCAGCGCATCTCCGGCGTCCAGATCCAGCGGGCGTTCGGCGAGGGCAGTTCGGTCGCGATCCGCGGCCTAACCCAGGTCCGCACCGAGCTCAACGGCCGCGACATCTTCACCGCCAGCGGATCGAGCAACTCGCTCAGCCTTGAAGATGTGCCGTCCGAGCTGCTCGCCGGCATCGACGTCTACAAGAATCCGTCGGCGGACCTGATCGAGGATCAGCTCAGCGGCACGATCAACTTCCGCACCCGCAAGCCGTTCGACTTCGACGGTGCCAAGGCGTCCGCGTCGGTGACCAACACCTATTACGATCTCGCACGCCGGAGCAAGCCGGCGGCGTCGCTGCTGCTCAGCGATCGCTGGTCGACCGGCATCGGCGAGATCGGCATCCTCGCCAGCGCCTCCTATCAGAAGACCGCCTTCCGCCAGGACACGATCTCGACCGAGCCGTTTTACACGCTCGATCCGACCAACGCCGGCGATGCCGCGACGCTGGCGACGCTCGGCCGCACCGGCCAGACGACGACGCTGCCGCACGGCACCGGCATCGGCGAAGTGCCCGGCGACCGCCGCCGCTTCGGTGTCGACGTTTCGCTGCAATGGCGGCCGTCCGACACGCTCGAATTCACCGGCGAATATTTCCGCAACGATTACAAGCTGCGCTCCTACGGCTACAGCTATTTCGCCTATACCAGCGGCGTCGCGATCACGCCGCAGGCGGGTGCGCCCTTCACTTATGCACCCAACGGCGATTTCCAGAGCGGCACCTTCGTCAACGTGCCGATCGGCAACAACACCTCGATCGGCGCGCGCCATTCGGTGACCACCGATTATTCGCTCAACGCCAAATGGCGGCCGACACCCAATCTGACGATCACCGCCGACGGCCAGTACGTCGACTCGAAGACCAACAACCTCAATTCGATCGTCGGCCTGAGCGGCACTGCGACGACGCTGACCCAGGATATCCGCGGCGACATTCCGTCGTTCCAGATCACCTCGGCGGCGGGGCTCGCCAGCCCGGCGACCTACAGCAACGGCTTCTACCTCGACAATCTCAACAATTCGAAGGGCACCGACAAGGTCGGCCGGCTCGACGGCGAATATCGCTTCGACGGCGGCATCCTCAGCTCGATCAAGGCCGGCGTCCGCTACGCCGATCGCCGCAACCGCACCAACGATACCGGCTATCGCTACACCGGGCTGACCGGACCGGCGGGCAATCTCCGCTATGTCGACCTCGGCGACTTCTTTCGTGGCGACGCCAATCTGTTCGGCGACATCCAGGCTTTCTCGCTGCCGACGGTGCTGAACTACGATGCGACGCGGGCGACGCTCGGCATCACCTCGACGCCGACCTTCCAGCCCAGCGGAACCAATACGCAGGCGCAGAAGACCTATACGGGCTATCTCGCCGCCTTCTTCAAGGCGGACGCGCTGCCCGTGCCGATCGACGGCAACGTCGGCGTCCGCGTAGTCCGCACCAAGGTGGCGGTGACCGGCTTCTACCAGCAGATCGACCTGATCACAGCGCCGGACGGCACGCAGCAGACCGCCGCACCGACCTTCACGGCAAACGACCAGAGCAACGATTACACGTCGGTGCTGCCGAGCCTCAACCTGCGCGCGCATCTCACCGAGCGGCTGCAATTGCGGTTCGCCGCATCGAAGAACATCTCGCGCCCGAACTTCAACCAGCTCAACCCGACGCTGACGATCACCGAGCCCGGCACTGCGCAGATCGACCAGCAGCATACGACCTCGACCGGCAATCCGTTCCTCAAGCCGATGCGGTCGAGCAACCTCGACGCCTCGCTCGAATGGTATTTCGCGCGGACCGGGTCGGTGAGCGTCGCCGGCTTCTACAAGAACATCTCCAACTACATCCAGACGGTGATCGTGCCGCGTAGCGTCACCTTCACCGACGGCGTCACCGCGCTCTACGACGTGACGACCTACGACAATGCCAGCAAGGCCAAGGTGAAGGGCGCGGAGATCGCCTATCAGCAGTTCTTCGACTTCCTCCCCGGCGCGCTGAGCGGCCTCGGCATGCAGGCGAACTTCACCTACGTCGACTCCGAGGCGCCGAGCCCGGCGAGCCAGGGGCCGGTGACGCAATTGCCGCTGGAGGGCCTGTCAAAGTACAACTACAATCTGGTCGGTATCTACGAACATGGCCTGATTTCGGCCCGCGTCGCCTACAATTGGCGCAACAAGTTCCTGGTGACGACCTCGGCCAACGGCACGGGCAATCTGCCCATCTTCCAGAAATCGTCCGGGCAGCTCGACGCGTCGATCACCGCCAACGTGACGCCGCATCTGTCGCTGACACTCAACGGCACCAATCTCACCAATACGGTGCGGTCGACCTATTACGGCGTCACCACCCGACCGCGCGATGCGATCATGAGCGACCGGCAGATCGCCGGCGTCGCGCGCATCACCTTCTGACGGTCGACGGCGCCGGACCGTCGTGTCCGGCGCCGTTCATCGCGTCGCGCCTGCCGTCACGCGCGTCATCGCCAGCGCGGCGAGCAGCAACGCGCCGGCGGCGAAGGCGAGCGTCCAGATCGGCTCGGTCGGGAAGAAATGCTTGGTGATCGAGCCCATCACCGTCGCGACCAGCAATTGCGGCACGACGACGAAGACGTTGAACAATCCCATATAGATGCCAAGCTTGCGCTGCGGCAGGCTGGAGGCGAGGATCGCATAGGGCATGGCGAGGATCGACGCCCAGGCGATGCCGATGCCGATCTCGCTCGCCAGCAGCCATCTCGGATCGGTGACGACGAAGAAGCTCGCGAAGCCCGCCGCGCCGCACAGCAGCCCGACGATATGCGTGCGCGCCTGCCCGATCCGCCGCGCCAGCAGCGGCAGCAGCGTCAGCGCCGCCACCGCAGCGATGCCGTTATAGGCGGCGAACAGCACGTCGACCCAGTTGGCCCCGGCCTGATAGAGCGGGCTGCGCGCGTCGGGCGCGCCGTAAAAGGCCCCGGCGACGATTGGCGTGGTGTTGATCCACATGATGAACAACGCCGACCAGCTGAAGAATTGGGCGACCGCCAGCCGCTTCATCAGCACCGGCATGCCGCCGAAATCGCCGACGATATGGCCGAGCATGTCGACCGGCCGTCCGCCCCGCGCGCGCAGGATGGCGAGAATGCTCGCCAGTCCATAAGCGATCAGCAGGCCGCCGAGCAGATACACTTCCTTCTCAAGGCTCAGTACCGCGACGCCGGCGACGACGATCGCCCCCGTCGCGATCCACACGCTGCTGCCGGCCAGCCGGCGCGCAGCGAGTGTGCGCGTCACCTGCGCCTGATCCTCCGCATCGGCCTCGCCGTGGAATCCCGCCATCTCCGCGGGCGAATATTCGCGCGTGGTCAGCACCGTCCACAGCACCGCGAGGAACAGCGCGGCGCCCCCGAACCAGAAGGCGAAGCGCACCGTATCGGGGATGCCGCCGCTCGCCGCGACGTTCGATACGCCGAGGTGTTCGAGCAGCCACGGGAAAATCGACCCGAACACCGCGCCCGCACCGATGAAGGCGGTCTGCACCGCATAGCCGGCGGCATGCTGGTCCTTGTCGAGCATGTCCCCGACGAAGGCGCGGAACGGCTCCATCGAGACGTTGAGCGACGCATCGAGCAGCCAGAGCAGCAACGCCGCCATCAGCAGCCCCGGACTCTCGGGCATCAGCAGCAGCGCGATCGCGGCGAGGATCGCGCCGGCGAGGAAATAGGGCCGCCGCCGGCCGAGGCGACCCAGCCAGGTGCGGTCGCTGAGATGGCCGATCACCGGCTGCACCAGCAGCCCGGTCAGCGGCGCCGCGACCCACAGCGCCGGCAGATCGTCGAGGCTGGTGCCGAGCGATTGGAAGATGCGGCTCATGTTCGCGTTCTGGAGCGCGAAGCCGATCTGGATGCCGAAAAAGCCGAACGAGATGTTCCAGAGACCCGCCCAGCTCTGCCGCGGCCGTGCGACGGCGGTCATGGCGCGCGCCGGTGGATCGCGGGGACTTGGTATAGGGTCGATGCTGGCCTCGCACGCTCTCGCGTCCCACCGTAACCCCGGCCCTGCGCCGGGGTCCCGCTTCTTGCTGCACGACGCCAAGAGGAAGCGGGATGCCGGATCAAGTCCGGCATGACGAACGATGTGGGAACCGCCGCGACACCCGATCGGCCATAGGCGATGCCGCGGCTGTACGGGGCCCGGCAACCGGCCTCCCCAAACCCTCCGTCACCCCGGTGAGCAACGCTTTCCGCATCTGCGAGCCGGTGGATGCCGGAACGAGTCCGGCATGACGGCGTGGGTTTGGCAACCGTCGCGCGCGCCCGCCCCCGGCGGATCACCGCCGCCGCGCCTTGCCGGCGGCGACGAAGCGGATCGCCTGTCCGCCGCCCGGCGCCAGCGCGAGCGACAGCGTGTCGCCCTTCTTCACGCTGCGCTTCTCGATCGCGATCGCATGGCGCGCCGACGTCCGGTAATCCGCGCCCGCGCCGTCGCGATACACCTCAGCGGTATAGTTACGCCCGGAATCAAGGAAGTTGAGGGCGACGGTGAGCATGCGCGGCGCCTCGTTGGTGATGCTGCCGAGATACCAATCTTCGCCGGCGCGGTCCTTGCGCGCCACCGTCACGTACTCGCCGACCTCGCCATTGAGCACGCGCGTCTCCGACCAGTCGACCGGCACGTCGCGGATGAACTGGAAGGCGTCCATGTGCTTGGCGTAATTCTCGGGCGTGTCCGCCGCCATCGTCACCGGCGAGTAGATCACGACGTACAGCGCGAGCTGCTTCGCCTCGGTCGACAGCAACGGGCTGCCGCCCGACCCCTCGAGGCTCAGCACGCCGGGGGTGAAGTCCATCGGGCCGCCGAGCCATTGCGTGAAGAACATATTGGCTTCGTGGTTCGGCGGGTTCTTGCCCGGCCAAGCGTTATATTCCATCCCGCGGCCACCCTCGCGGCTCAGCCAGTTGGGATAGGTGCGGCGCAGGCCGGTGTCCTTGATCGGCTCGTGGCTGTCGATGCCGACCTTGTATTTGGCGGCGGTCTGGACGACGCGCAGATAGTGGTTCGCCATCCACTGGCCCTCGTGCCATTCGCGCTTCCTGGTGCCGTCGGCATCGACGCGCTCGATCTGGCCGGCGTCGGTGACATAGCCGGTCTTGATGACCGGAATGCCGTGGTCGCGCGCATAGGAGAAGGCGCGGTCGAGCTGCGCGTCGTAATGGCTCGCCGAACCGCCGGTCTCGTTATGGCCGACCAGATAGACACCCTTCGCCTTGGCGTAGCGGTACAGTTCCGCCGCGTCGAAATCGGGGGTCGGCTGGTCGAACTGCATGTCGTTGCCATTGCCGAACCAGTCGCCGTTCCAGCCGACGTTCCAGCCCTCGACGAGCACGCCGGGGATGCGATTGGCGGCGGCGAAGTCGATATAGGTCTTGACGTTGGCGGTGGTCGCGCCGTGCTTCGGGCCGGTTGCCCAGGTCCAGTCGCCCTTGATCATGTTCCACCACACGCCGACAAACTTGCCGGGCTTGATCCAGCTGACGTCGCCGAGCTTGTTCGGCTCGTTGAGGTTGAGCTCGAGGTGGCTCATGTACAGGCCGGGCGCATCGTCGGACAGGATCACCGTCCGCCACGGCGAGGCGAAGGGTGCGGTCCGCACGACCTTGGGCGCGCCGGCGCCGGGGGTCAGCGCCGCCTTGAACGTATTGCCCTCGCTGCGCGCCAGATTCATTGCGGCATAATCGATCAGCGCGGCCTCGTGCACCGCGGCATGCGTGCCGTCGGCCAGCTTGACCGTCATCACCGTCTGCGCGGTGCCGACCGCGTCGAGCGGGGTCTTCTCGTAGAGATATTCCTCGCGATTCCACTGGAGCGCAGGCTTCCACCATGCCGTGCCGTTCTGCGCGAAGGCGAATTCGGTCAGCTCGTCGGCGATGTTCGCCTGATGCAGATTGGGCTGGTCGGGGAAACTGTAGCGGAAACCGATGCCGTCGTCGAAGATGCGGAAGGTGACGTCCATCTCACGCTTCAGCCCGGTCTTCTCGCGGAAGCGGAGGGCAAGCTCGTTATGCCGATCGCGGATCGTCTTCCATTCGCCGAACGGCTGCGTCCAGCTGCTGTCCGCCGACGCGGTCGTCTTGCCGATCAGTTCGAGGTTGCGCTCGATCTTGGGTGCGTCGGTGAACATGACGCCGAGCTTGCTGGGGTTGAGCACCGGCTTGCCCTTGCGCGTCACCGCATAGGTCGGGCGGCCGTCGTTATCGAGCGCGATCGTCACCACCAATGATTTGTCGGGCGAGGTCGCGGTCGCCGCCGGCTGGGCAGCGACGGTCGGGATCTGGGCGACGCCATTGGCGTCGGTCTGCGCGATCGCCGTGCTCGTCAGCAGCGCCAGCGCGAGGGCGCCCCCGATCGTGTAATGCTTCATCATGCCTCTCCCATTTTGGTGGCGATCAGTGCGCCATATCCGTCGAAATGCCAGCCCTGTGTCGCGTTTTCGACGACCGGCCGCCACGCATCGGGCTGCTCGGGCGCCCAGCGCTGCGGCTCGGGCGACAGGTTGAAGACGCAGAGCATCGTCTCGTCCGATGCGCGGCGTTCGATCGCGAGCATCGCCGCGTCCGCCGCGACGACGCGAATGTCGCCGGTCAGCAGCGCGGGGTGCCGCTTGCGCAGCGCCAGCGTCTCGCGCGTCCAGTGCAGCAGGGCATGCGGATCGCGCTCCTGCCGGTCGACTGCCAGCGCGGCATGATCGGCACCGACCGGCAGCCACGGCCGGGCGGTCGAGAAGCCCAGATTGGCGGCATCGCTGCGCCACGCCATCGGCGTGCGCGCGCCGTCGCGCGACAGCGTCTGCGGCCAGTTGGCGATCGCCTCGGGGTCCTGAAGATCCTCGAACGGCACCGCGACCTGGGTCAGGCCGAGTTCCTCGCCGTAATAAAGGAAGATATTGCCGCGCAGGCTGGCCAGCAGCAGCATCTTCATGCGCGCGAAGGCACGGGGATCGCCCTGCCCCGCCCAGCGCGAAATCGCCCGCGGCGCATCGTGGTTCTCGAACGCCCAGCTCGGCCAGCCGACGCCGTCCTGTTCGGGCCATTTGTCGATCGCTTCCGCGACGATCCCCGGCGTCAGTGTCGGCGCATAGAGGAAGTCGAAACCATAAGCGCTGTGCAGGCGGCGCCCTTCCGCGGTGAACAGCTTCATCTCGCGATCGCTGTCCGCACCACCGACCTCGGCGACGGTGAAGCGCGCGTCATAGCTGTCGAACAAAGCCCGCACGCGCTCCAGAAAGCCGGGAATGGCATCGTGGCTCTGATTGTATTGGTGCAGCTGGAAATCGAACGGACGCGTGCGCGGGATGCCGTCGTCGAGCGGCGCGGGCGGATTGTCGCGCAGATCGGGGTCGAACATCATGAAGTTGATCGCGTCGATGCGGAAGCCGTCGACGCCGCGCTCCAGCCAGAAGCGGGCGACGTCGAGGAAGGCCTGTTGCACCGCCGGATGGTGGCCGTTGACCTGCGGCTGTTCCTTCAGGAAATTGTGCATGTAATATTGGCCTCGGCGCGCGTCCCACGTCCAGGCCGGACCGCCGAACACCGATTGCCAATTGTTCGGAGGCGACCCCTCGGGCTGCGGATCGCGCCAGACGTACCAGTCGGCCTTGGGATTGTCGCGGCTCGACCGGCTCTCGACGAACCAGGGATGCTGGTCGCTGGTATGCGCCCAGACCTGATCGACGATCACCTTGAGACCCAGTGCATGCGCGCGCACGACCAATGCGTCGAAATCGGCGATCGTGCCGAAGATCGGATCGACGTCGCAATAGTCCGACACGTCATAGCCGAAATCGGCCATCGGCGAGCGGAAGAAGGGCGACAGCCAGATCGCCTCGACGCCCAGGCTGGCGACGTGATCGAGATGCGCGGTGATGCCCGGCAGGTCGCCGATGCCGTCGCCGTTGGAGTCCGCGAAACTGCGCGGATAGATCTGGTAGATGGTCGCGCCGTGCCACCACGGGCGGTCAGTCAGGGTCATTGGGTCGCCTTCAGGGCACAGACGGCATAGCCGAGGGGAGGAAGCGTGATCGTCAGGCTGCCCGGCGCGGCGACCGCACCGCAGCCGCTGCCGGAGAGCGTGGTCGCGCCGGTCGCGCCGATGCCGACCTCGACCTGACGGGTGAGCGGCGTCGTCGCGGTGTTGAAGGCGAGCAGCACCTCCGCGCCGCTGTCCGGATCGAAACGCGAGATGGCGAGCAGGCCCGGCGTCTCCTCGCGGGCGCGCAGCTGCTGGCGACCGCGGGTGAGCGCCGGGGTGGCCAGACGCAGCTTCGCCAGCGCGGCGGTCTGCCGGAACAGCGGATTGTCCTGCCCGAAATGCGCCGTCGCGTTGGTGGTATTGGTGCCGAGCAGGCGGTTGTCGTTATAGACCGCGACCTTGCTCGCGAACATGTCTTCGCGCGCATCCTGATCGTTGCCGTCGCTGACGAACCCCTGTTCGTCGCCCGAATAGATCGTCGGTACGCCGCGCAGCGTCAGCAGCATCGCGTTGGACAGCATGACGCGCGCCATCACCTCGGCGTCGCTCGCCTGCGGGAAGGCCTTGCGGACGAAGGTCGAGAAGCGGCCGTCGTCGTGATTGCCGGTGAAGGTCGGCAATTGCACCGCGGTGTCGAAGCCCTTGGCATAGAGCGCATCGCCGTCGAACAGAGCCTCGAACGCGTCGGTGCCACGCGTGCCGGCGACCGTCTCGACCACCGCCTGCCGGAAGGAGAAGTCGAGCACCGCGGGCAGTTTGTCGACGATCGTATGCTGCGCGAGCACCGCCGGCCGCACCTCGTGATCCGACACCTCGCCGAAGATGTGGAAATTGGGAATGTCCTTCGCCTTCGCGCGTGCCTGCATGGCGGGGACGAATTCGGTCCAGAATTCCGGGTTGACGTGGCGCGCGGTGTCGATGCGGAAGCCGTCGATCCCGAACCGGTCGATCCAGCCGCCGAAGATGTCGATCATCCCCGCGACGACCTTCGGATTCTCGGTCATCAGATCGTCGAGGCCGACGAAATCACCCATCGTCGAACTCTCGTTGCGATAGGTCGTGTCGCCGCGATTGTGGTAGAGCGTGACGTCGTTGAGCCATGCCGGCAGCTTCACCGCCTTTTCGGCGGCGGGAACGAAGGGCGTATAGGCATAGGCCGGATCGGTCAGGCGCGCGAAATTCTCCGGCGTGCGGACGTCGTCACCGGCGAAACCCGGATTGATCGGCTTGCCGGTGATGCCGAGCCGGCGCTGATAGGGATAATCGGCGCGGCTGCGATACGGGCATTCGCGCTTTGCCTGGCATTCGCGATACTGGATCACGTCGGCGGTGTGGTTGATGATGATGTCCATATAGACCTTCATCCCGCGCGCATGCGCCGCCGCGACCAAAGCGGCGAAATCGTCATTGGTGCCGAGATGCGGATCGACCTGCGTGAAGTCGGTGATCCAATAGCCGTGATAGCCCGCCGATTGCCGGCCGGGGCCGCCCTGCACCGGCTTGTTCTTGAAGATCGGCCCGACCCACAAAGCCGTCGCGCCGAGCGACTGGATATAGTCGAGCCGCCGGGTCAGCCCCTTGAGGTCGCCGCCGTGATAGAAGCCTTTCGCCGTCGGATCGAAGCCGGTGACGAGCGGGCCGCCCGTGAGGCCACCGCGATCGTTGGCGGTGTCGCCATTCTCGAACCGGTCGGGGAGCAGGAAATAGATCACCTCGTCCTGCGGCAACCGCGCGCGATAATCGGCGGTCTGCGCGGACACGGCGGGGGCAGCGAACAGCAGCGCAAGCGCGGTCGCGGTTCGTGTGGCGAGCTTCAGCATGCATCCCCCGGCATCGTCGTGCGCCCGATCCATCGCCGGCCGCATCCGGGGCCGTTGTGCGGACGCGGGCGCGCCAAGCCAAGCATAGGGCATACGTATTCACTGACGCTATCCCGCCCCGTCGCACTGATGTAGATTGCCCTCATGGCCGTGAAGAGCAGAGGACGGGGACCGGGCGGAGCGAGCGACAAGCCGACCTCCTTCGACATCGCCGCACGCGCCGGCGTGTCGCAGCCGACCGTCAGCCGCGCGCTGCGCGGCGACCGCACGGTGAGCGCGGCGACGCGAATGCGGATCGAGGCGATCGCCCGCCAGCTCAACTACAAGGTCGACAAAAACGCCTCGTCGCTGCGGCGGGGGCAGAGCATGACGCTGGCGCTGCTGTTCTTCGAGGACCCGCTCGACGACGGCAGCTTCATCAACCCCTTCTTCCTGTCGATGCTGGGATCGATCCTGCGCACCTGCGCGGCGCGCGGCTACGATCTGCTCAGCTCGTTCCAGCAGCTCTCCGCCGACTGGCACACCGATTACGAGGACAGTCGCAAGGCGGACGGGATCATCCTGCTCGGCTATGGCGATTACGAACTGTACAAGGCGCGGCTGGAGGCGCTGGTCGCGCAGGGGACGCATTTCGTGCGCTGGGGCTCGGTCGACAGCCACAATCTCGGCGTGACGATCGGCTGCGACAATATCGCGGGCGGGCGGATCGCCGCCGAGCATCTGGTCGACCGCGGTCGCCGCCGGATCGGCTTCATCGGCCATGCCGACGATCACTATCCCGAATTCCGCGACCGCTATCGCGGGCTGTGCGCCGTGTTGCGCGCGCATGGCCTGCCGGTCGATCCCGGCCTGCACGCCGATGCGCTGACCGTCGAACACTCGGGTTATGAAGCGACGAAGCGGTTGCTGGCGCGCGACATTCCGTTCGACGCGCTGTTCGCGGCCTCCGACATCATCGCCCTCGGCGCGATGCGCGCGCTGACCGAGGCCGGGCGGCGCGTGCCCGAGGATGTCGCGATCGTCGGCTTCGACGACATCCCCGCCGCCGCGACGACGCAGCCGCCGCTGACGACGATCGCGCAGGACTATCGCCGCGCGGGCGAAGTGCTGGTCGACACCTTGCTGCGCCGCATCGCCGACGAACCGACCGATACGGCGCTGTTGCAACCGCGGCTGATCGTGCGCGGATCGACGTGACGATATTAGGCGTCGGCAACGGGGGATAGGTGGCGCTCCCGCTCGAACATTCGTGCCTTTTCAAACCCGGCAAAGAAGAGAGTTCGCGCAGAGACGCAGAGACGCAAAGGGGAAGCGGCTGCCGCGGCCGCGGTCCGTCCTTTCACGCCATGAGGTAGACAGGACCACGCCTTGCCCCGGGCGCGACACCTTCGCGTCTCTGCGTCCCTGCGCGAACAAAAACCTTTCTCACAATCACCGCGCCTTGCAATGCCGGTCGATGAACGCCGCGTGCGTCGGCATCGCGCCCGCCTCGCGACGGTAGAGCAGTTCCAGCGTCTCCATATATTCGCCGAGGTCGCCGTCGTCGATCTGGTCGGCGAGCGGGTGATGCGCACGCGCTGCGACCCCCTGCCCGGCCAGCACCTGGAGCCAGCCGTCCTCGGTGAACAATTCCTCCTGTTCGCGGACGATCGTCCCCGCCTCCTGCCAGAGCGCGATCTTGGCGCGCAGCGTATCGGGCAGGTCCATCGCCCGGCACGCCTGCCAGAACGGTTCGTCGCGGCCGTTCGCCCAATAATGGAGGATCAGGAAGTCGCGGATGCGCTCGATCTCGACCCCGGTCTGGCGATTGTATTCGTCGCGCAAGGCGGGGGCGACGGGCAGCGCGGGCAGGAGCTTGATCAGCCGCGCGATCGCCGACTGGATGAGGTGGATGCTGGTCGATTCGAGCGGTTCGAGGAAGCCGCTCGCCAGCCCCATCGCGACGACATTGTGGCTCCACGCGCGCTTGCGGCGGCCGGTGACGAAGCGGAGCTGGCGCGGATCGCCCTGCGCCTCGCCCTCGATAGTGGCGAGCAACGTGTCGGCAGCGGCCTCGTCGCTGGTAAAAGCGCTGCAATAGACGTGGCCGTTGCCGGTGCGATGCTGGAGCGGAATACGCCATTGCCAGCCCGCCTCGCGCGCGATCGCGCGGGTATAGGGCAAGGGCGCGCCGACATTGGCGCTCGGTACCGCGATCGCGCGGTCGCAGGGCAGCCAATGGCGCCAGTCCTCGTAACCGGTTGCGAGCGCCCCCTCGATCAGCAGGCCGCGGAAACCGGTGCAGTCGAGGAACAGGTCGCCGGCGACACGCTCGCCGGAATCGAGCGTCAGCGCGGCGACGTCGCCGGTCAGGGAATCGCGTTCGACGCCGGCGATTCTCCCCTCGGTCCGCTCGACGCCGCGGTTGACCGCGAAGCGGCGGAGATAGGCGGCATAGAGGCCCGCATCGAAATGGAAGGCATAAGGCATCGCCGGGATCGTCGCCGCGGTGAGCGGCCCGCCGCGGTGCATCCGCCCGGCCCGCGCCGCGACCTCGTTGAGGCAATAAGCGTCGAGCGGCTTGGCGAGGCCGAGCCGGCGGGCGCGCAGCCAGTAATGCTGGAAGGCGATCAGCCCGACGTCGCGGCCGACATCGCCGAAAGCGTGCATGTAGCTATGGCCGGGCTCGCGCCAGCCGTCGAAGGCGATGCCGAGCTTGAACGTGCCGCCGGTGGCACGCAGGAAGGCATCCTCGTCGAGGCCGAGCGCCTGATTGAACAGGCGGATCTGCGGGATCGTCGCCTCGCCGACGCCGACCGTGCCGATCTCATCGGATTCGATCAGGCGGATGCGATAGCCGGTCTCGAGAAAGCCGCCCAGCGCCGCCGCCGCCATCCAGCCGGCGGTGCCGCCGCCGGCGATCACGATCGTGGTGACGGATGCAGTCATGCCCTTGGCCTATCGACAAAAAGGGCTGCCGTCACAAGACGACAGCCCAAGGTTCCGGGGAGGAATGGAGGTCGGCGTCAGAATTTGTAGGTGACGCCGATATAATAATCGCGGCCATAGCGCTGGTAATCGATCACCTGGCGCGGATCGTCGTTCTGATAGGTGATGAACGGACGATCGGTGAGGTTCTTCGCCTGCGCGAGGATCGAGAAGCCGCGGAGGAAGCCCTCCTGGAATTCATAGCCGATCTGCGCGTCGAGGATGCCTTCCGACTTGGCGGTGCGATAGGTAGGCGACGCCGAGAGGCCGGCGACCTCGGCGAGGAAGTCCGAGCGGTAGCGATAGTTGGCGCGCGCCTGGAAGCCCCATTTCTCGAAGTAGATCGTGCCGCTGCCGGTCCACTTGGACAGGCCGGGCAAGGTGATCGCCTGCGTCGGGTTGCTGGCGAACTTGATCGTCGACTGCGTGTAATTGCCGCTGGCGAAGATGCCGAAGCCGTCCAGTGCGCTGGTGATCGCCTTGAACGGCAGCGAGACGGTCGCCTCGACGCCGAGCACCTCGCCGCGACCGGTGTTGGCCGGTGCGCTGACGTTGCCGATCGTCTGGCCGGCAGCGATGACCTGCGCCTGCTGCGCCGCGGTTAGCGCCGGCAGCAGCGCCGAGAAATCGTAGGCGTAGCTGTTGTTCGGATCGACGAAGTCGGTGAGGTGCTTGAAATAGCCCGACAGCGCGACATAGCCGCCGGCGTCGAAATATTTCTCCAGCGACAGGTCGATGTTGGTCGACTGATAGGGCCGCAGCGCGACGTTGCCGCCGGTCGAGCTGAACACCGGGAACAGCCCCGCCGGGGTACGACCGATGTTGGTGAGGTTGATCCCCACGTCCTGCGTGACGCGCTCCTGGTCGAGGCGCGGACGCACCATCGTCTGCGATGCGCCGAGCTTGACGTAGCCGTTGTCGACCAGCTCGACCGAGAAGGTCGCCGAGGGCAGGACGTTGGTGTATTTTTCGGTCTGGTCGGCCGGGGCGACGGTGACCACGCCGTTGACGACGCTGGCGATCTGGCCGACCGACCGTTGTTCGGAGCGGACCACCTGCACGCCGAGCGCACCCTTGACCGCCTTGCCGCCGAGGTCGCCGTCGAGGCTCAGTTTGGCATAGCCGGTATAGACGTCCTCGATGACGCGATTGTCGCGGACCAGCGACGACGGCCGGTTGTCATAAGCGGCGTTGAGCGCATTGTTGTACACGTAAAGCGGGTCGTAGGTCAGCATCGCCGGGACGCCGAGATAATCGAGCGGGATGTTGGTGCCGAGCAACGCCTCGGTCGGCACCGCGGCGCTGGTCGGCGTGCCGCTCGCGACGGTGCAGCCGGTGCCGGCGCCCCGCGGGCAGAGGAAATAGGAGGTATAGGCGCTGGTCTTCTCGCGCCGGCTGTAATTGCCGCCGACCTCCCAGCTGCGCACGAGGCTGCCCTCGAACTCGCCGTTGAGGCTGGCGCGAAGCGACTTGAGATCGTCCTTGAACTTGGGCTGGTTGAGGAAGCCCGACTGGACCACTGCCTGCGTGCCGTTGTTGCCCCAGCCCTGCGGATCGGTGAGGCGCAGGATGTTGGTGTTGGTATAATCGAGCGTCGGCACGATCCGGTAGGTGCCGTTGGCATTCTGCGTGACGGTCACCGTGTCGGCGACGCCGCTCTTGGCGAAGCCGGTGCCGGTGTTGGTCTCGAGCAGGAAGTCGGTGCGCGTCGCGCGGCTCCAGCTCGCATCGACGTTGAAGTGGAGGCGCTCGCCGAGCTTGATGTCGTTGTTCCAGCCGAGCGACAGATTCTCTGCCTTGCGCTGGTTATAGTCGTTGCGCTGGACCGCGAAGACGTTGCTGAACGTCGTCGTCGTCGCGAAGCCGTTGTTGACGGTGATGCCGCTGCGCACCGGATCGGAGAAGCCGAGCGGGAATTCGATGCCGCGCAGCCGCTGCGTTTCCTCGAAGTTGGAATAGAGCGCGTCAAAGGTCGAGTGGAACACCTCGGACGGCTGCCATTCGATCGTGCCGACCGCGCCGTAGCGCTTCAGCTCGTTCGACTGGACATAGGGCTTGGCGCCGCCGAGGATGAACGGGTCGGCGGCGGTGCCGGTGCCCGGATAGCCCCAGGCATTGTAGCGTTCGTCCTGCGACGGCGTCTGCGTCCCCGATACGCCGATCGCGATGCCGAGCGTGTCGCCCGCGAATTTGTCGATATAGGTCGCCGAGGCGCGATAGCCGTAGCGCGACGAATCCGGGTTGAGATTGTCGATGCCGTTCATCTGGCCGCGCGCGTTGATCGCGAAGACGCGGCCCGATTGTTCGAGCGGACGCAGCATGCGCAAATCGACGGTGCCCGAGATGCCCGCCGCGATCAGCGACGCGTCGGCGGACTTGTAGACGTTGACGTTGCGGAAGAATTCCGAGGGATATTGATCGTATTCGACGCCGCGGTTGTCACCGACGGTCACCTGTTCGCGGCCGTTGAGCAGCGTCGTCGAGAAATCGGGGCCGAGGCCGCGGATCGACAGGCGCTGGTCGCGCCCCTCGAGCCGCTGCGCAGTGACGCCGGGCAGACGCGCGAGCGAATCGGCGATCGAGACGTCGGGCAGCTTGCCGACGTCCTCGGCCGAGACGCTGTCGACGATCAGCGTCGAGTTGCGCTTGATCTTCGCGGAATTGGCGAGGCTGGCGCGGATGCCGGTGACGACGATCTCGCCACTGTCGGTGGCGGCGTCCTCGACGGTCTGCGTCTGTGCCGCCTCCTGATTGGGGGTCGGCTCGGCGGCGGGGGCCGGCGCCTGCACCGTCGCCGCGGCGGGCGGATTGGCGGTGGGCGACTGCGGGTTGGGCGCTTCCTGCGCGAAGGCGGCACCGCCGGTGACCAGCAGCACGCTGGCGATGGCGACGGTGCTGGAGCACAGCGCGATACGAGCGCGGCGCGTGTATAGAGACTCGGTCTGGGACACGAAGAAATCCTCCCCCTGGTGGCGTCATGCCCCCACCCGCTCCATCGCGGATGATCAGCTGACTGGTTGCCCGGCTTGTGAACGCGGGGGGATTAGGAGCCAAGTCGGCCACATACGTATTCACGGAGCGGCAGGCGCGCCGTGCTTTTCGTGCAACGTCAGATCATTAAGTGCGTGGCGTCGAGGAAGGTGTTGACGGTGAGCCGCCCGGTCGCCGGATCGGGATCGAAGGCGAGGTCCACCGGCAGATCGGCGCAGTGCAGCGTGTTCGATCGATAGAGGATCGCGCGATTGAACCGCCCCTCGTGCACCGCCAGCCGCTCGAACACCGGCGTGTCGCCCGCGATATAGCCGGCCGCGGGCAGGCCGTCGCGTCGCAGGTCGGCGTCGAGCGCGGCGCGATACGGGTCGAGCCGCGTCGCGTCGATCGACTCGAAACCGGTGCTGCGATGCCGGTAGAAGGCGGTGCCGCTGCGCTCGTCCGGCGACAGATAGTGGAGCAGCGCGAGCCGCGTCGGCGAGACTTCGTCGAAATGCGGCAGGCGCTGGATCGGCGCGAGCGCCGCCGGCGGCGTGGTGACGATCGAATAGAAGGCATCGGCGATCGCCAGCCCGCCGACGCCGAACGCCGCCTGTGCGACGGGCTCGAGCCGGGCGAGCAGATCGCGCAGCATCCGCGGTGAGACCGGGGCGCGGATGCCGGGATAATGGGACCCGATCGGCGCGAACGACAGGAAGGCGGCATCGTCGCGGAAGCGCGCGGCATCGGCGAAACCGTCGATGACGACGACGGGCTGCGCCTCGGCGCCGTGGTGGGTGATCGAAACCGTCCAGTCCATCGCCGGCGATGTCGGGCATGAGCGCGAAAAATGCAATCGCGGGACCCGCAAGGAAGTATATCCCGACTTCTGCTATTGCGTCGCAGCATCTATGATGAAAAGGCGACGGGATCAACGGAGGCGATGCCATGACGGAGCCGGTCTACACCCTGTACGACGTTCGCGATTACCCGATCGTGCGCTTCGTCGGCGAGGCGACGGAAGGCTATGCGACGCGCTGGTGCGCGGAAATGGATCGGTTGCTCGCCGATGGCGGGCGGTTCGTGCTGATCTATCCGCCGCGCCGCCAGGAGGAGGCACATGCCGACCGCGTCGCCCGCGGCCAGTGGCTCAAACACAATAAGACGGCCTTGGCCGAGCGCTGCCTCGCGGTGATCGCGATCGAGCCCGATGCCGCGCGGCGGGCGGAGATGGAGGCGATGTACCCCAATCTCGTCAAGGCGTTCGGTACGCCGCAGGCCGTACGCGCCACGGCCGCCGAGGCCGAACGGCTCGCGCGCCACCTGCTGGCCGGCGGCGGGCTGTCCGACGGGGTGTGAGCGCAACGCCGCCGGACGGGGATGAGGGATCATGGTCGATGTCGGCGGACGGGCTGACGCGCCGATCCACAATGCCGGCTGGATCGCCTACGAGCCGATTGCGGCGATCCGCGAGGCGGCGTTCGACCGGATGATGGCGTATTGCGGTCAAGGCGTCGCTGTAGCTGGCGCAGTCGGCGGGCAAGCCGCCGCGCGAGCGCCGCCCCCGCCCGTCAGGACCGCAGACCCTCGACCAGCGTCAGGTCGACGTCGGGGATCATCCCTTCCAGCACCGCCCAATAGCCCGACACCGCATCCTGCCCGGCGGTCTGGTATGCCTGCGACATCTTGATCCGCACCGCCTCGAACAGGTCGTTCTCCATCCGCGCGCCCTCTTCGGTCAGGCGCAGCAGACGCTGGCGGCGGTCGCGTTCGCCCGGACGGGTCTCGACCAACTTGCGGTCGGTTAGTTCGTTGAGTACGCGGCCCAAGGACTGTTTGGTGATCGCGAGCAATCCCAGCAACTCGCTGACCGTCAGGTCGGGTTTGCGCGCGATGAAATACAGTGCACGATGATGCGCGCGGCCCAATCCCTGTGCTGCGAGCCCCTGATCGACGGAGCGGGTGAGATGGCTATGGCCAAAATACAGCAGTTCCATGCCGCGACGCAATTCGGGCTCGCGGAGAAACTGGGCGGAAGCGGAGGGAGCTGTGGCAGCCATGTTGACCAGTTTAGCCCCCGCCCGTACGCGTCCGCAACCCCTGATGCCTGAGAGAAATCGATGACCCGTGTTTCCACGGCCGCCGCGCCGACCTTCCGTTTCGATCGCAGCGCGACCCCGGTCGAGGCCAATGAGCGCGCCGCGCGGCTGGTCGACCCGGGCTTCGGCCGCGTCTTCACCGATCATATGGCGGTGATCCGCTACACTGAGGCGGAGGGCTGGCACGACGCCAAGATCACCGCCCGCGCGCCGATCACCGTCGATCCGTCGACTGCGGTGTTGCATTATGCGCAGGAAATCTTCGAGGGGCTCAAGGCCTATCGGCTCGACGACGGCGGCACCGCGCTGTTCCGGCCCGACGCCAATGCGCGCCGCTTCAACAACAGCGCGCGCCGGCTCGCGATGCCCGAGCTGCCCGAGGAACTGTTCCTACAATCGTGCCGGCAGCTCGTCGCCACCGAGCGCGACTGGTTTCCGCAGATCGAGGGCGGCGCGCTTTACCTGCGTCCCTTCATGTTCGCGAGCGAGGCGTTCCTCGGCGTCAAACCGTCGTCCGACTATCTCTATATGGTGATCGCCTCGTCGGTCGGCGCCTATTGGAAGGGCGGCGCACGCGCCGTGTCGATCTGGGTCAGCCAGGATTATACCCGCGCCGCGCCCGGTGGCACCGGCGAGGCGAAATGCGGCGGCAATTATGCCGCCAGCCTGCTCGCCCAGTCCGAGGCGATCCGTCAGGGTTGCGACCAGGTCGTCTTCCTCGACGCGGTCGAGCGCCGCTGGGTCGAGGAACTGGGCGGCATGAACGTCTTCTTCGTGTTCGACGACGGTTCGATGGTGACGCCGCCGCTGACCGGCACGATCCTGCCCGGCATCACCCGCGATTCGATCATCCGCATCGCGCGCGACCAGGGGATCGAGGTGCGCGAGGAGCTGTACGGCATCGACCAGTGGCGTGCCGATGCGGCGAGCGGTCGCCTGACCGAGGCGTTCGCCTGCGGGACCGCCGCGGTGGTGACGCCGATCGGCGAGGTCGCCGGTGTCGACGGCCGATTCACGATCGGCGGTGGCGGCACCGGTCAGCTCACGCAGCGGATGCTCGACGCGCTGTCGGCGATCCAGCGCGGTCGCGCGGCCGACCCGCACGGCTGGTTGCAGCGGCTCGACTGATTTCGTCGGGGCGGCCCGAAAAGTCGTACCGGCGGGGCTTTCCAACCCCGTCGACACGGCTATAAGGCCGCCTCCTCGTTGGGGCGTCGCCAAGTGGTAAGGCAGCGGCTTTTGGTGCCGCCATCCGCAGGTTCGAATCCTGCCGCCCCAGCCAGGATCCAGACACATCGACCTCGATGCGCCGGTCGCGGCGGCCTAGTCCCGCGCTGCCGCCGCCATGGCGCGGTTGCGCGCCGCGGACGCCGCCAACGTCTCGGTCAGCAGGGTGACGAGGCGATCGTCGCGGTCAAGAACGTTGAGGCCTTCGCGGGTCGAGCCGCCCGGACTGGCGACACGATCAGCGAGTGTCGCGGGGCTGACGTCGGCCTCTGCGGCCATCGTCGCCGAACCGGCGAGCGTCGCCAGCGCGAGCCGCGCCGCCTGATCCTGCGACAGGCCCAAAGCCGCACCCGCCTGCGCGAGCGCATCGGCGAAACGGAAGACGAAGCCGGGGCCACAACCGGCGAGCGCGGTGACGTCGTCGAACTGCGCTTCGCCGGCGATCCATTCGACGAGGCCGAGCGGCCGCATCCATTCGGTCAGCTCGGCACGTGTCGCATCGTCGGCGGCGGTGGAGAAGAGCGCGACGACGCCCTGCCCGATCGCGACCGGCAGGTTCGGCATCGCACGCACCACCGCGCCCGCCTTGCAGAGCGTGGCGAGCGTCGCCTCCTCCACACCGGCAAGAATCGACACCAGCACGCGGGGCGCATGATCGGCGAGCGGCCCGTCACGCAACAGGCCCAATTGCTGCGGCTTGAGCCCGAGCAGGATGACGTCGAACGCCCCCTCCCCCGCGTCGGGGATCGCCGGGACGACGCGGACGCCATCGGGCATCGCGCGACCGCTGGGGCTGACGACGGTGACGTCGGCAGGCGACAGGCCGGCGGCGAGCCAACGGCGGAGCATGGCGCCGCCCATGTTGCCGGCACCGACCATCAGCAGCCGCATCAGGCCTCGCCCTGCGTCTCGATCAGCGCGGCGGCGAGCGCCTCCTTGGGGGTCTTGCCGCCCCACAGCACGAACTGGAACACCGGATAGAAGCGCTCGCACTCCTCGATCGCCGATTCGACGAGCAATTCGGTGGCGCCGAGCGACATCGTCCCCTCCTCCTCGCCGTCGATCATCGCGGCATGGCGGTAGAGCAGCACGCCCGAGGACGACCAGAGCTCGAAATGGCCGATCCACAATTGCTCGTTGACCAGGCCGATCGCCTCATAGACCGCGGCGCGGCGATCGTCGGTGACCTTGATGTCGGGAAAGGCGAGGAATTGCAGGACGCTGTCGTCCTCGCGCCAGAGCGCGCGCAATTCGTAGCTGGTCCAGCTGCCCTTCACCGTCGCGACGATCTCGTCGTCGTGACGCTCATGCTCCCAGCCATGCGCGGCATAATAGGCCTCGAGCATGTCGATGGGGGCGTCGGGTTCGGATTCGTGTTCAGCGTGGTCGAGCATCGTTACGCCTCTATCGCACGACAAGGCTGCCGAGGCAAAAACGCCCAGGCAACCCCATCGTGGACAACACTGTCGATAAAGCTGTGGAAAAGTCGATCAGGCGGTGGGGACCGGATCGGCAGACGGCGTCGGGGTGGCGCCGAGCCGCGCTTCCAGCGCATCGAGCCGCGCCTTGAGCGCATCGTTTTCGTCGCGCGCGGCGACGGCCATCGCCTTCACCACCTCGAACTCGTCGCGGCTGACGAAGTCGAGACCGCCGATCCACTCGCGCGCGCGTGCCCGCGCGCCCGATTCGGCCTCGCGGCCGACGCCGGCCAGAGTGCCGGCGGCGCCGTTCACCAGCTTCACCAGATCGTCGAACAGGCGGTTGTCGGATTGCATATCGAAGGGTCCCGGAAAAGCGATGCTACGTGTCAGAGCATCTGGGACGTATGCGCCGCCGGCACAAGGGTTTCGGCATCGGGGTTGAGCTGGCCGATCCGCCAGGTCAGGACGCCGGCGAAGCTGATCCAGATCAGATAAGGCACCATCAGCCACGCGGCGAGCGGGCGGATGCGGCCGAACAGCACGGTGGTGATCGTCGCTACGATCAGGATCGCGACGATGACCAGCAATGCGGCGCCGACCTGATGCATCCCGAAGAACAGCGGCGTCCATGCGAGGTTGAGGACGAACTGGACGGCGAAGGCAGCCAGAGCCAGTCCCCGCCCGCGCGCGCCACGCGCATGGAGGATCATCGCCACCGCAAGGCCGAGCAGGATGTAGAGCGAGGTCCATGCGACCGGGAAGACCCAGCCCGGCGGGGTCAGCGCCGGCTTCTGCAACGCGACGTACCAGCCGTTGTCGGCACCCGCCGGCACCGCCCGTCCGGAGGCGAAGCCGAGCAACAGGATCAGCGGTACGGTAAAGATGGCCCAGCGCAGGAAAGACACCCGCAACTGCCCCTTGGAAGCGATGCCCCCCACCCGATGCTCCTCAACAGCGTTCACGCCTGCTTTGCCGCGCCGCGCAGCCTTCGTAAAGCACCCGTATCGGTGATCGTTCCCATTGTAGATCAATCGCGTATCGCGGCGACCAAATATTCCACATTGCCCTCCGGCCCGGTGATCGGGCTCTCGACGACACCGACCGCAGGCCAGCCTTCCGCCGACAGCCATGCGACGACCTCGTCGCAGACACGGGTTCGGACTGCCGGATCGCGGATCACCCCGCCCTTGCCGACCTCGGTCCGCCCCGCCTCGAACTGCGGCTTGATCAGCGCGAGCAGTCGCGCGCCCGGCCGGGCGAAGCCCATCGGCCGTTCCAACACCTTGGCAAGACCGATGAAACTGGCGTCGCAGACGATCAGGTCGACGGGCTCCGGGATATGCGCGTCGGTAAGAATGCGGGCGCTGGTCTGTTCGTGGACGATGACGCGCGGATCCTGACGCAGCTTCCACGCGAGCTGGTTGGTGCCGCTGTCGACGGCATAGACGCGCGCCGCGCCGCGGCTGAGCAGCACGTCGGTGAAGCCGCCGGTCGAGGATCCGACGTCGATCGCCACCGCATCGGTGACGGCCCAACCGAAATGGTCCAGTCCGTGCGCCAGCTTGATGCCGCCGCGCGATACCCAGGGATGATCGCGCCCACGCACGTCGAGCGCGACGTCGTCGGGGAACGCCTGTCCCGGCTTGTCGACCTTGCGCGTGCCGGCGAACACGAGCCCCGCCATGATCAGCGCCTGCGCACGCGTCCGCGATTCCGCAAGGCCGCGATCGACGAGCATCTGGTCCGCACGGGTCTTTGCCATGACGCGCGCCCTAGCGCGGAAATGGCGCGCGCGTCACCCCGCATGCGCAGGTCCTTCGCTCCGACGCTCGCCGCCTTCGATTGGGCGCATCGGCAATTGCCTAGTGGAACAGTAGGATTATCTTCGTGGTTGTGCTGGTGTGGAAGGACGGAGGATCCGAACCCCGGCCCGACACGCCCTTTCACACGGAGGGAGATGCAGCCATGACCGGATTTTCCAGTTTCGAAAGCGTGCAACCGACCATCCTGACCGTGCCGGGCCTCGGCGGCTCCGGGCCGTCGCACTGGCAAACGTTGTGGGAGGATTCGCGGCCCGACACGCTGCGCGTCGAGCTCGGCATGTGGAACACGCCGCATCGCAACGCCTGGGTGACCAAGCTCGACCAGGCGATTTCCCGCGCCGAGGCGCCGGTGATCCTCGCCGCACACAGCCTCGGCTGCCTCGCGGTGGCGTGGTGGGCGGAGCTGAGCCCGCAGCCTTATGGCTGGCCGGTCGCCGGGGCATTGCTGGTGGCACCCGCCGATGTGGATCGGCCCGGCGCGCCCGACGAATTGCGCGGCTTCGCGCCGACGCCGCGCACCCCCCTGCCCTTCCCGTCGATCCTCGTCGCGTCGAGCGACGATCCGTGGATCGGCATCGACCGCGCGCACAGCCTCGCCGCGCAATGGGGCAGTCATTTCATCGATGCCGGGCCGCAGGGGCATCTCAACGCCGCCAGCGGCATCGGCTGGTGGGAAGAGGGGCAGGAGTTGCTCAACCGGGTGATCGCCGCGGGCACCGACAGCCGCGGCCGCGCGCGCCCGGCGAGCGACGCGCGTTCGATCCTCGCGATCAACGCCACCGAGGCGGCGCAGGCGCATTATCTCGGCCGGTGAGCGGCCGCGTCAGGCGGGCGCGAAGGGGTTCACGATCCTGACGCGTCCGTCGATGAAGAGGCCGTGGTGCATGTCTTCGGAATAGAGAATGTCGCACCCGGCGATGACGGCTGCCGCCGCGATCATCCCGTCGTAGACGGACAGGGTGTAGCGTTCGGCGAGATGTATCCCGAGCCGATGGAGGTCGATCGTAACCGGCATGACCGGACGGCTCAATTGCACAATGATCGCAAGGGGGTCGGCGATCTCCGCCCAAGTCATGCGGAGTTTGCGCCGGGCGACGAACGCACATTCATTCAAGCACTGAACGCTGATTACGCAACCCGCGCGAATAAGACGCATCGCCTCGGGCTGTCGATGATCGTCAGCGGTAAAGCCGTAAAGAAGGACATTCGTATCGAGAAAGCCGGCGCTCACCGGGAGTTCGCTTCCTCGCGATCGAATTTAAAACCGGGCGGCAACGGTCTCGCCAGAGACTTCATTCGTGCAACGAGGGCGTCCTTCTCGGCTTCGGACAAGTCGCACGACATTTCTTCGATCTTCCCAATCGTTACGTCGTCGCCTTCATGCAAGTCGAGAGCCGCAACCAGATCGGCCGGCACCCGGACTACATACCCGTCAGGAGATCTCGTCAGCTTCATACCCGACTTATAGCAGATCAGCTGCCCGGATGCGAAACATCTCCCTCCCGCTCCTGCTCGCGCCCCTTGGCCGTCGCCGCCTTCATCGCGCGGTAGAGGCGGACGTTGAGGCCGATCAGCACTACCAGCGCGAGGCCGGTGATGACGACGACCGCGGTCCACCCCTTCATGCGCGCGCGCCCTCGGTCACCTCGGTGCTGTTGTGACGCAAAGTCTTAAGTACGGTCTGGACGATATGGTCGGCGTCGAGGCCCGCTTCGGCATATTGCTTCTCGGGCTTGTCCTGATCCTGGAAGACGTCGGGCAGGCGCATCGTGCGCAGCTTGAGCCCGCCGTCGATCAGCCCCTCGTCGCTCGCCAGCGTCAGCACATGCGCGCCGAAGCCGCCGACTGCATTCTCCTCGATCGTCACCGCCACCTCATGCGTGGTCAGCAGCCGGCGGATCAGCGCCTCGTCGAGCGGCTTGGCGAAGCGCAGGTCGGCGACGGTGGTCGACAGCCCCTTGGCCTCGAGCACCTCGGCGGCCTTGAGCGCCTCCTCCAGCCGGGTGCCGAGCGACAGGATCGCGACGGTCTTGCCCTCGCGGACGATGCGACCCTTGCCGATCTCGAGGCGTTGCGGCACCTCGGGCAAGTCGACGCCGACGCCGTTGCCGCGTGGGTAGCGCAGCGCGATCGGACCGCTGTCGTGCAGCGCTGCGGTATGTGTCATATGGACCAGCTCGGCCTCGTCCGCCGCCGCCATCACGACGAAATTGGGCAAGGTGGCGAGATAGGTGACGTCGAACGAGCCGGCATGCGTCGCGCCGTCGGCGCCGACCAGCCCGGCGCGGTCGATTGCGAAGCGCACCGGCAGGTTCTGGATGGCGACGTCGTGGACGACCTGGTCATAGGCGCGCTGGAGGAAGGTCGAATAGATCGCGCAGAACGGCCGCATCCCCTGCGCGGCGAGACCCGCGGCGAAGGTCACCGCATGCTGTTCGGCGATGCCGACGTCGAAGGCGCGATCGGGGAACGCCTTGGCGAAACGATCGACGCCGGTGCCCGAGGGCATCGCCGCGGTGATCGCCACGATCGTCGGGTCGCGCTCGCCTTCCTTGATCAAGGCATCGCCGAAGACGTTCTGATATTGCGGCGGTCCCGGTGGCGCCTTGGCCTGCGCGCCGGTGATGACGTCGAACTTCTGGACGCCGTGATATTTGTCCGCCGCCGCCTCGGCCGGGCCATAGCCCTTGCCCTTCTTGGTGACGACATGGACGAGGATCGGCCCTTCCTCGGCGTCGCGGACATTCTCGAGCACCGGGATGAGATGGTCGAGATTGTGGCCGTCGATCGGGCCGACGTAATAGAAGCCGAGCTCCTCGAACAAGGTGCCGCCCATCGTCATGCCGCGGGCGAATTCGTCGGTCTTGCGCGCGGCGGCGTAGAAGGGCCGCGGCAAACGACGCGCGAACTTGCGCAGGATGTCGCGGACGCCGAGGAATTCGCGGCTCGACACGATGCGCGAAAGATAGGCCGACAGGCCGCCGACCGGCGGCGCGATCGACATGTCATTGTCGTTGAGGATGACGACCAGCCGGTTGCCCGCCTGTTCGGCGTTGTTCATCGCCTCATAGGCCATGCCGGCGGACATCGAGCCGTCGCCGATCACCGCGATGCCGCGGCCCGGGGTGCCGGCGAGCTTGTTCGCCACCGCGAAACCGAGCGCCGCCGAGATCGAGGTCGAGCTGTGCGCGGCGCCGAACGGGTCGTATTCGCTCTCGCTGCGCTTGGTGAAGCCGCTGAGCCCGCCGCCCTGACGCAGCGTGCGGATTCGGTCGCGACGGCCGGTCAGGATCTTGTGCGGATAGCATTGGTGGCCGACGTCCCACACCAGCCGGTCGCGCGGCGTGTCGAAGACGTAATGGATCGCGGTGGTCAGCTCGACGACGCCGAGCCCCGAACCGAGGTGGCCGCCGGTCGATCCGACCGCCGAGATCGTCTCCTGCCGCAGTTCGTCGGCCAGCTGGCGCAACTGCTCGGGAGGGAGTTTTCGCAGCTCTTCCGGTGTGTTGACGGTATCGAGCAGCGGCGTTTCGGGTAATTCGGCCATCGGACCCGTCTACGCGCTTGTACGATGGGTGTCGATTGTCGGCGCGCGCAACGTCAGGCGCAGTCGGCGCATTTGCCGCGCACCTCGATCACCGGACGAATTGGTGCAAAACCAACGGCTTGCGCGGCACTCCTGACACCACGCGTGACCGTGTCGTCGTCGAGATGCACCGTTTGTCCACACGAATCGCACACCAGAAAGATACAATCGTGCAGGCAATCGGGATGCGCATTGGCCACGTAAGCGTTTGAGCTTTCGACCTTCCGCGCGAGATTGGACGCCACGAAGACGTCGAGGATGCGGTAGATGCTGTTCGCGGCGACGCGGCGGCCCTCGCTCTTCGACATCGCCTCCGCGATATCATAGGCGCTGGCCGGCTTGGTGAAACCGACGAGCGCGGCGAAGACGTTGGCACGCATCTGCGTCCATTGCTCGCCGGACTTCTCCAGCGTCGCGCGCGCGGCCTTGGTGAGGTCTGCGCCCTGCGGCTCGTGGTGATCGTGATGCGCGTGCGCTGCCATAACGGGGACTTAGGTGGCGTCGACCGCGATCACAAGCGGCGTCAGATGACGGCGCGGCGGTTGAGATCGTGGCCGAACGCGAGCAACCCGACGCCGATCACCGTCCACAAGGTCTCGGCACCGCCGCCTTCGTGCGGCAGGGTCATCGCACCGGCCATGATCCCGAGGCCGAAGGCGCCCATCGACGCGGGCATGACATAGCCGTGCTCCAGAACGCCGCGGCCGAGCGCGACCGCACCGAGGAAGATGGCGATCGTCAGGCCGATCTCGTGGAAGATCGGGTTGAGCAGGAGCCCGCCCGCCGCCGACAGCATCGCCAGCAGCACCGCGCTCGCGAGGCAATGGACGACGCACAGGCCGGACAGCGCGATCGCGGCGCGATCGAGCCAAGCCCAGCCGAAGCGGCGTACAATATGCGTCCCGTGCGTCATTGCTGCCGACCATCTAGGCCGGTTGCTGCAAGGTTACAATATCACATGGCGCATTCGGCAGCGATTTTCTTGCGGTCTTTCATCGACAAGCCGGCAGCCCCGCGGCCACCGGCGGGCCGCGGTCAGCTGGCGGCGAGCGACGGCATGTCGTTGCCGGGATGAACCAGCGCGAGCTGCGCGGCTCGCGCGTCGCGGATCGGGCCGGCGGTGGGCTTGGCATCGAGCTTGAACCCGTCGACATCCTGCGCCAGCGCATCCGCCTCGGCGGCGAGTTCGCGCGCCGCCGCGGTCGCCTGTTCGACCATCGCCGCATTCTGCTGGGTCATGCCGTCCATCTCGCCGACCGCGACGTTGACCTGGCTGAGCCCCCTCGCCTGCTGCTCCGACGAGCGGGCGATGCCGGAGACGAGATCGCTGACCTCGCCGATCCGCACGAAGATGCTGTCGAGCGTGCGCCCGGTATCGGTGACGAGGCCGACGCCGTCCTGCACCAGCGCCCCCGAGGCGAGGATGCGGCCCTTGACGTCGCGCGCCGCATCCGCCGACCGCTGCGCCAGCGCCCGCACCTCGGAGGCGACGACCGCGAAGCCGCGTCCCGCGTCGCCGGCGCGTGCCGCCTCGACGCCGGCGTTGAGCGCGAGCAGATTGGTCTGGAAGGCGATGCCGTCGATCACCGAGATGATCTCCGATATCTCGTTCGACGAACGCTCGATCGCGCCCATCGCCTCGACGGCGCGACGCACGATCCCCCCCGATTCCTCGGTCTCGCGACGGACGTTTCCGACGATCGTGTCGGTCCGGTTGGCGCCGCTCGCCGCCTCGCTCACCGCCGAGGTGATCTCGTGGATCGCCGCCGCGGTCTGTTCGAGCGCCGCCGCCTGCTGCTCGGTGCGCAACGACAGGTCGTCCGAGGCGCTGCGCAGCTCGACCGTCGCGACCTTCACCCGCGTGGCGGACTCGGCGACCCGGCTGAGCGTCTGCGACAAACGCTCCATCGCGGCATCGAACGAACGCGCCAGTTCGCGATACTCGTCGGGCAGCGCGTCGCCGATCCGGTAGCTCAGGTCACCGCTGCCGAGTTCACCCAGCGCCTTGGTCAGTTCGCGAACGACGGCGTCCTGTTTGCGCGCGTTGGTGACCTGCGCCTGCGCCGCGACCCGGAACACCTCGACCGCGGCGACCATCGTGCCGATCTCGTCGGCCCGATCGCCGCCGGCAAGACGCAGGCTAAGGTCGCCATCCGCCATGCGGCGCATCGCGTTGGCGGTATCGCCGACCGGCCTCAGCACGCGACGGAGCAGATAGGCGAGCGCCGCTGCGGTCAGTGCGATGAGAATGAGGCCGATCAGCGCCAGCAATGCGATCGTCCTGGCGAGCTGACGCTGGCCGTGCTCGGCGAGCGTCTGCTGGACCTTGGCGGTGGCGATCACGAGTTGGTTGATATGCTGCCGATGGGTCGTATAGAGCGTCGCGAGCCGCGCGTAGCTGGCCTGCATCGCCGCGGCGTCGCCACGTTCCACCGCGGCCATCAGGACGCGGTCGAGCTCGCTCCAGAACAGCTCGGCGTCATGTGCCGCGCGATCGAGCGGCTGGCGGATCGACGGCTCCGACAGCGACGACGCCTTCCAGCGGGCGACGCTGGCGCGAAAGGCCTGTTCGGCCCGGGCGAGCGACGCACGCCGGCGGGGCAGCGACGCCGGATCGCGCGCGAGCAGCGTCGCGTCGAGGAAGGGTTCGATGACATAGGCGGGGGGCGGCAGGATGTCCGCGTCGAGGTCGCTGATCTCCTGATTCTGACGCGCGATCGGGCCGCCGACCCGGATCGTATCGATGCCGAAACCGGCGACGACACCGCAGAATAGCACCAGCGCGATCGCCGATAGTCCTGCGATCCGGCATTTTTCCTGAATAGTCATACGATTGATCCGCCCACCCCGACGTACTTCACTCGGCATCGCTTCGTCCTATTGCTAGTATAGTTGGGCCGAAGCCTCGGCGTGTCGACAAACCGCATTGCGCGGATATCGACGATCGCGGGGCCAAATCTCGATCAAGGGAAGCGGAAGCGTTCGTCATCGATCATCGGAATTGTCTCAATTACTTGGGCGGGTGGGGCGAGCGCGACGGGCAATGCGGCACGACGCAGCGTCCTTTAGAAAAACTCCCTCGCCACCCCGTTGCGGGCCGCTCATGGTCGGGCGCATGAATGGACCATGGCATTGAGGACGGTAGGCGAGCTGAGCGCGCGCCATCGTGGGTTGCTGTTCGCGCTGGTCATCACCGCGGGGGTGCTCAACCTCGTCGATCGCCAGATCATCGCGGTGCTCAAGCCGACGATCGCCGCCGAACTTGGCTGGAGCGACGACGACTATGGCACGCTCGCCGCCTGGTTCCAGACCGGTGCGGCGATCGGCTTCCTGTTCAGCGGCTGGATCGCGGACCGGCTCGGCGTCAAATGGGCCAATCCGGCGGGCGTGGCGGCGTGGAGCGTCGCGGCGCTGCTGCACGGCTGGGCGATGACGATCGGGCAGTTCACCGCGGTGCGGATCGCGCTCGGCGCGACCGAGGCGATGGGGACGCCGACCGGCGCCAAGACGGTCGCCGCGGTGCTGTCGCCGCGCTGGCGGTCGACCGGCTTCGGCGCGACCAACGCGGCGAGCAGCCTCGGCGCGATCCTCGCCCCGCTGGCGATCCCCGCGGTGGCGCTGGCGTTCGGCTGGCGCGGGACGTTCGTCGCCGCCGGACTGTTCGGGCTGATATGGGCGGGCGGCTGGCTGATCGCGGCACGCGGCGTGCGCTTCACGCCGCACCGGCCCGCCACGGCGACGCCGCTGGCGGCGCTCGACGGCCCGATCCTGCGCGATTCCCGGACCTGGGCGGTGGCGGGCGCCAAGATCCTGTCGGACGCGACCTGGTGGCTGCTGCTATTCTGGCTACCCGATTTCTTCCATCGCCAGTTCGGCCTGTCGGGGGTCGCGCTCGGCGTGCCGCTCGCCATCGCTTATGGCGGCGCGGCGGTGGGGTCGCTGGTCGGCGGCAGCGTGTCGACGCGGCTGCTCGGCAAGGGGGTTGCGGTGAACCGCGTGCGCAAGGGTATCATGCTGGTCGCGGCGCTGGCGGTGGTGCCGATCCCCTTCGCGCTGCTCATCCACGATTATCCGCTGGCGATCGCGCTGATGGCGCTGGCGCTCGCCGGGCATCAGGCCTTCTCGACCAATTTGTTCGCGTTGATCGCCGACATCGTGCCGCAGCGCCGGGTCGGGCGGGTGACCGCCTTCGGATCGTTCTGCGGCAATGTCGGCGGCATCGGCATCGCCAAGGTCGCCGGACTAACGCTGGCGGCGGGGCTCGGCTATCTGCCGCTGCTGCTGTTCGCGAGCGTCGCCTATCTCGCCGCGCTCGGCTGGATCCAGTTGCTGCTGCCGCATTTGCAGCCGCTGGCGGAGGGTACGGACGGGGACGCGGTATAAAGGCGTGCTGTCGGGGGCCACGATGCTTCTTTATACCCCAGCGCGCAGAGGGATAATAAGGTCGCGCGATCAAAGGGGATTTCGATGAACGCCAACCGTTTGTTCGCGCTGCTCGCCACCACCTGCCTGTCCGCCGCCATGCCGGCCTTCGCCCAGGACGCGCCCCCGCCCGTGACCGCAACCGATGCGCCGGGGGACACGCAGGACGGCGAGATCGTCGTCACCGCGCGTTTCCGTAACGAAAGCCTCCAGCAGGTGCCGATCGCGATCACCGCGATCAGCGGCAGTTCGCTCGCCGAGCGGCAGTTGAACACGGTCGAGACGATCAGCGCGGCGATCCCCTCGGTCGGTTTCCGCAGCGGCGCGTCGAACAAGGACCGGACGATCTTCATCCGCGGCATCGGCACGATCACCACGTCCCCCGGCGTCGAGCCATCGGTGTCGACCGTGCTCGACGGCGTCGTGCTGACCCGACCGGGCCAGTCGACGCTCGATCTCGGCGAGGTCGAGCGGATCGAGGTGCTGCGCGGGCCGCAGGGAACGTTGTTCGGCAAGAACGCTTCGGCGGGCGTCGTCAACATCGTCACGCGCAACCCGACCGACGACTTCCACGCCTTCGGCGAAGCGGGCGCGACGACCGATCAAGACTATCGCATCAAGGCGGGCGTGTCGGGCGCGATCGTGCCGGGCAAGCTCCAGGCGCTGATCGGCGGGCTCTACAGCGATTTCGACGGCAACACCCGCAATGCGACCACCGGCAACGACACCAACGGCTCGCGCCGTTACGGCGTGCGCGGCAAATTGGTCGCGACCCCGGTCGATGCGCTCAAGCTGACGCTGATCGGCGATTACCTCAATACCTATGAGACGGTCGCGCCGGTCTATGCCTCGACGCGCCAGGTCGCCTACCCCACCGGGATCGTCAGCGTCTCGGCGCCGCTCGCCGCGGTGCTCGCCAATGCCGGGGTGCGGCCATCGGCCGGCAATCGGGTCGCGGCGACGAATATCGACACCAACGTCCGCGACGAAAATTACGGCGGCTCGCTGACCGCCGAACTGGCGATCGGCGAGTATCGCGTCACCTCGATCACCGCGTGGCGGCAGTGGCTCAACCACCAGCAGCAGGATTACGACGGCCTGCCGACGCTCACCGCCGCCTTTCCGCAGGGGATCGACGACGGCCGCGTCGACAGCGAGCAATTCTCGCAGGAGCTGCGCCTCGCCTCGCCGCGCGGTGGACTGATCGACTATGTCGTCGGCGCTTACTACCTCCACGCCAAGACCGACGAGGTCTACGCGCGGACGCTGACGAGCCTTGCCGGCACGGTGCAGACGACGACCAACGGCGTCGCCGACTATGGCATCACCGACGACAATTATGCGCTGTTCGGCGAGGCCAACATCAACTTCACCAAGGCGTTCCGCGGGATCGCCGGCTATCGCTCGACCTGGGACGATCTGTCCTTCTATCATCTGCGCACCTCGTCGGCCGATCCGACCAACAGCGGCGCGCCGGCGCTCGATCGCCCCGGCATCCGCGCCTATCACCGGGCGCAGGGCAGCACCGACCGGCGCGGCGACAGCTATCGCCTCGGCCTGCAACTCGACCTCGGCGCTCGTGCGCAGACCTATTTCACCTATTCGCGGGGCTACAAGGGGCCGGCCTACAACGTCTATTTCAACATGCGCTCGCTCAACGCGACCACCCCGCTCGACGAACTGCCGCTGAGCCCGGAAACGTCCAACTCGTTCGAGATCGGCCTGAAGGGCAGCACCGCCGATCGCGCGCTGAGCTACAGCCTCGCCGCCTATACGACGACGTTCGACGGCTATCAGGCGAATTTCGCCGACGTGGTCAATGGCGCGCAGGTGACGCGGCTGATCAACGCCGGTTCGGTCCGCTCGCGCGGCGTCGAGGCGGACGTGACGCTGCGACCGGCCAAGGGCTTCACCGTCGATCTGTCGGGCGCTTATACCGATGCCAAGGTGCGCGACTTCCTCTGCCCGCCGGGTGCGCCGGTGAGCTGCAACGTCGACGGACAGCCGCTGCCCTATGCGCCGCGCGTCAAATTGTACGAGAATGCCGCCTATCGCTTCGCGCTGTCGGACGCCCTGGCGTTCGAACTGCAGAGCGACGTGACGTTCAGCAGCAAGGTGCAATATTCGCTGAGCGAGACCGCCAACACGATCCAGCCGGCCTATGCGATCTGGAACGCCAGCGTCGCGCTGGTCCGCCCTGCCGACGGCTGGCAGCTGCGGGCCTATGTCAAGAACATCACCGATACGTCCTACGCCAGCTTCCTCGCGCCGGGGACGTTCGCCGGAACGGTCCGCTTCGTCCCCCGCGACGACCGCCGTTACGGCGGACTGCTGCTGCGCAAGGATTTCTGAGCGAGGGGATAGCGATCACGGCCCCTCGCCCCGCGGCGGGCCGGAGATCCGGGACAAGGGATCAACGTTGCCACCCCCGCCTCTCGACATCCAGGCTGACATAAATGGTGCGGGTGGTCGGGCTCGAACCGACACTCCTTGCGGAACGGGATTTTGAGTCCCGCGCGTCTACCAATTTCACCACACCCGCACGGAGCCGCTTACTCAACCCGCATTCGCAGCGCCTGAAGGCACCGCAAGTAACCGGAACGGCTCTGCTCGTCACCCGGAGCGATCACCGGACAGCGTCCGCGAACCGGACCCCGGTGACGAGGCAAAGGCCGGTAGCCAATTGGCGAAGGGATCGCAAGCGTCTTGGATTAGCACCACGAGTCCGTTATGCTAATCCATGTCGTTGCGGACAGGTCGCCAGCCGTGCTGGATTGCCGCTCCGCTTCAAGATGGTGCTGACAGCATGATGGTCGAGCAGGATAATTTGGAGCAGCAGCTGGTGCGCGCGCTGCAACAGGCCGACGCCACGGGGGATTGCCTCATCGCCGCGCTGCTCAGCCAGTGCCTCGATCTGATGCATCATCGCGCTGCGTCTTCCGAACGGATCGCCGCGGTCAATTGATCGGGGCACGCCGGCGATAGCTCAGCGCCTCGGCGATGTGGACGCGATTTACGGTTCCCGCGTCGGCGAGATCGGCGATCGTCCGGGCGACACGCAGGATGCGGGTATAGCCGCGCGCCGACAGGCGCATCGCCTCCGCCGCCTGGGCGAGCAGGCGACGCCCGGCTTCCTCCGGCGTGGCGATGCGGTCGAGCAGCGCGCCATCGGCCTCGGCGTTGGTGCGGATCGCTTCGTGCGCATAGCGTTCGCTTTGGATCGCGCGGGCGGCGGCGACCCGTTTGGCGACGTCCGCCGAGCCTTCCACCGGGGGCGGCAGGATCAGATCGGTCGCGGTCACGGCGGCGACCTCGACGTGCAGGTCGATCCGGTCGAGCAGTGGTCCTGACACCCTCGCCTGATAATCGGCGGCGCAGCGCGGCGCGCGTGCACAGGCGAGGCTCGCATCGCCGAGATGCCCGCAGCGGCACGGGTTCATCGCCGCGATGAGTTGCACGCGCGCCGGAAAGGTGACGTGCGCGTTGGCACGCGCCACGCTGACCACGCCGGCTTCCAGCGGCTGACGCAGCGAATCGAGCACCGCGCGCTGGAATTCGGGCAGCTCGTCGAGGAACAGCACGCCGAGATGCGCGAGACTGACCTCGCCCGGCTTCACCTTGAGGCCGCCGCCGGTCAGCGCCGCCATCGAGGCGCTGTGATGCGGACTGCGGAACGGTCGGTTGCGGGTCAGCCGCCCGCCGGCGAGCGTGCCGGCGACCGACTGGACCATGGACACTTCGAGCGCCTCCGCGGCGTCGAGCGGTGGCAGGATGCCGGGCAGGCACGACGCCATCAGCGACTTGCCCGCCCCCGGCGGGCCGATCATCAGTAGATTGTGGCCACCGGCGGCGGCGATCTCCAGCGCGCGCTTGGCGACCTCCTGCCCCTTCACCTGGCGCAGGTCCGGACCGTGGCCGATCGGCTCGACCTCGCTGGCAGGCGGTGCGGCGAGCAGGCCGTGGCCCTTGAAATGGTTGATGAGCGCGAGGAGGTCGGGCGCGGCAAGCACCTCGATCGATCCGGCCCAGGCTGCCTCTGCCCCCTGCGCCGCGGGGCAGACCAGCCCCCTGCCCTCGGCGCTGGCGTGGATCGCGGCGAGCAGCACGCCCGGCGACGGCGCGATCCGGCCGTCGAGGCCGAGTTCGCCGACGACGACATAATCGGCGAGATGCTCGACATCGATCACCGCCATCGCCCCCAACAAGGCGAGCGCGATCGGCAGGTCGAAGTGCGAGCCCTCCTTGGGCAGATCGGCGGGCGACAGATTGACGACGATCCGCTTGGGCGGCAGCGCCAGGCCGAGTGCGGAGATCGCCGCCCGAACGCGTTCGCGGCTCTCCGCCACCGCCTTGTCACCGAGGCCGACGACGTAGAAGGCAGGCACGCCCGGGATGAGCTGCACCTGCACCTCGACCCCGCGCGCCTCCAGCCCGAGATACGCCACCGTCTGGACGATCGCCGCCATGTCTTGCCCCTTCGTCTCCACCATAGCGGCGTTCGGGCACGATCGGTGCGGATGCGACGATCGTAGCCGTCTTGTCAGGATAACACACACTGCCTATCTCGACCGGCATGACGCATCGAAACCCTGCCCTTGCGTTGACTTCCGCGCCCCGTCTGGCTAAGCGCGCCCCATCAAGGCCGTCCGCGTGGCGGCCCTTTTCTATTCAGACGATCAGGGAATGAATCATGAAGCGGACCTTTCAGCCGAGCAATCTGGTGCGTGCACGTCGCCACGGCTTCCGCGCCCGGATGGCGACGGTCGGCGGCCGTGCGGTGATCCACGCGCGCCGCGCGCGTGGCCGCAAGAAGCTGTCGGCGTAAGTCCGGTGCCGGACGTCGGTCCTGCCGACGTCCGGGCTCCCGTCGGCGCAGCCGACATGCAGGTGACCGTCGGCGCAGCCGACATACGGGCGACGGCCGGCGCAGCCGACATCCGCACGATGACGCTACGCCGTGACTTCCTCGCGGCCAATGCGGGCAAACGCGCACCGATGCCGGGCTTCGTCCTGTTGGTGCACGATCGCAAGGACGGCGATCCGGCGATTCGCGTCGGCTTCACCGTCACCAAGAAAATCGGCAACGCCGTCGTCCGGAACCGTTTGAAACGGCGGTTGCGGGCGTTGGCGCGCGAGCTGTTGCCGGAGGGCGGCATCCGTGGCGCCGATCACGTGCTGATCGGCCGCGACGGCGGCATCGAGCGCGACCATGCCCTCCTGAAGGCCGAGTTCGGCAAGGCGCTGGGCAAGATCGCTCGCGGTGAAGATTCGCCGTCACGGCCGCGCGGGCCACGCAAGCCACGCCGATGATCGCGCAGCTTCTCATATGGATAGCGCGTGGCTGGCAATTGGGGCCGTCGGTAATCCTGCCGTCCTCGTGCCGCTATCAACCCTCCTGTTCGGCCTATGCAATCACTGCGCTTCGCCGCTATGGCGCCGCCAAGGGCGGATGGCTGGCGGCGAAGCGGATTGCGCGTTGCCATCCCTGGGGCGGGTACGGACCCGATCCCGTCCCTTGAGCTACGGGGCTGTATTTTGAACAAAGAACGCCAGAATTTCATCCTGTTCGCGGTCTTCGCGGCGGTGATCCTGTTTGCCTGGCCGCTGATCCAGGGCAAGTTCTTCCCCGTGGCCAATCCGCCGGTGACGAAGATCGTCAACGGCAAGTCGGTGCCGGTGACGACCAAGACCGCCGATCCCACCGCCGACGCGCCCGCCGCGACGCGCAGCCGCCAGGCGGTGCTGGGCGAAAGCCCGCGCGTGCGCATCCAGACGCCGACCTTGCAGGGCTCGATCAACCTCAAGGGCGCACGCATCGATGACCTCGTGCTGGTCAAATATAAGGAAACGATCGCCAAGGATTCGCCGCCGATTCGGCTGCTGTCGCCCGCCGGCGCGCCCGAGGCCTATTTCGCCGGCTTCGGCTGGCGCGACGACGGCCTCAAGCCACCCGCCGCGGATGCGGTGTGGACCGCCTCGTCGCCGCTGCTCGCGCCGGGTCGGCCGGTCACGCTGACCGCCGGCAATGCGACCGGCCAGCGTTTCGCGATCGAATTGTCGGTCGACGATCAATATATGTTCACCGTCCGGCAGACGGTGCAGAACGGCGGCGCCGCGCCGGTGCCGGTCGCGCCTTACGGTTATGTCAACCGCGTCGGCGTGTCGAAGGACCCCGGCACGTGGCAGATCCACACCGGCCCGATGTCGGTCCATGGCGGCGGCGCCGATTACGGCACCAAGTTCAAGGACCTCGACAAGGCGCCCGAGAAGTTCACGACGACTGGCGGCTGGCTCGGCTTCACCGACAAATATTGGCTGACCGCGCTCGTCCCCGATCAGGCGGCGCAGTTCGACGGCCAGTTCCGCGCCGGCGCCAACACCGCCTATCAGGCCGATTATGCCTTCGCGCCCAAGCTGCTGCCCGCCGGCCGCGCGCTGACCCAGACCAGCCGCTTCTTCGCCGGCGCCAAGGAAGTGAAGGCGCTTCAGCATTACGAGAATGACGCCGGCGTCGCCAAGCTCGACAAGGCGATCGACTGGGGCTGGTTCGAGATCGTCGAGAAGCCGATCTTCACCTATCTCGACTGGCTGTTCCGCATGATCGGCAATTTTGGCGTCGCGATCATCCTGCTGACGGTGACGATCCGCGGCCTGATGTTCCCGATCGCGCAGCGCCAGTTCGCCAGCATGGCGAAGATGCGTGCGATCCAGCCGAAGATGAAGGCGATCCAGGAGCGCTACAAGGACGACAAGCCGCGCATGCAGCAGGAGGTGATGGCGCTCTACAAGACGGAGAAGGTCAATCCCGTCGCGGGCTGCCTGCCGACCCTGCTCCAGATCCCTATCTTCTACGCGCTGTACAAGGTGCTGATGCTGACGATCGAGATGCGCCACCAGCCGTTCGTCGCGTGGATCAAGGATCTGTCCGCGCCCGATCCGCTGACGCCGCTCAACCTGTTCGGCTATCTACACTTCACCCCGCCGCACATGATCGCGATCGGCGTCGTGCCGATCATTCTCGGCATCTCGATGTACTTCCAGTTCAAGCTGAACCCGGCGCCGATGGACGATACGCAGAAGCAGGTGTTCGCAATCATCCCCTGGGTGCTGATGTTCGTGATGGCGAGCTATCCGGTCGGCCTGCAGGTCTATTGGATCGCCTCGAACTTCCTCGCGATCCTCCAGCAGCGCGTGCTCTATGCCCGCCACCCCGATCTCAAGATCGCGGCCGCCAAGTGAGCGAGGATGTCGTCATCCCCGAGGACGAGGGTTTCTCGGCCGAGCTGATCGAGCAGGCGCGCAAGACCTTCGCGGGTCCGGTGAGCTTCCTCAAATCGGCGCCCGCGCTCGAACATCTGCCCGCGCCGGTGGTGCCCGAGGTCGCGTTCGCCGGGCGTTCGAACGTCGGCAAATCGTCCCTGCTCAACGCGCTGACCGGGCGCAACGGGCTCGCGCGCACGTCGAACACGCCGGGGCGGACGCAGGAGCTCAACTTCTTCGACGTCGGCCTGCCGCTGGCATTCCGGCTGGTCGACATGCCCGGCTATGGCTTCGCCAAGGCGCCCAAGGATGTCGTCAGGAAATGGCGCTTCCTGGTCAACGACTTCTTGCGCGGGCGCGATACGTTGAAGCGCGCGCTGGTGCTGATCGATTCGCGCCACGGCGTGAAGGACGTGGATCGCGAGATCCTCGAGATGCTCGACAAGGCGGCGGTCAGCTATCGCCTCGTCCTCACCAAGGCGGACAAGGTCAAGGCGACCGAACTCGCCGACGTGATGGACAGCGTCGCGGCCGAGGCGCGCAAGCGGCCGGCGGCGCATCCCGATATCCTCGCGACGTCGAGCGAGGGCGGTATGGGCATCGCCGAACTGCGCGCGGCGGTGCTGGAAGCGGTGGGCTGATCGGCTCTCGCTGACCCGGCCAATCGCGTTCGGGCGGGGCCTGGTCCCACCCGAGCACGCTGGACCTGCCCTCCCCGCGCGGCTAGTCCCTTGGCCATGAAGCTCATCATCGGCAACAAGGCCTATTCGAGCTGGTCGCTGCGCGGCTGGCTGGCGTGCAAGCAATCGGCGCTTCCCTTCGAGGAGGTCGTCGTGCCGCTCTACGACGCGGAATGGGACCGCCGCCGCGAGGGCGCCGAATTCGCGCCCTCGTCGGGCAAGGTGCCGATCCTGTGGGACGGCGAGGCGGTGGTGTGGGACAGTCTCGCCATCGTCGACTATCTCGCCGACAAGGTCGGCCGCGAGCGCTTCTGGCCCGCCGACGAGGCGGCACGCGCGATGGCACGGTCGATGGCGGCGGAGATGCATTCGAGCTTTACCGCGCTACGCCGCAAACATGCGATGAACATCCGGCAGGTCTTTCCCGCCAAGCGCCCCGACGACGACGTGCTCGCAGATCTCGCGCGGATCATGGAATTGTGGGCGCAGGCGCGCGCGCGCTGGGGCGGCGGCGGCGACTTTCTGTTCGGCGACTTCGGTGCGGCGGACATCATGTACGCGCCCGTCGTCACGCGGATCATCACCTATCAGCTGCCGATCGCGCGCTTCGCCGCCGCCTATATCGATGCGGTGATCCGCCATCCGTTCATGCAGGACTGGATCGCCGGGGCGCAGGAAGAGGATTGGGTCATCGAGCAATACGAGCAGCAACCCGCGTGACCGATGTCGTCGCGCTGACCCAGGCGCTGCTGCGGGCAGAGAGCGTCACGCCGGCGCGCGGCGCGGTGTTCGACGTGCTGGAGGCGGCGTTGGCGCCGATCGGCTTCGCGGTCGACCGGTTCGTCGTCGGTGAGGCGCCGGACGGGCCGGTCGAGAATCTGATCGCGGTGCGCGCGGGCGTCGGGCAGCATCTCGCCTTCGCCGGCCATCTCGACGTGGTGCCGCCGGGCGTGGGCTGGACCGGCTCGCCATGGTCCGGAGAGGTGCGCGGCGACCTGCTCTACGGGCGCGGCGCGGTCGATATGAAGGGGGCGATCGCCGCCTTCGTCGCGGCGGCGGCGCGTGCGACCGGACCGACGCTGAGCCTGCTCGTCACCGGCGACGAGGAAGGACCCGCGACCTTCGGCACGCCGGCGCTGATCGAGCGGATGGCGGCGGGCGGCATTGCGCCCGACCTGTGCCTCGTCGGCGAGCCGACCTCGGTGCGGCAGCTTGGCGACATGGTGAAGATCGGTCGGCGCGGCTCGGTGAATATCTGGATCGTCGTGGCGGGGCGGCAGGGCCATGTCGCCTATCCGCATCTTGCCGACAATCCGGCGGGCAAGCTCGCCAAGGCGCTGGCGGCGTTGCAGGACATGGGGCTCGACCATGGCAACGACTGGTTCCAGCCGTCGAACCTCGAGATCACGGACATTGCGGTCGGCAATCCGGCGCATAACGTCATTCCGGCGCGCGCCGAGGCGCGGGTCAACATCCGCTTCAACGACGGCCAGCGCGGCGACGAGCTGATCGAGCGGGTCACCGTGCTGGTGCAGGAACATGCGCCGGGGGCGGTGGTGACCGGCAAGGTGTCGGGCGAGGCGTTCCTCACCGCGCCGGGGCCGTGGACCGCGGTGCTGAGCGCGGCGATCGAGGCGCAGACCGGGCTGGTCGCGGAGCTGTCGACCTCGGGCGGCACGTCGGATGCGCGCTTCCTGTCGCGGCTGTGTCCGACGGTCGAGTTCGGGCTGGTCAATGCGACGATGCATCAGGTCGACGAGGCGGTGGCGGTGGCGGATCTGGAGACGCTGGCGGCGGTCTATGCCGATGTCATCGGGCGGGTGGCCCAGCTCTAGCTCCTCCCCCGCCGCAGCACGATATAGAGCGCACCCTGCCCGCCGTGGCGCGGGTGCGCGCCGCGGACGGCGGCGATCGCATCGGCGTGGCGCGACGCTGCGAGCCAGTCGGCGATCGCGGCCCGGATCGCGCCCCTCGCGTGGGGGCGTTCGCTTTCCGGGCGGGGCGGCTTGCCCGTCACCAGCAGCAGGACGCGCTCGCCGCGCGCGATCGCACGCGACAGGCCGTCGTCGAGCATGGCATGCGCGGAGCTCAAGGTGTGGCCGTGGAGGTCGATCGAACTGTCGGGGCTGACGATGCCGCGGGTCAGCCTTTTGTCCCAGCTGCCGTCCAGCGTGTTCTGGCGCGGCGGCGTCGGCGCCGCGACCGGCTTGGCGACCGGCGTGCGCGACGCCATCGCGCGGGTCAGTGCCTTGGAGGGCTTGGTCGCCTTGGGTGGCGGCGGCGCGACGACGGCGGGCGCCGGGCGCGTGGGCGCGGCCACCGCTCGGAGCGGTTTCACCGTCGCCATCACCCGGGCCCAGAGATCGGCCTCGTCAGGGTTGAGCTGGCGCACCGGCCGCTGTCCCATAAATCGACGGATCGGGGATGTAGCGCTGCGGCTGGGTCCGCGCGAGCGTGCCGACCGGCAGCAGCAGGAAGGCGGTGCCGCGCGCCGCCATGCCGCCCGCGGTCGCCTCCGCCACCGCGCCGGCGCCCCAGAAGGTGTCGAAGCGGTTGGCGCCCTTGATCGCGCCGCCGGTGTCCTGCGCCACCCACAGGCCGCTCGCGTCCTGTCGGTCCATCGACAGAAACACCGGCGCGCCGAGCGGCACGTATTTGACGTCGGCGGCGGCGCTGATCCCGCCGTTGACGACATAGCCCATCGCGCCGACCGGCGGCGTGTCGAGTTCGCGGAAGAAGACGAAGCTCTTGTTCTCCGCCATGATCGCGCGACCCTCCTCGGGATGGGCGCGGAGCCAGGCGACGATGCCCTGCATCGAGGTCTGGCCGGGCTGGAGCAGCCCGCGCGCCTTCATCAACGCGCCGATGCCGGTATAGTCGCGCCCGTTCTGCGTATCGTAGCCGACGCGCATGATCTCGCCGTTGGGCAGGCGCAGGCGGCCCGAACCCTGGATCTGGAGGAAGAACACCGACGCCTCGTCGGCGCCCCAGGCGAGCACCGGCGCCTTGCCGTCGAGCACGCCGGTGTCGATCGCGGCGCGGTCGTAATAGGGCACGAGGTTGCTGCCCTGCACGCGGCCGCGGATCTTCTTGCCCTTCAGCGCGTCGCTGAACTTGCCGAGATCGACGTCGATCAGGTCGTTGGGGCGGGCGTAGATCGGCACGGTGTAGCCGGCACGGCGCTCGCGCGACGCGGCGATCTCGGGCTCGTAATAGCCGGTGGCGAAGGCCTTGCCGTCGCCGACCTGCACCGCCTCGAAATAGCTGGCGAAGAAGGCGCGCGCGCCACCGCGCGGCACGCCGCCGGCAGCGGCGCAGGCGGGCTGCCAATCGGTGCCGCGGGTGAGGCCGGAGGCGTCGGTACGGCGCGTCAGGCCCGGACAACTGGTGAGGAACGCCTGTCGCGCCGCCTCGGCCTGCGCCTCGGTGATCGGCAGCGTCGCGAGGCTCGGGCCGGGGACGATGCCGGCGGTCGCCGCGGTCGTCGCGCCGGGATTGGCGACGACCGGTGCGGCGAGCAGCGGCGTCGCGCCCTGGATACGGCCGTCGAAGCTGCGGCCGCTGGCGATCTGCTGACCGGGGCTGCCGGGGCGCGTCGTCGGCCGGCTCTGCTGGCTGACCGGCTGGCGGCCGGGCTGGCGAGGCGGCGCAGCGCCGGTGTCGAGCGGCACGACGCGGCCGCCGCAGGCGCTGAGAGCCAGAGCCAGCGCGATGCTGGCGATTACGCGATTACCGGTCATCCTGATCCCCGTATGTCCGCCTATCGACTGCGGAAAGCTGCGGCTGTGCCGAAGCGGAGGGGTCGCGACAAGGGCCAAGCGGTCGCAAATGCGGTGCGGCGTGTTGGACGACATGGACAAGATGGACACCTTAACGGAAACGATCGCGGGGAATCGTTTCCATTTCTGTGGTGATCCGGAGGTGAGAGGGTCGGCCGGCATGATGGCGGCATAGCAGAGCGCGGCGGGTGTAGGACAGCGGTCGGGGTCGGTAACAGGGGCGCTTTCTGGCTGCCGTAAAAGCGCTCGTTGGAGCCGTGGTTTCTAAAGCCCGCCCGTCACTCCGGACGTGATCCAAACTTCTGTGAACGTCCGCTCGCTCACTGGCCTATCGCAGTGTTCCGGCGAAAGCCGGAACCCAGGGTCAAGCAGAACAACAGCTTACAGCGTTCGAGACCCCTGGGCTCCTGCTTTCGCAGGAGCACTGGTAGATGGTCGGCGAGGTAACGACTTTCTCCGGGGTCCACCCTGGGGCGAGGAGAAAGGCGTGAAGCGATACCGTTATCCTGCGGACCGGTGGACCCCGGAACCAGTCCGGGGTGACGAATCTATTTGGAAAACGACCGAGCCTCACCAGCTCAGCCGTATGCGCACTTCCAGCGCTCCCCTATTCCTCGTCGGTGTCCGCCAGCTTCCAATTGGGGTCGCGGCTCTTCAGCGTGCGGGCGAAGGTCCAGACGTCGTGCGTTTCGACCGCGTCGGTCAGCGAGCCGGCGATGACATGGCCCTCGGCGTCGCGGGTCACCGCAGCGATATCGGCATCGAAGCGGACGGTGATGCGTGCCTCGCGACCATCGAGCGACGCATCGGCGATCACCGCGCGCTCGATCGAGACCAGACGGTTCTCCAGCGTCTCGCCGGCCTCGCGGCGGGCGGCGATCGCTTCGCCGAAGGCATGGGCGACGTCGGGCTCGGCGAGGGTCGCCAGCGTCGCCTCGTCGCCTGCCCAATAGGCTTCCAGCGTCATGCGATAGGCGGATTGCGCGCCGGACAGGAACTGGTTGACGTCGAAGCCCTGCTCACCGGCGATGATCGCCCGCAGGCCAGCTTCGGCACGCGGTTCGATGTTGCGGTTGACCGGCTCGCGCGATTCGGCGGTGGCATCGATCGGGCGCGGCGCCAAGGCGACCGCTGCGGGGCGATCGTCGGCGGCACGTGGCAGCGGCTGCTGTTCGTGGCCGGTGCGTTTGCCGAGCACGCTGTACAGGCGCAGCGCCAGGAACGCCGCCACCATCGCGAGTAAAACTACGTAAAACACCGTGCCTCCGATCTTGATCGATACATAGGCCCAAAACCCCTTCAATTCAAACCGGGGCTTTCGACCCACGGGCTTTTGAGCCCAGCCCGTTGAAACCCGGTTCGGGCGCTGCTAGGCGCGGGCGCCAAAGGCATCGAACGCCCGACATGCGGCTTCGGTCCCCTTCTTTTTCCGCTTCATTCGAGGATCATTCCCATGGCCGACCAGGACAACGGCACTTCGATCGATACGCAGTCGGCGCTCAACGGCGCGGACACCGCCCCCGCCGCCGGCCTGATCTCGCAATACGTCAAGGATCTCTCGTTCGAGAACCCCAATGCGCCGGGCATCTTTCAGAACGCCAATCCGCCGGCGATCGACGTGCAGTTCAACATCGGCACCGCCCAGGTCGGCGAAGAGGTGCATGAGGTGCTGCTGAAGATCGACGTCAAGGCCGAGGTCGAGGGCCAGACCGCGTTCATCGTCGACCTGACCTATGCCGGCCTGTTCGGCCTGCGCAACGTGCCCGCCGATGCGGTGCAGCCGTTCCTGCTCGGCGAAGCGCCGCGGCTGCTCTTCCCCTTCGCGCGCCGCGTGCTCGCCGATTGCGTGCGCGACGGCGGCTTCCCGCCGCTGCTGCTGGAGCCGATCGACTTCGCGCAGCTCTATCTGCAGCAGGCGGAGCAGAACGGCGCCTTCTCGGTCGGCGACGTCGGCCACGCCTGATCCATAAGGCGGGGGGCGCGATCGCGTGAATCTGACCAAGGCGCTCGGCTCGGTGGGCGGGCTGACGCTCGCCAGCCGGGTGCTGGGGCTGGTGCGCGACGCGCTGTTCGCCCGCTTCGTCGGCGCCGGCTTCGCCTCGGACGCGTTCCTGATCGCCTTCCGCCTGCCCAACATGTTCCGCGCCTTGTTCGCGGAGGGCGCCTTCTCGGCGGCGTTCATCCCGATGTTCAACCGCAAGGTAGCCGAAGCCGGGGGCGACGGGCTGCCGACCGGGGTGCGCTTCGCCGAGGACGCGCTGTCGGTGCTGCTGCCGATCCTGATCGGCATGACCGTGCTGATCGAGATCGCCGCCTGGCCGGTGACGTGGCTGCTCACCTGGGGCTTCAACGACGCCTCGCATGACCAGTTCGCCTATGTCGTCCAGCTCTGCCGCCTGACCTTCCCCTATCTGCTGCTGATCAGCCTCGTCTCGCTGCTCGGCGGCATCCTCAATTCGCTGCACCGCTTCTGGGTGGCGGCGGCGGCGCCGATCCTGCTCAACCTGACGCTGATCGTCGCGCTGCTCGTCTTCCACAGCGACCTGCCGCTGGTCACCGCGCGCAACCAGGCGATCGCGGTGACGATCTCGGGCGCGTTGCAGCTCGCCTGGCTGTACTTCGCCTGCCGCAAGGCGGGGGTGCATCTGCGCGTCAAGGCGCCGCGGCTCGGGCCGGACGTGAAAAAGCTGCTGTCGCTGATCTGGCCCGCCGCGGCGGGCGCCGGCGCGGTGCAGATCAATCTCGTCGTCTCGACGGCGCTCGCCGCCTCGCTGCTCAGCCACGGCTCGGTGACCTATATCTACATGGCCGACCGGCTGAACCAATTGCCGCTCGGGCTGGTCGGGATCGGCCTCGGCACGGTGCTGCTGCCGACGATCTCGCGCCAGCTCGGCAAGGGCGACGAGGCGGCGGCGATGACGACGCAGAACCGCGGCATGGAGCTGGCGCTGTTCCTGACGCTGCCGGCGACGGTCGCGCTGATCGTCTGCGGCGTGCCGATCGTCGCGGCGCTGTTCCAGCATGGCCAGTTCACCGCCGCGGCGGCGCATGCCACCGCACAGGCGCTCGCCGCCTTCTCGATCGGGCTGCCGTCCTACATCCTCGTCAAGGTGCTGACGCCGGGCTATTATGCGCGGTCGGACACGCGGACGCCGGTGCGCTATGCGACGGTGTCGATGGTGGTCAATCTGGTGCTCAACCTGATCCTGATCGTGCCGCTCCAGCATATGGGGCCGCCGCTCGCCACCGCGATCGCGAGTACGGTCAACGTCGCCTTGCTCTATAATACATTGCGCAAGCGCGGGCAGTTCGTGCCCGACGCGCAATTGACGCGGCGGGCGCCGCGGCTGCTGGTCGCGGCATTGGTGATGGGCGGGGTGATGTTCTTCCTCAACGACCTGTTCGCGCCCTATGTGTCGGGGAGCAACCTGGCGCGCTGGGGCGCGATGGCGGTGCTGGTCGGGACCGGCACCTTGGTCTATGCGCTCGCCGTGTTCGCGACCGGCGCGCTGCGCCCCGCGGACATTCGTCAGCTCATCCGTTCCAGATAAGGCCCATCATGGCAAAGCGCGTCGTTTCCGGGATCAAGCCCACCGGCAATCTCCACCTCGGCAATTATCTCGGCGCGGTGAAGCAATGGGTCGCGCAGCAGGATGCGATCCAGGCGGAGGGCGGCGAGACGCTCTACTTCATCGCCGACCTGCACGGGCTGACGGAGTGGATCGCGCCCGCCGAGCTGCGTGCCAATACGATCGAGATGACCGCGACGCTGGTGGCGGCGGGGATCGATCCCGACCGCTCGATCCTGTTCAACCAAGCGCGCGTGCCCGCGCATAGCGAGATGGCGTGGCTGCTCAACAACGTCGCGCGGGTCGGCTGGCTCAACCGCATGACGCAGTTCAAGGACAAGGCGGGCAAGAACCGCGAGGGCGCGAGCGTCGGCCTATACGATTATCCGGTGCTGATGGCGGCGGACGTGCTGCTCTACAATACGACGCACGTGCCCGTCGGCGAGGACCAGAAGCAGCATCTCGAACTGGCGCGCGACATCGCGACCAAGTTCAACGGCGATTATGCCACCGAGCTGTTCACCCTGCCCGAGCCCTTGGTCAGCGCCGCGGCGCCGCGGATCATGTCGCTCCGCGATGCGTCGGCGAAGATGTCCAAGTCCAATCCGTCCGAACAGTCGGTGGTCAAGCTGATCGATTCGGACGAGGTGATCGCCGACAAGTTCCGCAAGGCGAAGACCGATCCCGACGTGCTGCCGGCGACCGTCGAGGAACTGGCAGAGCGGCCCGAGGCGCGCAACCTGCTGACGATCTTCGCGGCGCTGGCCGACCGGACGCCGGGCGACGTGCTGGCGGATTATGCAGGCAAGGGGTTCGGCGCGTTCAAGCCCGACCTCGCCGATCTCGCGGTGGCGAAGCTCGGCCCGATCCGCGACGAGATGGTGCGGCTGCTCGACGACCGCGGCGCGATCGACGCGATCCTCGAGAAGGGCGCGGACAAGGCGCGGACACTGGCGGTGCCGGTGCTGCGCCGCGCGCAGGAGGCGATGGGGCTGATGCTTTAGCCCCTCCCGTAAGGGCAGGGCTGTCGCATATGGACATCTGTAGGCTTCGGCCGACGTTCCAAAGCCCCCGTCACCCCGGACTTGATCCGGGGTCCCGCTTCTTTGGACGGCGCGAAGAAGCGGGATGCCGGATCGAGTCCGGCATGACGGCGATATAAATGCCGTCGGACACTCCAACTGATCGTCGGCGATAGCCCCCTGCAAGGGGAGCGGGTGCGTGTGGCCTGGCGCGCTACCGCTGGTTACGCCTCAAGCTCGCGCATCAGCGTGCGGACGGCGGCGTCGATGTCGCGATCCTGGTCGCGGAGTTCCTCGATCTTGCGGACCGCGTGGATCACCGTCGAATGGTCGCGACCGCCGAATTTCCGGCCGATCTCGGGCAGCGAGCGCGTCGTCAGGCGCTTGGCGAGATACATGGCGATCTGGCGCGGACGCGCCACCGCGCGGCTGCGGCGCGCGGAGACGAGGTCGAGCGGCTTCAGCTCGAAATGCTGGCTGACCAGCTTTTGGATCTCGTCGATCGTCACCCGGCGCTGCGCGCCGCGCAGCACGTCGCCGAGCGTCGCCACCGCGAAATCGAGGTCGATGCTGTCGCCGGTGAGCTGCGCATAGGCGACGACGCGATTGAGCGCGCCTTCCAGCTCGCGGATGTTGGCGTGGATGCGCGCCGCGAGCAGGTCGAGCACCTCGTTGGGGACCTTCGCCTCGGGCAGGTCTGCGAGTTTCCTGTCCAGTATAGTGCGGCGCAACGTCAGGTCGGGCGCCTTGATGTCGGCGACGAGGCCGACCGACATGCGGCTGACGATCCGCGCTTCGACGCCGTCGAGCGCCGTCGGGCAGCGATCGGCGGAGATGACGAGGCGCTTGCCGGCGCTCATGATCTCGTTGACCGTGTGGAAGAATTCCTCCTGCGTCGCGTCCTTGCCGGCGATGAACTGGAGGTCGTCGATCAGCAGCAGGTCGGCGCCGCGCAGGCGCTGCTTGAAGCTGTGCGTGTCGCGGGCGCGCATCGCCGCGACGAAGTCGAACATGAAACGCTCGGCCGACATGCACAGCACGGTCGCGTCGGGATGCGCGGCGAGGAAGGCGTGGCCGATCGCGTGCATCAGATGCGTCTTGCCCTGCCCCGTCCCCGAATGGAGGAACAGCGGGCTGAACCGCGGCACGCCGGGTTCGGCGAGCATGCGCGCGGCGTTGAACGCGACGCGATTGGCGGCATCGACGACGAAGCGGTCGAAGGTGAAGCGCGGATCGAGCGGCGGGCGATCGGCAGCCGGACGGAGCGGCGCGGCCACCGCCAGCGGCGCCGGGGCAGGCGCCGGCGCGACGGCGGCGACCGGCGCGGGCGGTTCGGCGACCAGCTTGATCGCGACCGGCGCGGCGATGCGCGTCTCGATCGACACGCCGCGCACGTCGGGCAGCAGCGCGCGGAATTCGAGCAGCAGCCGGTCGGCATAATGGTTGCGGACCCAGTTGGTCATGAACGCCGACGGCAGGCCGAGGCGGATCGATTCGGGGTCGCCGTCCTCGATCAGCTCCATCGGCTTCAGCCATTGCTCGAAGAGCCGCGCGCCGGCGGATTCGCGCAGGTTGCAGCGGACGCGAGCCCAGGCGCGCTGCGCCTCAGTCTCCGTCACTGCCGCTGCCTGTCGATCGTTCAACGCATACCCCTTCGTTGCCGAAAGCGACGAAATGTCGCCCGGCGGCCGTATTCAAGACAGACAAATCCCCCTTACGGCCAACGGCCGTCCGGCATGCCCACGCTGTTCAGGTCCCCGACCGCGATGAACATCGCTGCGGTGGAGTCGAGTTATGAAGCCTGGGCCGAGTCGATCAACCCCTCGGCAGGTCACATTGTTGAAATAAACGGGATTGACAGCCCGAAGCCCGCAGAAACGCGTTCGGAAATCTTACAAGCAGTTGAAAACGCTACATTTTCTGCCCGTTTCCGCACGACTGCCGTGAATGCCAGCCAACACGAATCGCGGTGTTCTCCCGCTTTCCCGGTTCGTTCCTTTTGCGCCCGTTCCGGACATCAAAAAACCCGCCAGGACATGCGTCCCGACGGGTCAAAACTCACTGAACGGTAAGGCTTAGGCGAGCGTGCCGACCGCCTTGGTCAGGCGCGAGAACTTGCGGCTCGCGGTGTTCTTGTGGAGGACGCCCTTGGCGACGCCACGCTGCAGCTCGGGCTGCACCGCTGCGAGGGCCGTGTCCGCCGCAGCCTTGTCGCCCGACGCCAGTGCCGCTTCGACCTTCTTGATGAAGGTACGGATGCGGCCGATGCGGTTACCGTTGATTTCGGCGCGGCGATCGTTGCGACGGATGCGCTTCTTGGCTTGCGGCGTATTCGCCATTCGGTACGTCCTTGCGAGTAGATTGGTCGATGTCAGAAGAGGCGCCGGATCACCCTACGCCCTCTCGAAGGCAGCGCCCTTAGCGAAGCCGGGGGTCGGGGTCAACCGTTGCGGGGTGTTTTGCCACCGGTTCCTCACCCCGCTCGTCACCCCGGCGAAGGCCGGGACCTATGGATACGGTATGGCCGCCATTGTACGCTCCCCCCGCGTCCCGTGACCATGGGTCCCGGCTTCCGCCGGGATGACGAGGTTTAGGCGGAGGGGATCAACTCTTCTGGCATTTCGGGCAGTAGAAGGTCGACCGGCCGCTATCCACCCGGCGTTTGACGGTGCCGCCGCAATGGCAGGGCTCGCCCTCGCGGCCGTAGACGAGGAACTGCTTCGAGAAATAGCCGAGCTCGCCGTCGGGGCGGGCATAGTCGCGCAGGGTCGAGCCGCCCGCGTCGATCGCCGCCAGCAGCACCTCGCGCACCGCCACCGCGAGCCGCTCGAGTCGCGGCAAAGCGATCTGGCCAGCGGCGCGGGTCGGCGCGATGCGCGCGACGTGCAGCGCCTCGCAGACGTAGATGTTGCCGAGCCCGGCGACGATGCGCTGGTCGAGCAGCATCGCCTTGATCGGCGCGGCGCGCGCCTTCAGCGCCTCGCCGAGATAGGCGCCGGTGAACTCCTCCCCCAGCGGCTCCGGCCCCATCGCCGCGAAGGGGGGATAAGCGGCGAGCGCAGCGGTTTCGACGAGATCGAGGAAGCCGAAGCGGCGCGGATCGTTGAGCGCGAGGCTGCGCCCCTCCCCCGTCTCGATGAGCAGATGGTCGTGGGCGAGGCGTTCGGCGGGATCGACCCGCCAGCGGCCGGACATGCCGAGATGGAAGATCAGCGTATCGCCGCGATCGGTGTCGATCATGCCGTATTTGGCGCGGCGGCCGAGCGCGGTGACGGTGGCGCCGGTAAGCCGCTGGCGCAGGTCGGGCGGGATCGCCTTGCGCAGGTCGGCGCGGCGCGGCTCGACGAGGGTCAGGCGCTGGCCGGCGAGCACGGGGGTGAGGCCGCGGACGGTGGTTTCGACTTCGGGGAGTTCTGGCACGTCAAACAGCTAGGTTGCGTTTGCCCCGGCCACAAGCGGCGGCTAGGGCGGTGGCATGACCGACACCGCCACCACCGGAACCGTATCCTTCGGCTACGAGGACGTCGCCCCCGATGAGAAGACCGCCCGCGTCGGCGGCGTCTTTTCCAGCGTCGCCAAGAACTACGACCTGATGAACGACGCGATGTCGGGCGGCATGCACCGGTTGTGGAAGGATCGCTTCGTTCGGCGGGTGCAGCCGCAGGAGGGGCAGCAGATCCTCGACATGGCGGGCGGCACCGGCGACATCGCCTTCCGCCTCGCCGCGTCGGGCGCGTCGGTGACGGTGGCGGACATCAATCCGGCGATGCTGGAAGTCGGCATGGAGCGCGCCGCCAAGCGCGGCATCGACGGACTGGTGTGGACCGAGGCCAATGCCGAGACGCTGACCTTCCCGGACCGGTTCTTCGACGCCTATACGATCGCCTTCGGCATCCGCAACGTCACCGACATCCCCAAGGCGCTGCGCGAGGCGCATCGCGTGCTGCGCCGCGGCGGCCGGTTCTTCTGCCTCGAATTCTCGACGACGACCTGGCCGGGGTTCAAGGAAGTCTATGACGGCTATTCGCACAAGATGGTGCCGAAGCTCGGCCAGTTGCTCGCGCAGGACGCCGACAGCTATCGCTATCTGATCGAGTCGATCCGGCGCTTCCCCGACATGCCGACGTTCAAGGGCATGATCGCCGATGCCGGCTTCGTGCGGACCAAGGCGGAACCGATCCTCGGCGGGCTCGTCGCGATCCACTCCGGGTGGAAGATTTGATGGGGTCGTTTGGCGGTTTCGATGCCGCCGCCTCGCAAGACCCGTCACCCCGGACTCGGTCGGGACTTCAGCGACAGTCTGCGGTGCTGGTGGATCACCACAGTGTTCCTGCGAAAGCAGGAACCCAGGGCCAAGCAGAACAACCCTTTACGGCGCTTGGAACCCCTGGGCTCCTGCTTTCGCAGGAGCACTGGCGAAATTCCGCAGGTGTCACGACTTGTTCCGGGGTGACGTGGCGGGTGTGGCAACGGCTTGACTGGAGTGCGGCGGCCGGTTCGATCGCCATGCCGTCATGACCGCTTCGGTCGTCCACGTCTGGCGGCTCCTGAAATGGGGGCGCATCCTCGCGCGGCACGGAGCGCTCCGCGGGATCGAGCGCGATCCCAATACGCCGGCGCCGGTGCGGCGGCTGGCACGGGTGGCGCGGCTGGGTGCGCGCGTGCCCAAGGTGCCGCGCTATGCCGATGCCTTTCAGGCGATCGGGCCGGCGGCGATCAAGCTCGGGCAGACATTGGCCACCCGGCCCGATCTGGTCGGCGAGGAAGCGACGCAGGATCTGCTGCGGTTGCAGGATCAGTTGCCGCCGGTCCCCTATGCGACGATCGCCGCGGCAATGGAGGGCAGCTTCGGCCGGCCGCCGTCCGACCTGTTCGCCAGCATCGAGGAGGATCCGGTCGGCGCCGCGTCGATCGCACAGGTGCATCGCGCGGTGACCACCGACGGCCGGACGGTCGCGGTCAAGGTGCTGCGGCCCGGCGTCGAGGCGGATTTCACCCGCGCGATCGCCACCTATGAATGGGCGGCGGCGCAGCTCGAGGGGATGAGCATCGAGGCGCGGCGGCTGCGGCCGCGGCTGACGGTGGAGAATTTCAAGCGCTGGACCGCGCGCGAGCTCAACTTCCGGCGCGAGGCGGCGTCGGCATCCGAACTAGCCGAATCGATGACCGCCGAGCCCGATTTCGTCGTGCCTGCGATCGACTGGCAGCGCTCGACCGCGCGGGTGCTGACCGTCGAGTGGATCGACGGGATCAAGCTGTCGGACCGCGCCGCACTGGTCGCGGCGGGCTACGACCTGCCCAAGCTGGCCAATACGCTGGTGCAGGCGTTCCTGCGGCAGGCGATCGCGGAAGGCTTCTTCCACGCCGACATGCATCAGGGCAATCTGTTCGCCTTGCCCGGCAACCGCATCGCGGCGATCGACTTCGGCATCATGGGCCGGATCGACCGGCGCGCGCGGGTGTGGCTGGCGGAGATCCTCTACGGGCTGATCACCGGCAATTACCGGCGCGTCGCCGAAATCCATTTCGAGGCGGGCTATGTGCCGAGCCATCACAATGTCGCCGAGTTCGCGACGGCGCTGCGCGCGGTCGGCGAGCCGATGCGCGGGCTGCCGGTCAAGGACATGTCGATCGGGATGATGCTCGACGGGCTGTTCTCGATCACGCGCGACTTCGATATGGTGACGCAGCCGCATCTGCTGCTGTTGCAGAAGACGATGGTGATGGTCGAGGGGGTCGCGACGCGGCTCGATCCGGACATCAACCTGTGGGAATCGGCGGCGCCGTTCGTGCGCGAGTGGATCCGTACCGAGCTGGGGCCGGAAGCGGCGATCGCCGACCGGCTGATCGCCGACGTCAAGACGATCGCCGGCCTGCCCGAGCTGATCCGGCGGATCGAGGCGCGCTATCCGGCGCCGGGGGGCGAGCCCCCTGCCCCGCCGCTGCGCGAGATCGAGGTGGTACGGATCGGCGGCGGCTGGCGCTATGCCGCGGTCGCGGCGGCCAGCGCGGCGGCGAGCGTCGCCGCGACCTGGCTGGTCGGCCACTGAGGCGATGATGCGGCGCGTCCCTGCCCCGTTGTGGCTGGCGCAGCCGTCGCGGTTCGCCGGACTGGCGCCGCGCAACGCCGCGGCGGCGCTGGTCGCGCTGGCGCTGCTGCTGCTCGCGTGCCTGCTGGTCTTCGCCGCGCCCGTCCCGCCGGCGGCGAGCGGCGATGCGGCGCAGCGCAGCGACGATCAAGCCGACGTCGTGCTGTACGAGACGATCGTCGCCAACGTCCGCCATGGCGGCGGTTATTATGCCACCGCGGCGGATGCGATGCGCGCGGGCGATTACCCGCTCAAGCCGTTCGTCACCTTTCGCCTGCCGACGCTGGCGATGGTGCAGGCGGCGGTGCCGCACGCGATTGTCGTGATCCTGCTTTACCTGCTCGCCGCGGCGGTGGCGCTTGCCTGGTATCGGCGGCTGGCGCCGGCGTTCGCGCGGCCGCCGCCGCGGATCGTCGCGATGGTGCTGCTTGCCGCCGGACTGATGGCGTTCGTGCAGCGCGACCTGCTCGCCTTCCACGAGATCTGGGCGGGGTTGCTAATCGCGCTGTCGCTCGGCGTGCATCGCGACGGGCAGTGGCTGCCCGCAGTCGCCTTCGGCCTGTCGGCGGCGCTGATCCGCGAGACCGCGGGGCTGTACCTGCTGCTGATGGCGATCCTGGCGCTCGCCGGCGGCGACCGGCGCGAAGGCGCGGCGTGGATCGCGGCGGGGGCGATCCTCGCGCTGGCGCTGGCGGCACATGCGCATGCGGTGGCCGAAGTGGTCGGGCCGCTCGATCCGCAGTCGCCGGGCTGGTCGGGGCATCTCGGCTTCGGCTTCTTCGTGCGGACGATGACGCTGTCGACCGCGCTGATGATCGTGCCGCTCTGGCTCGCCGCGCCGCTGGTCGGGCTGGCGCTGTTCGGCTGGGCGGCGTGGCGCGACGTGCTGGGGCTGCGCGTGCTGGTGGTGATCGCCGCTTATGCCGCGGTGCTGAGCGTGTTCGGGCGGGTCGATACCTTTTATTGGGGGCTGCTGGTGGCGCCGTTGCTGCTTGTCGGCCTCGTCTTCGTGCCCGATGGCGCGCGCGACCTGCTGGCGGCGGTGAGCGACCGGCGGCGGATCACGGTGAAGAGGATCGTTCGATGACGCGTATCCTGCTGATCGTCGGCGGCGGCATCGCTGCCTATAAGGCGTGCGAACTGATCCGGCTGCTGCGCCGGCGCGGTTATGGGGTGCGCTGCGTGATGACGGAGGGCGCGAGCCATTTCGTCACGCCGATGACGCTCGCCGCGTTGAGCGAGGACCAGGTCTATACCAGCCTGTGGGATCTCAAGGACGAGGCGGAGATGGGGCATATTCAGCTCAGCCGGCAGGCCGATCTGGTCGTCATCGCGCCCGCCACCGCCGATCTGCTGGCGCGGATGGCGGGGGGCATCGCCGACGATCTGGCGACGACGCTGCTGCTCGCCACCGATACGCCGGTGCTGGCGGCGCCGGCGATGAACGTGCGGATGTGGCAGCATGCAGCGACCGTCCGCAACGTCGCGCAGCTCCGCGCCGACGGCATCACGATCCTCGAACCCGACGAAGGGGCGATGGCGTGCGGCGAGTTCGGTCCCGGCCGGCTGCCCGAGCCCGACGCGATCGCCGCGGCCGTTGACCGCATGCTCGCGCCGCGCGCGACGCCGCTCGCCGGCCGGCACGTGCTGGTCACCGCGGGGCCGACGCACGAGCCGATCGATCCGGTCCGCTATATCGCCAATCGCTCGTCGGGGCGGCAGGGGTTCGCGATCGCCGGTGCGCTCGCCGATCTCGGCGCGACGGTGACGTTGGTCGCCGGGCCGGTGACGCTCGCCACCCCGGCGGGGGTACGGCGGGTCGACGTCGTCACCGCGGCCGAGATGGCGGCGGCGGTCCAAGACGCGCTGCCAGCTGATGCGGCGGTGATGGTCGCCGCGGTCGCCGACTGGCGGGTCGCCGCCGCGCCGCAGAAGGTCAAGAAGGGCGACGCGCCGCCGGCGCTGGTGCTCGCCGAGAACGAGGATATCCTCGCGACGCTGGCGCACGGGCCGCGCCGGCCGCGACTGATGATCGGCTTCGCCGCCGAGACCGAGCGCGTCGTCGAACAGGCGGTCGCCAAGCGGCTGCGCAAGAACGCCGACTGGATCGTCGCCAACGACGTGTCGGGCGACGTGTTCGGCGGCGACGCCAACACCGTGCATCTCGCCACCGCCGACGGCGTCGAACATTGGGAGCGTTTGCCCAAGGCCGACGTCGCCCGGCGGCTGGCGCAACGGATCGCCGAGACGCTGTCCGGTTCTTGATCTGTTCGCGCAGGCAGGCTAGCCCTGCGCCATGAGCCAAGCCATCGCCATCCGCCTCCACCGCCTGCCGCATGGCGAGGGGCTGCCGCCGCCCGCTTATGCGACCGCGGGTGCGGCGGGGATGGACGTGGTGGCGGCCGAGGCGCTGACGCTGGCGCCGGGCGCGCGCGCGGCGGTGGCGACCGGCTTCGCGATCGCGATACCCGAGGGCTATGAGGTGCAGGTGCGCCCGCGCTCGGGTCTGGCGATCAAGCACGGCATCACCTGCCTCAACACGCCCGGCACGATCGATTCGGACTATCGCGGCGAGGTGAAGGTGATCCTCATCAACCTCGGCGAGGCCCCGTTCGCGATCGCCCGCGGCGAACGCATCGCCCAACTCGTCCCCGCCCCGGTTCAGCGCGCGACGCTGGCAATCGTCGACGCGCTCGACGATACCGACCGTGGAAGCGGAGGGTTCGGATCGACCGGCCGATGATCACAGCAATTCTCCTGGCAGCCCAGCTCGCCGGTGCATCGCCCATGCCGATGCCGCCGCAGGACTGGAGCGCGCTGCATCCATTGCCCTACAGCCGCGATCCCGACGATGGCGCCAATCTGTCGAGCTTCGTCCGCGCCGAGGTGAAGGCGGGGCGGTGCAACGCCGCGACGCCGTCGCCACAGGGCTATGTGCTCAAGGTCGATCTCGCGGTGCTGGTCGGTGCCGGCGGCCAGCCCAAGCGGGTGGTGCCGCGGGCGATCGCCTGCCCCTCGGTCGAGCAATATGCCGCGGGCCTCGTCTCCAGCATGGCGCGCGGCAATATCGCCCCCGGCGTGGCGGATATCGATACCTGGTATCGGACCAGCCTCACCTTCTCCTGGTCGGCGTGACGCTCTCCGACGAGGAACTGACCCGCTACGCCCGGCACATCGTCCTGAAGGAGGTCGGCGGCGCCGGTCAGCAGCGCTTCGCCGCGGCGCATGTCGTGGTCATCGGCGCGGGCGGAATCGGATCGCCGGCGATCCCCTATCTCGCCGCGGCGGGCATCGGGCGGCTGACGATCGTCGACGACGACCATGTCGATCTGTCCAACCTGCAACGCCAGACGATCTATGCCACCGCCGAGATCGGCGCGGGCAAGGCGGAGACGGCGGCGGCGGCGGCGCGGCGGCTCAACCCGCATGTCGCCGCGGTGGCGCGACCGATACGCGTCGACGCCGGCAACGTCGCTGCATTGCTCGCCGAGGCCGACGTGGTGCTCGACGGTTGCGACAATTTCGCGACGCGGCTGATCGTCGCCGATGCGGCCCATGCCGCGCGGGTGCCGCTCGTCTCGGCGGCGATCGGCCAGTTCGACGGGCAATTGGGGGTGTTCCGCGGCTGGGAGCCGGGCAAGCCCTGCTATCGCTGCTTCGTCGGCAGCGATCCCGACCGGCCCGGCGCGACCTGTGCCGAGGACGGCGTGCTGGGGCCGATGGCGGGGGCGATCGGCAGCCTCGCCGCACTCGAGGTGCTGCGCGCGATCCATGCCTTCGGCGAGGACAGCGCCGGCAAGCTGCTGCTGGCCGATACGCTGTCGCTGCGCTTCCGGACGCTGACGATGCCGAAGGATCCCGGCTGCCCGACCTGTGGCTTAGCCCGAAATTAAGCGACGGCCGCTAGTCAGCCGGCATGACCAGCGCCAGCCGCCCCAGGATCCTCACCGTCTTCGGCACCCGCCCCGAGGCGATCAAGCTGTTCCCCGTCGTGCGGGCGCTACAGGCGGCGGGCGGCATCGAGACGGTGACCTGCGTCACCGCGCAGCATCGCGGGCTGCTCGACCAGGTGCTCGCCATCGCCGGATTGACGCCCGACATCGACCTCGACCTGATGGAGCCGGGCCAGTCGCTCGATCGGCTGACCGCGCGGCTGCTCACCGGGCTCGGCGAGGTGATCGACCGGGTGCGGCCCGACCGCGTCGTCGTCCAGGGCGACACCGCGACCGCGATGGTCGGTGCGCTCGCCGCCTATTATCGCAAGATCCCGGTCGCACACGTCGAGGCGGGGCTGCGCTCGGGCGACATCTACCAGCCCTGGCCCGAAGAGGTGAACCGGCGCATCGTCGCGCCGATCGCCGATCTACATTTCGCACCCACCGCCACCGCCGCGGCGGCGCTGGCGCGCGAGAGCGTCGCCGCGGGCGTCCATGTCACCGGCAATACGGTGATCGACGCGTTGCTCTGGACGCGCGGTCGCATCGCCGAGACGCCGGCGCTGGCCGGCGATCTCGATCCGCTCGCGGCGCGCTTCGCGGGCAAGCGCATCGTCCTCGTCACGACGCATCGCCGCGAGAATTTCGGTGACGGCATGGCGGCGATCGCGCGGGGGATCGCGCGGATCGCGGCGCGCGACGATGTCGCGGTGATCTTCCCGATGCACCCCAATCCCAATGTCGGCGCGGTGATGGACGAATGGCTGGGCACGCCGGACAATGTCGCGCGGATCGCGCCGCTAGACTATCCGCATTTCATCCGGGCGCTCGAACTGTGCGACCTTGCGCTGACCGATTCGGGCGGTGTGCAGGAGGAGGCGCCCGCGCTCGGCAAGCCGGTGCTGGTGATGCGCGACACCACCGAGCGGCCCGAGGGCGTCGCGGCGGGCACCGCGCGCTTGATCGGCACCGACGAAGACCGCATCGTTTCCGAAGTGTTCACGCTTCTCGATGACAAGGCTGCCTATTCCGCCATGGCACGCGCCCACAATCCGTTCGGCGACGGCCAGGCCAGCACCCGGATCGCAAGGATCATCGCCGATGATTTCGGACTCTGAACTCAAGGTCGTCGTTCTCGGCCTCGGCTATATCGGCCTGCCGACCGCGGCGGTGATCGCGCGGACGGGGGCGAAGGTGCTCGGCGTCGACGTCACCGAATCGGTGGTCGAGACGGTCAATTCTGGGCGCGTGCATATCGAGGAGGTCGATCTCGACGGCCTCGTCTCCGGCGTGGTCGCGCGCGGATCGCTGCGTGCGTCGACGCGGATCGAGCCGGCCGACGTCTTCGTGATCGCGGTGCCGACCCCGTTCGGCGAGGATCATGCGCCCGATATCGCCTATGTGCTGCAGGCGGCAACGACGATCGCGTCGGTGCTCAAGCCGGGCGACGCGATCATCCTCGAATCGACCTCGCCGGTCGGCACCACCGAACGGGTGCGCGACCTGCTCGCCGAGCTGCGTCCCGATTTGCGCGTACCCGGCCGCGCCGGCGAGGCGGCCGATATCGCGATCGCTTATTGCCCGGAGCGCGTGCTGCCCGGGCGCATCCTCGTCGAGCTGATCGACAACGATCGCGTCATCGGCGGTATCACGCCGCGCTGCGCGCGCAAGGCGCTGACCTTCTACCGCCGCTTCGTGCGCGGCGCCTGCGTCACCACCACCGCGCGCGCGGCGGAGATGACCAAGCTGACCGAGAATGCCTTTCGCGACGTCAACATCGCCTTCGCCAACGAACTCAGCCTGATCGCCGATACGATGGGGGTCGACGTGTGGGAGGTGATCCGCCTCGCCAACCGCCATCCGCGCGTCAACATCCTGCAACCGGGGCCGGGCGTCGGCGGCCATTGCATCGCGGTCGATCCGTGGTTCCTCGTCCATGCAGATCCCGCCAACACGCCGCTGATCCGCACCGCGCGACTGGTCAACGACGGCAAGACCGACCATGTCGTCGCGCAGGCGAGCGCGCTGATCGAGGCGCGGCCCGGCGCACCGGTCGCCTGCCTCGGCCTCGCGTTCAAGGCGAACATCGACGACTTCCGCGAGAGCCCGGCGCTCAAGGTCGCGGTCGCGCTGGCCGAGCGGTTCGGCGACCGGGTGCGGATCGTCGAACCCTATGCGGGGACGCTGCCCAAGGCGTTCGACGGCACCGGCGCGACGCTGATCGACATCGACGGCGCGATCGAATGCTGTCCGATCATGGTCGTGCTGGTCGATCACGACGTGTTCCGCTCGGTGCCGATCGAGGAACGGCGCGACAAGGCGGTGCTCGACACGCGCGGGATCTGGCCGGATCAACCTGCGGTCGCCTCGCCGGTACAGGATGTGCTACGGCTGGTCGGCTAGCCACTTTCACGCGGGGTTCAGGCTGTTGCGGCCAGACCTGCGCGGGTATACCTGCCATTCGGCACGATCGACGGGAATCCATGCTCAAGAAGCTGCTCAACGCGCGCCGTTCCACGGCAACGCCGCTGACCGCCATTCCGGAAGGCGAACGCGTCTATGCGATCGGCGACGTCCACGGTTGCGCCGATCTGCTCGATCAACTGCTTGCCCGGATCGATGCGGACGACCGGGCGCGCGATCCTGCGCGCACCACGATCGTCTTCCTCGGCGACCTCGTCGACCGCGGCCCGGCGTCGGCCGCGGTGATCGAGCGGCTGCGGCTGCTCGCGGCGGAGCGGCCGGATACGCGCTTCCTGCTCGGCAATCACGAGGAGGTGTTCCTCGAATCGCTCAAGGGCGAGCCCAAGGCGCTGCGCATGTTCTGCCGGATCGGCGGGCGCGAGACGATCATGAGCTACGGGCTCGACGCCGCCGATTATGACCGGATGGATTATGAGGAACTGCATGCCGCGATGCGCGTCCGCGTGCCCGCCGAGCATCAGGCGTTCCTCGAATCGTTCGAGGATATGGTGACGATCGGCGACTATGCCTTCGTCCATGCCGGCGTGCGGCCGGGCACCGATCTCGCCGCGCAGCGCGGCGCCGACCTGCGCTGGATCCGCAACCCCTTCCTCGATCACGATCGCGCGCTCGATAAGATGGTCGTCCACGGCCATACGATCAGCGCCGGGCTCGACGAGCAGGTCCATCGGATCGGTGTCGATACCGGGGCTTATGAGACCGGCGTGCTGACCGCTTTGGGTTTGGAAGGTACGGCGCGCTGGACGGTGCAGGCGACCCGCGCGGGCTGACCGGCGGCGGGAACGTGTGGCGTCGCGGCAACGGTCGCCGGCCATTCCGAAACCGGGCGGTTAAACTGTTGTCGCGCCTATATACTTCTGCCATGCAAACCGGTGACGAGCACAAGAGGGAGTTATATCATGCGTTTCGGTAAGATTGTCATGGCCGCTGCGGCCGCCACCATGGCCGTTGCTCCGGCGGTTGCCGCTCCGGCGAACCCCGCAGCCAGCCTGTCGGTGTCGAAGTCGGTTCGCACCGGTTCGACCTCGGCCAAGAAGAACGAGCTCGCCGGTGGCGGGATCGTCATCGCCCTGATCGCGGCCGCTGCCGTCGTCGCGGGCATCGTCGTCGTCGCCGACAGCGATGACAATGCGGACAGCAACTAAGCTGACCGTTAGCCTCGGCTAGAGAAAGTAGCGGCCTTCGGGCCGCTATTTTTTTGTCCGGCGCAGGGCGATAGCGGGCACGAAAAAGCCGGCGCCGGATGGTCCGGCGCCGGCTTTTCGTCGTCGTGGCGGATCAGCGACCGCCGGGCATGCCCGGGGGCATCGCGCCGCGCGGCATCCCGCCGGGGCCGCCGGCACCCTGTGCCTGGGCCTGCGCCTGCATCTGGCGGACGACGGCCTCGGGCAGGAAGTCGATCAGCTCGATGTCGAAGACGAGCGTCGAATTGGCCGGGATCGGCCCCTTCGCCTCGGCGCCGTAACCGAGCGCGGGCTTGATCCAGACGCGATACTTGGCGCCCTTCGGCATCAGCTTGAGCGCCTCGGAGAAGCCGGGGACGACGCCGGCGACGGGCATCGGCGTCGGCTGCTGCGACTTGTCGAAGGTGGTGCCGTTGAGCAGCTTGCCTTCATAATTGATCAGCGCGACGTCGCTGTCGGTCGGCTTGGGGGCGCCCGGCGCGCCGGGCTGCACCACTTTGTATTGCAGCCCCGACGGGGTCGTCATCACGCCGCTCGCACGCGCGTTGCGGGTGAGGAAGTCGTCGCCCTGCCGCGCCAGGAGGAAGGCCGCGAGACAGGCGACGACGATGCCCACCCACAGATAGACGAGATAGGTCCGCTTGATGGGACGCAGCGGAACGGCGGTGACGGTCGACATCTGGGGCACCTGAAGTTGTGGTGCCGGGCCGGCCGTCACCGGTTAACATCTCTAACTTCGCACGAAGACGCCTCCGGAGGAAAGCATCTTCGTAACGATCACAATGACTTAGCGCGCACCGTCGCGCTCGGCGCGCTTGCGGTCGAGCTTGCGCGAACGGCGGACGGCGGCGGCACGCTCGCGCGCGCGGCGCTCCGACGGCTTTTCGAAGTGACGGCGCAGCTTCATCTCCCGGTACACGCCCTCGCGCTGCAGCTTCTTCTTGAGCACGCGAAGGGCCTGGTCGACATTGTTGTCGCGGACGACGATCTGCATGGAACTGAAACACTCCGGTCAATAGCTATGGCGGCTGCAGACGAAAGGTCCGCGCCGTGCGAACGGTGCCCGTAGCAGCGAGCGGCCCGATGCGCAACCCGCGCGCCCGCGCCTGCCCGCCGCGCGACACGCGCGGGGATGATCGGCGCCCCGTCTTTCGGCTTGCGGCGCGGATTGTGCAAGCTAATGGTAGCGATAACCAGCTGGGAGAGATGGAAGACGGCGAACGCCGCGGCGGGAACGAGGGCATCGGCGATGCTCCACCCGCCGAGCCGGTCGCCGTACCGTCAGGGCCAGCGCCACCGCCGCGCCCGCCGACCGAAGTCCGATCGGCCGGTGCGTCCGATCCGGAGAAGAGCCCAATGCCGATATCCTTCGACCCCGCCGACGCGCTCGGTAGCGACTGGCGCAGCGCGCGCTGGCTCGGCCGCATCGATCTGGGCGCCGGCCCGAGCCCGGTGCTGGTCGTCGACGGCATCGCCTATGACATGGCGCGCGTCGCCCCGACCGTCGCCGAACTGGTCGCCGGCGGCAGCTTCGACCACGCGCAGGGCGAGGAGATCGGTGCGCTCGATGCGATTGGCCTGTCGGTCGACGGCCTGCCGCGGCTGCTCAGCCCGATCGACCTGCAATGCGTCAAGGCGGCGGGCGTCACTTTCGCGGTGTCGGCGATGGAGCGCGTCATCGAGGAGCGCGCACGCGGCGATGCCGGCGCGGCGGCCGAGGTGCGCAGCCGGCTGGAAGGGCGGATCGGCGGCAGTATGCGCGCGGTGGTGCCCGGCTCGCCCGAGGCGGCGGCGCTCAAGCAGGCGCTGATCGACGAGCAATTGTGGTCGCAATATCTCGAGGTGGCGATCGGCCCCGATGCCGAGATCTTCACCAAGGCGCCGGTGCTGGCGACGGTCGGCTGGGGCGCGGACGTCGGCATCCGGTCCGATTCGACGTGGAACAACCCCGAGCCCGAGGTGGTGCTGCTCGCCGGGCCCGACGGGCGCGCGGTCGGCGCGACGCTGGGCAACGACGTCAATCTGCGCGACTTCGAGGGGCGCTCGGCGCTGCTGCTCGGCAAGGCGAAGGACAATAACGCCTCCTGCTCGCTGGGCGCGTTCGTGAGGCTGTTCGACGCCGACTTCACGATGGACGACGTCCGGCAGGCGGAGATCACGCTGCGCATCGAGGGCATCGACGGCTATGCGCTAGACGGCGCCAGCTCGATGAACCAGATCAGCCGCGATCCCGAGGAGCTGCTGCGCCAGGCGCTGAGCGAGCATCAATATCCCGACGGCCTGGTGCTGTTCCTCGGTACGCTGTTCGCGCCGACGCAGGACCGCGACGTGCCCGGCCAGGGCTTCACCCACAAGGTCGGCGACACGGTGGCGATCGAGACGCCGCGGCTCGGCCGGCTGGTCAACACGGTCAGCACCTCGAAGGCGGCGCCGCCGTGGCGCTTCGGCCTGACCGCGCTGATCCGCAACCTCGCCGGCCGCGGGTTGCTCGCATGACCGGGACGGCAATGGACGGCAACGGCCGGCGCGCGCTCTACCCCTCGCTCAGCGGCAAGCGGGTCATCATCAGCGGCGGCGGATCGGGGATCGGCGCGGGGCTGGTCGAGGCGTTCGCGCGACAGGGCGCCAAGGTCGCCTTCGTCGACGTCGCCGAGGCGGACAGCCGCGCGCTGGTCGAGCGATTGGGCGATGCCGCGCATGTGCCGGTGTTCCGCCGGCTCGACCTCACCGATCTCGATGCGCTGGCGGCGGTGTTCGCCGAACTGCAGGCCGAGCTGGGCGGCGTCGACGTGCTGGTCAACAATGCCGCCAACGACGATCGCCATACGGTCGCCGAGGTGACGCCGGCCTATTGGGACCAAAGGATGAACGTCAATCTGCGTCATCAATTCTTCGCGGCGCAGGCGGTGATCCCGGCGATGAAGGCGGCGGGCGGCGGATCGATCATCAACTTCGGCTCGATCAGCTGGCACCTCGGGCTGGAGGACCTCGTCCTCTACCAGACCGCCAAGGCGGCGATCGAGGGGCTGACGCGCAGCCTCGCCCGCGACCTCGGCCGCGACAACATCCGGGTCAACACGGTGGTGCCGGGCAACGTCAAGACGCCGCGCCAGGAGAAATGGTACACGCCCGAGGGCGAAGCCGAGATCGTCGCGGCGCAATGCCTCGACGGGCGGATCGAGCCGGAGGACATCGCCGCGCTGGTGCTGTTCCTCGCGTCGGAGGATGCGCGTATGTGTACCGCGCACAATTACTGGATGGATGCCGGCTGGCGGTGATGGGGGCTGCGGGGGGATTGGGTAGGTGATGGCAACACACGAACTCCTCCCCGCCAGCGCAGGGCAATCGCAAACGAACCTTCACCTAAGCCCGCCGCGCTCCAAGCCCACCCCGTCACCCCGGACTTGTTCCGGGGTCCACCCTGCGGCGAGGAGAAGGGCTTGGTTCGCCACCCTGCTCTCGCGGCCCGGTGGACCCCGGAACAAGTCCGGGGTGACGGATGGGATGAGGAAACCGATCGAGCCTCATCACCGCAGCCCACGGCGATCCTTCCCCGCCAGCGAGCGCCGGATTGAACGCCCCCAGCCGTTTACAGCCCATGCCGGGGGAATATTGACCCTGCCGCCCCGCACACGCGAGCGAGGAATTTCTGCCCTCTCGTCATCCCGGCGGAAGCCGGGACCCATGGGCCCGGTGCCGCCGGTCGTGGCACGTACCGCCGACCGCCCGTCACCGTGGGTCCCGGCTTTCGCCGGGATGACGAAAAGGGGCGCGCGAGCCGGACGCGTAGGCGGCCGTTTTCCCCCCAAAACCGTCACCGCTCGCTTTGTCGCGCGACTCCTCCTAACCAGCCGGGCGGTATGGACGGGAGCGTGACGCGATGATGGCAGCGGTGCGGCGGTTGGTGTTGCTGGTGATGCTGGTCGCACTCGCGATCGCGGTGCCGGCCGCGGCGCAGACCACGCCGGTCGAGACCGCCAGCCGGCAGCTCGCCGGCGCCGAGACGGCGCTCGATGCCGTCGACAAGGCGCTCGACGGCAAGGTCGATCGCGAGACGCGCGGCACATTGCGCGATCGGGCGCTCGGCGCACAGAGCGACGCGCGCGAGGCCGCCGAGCAGTTGCGCAGCCAGCTCGCGCTGGTCGACGCGCGTATCGCCGGGCTCGGGCCGCCGGTCGCCGGCGTGGTCGAGGCGCCCGACATCCGCGCCGAGCGTCGCGCCCTGGCGCAGGCGCGCAGCGCGCTCGATTCGAAGGTGAAGCGCGGCCAGCTCGTCGCGGTCGAGGCGGGGCAGCTCGTCACCGAGATCGACGAGACGCAGGCCGAGGAGATCAACCAGCGGATCGCCGTGCGGACCCCCTCCCCACTGTCGCCGCATTTCTGGAGCGACATGTTCGCGGCGCTGCCGCGCGACAGCCGGCGCGTGTCGACCTTCCTCAGCCGCGAATGGGCGCAGATCGATACCGGCCTGCGCCGCGGATTTCCGATCGGCGCGCTGCTCGGCGCGTTGCTGGCGCTCGTGATGCTGATCCCGGTGCGGCAGTTCCTGCGCCGGATCGGCCAGCGCTATCTGATCGCCGATGCGCCGGGGCATCGCGTGCGGCGGTCTGCGAATGCCCTGTGGCGGGTGTTCGTCGGCACGACGATGCCGATGGCCGCCGCCTTCCTGTTCGTGCAGGGGCTGCGCTGGTCGGCGCTGCTCGCGCCGGCGTGGAACGCGCTCGCCGACGCGCTGGTGATCGCGGCGGCGTTCAGCGGGCTGACCGCGGCGGTCGGCGCCGCCTTCCTGATGGCGCGGCAGCCGTCGTGGCGGGTGACGACGCTGACCGATGCCACCGCCACCGCACTGCGACCGGTGGCGTGGGCGTTCGCGACGCTGACCTTCGTCGTCATCCTCGCCAATGCGTTCAACACCACCGCCGGCGTCAGCCCGACCGCCTTGCTCGGTACGCAGGTGATCGAGGTGATCGTCCACCTGATCCTGATCGCGGGGACGCTGGTCATCATCGGCCGGCTGCGCGCCGCGGAGGCGGCGGACGGCGAGAGCGAGGCGGAGGCGGCGGCGAGTGCCGGCGTGGGCGCGATCACGCTGGCGGTGTGGCTGATCGTCGCCGGCGCCGGGCTGGCGCTGCTGATCGGCTATGTCGGGCTGGCGATCACGATCACCCAGGCGGTGATCTGGGCGACGTTGCTGGGGGTGAGCACCTATCTGCTGATGGTGGTGATCGACGATGTCGCGACCAGCCTGTTCCAGCGCGACGGCCGCGTCGGGCTGACGCTGCGCCACGGCATGGGGATCAGCGGCAGCGCGGTCGACCAGTTCGGCGTGCTGCTGTCGGCGGTGCTGCGGCTGGCGGTGATCGTCGTCGCGCTCGGGCTGCTGCTCTATCCGTTCGGCGCCGGCTTTGGCTCGTTCCTCGACCGGGTCGGCGGGCTGGCGCGCGGCGTCGAGGTCGGCGGCATCGCGATCTCGCCGGGGACGATCATCCGCTTCGTCGCGGTGCTCGCCCTGGGGCTGTTCCTGGTGCGGCAGTTCACCGGCTGGCTCGACCATCGCTATCTGCCGAGCACCGATCTCGACAGCAGCGTGCGCAACTCGATCCGGCTGGTCGCGCGCTATCTGGCGATCGCGCTGGCGGTGGTATGGGCGCTCGCCTCGCTCGGCATCGGCATGGAGCGGATCGCGCTGCTGCTGTCGGCTTTGTCGGTCGGCATCGGCTTCGGCCTGCAGGCGATCACCTCCAATTTCGTCTCCGGATTGATCCTGCTCGCCGAGCGGCCGATCAAGATCGGCGACCTGATCCGGGTCGGCACCGACGAGGGCGACGTCAAGCGGATCAGCGTGCGCTCGACCGAGATCGAGCTGGCGGATCATTCGACGCTGATCGTGCCCAATTCGGAGCTGATCACCAAATCGGTGCTCAACAAGACGCTCGCCGGGCCGATGGGGCGGATCCAGATCCATTTCTCGGTGCCGATCGCCAGCGATGCCGACCGGGTGCGGGCGATCGTGCTGGAGACGTTCGTCGCCGAGCCGATGGTGCTCGACGCGCCGGCGCCGGCGGTGCTGATCGACGGGATCGGCGACGGCCGCATCCTGTTCAACTGCCTCGCGCACGTCGCCAGCCCGCGCAGCACCGGCGAGGCGCGCAGCAACGTGCTGCTGACGCTGCTACGGCGGATGCGCGACGAGGGGATCGAACTCGGGACGGTGCCGCAGCGGGTGGAATGGGTGACGGTGCCGCCGCAGCTCGGCGATACCGCGGCGGGTTGATGAGGCAAGGGTTCGATGTGCGAAGCGAACCTGTTTCCAGATCCGCCCGTCACCCCGGCCTCGAGCCGGGGTCCCGCTTCTCCGGACGGCGCGGAGAAGAAGCGGGACCCCGGCGCAAGGCCGGAGTGACGGAAGAAGTGGGTGCATCACCCGGTCGGACCTATCCGATCGCCCTACCTTGGCGAGGGCGGAATTCCCTATTGTCCGGTCCTAGCCGATCATGCCGGTGCCGGCGTGCTTCCAGCGGCGGTAGCCCTCGCCCATCGCCGCCGGCGGCGGGAGCGTCGCCGGGGTCGGCGCGGTGCCGGCGAGACGGTCGATGACCGCGGCGCGGGCGCGGAAGACGCGGCTGCGTACCGTGCCCATCGGTACGCCGAGGCGGATCGCGGCCTCCTCGTAGGACAGGCCCTCCTGTGCGACGAGCACCAGCGCCTCGGCCTGACCCGGGGTTATGCTGTCGAGCGCGGCGTCGAGGTCGGCGAGCATGACGCCCGATTCCTGATCGGCCGGGGTCACCAGCCGGTCGTCGTCGATGTCCGGGTTCCACGACACGCTGCGGCCGCCGCGGCGGCGGTCGCTGAGGAACAGGTTGCGCAGGATGCGGAACAGCCAAGCGCGGAAATTGGTGCCCGGCTGGAAGCGGGTCCGCGCCGCCCAGGCACGCGCCATCGTCTCCTGGACGAGGTCGTCGCCGTCACCCTGATCGCGGCTGAGATGGCGGGCGTACCGCCGGAGCGACGGCAGCACCGCGTCGATCGCGGCGACGAACCCGCGTTCGGTGAGCACGTCGGACGGCAGAGCGGCGGTGGTCATGCGGTTCATCACTCGACACGAGACAGACTGGACGGGCGCGGCGACGAACGGTGTCGGCGCGGGCGTCGCGAGCCCATAGAGGCAGGTATCGAACGATTACAATACTGACCGGTTCCTTTTTATTTTGCGGTGCAGCATGCCGGCAACACCGGCGCATAGAGACGCAGGAAGACGTCGAAGCGCGCGGCGAATGCCTGATCCTCGCACAATCCCTCCAGCGCGACGTCGGGCGCGACGCTGTAGCGCATGCGGTTGACCGGGCCGGCGAGCAGGTCGAACAGCATATTGACCTTCCCCTCGACATCGCCCGCGTCGAGCAGGCCCTGTGCCTGCGCGGTGGCGATCGCGCTCTTCATCGGTGCCATCAGCATGACGTGCCATTGCTGGCGGCGGCGGGCGAAGGCGGCGTCGGTCAGCGAGGCGTGGTCGATGAAGATCGCCAGCCCGACGTTTTCGGGCTTGAGCATCATGTCGAACATGTGGCGGGCGAAGGTGCGCAGGCTGGCGATCGGTTCGGCGACGCTGTCGGCGGTGTCGCGGGCGAAGGCGTGGATCTGGTCCATCTTGTGGCGGATCGCGGCGTCGATCAGCGCATCCTTGCTGGGAAAGCGGCGGTAGATCGTCTGCTTGGTGACGCCGATGTCCTGCGCCAGCGCATCGATCGACAGCGTCGCATAGCGGGCGTCGCGCATCGCCGCGATCGTACCGTCGAGGATCAGCGCCTCGATCGCCTGCGCCTCCTTGCGGCTCGGCCGGCCGGCGCGACGCTGCACGGCGCCGCCTGCGCCCGCCCGCACCCCGTCATCCGTCGTCACCGTCATCCGCGCGAGTCCTGCTCCGTTTCCTACGTCCCTACCGCCGCCACCATGGCCACCGTCCCCGGCGATGTCCACCGCCCGCCCGTTGCCGCGATGGCACACAAGGATTAGGGGGCGGGCTTGCAGGAGACAGGCCAGTGACAGCGACGACCGACGCGACCAGAGCCGGCGATCACGTCGCGATCATCGGCGGCGGCTTTTCGGGGACGCTGCTCGCGATTAACCTGATGCGCCACGACGGGCCGCGCGCGACGCTGATCGAACGCCGCCCGGCACAGATGGCGCGCGGCGTCGCCTATAGCGCGGCGCACGAGGAGCATCTGCTCAACGTCCGCGCCGGCAATATGAGCGCGCTGCCCGACGATCCCGGCCATTTCGTCCGCTGGCTGGAGGGCAAGGCGCTGGGCGATGCCAAGACCTTCGTGTCGCGGCGGATCTATGGCGCCTATCTGCGCGAGATGCTCGACGCGGCGGTGGCGGCGAACCCCGGCCGGCTGGCCCTGGTCGAGGGCGCGGTGGTGGCGCTGGCGCGCGGGGCGGAGGGGGTGACGCTGACGCTCGACGCCGGCGCTGCGATCGCCGCCGACGTGGCGGTGCTGGCGATCGGCAACCTGCCGCCGCATACCCCGCCCGGCCTCGATCCGGCGGTGCTGCCGGCGGGCTGCTATCGCGCCGATCCGTGGGCGGGCGACATCACCGAGGGGTTGGGGCCGGACGACACGGTGGTGCTGATCGGCACCGGGCTGACCGCGATCGACGCGGCGCTGCTGCTGGAGGCGGCGGGGTTCGGCGGCCGGGTGGTCGCGATCTCGCGGCGCGGGCTGGTGCCGCGGCCGCATGCCGATACGCCGCCGCAGCCGGGGCTGCGCGAGCGGCCGGCAGGGACGCTGTCGCGGCTGGTGCGCCATGTCCGCGACCGCGCCGCGACCGTCGGCTGGCGCGCCGCGGTCGACGAGCTGCGGCCGATCACGCAGATGATGTGGGGAGCGGCGGACGCCGCGACGCGGGCGCGGTTCCTCCGCCACCTGCGGCCCTATTGGGACGTGCATCGCCATCGGCTCGCGCCGGCGGTGGCGGCGCGGGTCGACGCTTTGTGTACGGCCGGACGGCTCGGCTTCACCGCCGGCAAGCTGGTCGGGGCGAGCGCCGACGGCAGCGGCGCGCGCTTGTGCTGGCGGCCGCGCGGGTCCGACGATCGGGTCGAGACGCGGGTGGCGCGGATCGTCAATTGCACCGGGCCGCAGGGCGATCTGATGCGCTCCGACGAGCCGCTGCTGCGCGACCTGCTCGACCAGGGGCTGATCCGGCCCGACCCGCTGCGGATCGGGCTCGACGTCGATGCGCAGTCGCAGGTGATCGGCCGCGACGGGATCGCCGATCCGCGCCTGTTCTGCATCGGCCCGATGACGCGCGGCGGCCTGTGGGAGGTGGTCGCGGTGCCCGACATCCGCCAGCAGAACTGGACGCTCGCGCGGCGGCTGGCCAATGCGCAATGGGTGGGCGGCGAGGGCCTGTAGCCCCCGCCCCCCGCCCTCTACCAGTTGAGGCCGGCGCGCGCGTAGAGATAGCGGCCGTTGAAGCCGAACGGCGAATAGGACGGGAAGCCCAGCACGCCGGTCGAATTGTTCGCCGCGATCGTCCGGTCGGGGTAGACGTCGAACAGGTTGCTGACGCCGAGGCCGATCTGCGCGCCCTTGGGCGTGGCGTAGCGCAATTCGAAATCGGTGATCGCGTGCTTGCCGGTGTGGACGTCGCCGCTGACCAGCGTCCCCGGCTGGTTGACGTCGCCGTAATAGGTCACGCGGGCGAGCGCGCCGAGCCGGTCGAGCGACCAGTCGATCTGCCCCGTCACCTTCTCGCCCGGCGTGCCCTGTTCCAGCGTCAGGATGCGGCTGCGCGCGAACAGCGTCGGCGCCGGGTTGAGCGTCGCGGTCGAGGTCGGCACGCGCGTCACGTCGACCTTGTTGACGTTGCCCGCCAGCGTCAGGTCGAACGCACCGACGGTGTCCGTCGCCAGCCGGTAATGCGCGACCGCGTCGATCCCCTTGGTGGTCGAAGCGAGGCCGTTGATGAAGAACCGCGCCGCCGCGGCGCCGGTATTCGTCGCCGCGAGCAGGCGGGCGATCTCGGCGTTGACGGCAGGCGACGGGCTGGAGGACGTCGTGATGTTCTCCGACAGGCCGATCTGGTTGCGGATATGGATGCGATAGGCATCGATCGTCAGGTCGAAGCCGCCCGCGCGGATCACCGTGCCGGCCGAGAAGTTGGTCGACTTTTCGGGTTCGAGCGGCAGGCCGCCGAGCGCGGTGCCGACGGGGCTGGTCGACGGATAGGTGCCGGTCAGCACCGGCACGCCGTTGGTGACGACCGAGGCGATCTGGGTGAAATATTGCTGCTGGAGCGACGGCGCGCGGAAGCCGGTCGAGGCGGTGCCGCGCAGCGCGAACCACGGCGTGATGTCGTAGCGGGCCGAGGCCTTGCCCGTCGCGGTCGAGCCGAAGTCGGAATAATCCTCGAACCGGCCGGCGAGACCGACGAGGAACTGGTCGGTGACCTGCGCCTCGAGGTCGAGATAGGCGCTACCGTTGCGGCGGCTGCGCTCGGTCCGGTTGAGCGGCGAGAAGCCGCCGAAGCCCTGCGCGCCCGGCGTCGCGTTCGCCGCGGCGCCGGTGACCGTCCCGGTGGCCGGATAGCCATAAGAGGCCTGTTCGCCCGGCGTGATCTTATAGCCCTCGCGTCGCCCTTCGATGCCGAAGGCGACGTTGAGCGACTGGAAGACGTCGAACTTTCGGGTGACGTCGAGGCCGGCGACATATTGGTCGTAGATCGTCGCGCCGTCGTAGAAATTGCGCGGCGTCGTGCTGCCGTACGCATAATTGGCCGAGTTCAGCGTGCGATAGTCGATCTTGTTGCGGCCGTAGCTGAGCGACAGGTCGATATCGAAATCCGACACGGTGCCGCGCAGCCCGACCGCCGAGTTGATGTCGCGGGACTTGGTGTTGATGATCGGCAGGAAGGCGAAGCCCCCCTGATTCGAATAGCCGGCCAGCGTCGTCGCGGCGCTGGTCAGGCGCGGGAAGGCCGCGCTGCGACTGTCGCGATCCTGATAGCCGCCGAAGGCGTAGAGTTTGAGACTGTCGGTCAGCGAGGTGCCGGCGTTGACGAAGCCGGTATATTGCTCGACCTCGGGATCGCCGTAGCGACCGGTGACGCGGCGCGGCGAGACGCGGGTGTCGATGTCGGCGCGATTGGTCGGCTGGCGCTTGGTATATTCGCCCGACACGGTGATGAAGCCGTCGTCGCCGAAGCCGATCCCCTGCCACGCCGTGGCGGTGACCGCGTGCTCGCCCTTCACCTCGCGGCGGTTGTTGGCGGTGTCGACCTGCGTGTCGTAGAAGCCGTAGGTGACCGAGCCGCCACCGCCGCTGCGCGCCTCGCGCAGGCGCAGGTTGATGACGCCGGCGATCGCATCCGAGCCATATTGCGCCGAGGCGCCGTCGCGCAGCACCTCGATCCGGTCGAGCGCGACGGTCGGCACGGTGTTGAGATCGACCGCCGCCGAACCGCGACCGACGCTGCCGTTGGTGTTGACCAGCGACGAGGCATGCGCGCGGATGCCGTTGATCAGCACCAGCGTCTGGTCGGGCGACAGGCCGCGCAGCGTCGCCGGGCGGATCGCGTCGGTGCCGTCGGTCGCCGACGGCCGCGGGAAGTCGATTGACGGTGCGATCGCGGCGAGCGCGCTCGCCAGTTCGGTCGTCCCCTGCCGTTGCAGGCTGGCGCCGCTCAGCACGTCGACCGGCGCGACGCTGTCGAGGCGGCTGCGCCCGGCGCTGCGGGTGCCGGTGACGATGATGTCGTCGCCCTCGTTGGCCTGCGCCGCGGCGTCGGCGACGGGCGCAGCTTGCGCCGGTTCGGCGACCGCGGGGGGCTGGTCCTGCTGGGCGGGCGCGGGAGCGGCTTGCGCCGCGAGCGCGGCGGAACTCGCCGCGAGCAGAAGTTCGCTGATAATCGTCACGATCGACCCCCTATACTGGTCCGTATTCGGTGCGCTGTTGCGCGTGCAGCGCAGCATAGCCGAATAAGCCCATGACGACGGGCGAAGAAAAACTTTGCGATGGGTGAGGCCGGCGTGGGGGATGCGATGTCTCGCGCCGACGTTCGCCGCCTGCCGCCGTTCGGCAACGCGCCACATGCACCCCGGCGAAGGCCGGGGCCCAGTTGGGAAAGCCGCCGTAAGTGACGACGAACGTCACCCAACTGGGCCCCGGCCTCCGCCGGGGTACTGCCCTGATGCGGTTCACATCGCCGCCGACGCGGCGTGGCAATGGGTCCCGGCGTTCGCCGGGATGACGATTTCTCCCGAGTGCGAAGGCGATTTCCGTCAGCGCGGCCACGACGTGATCGGGTTTCGCGCAGAGGCGCAGAGACGCGGAGGTGTTGCGTTCGTCGTCGTGACGTTGCTTCCCGCGAGCCGTCGAGACCGCGGGTGAGATTGCCTCACGCGCTGCCCCCTCCGCGCCTCCGCGCCTCTGCGCGAAACATTCCTTCTTCGAACGATCGACAGCGATCCGGCGGGCGAGGCAAGGCAAGGCAGCAGATCTTCACCCGCGTCCGCATCTCAGCCCCCCACCGCTCACCCGCGCGCCAGACGCTCGTAGAAGCCGCCGAACGCGCCGTCGGTGGTGACCAGATGCACCTCGATGATCCAGTGGCGCCGCCGTCCGAAGGCGTCGGGATCGCTCAGCGGCAACGGATTGGCCGGGCTGATATGATGCGCCTGCCGCTCGCCGGGCAGCCGCGCGTGCGGGAATTCGGCGACGATATGCCCGGCGATCCGCCCGCTGAAGCGATAGCCCGCCGCCGCCGCGCCGGCGCAGGCATATGCGTAGAGCGCCGCGCCGGTGATGTCCGGCTCCGCCGCCAGCCGCTGCGCGATCGCGGCGAACTGGCGCGGCAATTCGGCGACGAGCGCTCGCTTGGCGGGATCGTCGCCGACCGCATAGCTCTGCCCGACATCCGCCTCCCAGGTGCCGAACACCGGGCCGAGATCGAGGAAGACGATATCGTCCGGCTGCACCGTCACGATCGGCGGATTGTCCGCGGCGATCGCCAGCGTGTTCGGTCCGGCGCGGACGATGCGCTTGTGCCAGTCGCGCTCGACACCGAACGCGTCGCGCGCGATGCCGCGGATGTCCTGCTCGATCTCGCGCTCGCTGCGTCCCGGCCGGATCAGCCCGCGCGCCTCGATCATCTCGAGCAGCGCCAGCGCCCGGTCCTCCGCCGCCAGCAACGCGGCGAGGCGCGCGTCCTCGGTTGGTGCCGCCATTGGGTCCATCATGTCTCCGGTCCTTCCATATCTGTGCGGACATGATCGGTGGTTGCGATCATGCCGATCGACGCGGCCATCACCATCGCGATCGCCGCCCATTGCGCCGGCGTCAGCGTCTCGCCGAGCAGCAGGACGCCTGCCAACGCGCCGACCGCGGGTTCGAGGCTGAGCAACACACCGTGCGTGTGTGCCGGAATATGCTTAAGCGCGACGATCTCCAGCGAGAACGGGATCGCGCTCGACAGCAACGCAGCGATCAGCCCCAGCCCGAGCCACGCCGGGGTCAGCAGCAGCGCCCCCGCGTGATAGATGCCGATCGGCACCACCAGCAGCGCCGCGGTCGCCATACCGAACGCCACCGCCTGCCCCGCGGGCAGATGACCGGTCCGCTTGCCGAACACCAGATAGCAGCCCCAGCCGGTCGCCGCGCCGAGCGCGAACAGGATGCCGACCGGATCGAGCGCCTGCGTGCCGACGCGCAGCGGCAGCAGCAGCGCCAGCCCCGCGACCGCCAGCGCCGCCATCGCGACGTGCACCGCCCGCCGCGCGTGAAACAGCGATACCGCCAGCGGCCCGAGAAACTCGATCGCGATCGTCGGGCCGAGCGGCAGCGTGCGCAAAGCCATGTAGAAGCACAGGTTCATCGATCCGAGCGCGACGCCGTAGCGGACGATCCGCGCCGCATCCGCCCGCGCGAGCCCGAACCGCCACGGCCGCACCACCACGAGCAGGACGATCGCCGAAAAGCCGACGCGATACGCACTCGTCCCCTCGGCGCCGACCAGCGGGAACAGCCGCTTGGCGAAGGACGTGCCGACGCAGAAGGTCATGATCGACGTGATGAGCGCCGCATAGGGCAGCAGGCGGTGCCCCGCGCCGGGAGGATATCGGGTCTCCATAGCGACCTTCTAGCGGCGGTCGGGCGACGGCGGTCGCCCTAATCTGGCATCGCGCGGCGGATCGCGGCATAATCTGACCGATCATGACCGAAACCGTCGCCCTCGATCCCTTCGACCATCGGCTGCTCGACCTCGTCCGGCGCAACAATCTGCTGCCGGCGCGGGTGCTCGCCGACCGCGTCGGGCTATCCGAAAGCGCCGTCCTGCGGCGGCTGCGACGGCTGCGCAGCACCGGGGTGATCGTCGCCGATGTCGCGGTGATCGATCCCGCCCGGCTCACCCCGTCGATCACGATCCACGTCCTCGTCCAGCTCCACCAGAGCAACCTGCGCACCGAAACCGCCTTCGCGCAGCGGATGCAGGCGCGATCCGAGGTGATCGGCGCCTGGAACGTCACCGGCCGCACCGACTTCCTGCTGATCGTCGCGGTGCCGACGATCGCGGCCTATCAGCATTTCGCCGATACGATGCTGGCGGCGGACGAGGCCGTGCTGCAGTTCGAGACGTTGGTCACGCTGCGCGAGATCGTCCGCTACGACCCGGCGCGCGGCCGGCCGCTGCTCTGACGGGTCAGGCGCCGCGCAGCGACCAGGCCAGCCACAGCCAGCCGCCGATCAGCAGCGCGCCGCCGACCGGCGTGATCGCACCAAACCAGTGCGGCGCGCCGAGCGCCATCAGATACAGCGTCCCCGCGAAGATCGCGCCGCCGACGACGAACAGCCACGCCGGCCCGCGCGCCTCGAAGCGCAGCGCGACCAGCGCCGCCACCGCATGGATCAATTGGTAATGGCTGCCGGTCTTGAGCCAATCGACCGCCGGGCCGCTCGCGCCGTGCGCACCGAATGCGCCAGCCGCCACCGCGATGGCGCCCGACAGCGCCGCCAGTATCGCCACGATCATCGCGGATCATTCCCCCATGGCTGTTGCTCGGCGACCATCGACCGCGCCGCGCGGATATCCCCCGCCTCGATCTGGATGCGCAGCCGCTCCTTGTCGCGCGCACGATAGGCCTCTTCGGCACGATCGATCTCGGCGCCGGCGATGCCGAGGTCGCGCATCGCGACGCGCGCCATCTTCACCGCCGATTCGAGCACCTCGCGCACGACGAACACCCCCGAGGACTTCTTGAGCTTGACCAGCGCGCGCCGGTCGAACGCGCGGACGTAGATGGCGGCATCGGGGAACGCCTCGTGCACCCCCTCCAGCGTATCGGGCTCGATCTGGTCGCCGTCGATGCAGAACAGGATCAGCTCCGCCTCCGCCGCGCCGGCCTGACGCAGCAGGTCGAGCCGCGTGCCGTCGCCATAATAGACCTTGGCGCCGAATTCGCCGGCGATGTCGATCATCTCGATATCGCGGTCGATCAGCGTCACCGGGATCTTCTGCGCGAGCAGCATCTGCCCCACCGTCTGGCCGAATCGGCCATAGCCGACGATGATCGCATTGGCGCCGTCGGCCTTGGGTCCGTCGCGCGCCTGGTCCTTGGCGACCGGCTCCTCGCGGAAGCGGCGGGTGGCGCCCATCAGGAACGGCGTCGTCGCCATCGACACGGTGATGATCGCGCCGAACAGGCTCGCCGCCTCGGGCGCGACGAGCAGGCCCTGCTGCGCCTGCGCGAACAGCACGAAGCCGAACTCGCCGCCCTGGCTGAGCAGCACGCCGAGCGCCAGCGCGCTGCGCCACGTCATCCTGAAGGCGAGGCCGATCCCCATGATGACCGCGGTCTTGGTCGCGATCAGCGCCAGCGCCATGCTCGCCACGAACAGTGGCCGTTCGGAAATCGCATGCAGGTCGAGCATCATGCCGACCGCGAGGAAGAACAGGCCGAGCAGGATCGAGCGGAACGGCTCGACATCCGCCTCCAGCTCGTGCCGATAGGGGCTGTCGGCGAGCATCACGCCGGCGATGAACGCGCCCAATGCGGTCGACAGCCCCAGCGCCTCCATCACCGCCGCGCTGGCGATGACGGTGAACAGCGCGGCGAAGACGAACATCTCGCGCTCGCCGAGATTGCCGATCAGCCGGAACAGCGGCCGCAGCACGAACCGGCCGACCAGGATCAGCCCGGCCACCGCGCCCACGGTATAGAGCGCGAGCAGCCAGCCCGGCGGTCCGCCCGCATCGGCGGGGTTGCGGCTCATCGCCGCGACGATCGTGATCAGCGGCACGATCGACAAATCCTGGAACAGCAGGATCGAGAATGCCCGCTCGCCGAACGGCGTACGCAACCGCCCCGACGATTGCAGCAGCGGCAGCACCTGCGCGGTCGACGACAGCGCCAGCGGCAGCCCCAGCGCCAGCGCCGCGGTCGGCGAGAAATGTGCGGCGCCCCAGACGACCGCGGTGATCGCCAGCCCGCACACCACCACCTGGATCAGCCCGAGCCCGAAGATCTCCTGCTTCATCCGCCACAGCCGCGTCGGGTTGAGCTCGAGCCCGACGATGAACAGCAGCAGCGTGATGCCGAGCTCGGCGACCCCGATCTTCGCCTCGGCATCGCCGACGAGGCCGAGCAGATGCGGCCCGACCACCGCGCCGGCGACGAGGAAGCCCAGCGTCGCACCCAGCCCGAGTCGCCGGAACAGCAACACGAAGCCCAGCCCGAACCCCAGCAGGATCACCCCGTCGCGCAGCATCGACGCGCCGCCGGCCGCCTCATGCATCGGCATGCGCCTCGCGCGCCGCGAACGCCGCCTCGGCCGCCGCCTCGAACGCCAGCCGGATCGACGGATGCCGCGCGGTATAATCGAGCGCCGGCGCGAACACGTCGAGCCCCGGCCAGTCCGGCATGTCGCCCTCGCGCGCCAGCCAGGCGGTCAGCGCATCGCGCGCCGCCGCCAGCTCCTCCGGCGTCTTGCCGAGGATGTCGCGCGCGAGCAGCGACGCGGACGCCTGCCCCAGCGCGCAGGCGCGCACCAGCAGCCCGACCTCGCTCACCCGGCCGTCGTCGCCGACGCCGACGTCCACCGTCACGCGGCTGCCGCAGATCGGCGAACGTTTCTCCGCGGTGGCCTGCGCGTGGTCGAGCCGCGCATGATGCGGGATCGACGCCGCGAGCCGCAGGATCTCGGCATTGTAGAGGGGCGCATTCATCGTGGACTGCTCGCATTGTCGGAGGCATCGGACCGGAGGCTCTGGCGCGCGCCGAACACCGGCAGGCCGCGCCGCCGCCGGTCGACGAAATCGGCGATCCCCGCGCTGGTCGCGTTGAGCAGGTTGTAGCAGCGCGACTGCGTCATCCAGTCGGGCCGCTGCGCCGGGCCGCCGCGCGCGGTATCGACCAGCAGCGCCGCGACGAGAAAGCCGAGGCTGGCGATGATCAGCCCCTTGAGCGCGCCGAAGCCGAAGCCGAGCGCGCGATCGACGGGGCCGAGGATCGACTGCCGCGTCCGCTTGCCGATCGCATTGGCGACGAGCTTGCCGCCGATATAGGTACCGCCGGCGATCACCACGAACGCTGCCACCGCCGCGCCCGACGCGGTGCCGATCGTGCCCGCCAGCTTCGCGGCGAGCGCGACGTGGAACAGCTTGAGCATCGCGACGATCGCCACCCAGGCGAACAGCGACAGCACTTCGGTAACGAAGCCATGCTTGAGCCCGAGCAGCGCCGCGCCCAGCACGGCGACGAGTACGATGATGTCGAGAGCGGTCAGCGCCATGCCCAAGGGAATAGGGATGCGCGGGCGGGGGCGCTAGTCCTTGGTGGTCGTGGGGGCGGTCCTCGTGGCTCGGTGCGGTCGAGGTCCCCCACTTCGTCCGGCCCCTTCTTCGTCATCCCGGCGAAGGCCGGGACCCATGGACACCGCGCCGCCAGCGATGGCACGCACCATCCACCGCCCGCCACCATGGGTCCCGGCTTTCGCCGGGATGACGAATGGGGAAAGCGCCGGACGGAGCGGACCGACGAAGCGGCAGCCCCCCCGATCACCGCCCCAGCATATGATCCACGAACTCGCCCAGCGTCCGGAACCCCGTCATCCGCAGCGTGCTCTCCTCCTTCGCCACCGCCGCCGGCACCAGCGCGCGCTCGAACCCCAGCTTGCCCGCCTCCTTCAGCCGCAGCGCGCCATGCGCCACCGGCCGGATCTCGCCCGACAGCGCGACCTCGCCGAACGCGACCGCGTCGATCGCCACCGGCCGCTCGGACAGCGCAGACACCAGCGCCGCCGCCACCGCCATGTCCGCCGCCGGGTCCTGCACGCGATAGCCGCCGGCGATATTCAGATAGACCTCGGCATTGGAGAAGCTCAGCCCGCAGCGCGCCTCGAGCACCGCGAGGATCATCGCCAGCCGCCCGCTGTCCCAGCCGACCACCGCGCGGCGCGGCGTCGCCCCGCTCGCCAGCCGCACCACCAGCGCCTGGATCTCGACCAGCACCGGCCGCGTCCCCTCCAGCGCGGGGAACACCGTCGTCCCCGTCACCCCCTCGTCGCGCTGCGTCAGGAACAGCGCGGAGGGATTGGAGACCTCCGCCAGCCCCTCGCTCTGCATCGCGAACACGCCGATCTCGTCGGTCCCGCCGAAGCGGTTCTTGATCGCGCGCAGGATGCGATATTGGTGGCTGCGTTCGCCCTCGAAGGCGAGCACGGTGTCGACCATATGTTCGAGCACGCGCGGGCCGGCGATCGACCCGTCCTTGGTGACGTGGCCGACCAGCACCAGCGCGGTGCCGCGTTCCTTGGCGAAGCGGATCAGCTCCTGCGACGACGCACGCACCTGGCTCACCGTGCCGGGCGCACCCTCGATCAGGTCGGAATGCATCGTCTGGATCGAATCGATCACCAGCAAGGCCGGCGGCGGCCCCATCGACAGCGTCGTCAGGATATCGCGCGTCGAGGTCGCCGCGGCGAGCTGCACCGGCGCATGGCCGATGCCCAGCCGCCGCGCACGCAGCCGCACCTGATCGGTCGCCTCCTCGCCCGAGACATAGGCGACGCTCTTGCCGGCGAGCGCCAGCTTGGCGGCGGCCTGCAGCAGCAGCGTCGACTTACCGATGCCGGGATCGCCGCCGATCAGCGTCGCCGACCCCTCGACGAAACCGCCGCCGAGCGCGCGATCGAGTTCGGCGATGCCCGTCGCCATCCGCTCAGGCAGGACGATATCGGCGTCGAGCCCGACCAGCTCGAACGATCGCCCGCCGGTGCGCAGGTCGTGCTTCGCCTGGAACGGCGTGACCACCGCGCTCGCCTCTTCGACCAGCGTGTTCCACTCGGAGCAATCGGCACATTGTCCCGCCCAGCGATGCGACACCGATCCGCACGCCTGGCACACATATCGTTTCTGCGGTTTCGCCATGCCGCGCGATATAGGCAAAGGAGAACGGGAAGGGAACAGATTTCGGGTCGGGCCGCGCGGACACCGGTTGGGAGGAACGAGCCCAAGTCCTCACCCGCCAGGGGAAGGCTATGTTATATGGACGCTCGTGCGGGCCGGTCGTCTTCCATGCTTATTCCGTCACCCCGGACTTGTTCCGGGGTCCACCCTGCGGCGAGGAGAAAGGCTTGATTCGAAACCGTTCCCCTGCGGCTCGGTGGACCCCGGAACCAGTCCGGGGTGACGCATCTGATGAAGAAACGGATCGAACCTCATCACCGCAATCATATGCGATAACCCTCCCCGCAAGGGGGAGGATTTGGGAGCGGTCATGCGGCGCACTCGAGATCACCCCGGAATCGCCAACCCCCGCTGTACCGCCGGCCGCGCCAGCCCGCGCGCGAGCCAAGCCGCCACGTTCGCGAACCGCTCGAACCCGACCAGTTCGCCCGCGTCGTAGAAACCGACCAAAGCATTCACCCAGCCGAGATGCGCGATGTCCGCCACCGAATAGTCCGCCCCCAGCAGCCAGTCCCTGCCCAGCGCCGCGTCGAGCACCCCCAGCAACCGCACCACCTCGGCGACGTAGCGGTCGCGCGGCCGCTTGTCCTCGAAGTCGCGGCCCGCGAATTTGTGGAAGAAGCCGAGCTGCCCGAACATCGGGCCGACGCCGCCCATCTGGAACATCAGCCACTGGATCGCCTGCCACCGCCCGGCCGGGTCGGCCGGCAGGAACCGTCCGCTCTTCTCCGCCAGATAGAGCAGGATCGCACCGCTCTCGAACAGGCCGAACGGCGCTCCGTCCGGTCCGTCGGGATCGATGATCGCCGGAATCTTGCCATTGGGATTGAGCGAGACGAACGCTGCCGACTTTTGCTCGTCGTGGCCGAAGTCGATCCGGTGCGCCTCGTATGGCAGCCCCGTCTCCTCCAGCATGATCGACACTTTGACGCCGTTGGGCGTCGGCAGCGAATAGAGCTGGATGCGCTCGGGATGCTGCGCCGGCCAGCGCTGCGTGATCGGAAAGGCGGACAGATCGGTCATCGGCGACACCCTTGGCTGTTGAACCGCCGACATAGTCACGCCGCAATCGCGCCGCTATGGCCGGCGGCAGCATGCAACCCTCCGATCTTCGTGTCGCGCTGTTCAGCGGCAATTACAATTACACGCGCGATGGTGCCAATCAGGCGCTGAACCTGCTCGTCGCCCATCTGCTGGCGCAGGGCGTCACGGTCCGCATCTATTCGCCGACGATCGATCCGCCCGCCTTCCCGCCGACCGGCGACCTCGTCTCGGTGCCGGCGATCCCGATGCCGGGCGGCCGCGCCGAATATCTGCTCGGCCGCTATCTGCCCGCCAGGACCCGCGCCGACCTCGAAGCCTTCGCCCCCAATCTCGTCCACGTCTCGGCGCCCGACCTGCTCAACCATGGCGCGGTGAGCTGGGCGCGGCGCAACGGCATCCCCAGCCTCGCCTCCTTCCACACCCGGTTCGAGACCTATTTCCGCTATTACCGGATCGGCTTCGTCGAACCGTGGATCAAGGCGCTGATGCGGCGCTTCTACAATCGCGTTGACCGGGTGATGCCGCCGAGCCCCAGCATGGGCGCGCTGCTGCGCGAATGGGGGGTGACGACGCCGATCACGATCTGGTCGCGCGGCATCGACCACGATCGCTTCGTGCCCGAACGGCGCAGCCTCGCCTGGCGGCGCGCGCTCGGCATCGGCGACGACGAGATCGCGGTCGGCTTCCTCGGCCGGCTGGTCAAGGAAAAGGGGCTCGACGTCTTCGCGGAGGTGATCAAGGACCTCACCCGGCGCGGCGTGCCGCACAAGGTGCTGGTGATCGGCAAGGGGCCGGCGCAGGACTGGTTCGCGCAACAGGCGCCGGGCGCGATCTTCGCAGGCTTCCAGTCGGGCGACGACCTCGGCCGCGCGGTCGCGTCGATGGACGTGTTCTTCAATCCCTCGGTGACCGAAACGTTCGGCAACGTCACCACCGAGGCGATGGCCGCCGGCGTGCCGGTGGTGGCGGCGCGGGCGACGGGTGCGGTCGATCTCGTCGAGCATGGCGTGACCGGATTTCTGGTCGAGCCGACCGATATCACCGGCTATGCGGATGCGATCGAGCGCATCGTCACCGAACCGGGGCTCAAGGCGCGAATGGGCGCGGCCGGTCTGGCGCGGGCCGCGACCTACCGTTGGGACACCGCCAACCAGACCGTGCTCGACACCTATCTGGAACTGGTCGACCGCTAATAAATCCTCCCCCGCCAGGGGGAGGTGGCAGCGCAGGGCGCTGACGGAGGGGGAGGACAGGGTGGAAGCTTCGTTACGATGCTCCCACCCCATCCTCCCCCTCCACCACCCGGCGCCGCCGGGCGGTCCCCCTCCCCCTTGCGGGGGAGGAATGAGGGGCTACCCCGCCCGCCAATCGAAGGTCAGCGGCGCCTCGCGGAAGGCGAAGCGGTCGAGATGGCTCGCCACCACCTCGCGCATCCGGCCCTCGTCCTCGCCCTCCGGCACGGTCAGCACCAGATCGAGGCTGTCGCTGTCCGCCTTCATCGCCAGCAGCGATCCGTTGGGAAAGGCGATGCTGCCCTCCTCGGCGGTGAAGCTGACCGCCATCTTGTGGCTCCAATGCTTCGCCAGTTGCTGGAGATAGCGGCTCGCCGACCCCGTCGGCACACGCGCGACCGAGACGCTCACTTGAGCCGCTCGATCTTCTGGACGACGCCGTCGATCAGCGCCGCGACCTCGTGCACCGCATCGTCGGACAGATCGCCCGCCTCGACCCGCTCCATCACCACGTCGCGCAGGTTGCGCATCGCCCGCCGGATCGGCGCCCGATCATGACGCGCACGATGCGCGCCGATCTCGGCCAGCCGCGCCATCAGCATCGCCACCTGCTCTTCATGCTCGGCGAGATGCGCCTCGCCCGCCGCGGTGACGACGAAGCGCTTGCGCGCCGTCTCCGACGGCTGTTCGGCGATCAGCTCCATCTCGGCGAGCATCGTCAGCGCCGGATAGACCATCCCCGGCGAGGGCGCATAGGCGCCGCCGGTCAGTTCCTCGACCGCCTTGATCAATTCATAGCCGTGGCGCGGCTCGTCGGCGATCATCCGCAGCAGCACCAGCCGCAGCTCGCCACCGTCGAACATCCGTCGCCGGCCACCGCCGCCGCCACGTCCTTCGTGGCGAAAGCCCTCGAACCGTCCCTCGGCCTGCGCCGCCCACCGATCCCAGCCGCCGCGCGGCCCGCAGCCGCGTCCACCGCGGCCATGCATATGTCCAAACATCGTCATTCCTTCTGCTATCACGATGCACCGAAGATATATCTTCAGGAAACGAGCGCAAGAGCCTTCCAAGATATATTTTCGGTTGCAGCAGGATAGCGCCTTAGTGTCAGGTTAGCGAAGTTAGCAGGGGGGTGACGCGCCCGCCCCGCCCGCCTATCTCGGCGCGATGGCAGACCTGCTCACCGGCCTCGAACCGGAGCCGACCCCCCACCTCCCGGGCGCCGACGCCCCCCTCGCCGACCGGCTGCGCCCGCGGACGCTCGCCGACGTCGTCGGGCAGGAGCATCTCACCGGCCCCGACGGCGCGATCGGCCGGATGGTCGCGGCGGGGCGCCTGTCCTCGATGATCCTGTGGGGGCCGCCCGGCACCGGCAAGACGACGATCGCGCGGCTGCTCGCCGCCGCGGTCGACCTGCGCTTCGTCGCCATCTCCGCGGTCTTCTCGGGCGTCGCCGACCTCAAGAAGGCGTTCGCCGAGGCCCGCGAGCACGCCCGCATCGGCAAGCGCACCTTACTGTTCGTGGACGAGATCCACCGCTTCAACCGCGCCCAGCAGGACGGCTTCCTGCCCTTCGTCGAGGACGGCACCGTCATCCTCGTCGGCGCGACCACCGAAAACCCGTCGTTCGAGCTCAATGCCGCGGTGCTCAGCCGCGCGCAGGTGCTCATCCTCCACCGCCTCGGCGCTACCGCGCTCGCCAAGCTGCTCGACCGTGCCGAGGCCGCCGAGGGTCGCCCGCTGCCCCTCACCCCGCCGGCGCGCGACGCCCTCCTCGCCAGCGCCGACGGCGACGGCCGCTTCCTGCTCAACCAAGCCGAGACCTTGTTCTCGGTCGCGATCGACGCGCCGCTCGACCCCGCCGGCCTGTCGAGCTTCCTCCAGCGCCGCGTCGCGGTCTACGACAAGGATCGCGAGGGCCATTACAACCTCATCAGCGCGCTCCACAAAAGCATCCGCGGCTCCGACCCGCAGGCGGCGCTCTATTATCTCGCGCGGATGCTCACCGCCGGGGAAGAGCCGCTCTACCTGCTCCGCCGTCTGACCCGCGCCGCGGTCGAGGACATCGGCCTCGCCGATCCGCAGGCTTTGGTTCAGTGTATCGCCGCCAAGGACACCTACGACTTCCTCGGCTCGCCCGAGGGCGAATTGGCGATCGCGCAGGCCTGCCTCTATCTCGCCAGCGCGCCCAAATCGAACGCCGCCTATATGGCGCAGAAGAAGGCGTGGCGCAGCGCCAAGGAGACGGGCTCGCTGATGCCGCCCGCCAACATCCTCAACGCGCCGACCAAGTTGATGAAGCAGATCGGCTATGGCGCCGATTACGCCTATGACCACGACACCGACGACGCCTTTTCGGGCGCCAATTATTGGCCCGACGAGCTGCCGCCGCAGACCTATTACGAACCGAGCGGCCGCGGCTTCGAGGCGCGGCTGCAGGAACGGCTGGCGCATTGGGACGCGCTGCGCCGCAAGCGGCAAACCCCTCTGGACTAGCCGCATCGCTTGATCCATGGAGTGCGCCGATTGCCGGTTTAGCTCAGCTGGTAGAGCAGCGGTTTTGTAAACCGAAGGTCGCGGGTTCGATTCCTGCAACCGGCACCATCGTCATCCCCGCAGGATCTGCCGTCCGATGCGACCCGGTACGTCGCGTCGCGCGCCGATGCGGCGATCCCGAGGCGCGGGATCGCCATCCCGACGCTATTTCCCCGCGGGCGCCGGTGCCGCCGGCGAGACCTTGATCGGCGCCACCACCGCGGCCGGAGCCGCTGGCGCTACGACCATCGCCGCTGGCGCGCCACCGGCAAAGGCGACCGGCACGTCCTCATCGATGAACCCGGTCACCGGCGCGCCGAGCGGAATGTTGGCGCTCGTACCGGTGACGAAAAAGCCTGCGACCGGAATGACGGCGATCGCGCCGACCACGCCCACCGTCCCGGTCGTGCCCTTGTCGTCCAACTGGCCCGACATGCGGATCTGGCGACCGTTCGCCCGCACGAACAGCACGCGGGCGTTGATCCGGCCGGACTTGCCCCACATGCCCTTGTTGCGCACCTCGGTGACCTCGCCGGTCACCGGGCTGCCCGCCGGGATGACGGTCATGCCGTTGACCGCGATCGGCTCGGCGGTCTGCAATTGAAAGCGCTGCCCTACCTTGAGCTTCTTGCCGTTGGTGGTCAACGCTTCCGCCATCTTCAGCGGCACGCTGGTTCCCGCGCGCAGAACCGCCGCGTCCGGTGCGCCGGCGATGATCGGCATCGCCGTCTGCGCCGTCGCAGGCGCGCAAACAAGGAGCGCGCCCGACAGCGCGCACATCGACATCTTCATGATCACTCCCCTCGATTCGACTTTCCCCAGTCGATCAACAAATTAGAGGATGGCTGCAGCACGCCGTCAAGTCGGCCGTCATCGGTATGCGAACTATAGGCGTACCATTTGCAGACGGATCATCGTCTGTAAAACGCGCCATTAACTTCTACTCAATCAACCAAAATGGTTGCATATGCTTCGATGGCGCGCTCGACTGCGGCTCGGTGGAGAGCCATCGGCGAACAGGGATGTCGCTGCGATACGGGATCGTCGTCGGAAGATCGGATTGCCGCTTGCGTCCCGCCTCGCCCCGCGCCTAAGGGAGCCACGCGTCGGGGAGTGGCGCAGTCCGGTAGCGCGCCTGCTTTGGGAGCAGGATGTCGCAGGTTCGAATCCTGTCTCCCCGACCATCCGCCTACAAGCCTTTTATTTCGCGTCTTAACGACGGCGATCAGGGACGACTGTACCCCTTGGGGTGGCGGAATGGGCTTTTCGAACGTGGCGCTGCGCGGCAGTCGCTATTAGTGGCGGAAGAAATGCGCAGGGGCACGGAACGGCACCCGGCCTTGGCAGGGGGCCCGCGCTTAGCCGTGCACCATCACTTCGCGGCGCGCCCGATCTTCATTTTCGGGCCACAAGCGTCGGCAACCACGATCCGCGTGTCGCCGATCTTTCCGCCAACAGGGCAGGCTTGGTCGCTGACGAACCGATCTCGAAAATTCGGCGGAGCAAGCTTTTTGAGCAGGCGGAGGTACACGCTCAGCAACCGGGCATTGCCGGTGCGGAGTTGAAGGGACCGAATCAGATTCAGACGCCCGCGCCTTTTCGACGGCCAGATCGAGGACGCTGATGCTTTCGTACTGACGGTTCAATCAGACGCGTTTGATTGGCCGAGCACAGCCTTCGCTTCCCGCCATAGCTCGCGTCGTTTGTCGATCATGCTCTGCCCGATGATGATCGAGAAAGGGTTGTTCGATCGCAGCAGGCGTCCATCGGCATCGTCCGCCGTCATGCAGCGGATGATCATATCGACCGGCTCGCTGAGCAGGGCATGCCACACACGCTGGCCAAGGTTGGCCTCACCCGACGCGATCACGGGCGCGAGATGTTGGCTTGCCGCGTGAACCAATTCAGGCTGCGAACGAAGAATGTCGCCATATCGTCGTGAGCGAAGCAGGCGCTCGACTTCCGTGATGTCATGCGCCGTTGGCAGGGTCCCAAAGGACGCGGTGTCGGCTTGGCTTGGCAAAGTCTTACCCCTTGTCGATCGGTCGGCTCATGACAGCGCCAATTCCGCCATTGTCATAGCGCACCCTACGAGGAGCATCATCATACCGACCGTTCGCGCATTTCGAACCTTGCAAACCTCGCCGAGGGTGAGCGTGCCCGCACCAGAAAAGAGCAGCGCGACGGCGGCATCGGCCATCATGATCGCCAATGCCCTGCCTCGCAATCCCGGCTTCGGAATAGCGTGTCGATTAATTCGGGGCATTTGTCGCGATGGGCCTCGGTCACCTGAAGCCATTCCTGAATCGCCGCCAACGTCCAAAAGTTGCCTTCAACGACGTTCGAGCAGATGTCGTCGCCTACCACGGCCTTGTAGCCGCGCGAATAAAAGAGCCAGCTGACCGCGTCCTCTTCCGATCCGGTCAAGACGATCAGGCTGCTCAGCATGTTGATGAGCATCTCGCGTCCATCGACGCCGCCGTATCGGCCGCCAATGCCCTGCGTATCAAGTATAATGTCAAAACAGTCAGTATAGCCCGCAGCGGTATCACGGAGACGCTCCAGCATCTCGGGGCTGACGACGGGACGATCGGGTTCGGCGTGGGTCATGGAAGCTCCGCTTTATTGCGTTGCGATCATAGCGCCCGCAGCGCGTCTGAAAATTCGCGCTCCTTACTAAGTAAAAATACCTATGCGCTGCCAGTCGGCAGCGCAAAATGATTTGAAAACCCTTGAGTCTAAAATTAGATCAAGGAAATGAAGTGACCAAAGATCCAGCAGATATTCTGACGCAATCAGAACTTTCCATCTGCCGACTGAAGATACTTGGCTACACAGCGAAGGAAATAGCCAGGTTTGCGTCCGTCGCGCCAAGGACGGTAGAAGCGCATATCCAAAACTCCCGCACAAAACTTCGCGCCAGAAACAGCGTCCACTTGGCTACCATCTTGCTTGTTAGCGGCGCAATCAAGGTAACGATCGAAGAGCTAACGAATACTTACTTGGATAATTGGGCGTAATCATTTCAGACGTCGCCTATGATCATTCTGGGAGCCGCCAGCGGACCTGAAATGCTTTCCCTATTCAAAGCATATCGCCGCTGCCGCCCTATGGGTTGCCGCTCAGCGCCGTTCAGTTCAGCTGGTCGAGGTTCCGCCAACGGGCAGTTCGCGATCAGTGTCGAGCATGAAGCGGGTACGGCTCACAGATCGGTATCCTTAAGCGGCAGCAGCGCGTTGTCGAGATCGTCAGGAAGGCCATCGGCAGGATCGAGGGAGGATAACGATCGAAGCTTGTCGAGCAGATTGGGTTGAGGTTCCGGCTCAATGATGAGGCGATCACCTTCCTTGTGGATCAGGACGCGACTGCCGGAAAACTCGAACTCCGCCGGAATGCGGACAGCTTGGCTCCGGTTGTTGCGAAATAGCTGCGCTACGCGAATGTCGCGATGCCGGGCGGGCTCAGCCATCTCAAAAGCTCCGAAGTATATGCCATGTATATACCACGAATGAAGGCGTTTCCAAACGCTGTGATCATTTCCCTGAGGGGGCAGCCGGATGCTTGGCGTCTGCCGGTCGGAGCTCTTATCCCGAGTAAGTGAGCAATGGATGAGCCGGGATAAGGAGATAGGCGCTCCTGCCCCCTGACAGTCGGTTACGTGGTTCAGCGAAAGTGGAAGACCCCGCCTGCTTCGGCCGCGACAAACCGTTCGGGCGCGACGCCTGCGTCGTTTAACGCCGCGGCCAATTCCTCCACTGGCGCCTCACGCGCCTCGTCGGTAAGGTGGAACGTCCCCCAATGGATACCGAGCGCGCGATCTGCGCCGACATCCGAGAAGATCCGCACCGCCTCGGCCGGATTGACGTGCTGGGCCGCCATGAACCAGCGCGGCGCATAGGCACCGATCGGGATCAGCGCGACATCGGGTGCCCCGAGGCGTATTTGAACCTCGCCGAAGATGCGACCATCGCCATAGCCCGTGTCGCCGACGAACCAGATCGCGCCGGCGGGTGTCTCGAGGTAATGGCCGCCCCACAGCATCATCCGCGTGTCGCTCGGCCAGCGGTTCGACCAGTGATAGGCGGGAGTAATTGTCGTCGCGATGCCTTCGCCGAGCGCCAGCCGGTCCCACCAGTCGCCGGTGATGCAACGGGCTGCCGGCACAGCCGTCCGCACGATCGCATCGTTGCCGAGCGGCATCACCATCAGCGGGTCGTGGACCACGTGCAGCCGCTGCAAGGTCGCGATATCGAGATGATCGTAATGACCGTGGCTGAGCAGCACGACGTCGATCGGTGGCAGGTCATCGAACGCAATGCCCGGCGCCGTCACCCGCTTCGGTCCGACCCGGCGGAACGGACTCGCCCGCTCCGACCAGACCGGATCGGCGAGGATGTTGCGGCCTGCCGCCTGGATCAACAGCGAGGCATGGCCGACCATCGTGATCCGGAGCCCGGCGACGCGTGCCTCGGGTTTGGCCGGGACAATCGGCACCGAGGCTGGCCATTTTGCCGCACGGCCGCCGAGCTTCCAGCGCAGCATATCGGAGAGGCCGCGATCGGTGCTTCCCTGACCGGGATTGAAGAAGCGGATGCCATCGAAATGATCGCTCGGCGGGCCGTCGTAATAGCGATTGCGGGCCATCGGTCAGGCGACTTGCATCAATTGCGAAGGATAGGCGGTGAGCAGCGTCACGGCCTCTTCGACCGGCGCGGTCAGCCAGCGTTCCTGGTCCTCGGCGAGCAGGATCACCGGCATCGCCTTGGGGTGTTTCGGCGCGACAAGCGGATTGGGCTCGGTGGTGCAGAAGGCATAGACGCGGTCGTGGTCGGCATCGACCTTCCACAGGCCGGCGAAGCACGGCACCGGCTGGTCCTCGACGGTGAACCACCAGTTGGTGTCGCCCGGCCCCTGCCGGTCGGACACAGCCTTGGGTTCGGCGAAGCGGGTGAAGGGTACGAGGCAGCGATGCTCGGTGCGTAGCAGCCAGGGCTTCCAAAGGTTACTGTGCAGATTGCGGGCGTTGGTCCACCAGTCGTAGAGGAACGGCAGTTCTCCCTCGCGCGCCAGGCGCTTGCGCGGTTTTCGGGTCGGGAAGCCCCAGCGCATCGTGCTCAGCACGCGCCGGCCATCTTCGTAGCGCACGACGTAGCCGGGCTTGCCGGGGGCGGCATAATCCTTCTCTATCCCCAGCACGTTGGCCGCGTCGTCGACCGCGGCGAGCGCATCGAAATAGCCGCGCGGATCGACCTTCAAGTTATAGAGATTGCACATCTTCGTCTTCGATCACGAGCGATGGCGCGAGACAAGCTTCTTCCACGTCGCCTCATCGGGATATGGCAGAGCCGCGCCGGTCGGAGGTTCGCGACCGACCGTGACGCACGGTCGCGCCGTTGCTTTCTGCTCACGGCAGCCGGCGCAGCACAGGCGGGCTGCCACGGCGGGCAGGCCATCGTCCCAGCCACGGCGGTTGAACATCCACCACAGGCATACCGCATCCAGCACCCGGACATGACCGCAGCGCGGGCAGGTCAGGCGCAACGTTCGCTTGTACAGCGCGCATTGCTCGAGCGTGCGCAGGCGACGCCCGACATGGTCGTAGTCCGCCCGCGCTGCCGCCGTCCTATCTGCGGACCCGGCAGCGTCGATCCCGTTTCGGTCCACCGGATCTCTCCCGTAACGCCTTGACCCTTCGTCAACAATTCGGGAACATATAGCGAACAGATGAGTCGCAACAGCCATGTCCGCTAACCCCCAACCCGATGAGGCCCTGGCCCGCTTACGCGAGGAGCTGGGTGCCGTGCGCGGGCCGAAGCTGGCGGTTCTGCCCTTCGGCATCGATGCGATCGACAGGCGACTCGCCGAGGGCGGACTCGTGCTGGGCGGCCTGCACGAGGTGTCGCCGGCGACGCCGACGCTCACGGACGATGCCGCAGCGACGCTGTTTTCGGTCGGCATCGCCGCACGCGCTGCGGCGCGATCCGGCAAACGCGTGCTCTGGGCGCTGACCCGCTTCGACCTCTATGCCCCCGGTCTGGAGCAGGCCGGGCTCGACCCGGCGACGCTGCTGTTCGTCGAGGCACGCGACGACAAACACGTGCTCGCCGTCATGGAAGACGGCCTGCGCCACGGCGGGCTCGCCGCAGTCGTCGGCGAGGTCAAGCGGGCCGACATGGTCGCGACACGGCGGCTGCAGCTTGCTGCGATGAGCGGCCATGCCCCGGCGCTGCTCGCGCGCCGCTGGCGGAAGGCGGGCGTCGAGCCCCTGTCCGACCTCTCGGCGGCGATGACGCGCTGGCGGATCGCCTGCGCGCCGTCCGAGCGGCTGCCGGCCCCCGGCGTCGGCCGGGCACGCTGGACCGTCGACCTCGCGCGCCAGCGCGGCGGTCCTCCCTTCACCCTGCAACTGGAGGCATGCGATGACACGGGTCGCCTCGCTCTACCTGCCGCACCTCGCCATCGAGCGACTGCGCCGGCTCGAGCGACCGCGCGCGCTGCCTGAACCGCAGCCTGCGCCATCGCTGCCGATCGACGACGACCCCGGTGCCTGTTCGGTGCCGCGGGGCGGCGGCTGGCGCCCGGGCGCACGCTGGGCGCGCGACGATGGCGCACGTGCAGCGATCGAAGAGCAGGCCGCGGCGCTGCCGCGCCACCAGCAGCCGACGATGCGCGAGCTCGGCCGGCGTTCCGAGGCGGCGGATCATCCGTTCAAGCGACCGGTAACATCAGGCGGCACGCCCACGGCCCCGCCAGTGGCCGTGCCGGTCGCGCATGCGGTGCCGCTGGTCCTCGCCGAGCAGGCCGGTCAACGTCACGTCATCACCGCCGCGTGCCCAGCCGCGCTTTCGCTCGGCCTGATACCCGGCATGGCGGTGACGCAGGCGCGCGCGCTGGTGGCAGAGCTCGACGTGCGTGCCGCCGATCCCGCCGCCGATCGCGCGGTGCTCGACAGCCTCTCGCTGCATGCGGTGCGGCATTGGACGCCCACTGCCGCGGCAAGTGGCGCGGACGGGCTGTGGATCGAACTGACCGGTACGGCGCACCTTCATGGCGGCGAGGCGCGCTTCTGCCGGCGGCTGGTCCGCTTCTGCCGGCGCTTCGGCTATACTGCACGCGTTGCGGTGGCGGGAACGCCGGGCGCCGCGCACGCGCTCGCACGGTTCGGGCGTGACGCGATCAGCGCCATTCCGAACGGCGGCGAGGCGCAGGCGCTCGCCGGCCTGCCGCCCGCCGCGCTGCGGCTGACGCCCGAGGCGATGACCGCCGCGGCGCGTTTCGGACTCGACCGGATCGCCGATCTGCTGCCGCTGCCGCGCGGCCCCCTCGCGCGCCGGCTGGGGCTCGCCAGCGTGCGCCGTCTCGACGAGGCGCTCGGCCGGGTGGCGGAACCGATCGTGCCGGTCGTCCCGGAGGAGACGCCGCTGGCCCGCCGCCGCCTGCTCGAGCCGATCGGCACCGCCGAGGCGATCGGACACGTCATCCGCGATCTTCTCGCCGATATGATCGGGCTGCTCCAGGAGCGCGGCGCCGGCGCCCGCACGTTGCTGCTCGTCATCGAGCGGATCGACGGCAGCGAGCAGCGGCTCGCCATCGGCACGTCGCGACCGACGCGCGACGCGAGCCATCTCGCCCGTCTCTTCCACCTCAGGATCGAGACGATCGATCCGGGCGACGGGATCGAGACGATGCGGCTCGCCGCCACCCGTACCGATCCGCTCGGCGCAACGCCGCTCGCTGGCAGTCTCGCCGGCGACGATGCCGCCCCGGACGTCGCGACACTCGTCGATCAGATCGCCGGACGGGTCGGCGACGAGGCGCTCTTCACGGCCGCACCGGTCGAGAGCGACGTGCCTGAGCGTGCAGTCCGTCGCAGCGCGCCGCTCGCTGCCCCGACTGGTTGGCCGGCGTGGCGCCGCCCGGTGCGCCTGCTCTGTCGGCCGGAGCCGCTGGTCGGCGTGCTGGCCTTGCTGCCGGACGCGCCGCCCCGCCGCTTCACCTGGCGTGGCCAAGTCCATGCCGTCGTCGCCGGCGACGGCCCCGAGCGCATCCACGGCGAATGGTGGCGGCGCGACGGCGAGCTATGGGCGGTGCGCGACTATTTCCGCGTCGAGGACGATACCGGCGCACGCTTCTGGCTGTTCCGCCGCGGCGACGGTGTCGATGGCGCGACCGGCGACCTGAGCTGGTATCTGCATGGACTGTTCGGCTGATGACCTACGTCGAACTCCAGGTCACCAGCCATTTCTCGTTCCTGCGTGGTGCCTCCAGCCCGGACGAACTGTTCGCGGCAGCCGCGCTGCTCGGTCATGCCGCGCTCGGACTGACCGATCTCGGCAGCGTCGCCGGGCTGGTCCGCGGCTGGGAGGCACAGAAAGCGACCGGCGTGCGGATGATCGCCGGCGCGCGGGTGCGGCTCGACGACGGGCGCATGTTGCTGCTCTACCCGACCGACAAGCCCGCCTGGTCGCGCCTCACCCGTCTGCTTACGCTCGGCAAGTCGCGCGCCGGCAAGGGCGGCTGCGCGCTGGCGTGGGAGGACGTCGTCACCTGGAACGCGGGGCTGATCGCCATCCTGCTTCCCGATCTGCCCGGTGACGCCACCCGCAGCGATCTCGGCGATCTGCACGAGGTGTTCGGGGACCGCGGCTATTGTGCGCTCACCTTCCGGCGACGGCCCGACGATGCGATGCGCCTCCACGACCTCGCCCGGCAGGCGTCCGACGCAGGGGTCGCAACCGTCGCGGTCGGCGACATCCTCTACCACGCGCCCGACGCGCGGCTGCTGCAGGACGTCGTCACCGCGATCCGCGAGAAATGCACCGTCGACACGCTGGGTTACCGCCGCGAACGCCACGCCGACCGGCACCTCAAATCCCCGGAAGAGATGAAGCGTCGCTTCGCCGCCTTCCCCGACGCCATCCGCGCCACCGCCGAGATCGCGCGCCGCTGCACCTTCGACCTCGGCGAGCTGAGCTACCAATATCCCGACGAGCGCGTCGTCGACGGGCTGACCGCGCAGCAGGCGCTCGAACAGCTCACCGAGGCCGCCGTCGAGCGCCGGTTCCCGGACGGCGTGCCCGCCCAATACCGGACGCAGATCGATCACGAACTGCGGCTGATCGCCGAACTCACCTATGCGCCCTACTTCCTGACCGTGAACAGTATCGTCGCCGAGAGCCGGCGCCGCGGCATCCTGTGCCAGGGGCGCGGCTCCGCGGCGAACAGCTGCGTCTGCTTCATGCTCGGCATCACCTCGATCGATCCGATCAAGCACGAGCTGTTGTTCGAGCGCTTCATCTCGGGCGAGCGCCGTGAGCCGCCCGACATCGACGTCGACTTCGAGCATGAGCGCCGCGAGGAGATCATCCAGTGGATCTATGAGACCTATGGCCGCACCCATGCCGCACTGACCGCGGTCGTCACCCGCTATCGCGCGCGCGGCGCGGTGCGCGAGGTCGGCAAGGCGCTGGGCCTGCCCGAGGATCTCACCAAGGCGCTCGCCGGGCTGGTGTGGGGCTGGAGTCAGGAAGGCGTCGGCGAGAAACAGGTCCAGCAGCTCAACCTCAACATGGAGGATCGCCGGCTCAGGCTGGCGCTCGATCTCGCGAGGCGGCTGATCGGCACGCCGCGCCACCTGTCGCAGCATCCCGGCGGCTTCGTGCTGACGCACGACCGGCTCGACGATCTCGTGCCGATCGAACCCGCCGCGATGGTCGACCGGCAGGTAATCGAATGGGACAAGGACGACATCGACGCGCTGAAGTTCATGAAGGTCGACGTGCTCGGCCTCGGCATGCTCGGCTGCATGAACCGCGCCTTCAATATGCTGGAGGAGGCCAAGGGCATCCGCGTCGGCATGGCCGACCTGCAGGACGACGATCCCGACGTCTATGCGATGATCCAGAAGGCCGACACGCTCGGCACCTTCCAGATCGAGTCCCGCGCGCAGATGAGCATGTTGCCGCGGATGAAGCCGGCGCGCTTCTACGATCTCGTCATCGAGGTGGCGATCGTCCGGCCGGGGCCGATTCAGGGCGACATGGTCCACCCCTATTTGCGTCGCCGCGAAGGGCGCGAGAAGCCGGACTATCCGCGGCCCGAGCTGCGCGCGGTGCTCGAGAAGACGCTCGGCGTACCTCTCTTCCAGGAACAGGCGATGAAGGTCGCGATCGTCGGGGCGGGCTTCACGCCGGCCGAGGCGGACCAGTTGCGTCGCGCGATGGCGACGTTCAAGTTCACCGGCGGGGTCAGCCACTTCTTCGACAAGCTGGTCGGCGGGATGGTCGAGCGCGGTTACCCCCGCGACTTCGCCGAACGCACGTTCAAGCAGATCGAGGGGTTCGGCAGCTATGGCTTCCCCGAGAGCCACGCCGCCAGCTTCGCCAAGATCGCCTATGCGAGCTGCTGGATGAAGCACCATCATCCCGACGTCTTCTGCGCCGCGCTGCTCAATGCGCAGCCGATGGGGTTCTATGCGCCGGCACAGGTCGTCCGCGACGCCCGCGACCACGGCGTCGAGATACGTCCCGCCTGCATCAACGCCAGCCGCTGGGATTGCACGCTGGAGCCGGGCCGTGGCCGCTATCTCGCCGTGCGCCTCGGGTTGCGGCAGGTCCGTGGCCTCGCCAACGCGCATGGCGCGGCGATCGTCACCGCACGTGGGCAGATGCCGTTCGGCTCGGTCGAGGAGGTCTGGCGCCGCGCCGGCGTGCCGCGCGCGGCGATCGAACGGCTGGCCGAGGCGGACGCCTTTCATGCGCTGGGCGAGGACCGGCGGCAGGGCCTATGGAAGGTGAAGGGACTCGGCGACGCGCCCTTGCCCCTGTTCGCCGCCGCCGACGCGCGGGAGTCGCTGTTCAGCCCGGAAGGGCTTGAGCCTGACGTCAGCCTGCGGCCCCTGTCCGATGGCCGCGAGGTCGTCGAGGATTACCGCGCCTTGCAACTGTCGCTGCGCGCGCACCCGCTGGCTTTCCTGCGGCGGGATCTGACCCGGCGTGGCATTACGCGCTGCGCCGACCTTGCGAACATCAAGGATGGCCGTCACGTCGAGGTGGCCGGGATCATCCTCGTCCGTCAGAAGCCGGGATCGGCCAAGGGCGTGCTGTTCATCACGATCGAGGATGAGACGGGAATCGCCAACGGCATCCTGTGGCCCGACCGCTTCGAGGCGCAGCGTCGCACCGTGATGTCGGCGGCGATGATCGGGATGAAGGGGCGCGTGCAGAAGGAGGGACAGGTGATCCACGTCATCTGTGACCGGATCATCGACCATGGACCGCTGCTCGCGCAGGTCGGACAGATGGATTTCCCGCATGCGACCGGGCGCGGCGACGGCGCGCGGCATGCGGGCTCGCCCGACCGCGGCGATGCCGGCTGGAAGCCCGGCCCTCGCGACAGCTACTGGCCGCCGCATAGCACGGGCATGGATCCGGAGGACGTGGTGCGGGTGAAGTCGCGCGACTTCCACTGATCGGTGTCGCGCCATCAGCGGATCATCATCGACCTGTCGCTCCATATCCTTCGCGCCGCTGCCGCGCGGTCGGACAAGGGGAAAGTCGACACGATCGAGGTCCGGCTCGCGCTGCGCTGCCTCGTCACGCATTGCCCCGAACGCTGGCCACTAGATATGTTCTGGAACTCCGCTGGAACGGATCACGATATCGGCAGAGCACAAGGGTGTACGGCGGCGCTCAACGGCATCGTGCGGCAGATCGAAGGCGCAACTCACACGAATTGACCCACAACCAGACATTCACGCCCCCTACTCGCCCCAGCCGCGAACATCGCGATTTCCAAATACCATGCGCCGGATGGTGAGCGACGCCAGCCCGGCGCTGAAGCCGGGCGGAGGAGCGCTTACCTCATCCAAGCGGGCCATCTGTTCGTGGTCGAGCGTCAGCGAGGCAGCGGCCAAGTTGCCGGTCAGCTGCTCGACGTTCCGCGCGCCGATCAGTGGCGCGGTGACGCCCGGCTTCGCCATTGTCCAGGCAAGCGCCACCTGCGCGGGGGTGCAGCCGACCTCCGCCGCGATCGTCTTCACCACGTCGAGCACGTCCCAGTTGCGATCGGCGAACTTGCTGTCGCCGAACGGATTGGCACCGCTGAGCCTGCCCGTGCCGGCGGTGTCGCCGCGGCGGTACTTGCCCGACAGGAAACCGCCGGCGAGCGGGCTCCACGGCTGCACGCCCATGCCTGCATCCCGCGCTGCCGGAACGTGCTCGGCCTCGACATCGCGTGCGACCAGCGAATATTCGACCTGCATCGCGATCGGACCGGGGATGCCGCGCGCCGCGGCGATCGTCGCCGCCTTCATCGCCAGCCAGGCCGGCATGTCCGAAAAGGCGTAGTAGCGGATCTTGCCGGCACGCACGAGCGCGCCGAGCGTCTCGACCAGTTCCTCGGCCGGCGTCACGCCGTCCCAGATGTGCATCCAGTAAAGATCGATATAGTCGGTACCGAGCCGCCGCAGCGACGCGTCGAGCGCACGGTGGATGTTCTTGGCACCCGCGCCGCCCGCATTGGGATTGCCGCCGCCGGCCTGCGTCGCCGTCAAAGGGCTGGCCGCGCCGTTGAAGCCGAACTTCGTCGCCAACACCAGTTCGTCGCGTGCGCCGGTCTCCTTAATGAAGCGGCCGACCAGCGCTTCGCTCCCCCCGCCCGAGTAGATATCGGCGGTGTCGATAAAATTGCCGCCGGCGTCGCGATAGGCGTCGAAGACGGCACGCGCGGTGGCGTCGTCCGCGTTCCACGCGCCAGGGCCGAAGGTCATCGTGCCGAGGGCCAGCGGACTGACGACGAGACCGGAGCGGCCAAGCGTACGATAATGGGTCAGGCTCATGATGATGCTCCTTGCTTGAGCACCGCAAATGGCACCTCGATGCCACCCGGATTAGGCGTTGCCGCCGGCAAGGGCTTGTGAGCATGATGCAGCAATGCGACGCGGCGACCTCGATGATCTGGCAGCGTTCGCGACCGTCGCGCGCACGCGCAGCTTCACGCGCGCCGGCGCCGAGCTCGGGCTCTCGCCGTCAGCGCTGAGCCATGCGATGAAGGCATTGGAGTTGCGGCTCGGCGTGCGCCTGCTGGCGCGGACGACACGCTCGGTCGCGCCGACGTCAGCCGGCGAGCAACTGCTCCGCTCGCTTGATCCCGCGCTGACCGAGGTTGCCCGCGGGCTTTCACGGCTGGCCGACTGGCGCGACACGCCGGCGGGCGCGGTCCGGCTGGCGACGTTCGGATGGGCCGCGCGCACGATCCTGGCGCCGCGCCTGCCCGCCTTCCTGCTCGACCATCCCGATATCTCTGTCGAGGTGATCGTCGAGGATCGCCTGATCGACCTCGTCGCGGGCGGCTTCGACGCCGGGATCCGCCTCGCGCAGGCCGTGGAGGGCGACATGATCGCCGTGCCCGTCGGCCCCGACCTGCGCACGGTCGTGGTCGGCACGCCAGGCTATTTCGCGCGGCACGATCCGCCCGCGACCCCCGCCGCTCTCGAGCGCCACATCTGCGTCAACTACAGGCAGCTCGGCGGCGGCGGGCTTCTCCCGTGGGAGTTCGAGGAGGACGGACGCGACATCAAGGTCCGCGTTGCCGGGCAATTGATCGTCAACGACGAGGCGCTTTCTGCGGCAGCGGTGCGGGCGGGAGCGGGATTGGGCTATATGATGGAGGAGGACGTGGCGGACGAGATCCGGGACGGGCGTCTGATCCAGGTCCTCGGCCCATGGTGTCCGGCCTATCCCGGCTGCAGGCTCTACTACCCGGATCGTCGGGTCAGTCCGGCGATGCGAGCGCTGGTCGATGCGCTTCGTTGGCAACCGAACTGAACCTTGGCTGGAGTTCAGGGTCGATTGTTGGACAAAGGTAAGACCCATTTCCGACCGTGTTCAGTATCTTGCTCTACGACCAAACTGACGTAAGCTCCGGCCTCTCGCGTTACCGTTGCCGCTCATAGGCCGTATGCCGAACGGCTTGACGATAGAGACAAAGGAAATCGAATGCGCGCCGGTGCCTGCCTGATTACCCTGCTTCTGACCACCACGGCCTACGCTCAGACGCTCAGCGGCAGTACCTATCACCGCGCACCCGATGCGATCGCGAAGGTATTGGAGACGCCGCCTACCCCCGGCGTCGCCGTCAGCCCCGATCACCGCACGCTGGCGATTTTTGGGCGGGAGAATTTGCCGTCGATCGCCAATCTGTCGAAACCGATTTTGCGGCTGGGCGGCTACCGCATCGACCCCGCCACTAACGGCCAGGCCGAGGTCCGCGTGCAATGGCTGAACGCGCTGAGCTTCAAGGACATCGGCTCGGGGCGGACCGTCCCGGTCAAACTGCCCGCGGGCTTGCGCTTCGCCGCCCCCGATTGGTCGCCCGACGGCACCCGCCTCGCCTTCTATGCGCAAGAGGCTGACCGACTGTCGCTATGGATCGCCGAGCGCAATGGCAGCGCTCGCATTGTCGCCCGGGGGCTGAACGGCACGTTCGGCACGCCCTTCGCCTGGATGCCGGACAGCAAGGCGCTCGTCGCCCTTACCGTGCCCGCCGGTCGGGGCGCAGCACCCGTTTCGAGCAGCACGCCCACCGGCCCGGTGGTCCAGGAAAGCGCCGGTCGCACCTCGGCAGCGCGGACCTATGAGGATCTGCTCGGCGATGCACATGACGAGGCGCTCTTCGACCATTATTTCACCGGTCAATTGGTCCGGATCGACCTTGCTGGCACCGCGCAGCCGATCGGAACGCCGAGCCTGATCACCGAGTTCAACGTCTCCCCGGACGGTCGCTACCTGCTGACCGAGCGGCTCAAGCGGCCATATTCTTATCTGCTGCCCGCCAGATACTTCCCGACCGAGATCGCCGTCTCGACGATTGATGGCCAACCAGTGAAGACATTGGTCGATCGACCGCTCGCCGACGATCTCCCGGTCGATTTCGACGCCACCGTGAAGGGCCCGCGTGAGGCTGTCTGGCGGTCTGATGCGCCTGCGACGCTGGTCTGGGCCGAAGCGCTGGACGGCGGCAATCCGCGCGCCAAGATCGCGTTCCACGACAAGGTGATGATGCAGGCTGCACCGTTCGCTGCGGGACCGGTGGAACTGGCACAGACCCAAGCCCGCTATGCCACCACGATATGGGGGGACGATGGCTTCGCGATGGTCATCGACCGCGAATGGCGTACGCGGACCGAGCATCGCCAAGCCGTTTCACCATCGCGACCGGGCCTGACGCGGACGATAGCGACGCTCAACTATCAAGATCAATATGGTGATCCCGGCGAGCCGATGGTGGAGGAGAATGCCGCCGGGAAGCCGGTAATGCACTTCACGACTTCGCATGACGGCGTGTACGTCACCGGCGACGGCGCAACGAAAGCGGGGGCGTTCCCCTTCCTCGCCACGATGCCGCTGACCGGGGGTGAACAGACGCGGCTGTGGACCGCCAAAGCGCCCTATTACGAAACGGTGGTCGCACTGCTCGACGAGCGTGGCCAGCGCATCCTGACGCGGCGCGAGAGCGCGAAGCTTGCGCCCAACTACATGATCCGCGGCGTGAAGGGCGGCAGCGCGAAGGCCATTACCGCGTTCGCCGATCCCGCCCCGGTCTTTGCCGGTGTCACACACCGCACGATCACCTATCCGCGTGCCGACGGACTCCAGCTGTCAGGATCGCTGTATCTGCCCGCCGGTTACGACTCAAAACGCGACGGGCCGCTGCCGACGTTGCTCTGGGCGTATCCGGCGGAGTTCACCGACGCGAAGGTCGCAGGCCAGACGGTCGATCAGGGCAACCGGTTCGTCCGCCCGCGCGGCATCAGCCACCTGTTCCTGCTGACGCAGGGCTATGCAATCCTCGACAATCCATCGATGCCGATCATCGGCGAAGGCGGCGCCGAGGCCAACGACACCTACGTCAAGCAGCTGCAGCAGGACGCGCAGGCCGCGGTCGATGCGGTGGTCAAATCTGGCGTCGGCGACCGTACCCGCATGGCCGTCGGCGGGCACAGCTACGGCGCGTTCATGACCGCCAACCTGCTTGCGCATACTGATCTGTTCCGCGCCGGCATCGCGCGGTCGGGCGCCTATAACCGCACGCTGACCCCGTTCGGCTTTCAGGCCGAACAGCGCACCTACTGGCAGGCGACACCGACCTATACCGAGATGAGCCCGTTCACCTACGCAGACCGCATCAAGGCGCCGATCCTGCTGATCCATGGCGGCGCGGACGACAATAGCGGCACCTTCCCGATCCAATCCGAGCGCATGTACGCGGCGCTAAAGGGCAACGGGGCGACGGTACGCTATGTCGTCTTGCCGAACGAGCCACACGGCTATCGAGCGCTGGAATCGACCGAGGAAACGCTGTGGCAGATGACCGACTGGCTGGACCGCTACGTCAAGCCGAAGCAGACCGGATCGACGGTGGCGGCAATAGCCACGGAAAAGTGATCTATGTACCGGTGACGGTCATGAACTAGGCGAAAGCGGATTTTCCCCTCCTGTGGCAATAGCGGACGCTCCCGCTTACGTCTCGCACCGGACTGCCGTATGTCCTCGATTTCCTTCGATGCGCATGGCGATTGCAAGTGCCCAGCGTGACAAGCCGCCGTCGACGTTCCTGCTCGATCTATTCTTAAAGCCGGACGAGGCAAAAGACGCCGCCGCCAATCTCAAGCATTACTATCCGGTGTGGGTGGCGAAGCACGGCGCGCACCGGGCCTCGCGCATCTTCCGTTTCCAGGCGGGTCGCATTATCGTCGGCTATTGGTGGGGCCGGATCATGACGCAGGTCGAGCGTGTCGTAACGACGGTCGGCGTTTTCATCCGGCCGGGCGGAAACTGACGAACGGACAGCAACCGGCAGGTACGGCATTGCCGTATAGATGCGAAATGCAGGCGGTCATTGAAACCAATGCCTACCTCCGCGCCGTGAAGCTGGCCGGGATCGATGCCGACGAACAAGCCGCGATCGTCGCGCTGATCGCGGCCAACCCCGGAAGCGGGCGAAATCATGCCTGGATGTGGCGGTGCGCGGAAGCTGCGCGTTGCCCGCCCCGGTGGCGGCAAGTCGGGCGGATACCGGGTCGTCACCTACTACGCTGGCGAGGCGTTCCCGGTGTTCCTGCTCACCGTCTTCCCAAAGAACGTGAAGACCAACCTGACCAAGGCGGAACAGAATGCGTTCGCCGCCGCCTGCAAACAGCTGAGCGATGGACTTGGAGGATGATAATGGCCCGCACGGCGTTTAACATGATGATGGAAGGCATCGGCGATGCCATCGCCCACGCGAAATGCGACACGACGCGAGCACGGGTCATCGCGCCCGTCGACGCAAAGGCTGTCCGCGCTTGCACCAAGAAATCCCAGGCGGAGTTCGCCAAGACCTATCATCTCCCCCTCGGCACGGTTCGGGATTGGGAGCAAAAGAGGCGCACACCGGATGCCCCCGCGCGCGTTCTACTCGCCATGATCGCCGCTGAACCGGAAACGGTTGAGCGGCTGGTCGCCAAGATCGAGGGCTAAGTCTCGAAGGATCTCGCCGTGACGCACTACCTGTCCGCCGACGTATTGCCCCAATGCAAACTCGGCACCCTCGGGCCGGGCGTGGTGGCCTACAGTCCGGACGAAGGGGGTCTGGCTGCCCACGGTCGCCACCGCCGACGAATAGCGATCAGGTGAGGATGATGGCATTCACGGGGACCGAGGCCTGGGGTGCAGATCGTTCGTTTGATGACCTGTTTCTCGAGCTTCATCGAGATACAGACAAATAGACGCCGTATTTCGAGCGACATCTCCAAGATGGCTTAACACCCATGACATTGCGGGATCGCCGGGGTCGATAGCGCAAGCCGGCGCTAACCAATACCACTGTGGTCGCCACACGGACGCTTTCTGAATAGAAGTGACAATTTGCGACACCCTACTGAGATCGCTCGTTTGCAGCACGTGAACGCAACGAGTGCTAGCAAACGTTACAATATCGAACGGCAACCTGCTCCGGTAAGCAGCGCACAACTAACAAATGCTTGCGACTTGGCTAAGCCTCTGGGCAGCCGCCGACGTGAGGGCCCAATGTTGGTAATTGAAGCCTGCTGACCTTGCTCCAGAAGCGGACGCTCATCAATGCGAAGGCGTGCAGCCCCGGTCGCTACGCCTTGTCCTGCGCTGAAGAGCCCATGACGACGCCCCGCATCGCTTGCAGCGTAGCGTCGCTGACGTGATGCTCCATTCCCTCAGAGTCGATCGCGGCGATTTCCGGATCGATCCCCAGCGCGACTAGGAAGTCGACCACCACCTGATGCCGCTCCCGCGAGCGGGTGGCGAGGGCCTTGCCGGCGTCCGTGAGAAACAACGCGCGGTAGCGGCGGTTCTGCACCAGCCCGAGGCTCTTCAGCCGCTGGATGATCTTCGCGACCGTCGGCTGGGTCACCCCCATGTGCTGCGCTAGATCGATCACGCGAGCTTCGCCGCGCTCCTCGATCAGATCGCCGATCAGCTCGACATAATCCTCCGCCATCTCGCTGGCATGGGCCTCGCGGGTCGCGCGAAATGCCGCGGCACGACGGACGGCGGTATCATCGGCCATTGGCGCACCTCCTGCTCCTGTTTGCGCTTCTGCCAGCCGAAACGCTCGTTGACCAGCCGGCTTGACATATTAGCCTTGGCTAAGACAGATAGGCATAGCTGTTTAGGGGGTGACATCATGTCATGCGCAGTCGTCTGTTCGTTGCTCCTCCTCGGGGCGAACACGCCGCCGATCGATGATGGCCGCTCATCCGATCCCGCCATGCTTAGGGCAGCAACGCAGTCTACCGACGATCCGTCAAAAGACATCGTGGTGATCGGTCGCGGCGAGCGGCGGGTCGGGAGCGACCGCGCCGCCAGCGCCGGCGCAATATCGGGTGAGGACATCCGCACCCGTCCGCTGCTGCGCGCCAACGAACTGGCCGAGGCGGTGCCGGGACTGCTCGCCGTCCAGCACTCAGGCGGGGGCAAGGCGGCGCAATATTACATCCGCGGCTACAATCTCGACCACGGCACCGATTTCAGCATCTCACTCGACGGCGTGCCGATGAACCTGCCGAGCCACGCGCACGGCCAGGGCTACCTCGATCTCAACGGTCTTATCCCCGAGACGATCGACAGGGTCGAATACCGCAAGGGACCCTATTACGCGCAGGATGGCGACTTCTCGCTCGTCGCGGCGGCGTCGATGCGCACTCTCGATCGCGTCGAACGGCCGATGGTGGCGATACAGGGCGGCAGCTACGGTTATGGTCGCTTGGTTGCGGTCGGCTCAGAGCAGTTGGGGGGCGGCGACCTGCTGCTCGCGGGCGAGCTGACGATCAACAATGGCGTGTGGGCCTTGCCCGAGCGGCTGCGCCACACGTCAGCCTTCGCCAAATACACGATCGACACCGCGCTCGGCACCGTCCGCGCAAGCCTATCCGACTACAACGCGACCTGGCAGCCGACCGAGCAGATCCCGGTGCGCGCGATCGGCACGCTGGTGCCCGACCGGTTCGGCACGCTCGATCCATACCTGCGCGGCGAGACGCAGCGGCAGATCGCGACGATCGGCCTCACGAGCGAGCGGACCGATGTGACGCTCTACGCGCAGCGCTACCTCTTCGACCTCGTCTCTAACTTCACCTTCTTCCTTGCCGACCCAGTTCGCGGCGACGAACTCGAGCAGGCGGAGCGCCGCTGGACCTTTGGTGGTCGGGTGCAGCACCGCATATTGCTCGGTACGGCGTGGCAGATCACCGTCGGCGCCGATGCTCGCGCCGACCGGATCGATGACCTGGGTCTCTACCATACCGAACGTGGCCACCGGATCGGCACCACCAGCCTTGCCGACGTCAGCGAAACTGCGTTCGCCGGCTATGCAGATTTGCGGTGGCGGCCGATCGAGCGGCTGACGCTGTCCGGCGGGGGTCGGATCGATCGCTACCGCTTCCGCTCGCGTGCGCTTGCCGGAGCGGCGACCACCGGCGCACGGAGTGAAACGGTCGTCACGCCCAAGACCAGCGCGGCGCTGACGCTGGCACAAGGCGTCGCAATCTATGCCAATTACGGACAAGGCTTTCACTCGAACGACGCGCGCGGGGTGCTCGCCGCGACCGATCCGGTGCCGGGTCTGGTGCGCGGCACGGGGTATGAGATCGGCACCCGTATCGAGCGCGGGCCGGTGGTGCTCACCGTCGATCGCTGGTGGACCCGCTCGGCGGGCGAACTGGTCTACTCGGGCGACGACGGCACGGTAGAGCCGTCAGGTGCGAGCCGCCGCCGCGGCTGGGAGACGACGCTGTTCGTGCGGCCGTTCCGATGGCTGTCGCTCGACGCGGTCTACGCGACCAACCACGCCCGGTTCATCGGGGTAACGGACGCCGACCGCATTCCGAACTCGTTGGAGGCCGCGGGATCGCTGGGCGTAACCGCTGATGCGCACGGCTGGCTCGGCGCGTTGCGCCTCCGCTACATCGGCGTTCGTCCGCTGATCGAGGATGACAGCGTACGCGGGCCTGCGACGACGATCGTCAACCTGAGGCTCGCCAAGACGATCGGCCACGTCGAGATCGCGGCCGATTTTCTCAACTTGTTCGATACGCAACGCGCCGACGCCGACTACTTTTACGCCTCGCGACTTCCTGGCGAACCGCTAGACGGTGTCGAGGGCATTCACAGCCGAGCCGCGGAACCCCGGCAAGTGCGAGTTGGAGTCGAGATAACGCTCTGAATCAGATGCGGTCACTCGAACCTCGTTTCCTCGTTTCCTTGCTCCGTCTTACCACCCTCACCCCCTGCACTATTCCGCGGTCATCAGACTTGCGGATCGTGCTGCCGCGACCTCGCGCTCGGCTTGGGTGAAGCCATAGGCAGGAACGACCTCTCCGGCACGATCGGTGATCTCCGGCCAATGCGCCAGGATTTGCTCGCCCGCGTCCTCGGCATGACCGACGTAATGCCCCTGCGTCAACGTCACGTTCGCCGTAGCGACATGGCCCGCACCTGCGCAGACGATCGTCCTCGTCGGTGCGTCATCCCCGACCAGCGGGAGCAGCGCGGGCGATACGCGGTCAGGTGCCAGCATCGTCAGGCTCTCCGCATCGAGGACGCCCTCGGTCATCTGGGTCGCGGCGGTCGGGGCGAGGCAGTTGACGCGGATGCCGTATTTCTCTCCTTCGATCGCGAGCGTCTGCATCAGCCCGACCAGCGCCATCTTGGCTGCGCCGTAATTCGCCTGCCCGAAATTGCCGTACAATCCGGACGACGAGGTCGTCATGACGATCCGGCCGAATGTCTGGGCGCGCATCGGCTCCCAAACCGCCTTGCTGCAGATCGCCGCGCCGATCAGGTGAACGTCGACGACCGTGCGGAAATCGGCGATCGTCATCTTCGCGAAGCTCTTGTCGCGGAGGATGCCCGCATTGTTGACGAGGATGTCGATCCGGCCCCATGCGGAGCACGCTGCATCGACCATCGCGGCGACCGCGGTCTCGTCGGTCACAGACGCCGCGATCGGCATGGCGGTGCCGCCCGCCGTGCGGATCTCGTGCGCGACCCGTTCGGCGGCATCGACCGAGACATCGTTGACCACGACCTTGACGCCCCTGCCCGCCAGATGAAGCGCATGCGCACGTCCGAGCCCGCCGCCGGCGCCGGTGATGATCGCTGTCCTGCCTGCCAAAGCCATTCCATCTCTCCTTTAGTTCGTTCACGTAATAGTGAATGAAATGTAGGGCGCAATGGCGCCCCCTCTTTTCCGCAAAATACCTACGTTCATTCATACGTGAGTGTCCATTGACACACTGCGCCGGGTGCCGCATCGTCTGGGCACAAGCCACGATACAGTGGGAGAGGTGATGACTGTTCCGATCAGCGCGCTCGCGCCCGATCCGCTTATCGACGGCCGTCATCGAGGGCGCGCCGCACGGCACCCCGGAATCGTGTTGGCGATGCTGACCTTCGTCTACGTCCTCAACTTCCTCGACCGCCAATTGCTCGGCATCCTCGCCAAGCCGATCCAGGACACGCTGCACATCACCGACGGCCAGCTTGGGCTGATCGGCGGCCTGTATTTCGCGATGTTCTATTGCTTCATCGCGATCCCGGTCAGCTGGCTGGCCGACCGGACCAGCCGGGTCGGCGTGCTGACGCTCGCCTGCGCGGTGTGGAGTGCCGCGACCATCGCCTGCGGCATGGCGCGGACCTATCCGCAACTCGTCGCGGCGCGGATGGTGGTCGGCTTCGGCGAAGCCGGCGGCGTGCCGCCGTCCTATGCCCTGATCACCGACACGTTCGCACCGGGGCGGCGCGGCGTGGCCTTCGGCATTTACAATCTCGGGCCGCCGATAGGTGCGGCGCTGGGGATCGCACTGGGGGCGACGATCGCGACGCTGTTCGACTGGCGCGATGCGTTCGTGGCGATCGGTCTGGTAGGCCTCGTAGCCGCCGCCGCGCTGCCGTTCGTCGTGCCGGAACCCGCGCGCGGTGCCGCCGATCCCGGCGCGACCGGCATCCTCGACAAGGCGCCGTTCTGGGCGACGCTGCGCGCCTTCTTCGCCAATCCGGTGATGACGCTGGCGGCATTCGGCAGCGGCGCGACACAATTCGTCACTTATGGCCTCGGCAATTTCGCGGTGCTGTTCCTGATCCGCGAGAAGGGCATGATGCTGCCGGAGATCGCGCTGTTCTACGCGCTGGCGATCGTCTTCGGCATGGGCGGCGGGATGGTCGCGTCGGGCCGGATCATCGATCGCTTCAGCCGGGGCTCGCGGCGGGTCTTCGCCATCGCGCCGGCGGTGTCGCTGGCCGTCGCTTTGCCCTTCTACCTCGGCTTCGTCTGGGCGCCGACCTGGCCGCTTGCCTTGGCGCTGCTGACCGTCGTGATGTTTTTCAACTACTTTTATCTGTCCTGCTCGGTGACGCTGGTGCAGGAAGAAGCGGCTCCCAACCAGCGCGTGCTGGCCGGCGCGCTTCTGCTGCTGGTGATGAACTTCATCGGCCTCGGCCTCGGCCCGACCTGGGTCGGCGCCGCCAGCGATCATTTCGCCGCGCGCGGCGCGACCAATCCGCTGCAACTGGCGCTCTACACGCTTGCCCCCTTCTACGTCGTCGCGATCGGCCTGTTCCTCCGGCTCGCGCGCACGCTCGATCGTCAGGAGTCCAGGATATGAAGATCGTCATCGCCGCTCTGGCGTTCGCCTCGGCCGTCCCGGCACTCGCCGCAGACCCGATCGTCGATGCGCCCGCCGGCAAGGTCAGTGGCACAAGCGACGCCGGGCTGCGGGTCTTTAAGGGCATTCCCTATGCCATGCCGCCGGTCGGCGCGAAGCGCTGGACGGCACCGGTGGCGCAGCCGCGCTGGACCGGCACGCATAGGGCGACGGACTTCGGCCCGGCCTGCGTCCAGCCGCAGGCGCCCAATGCGACGGTCTATTCGGGCGTGCCGATGCCGGTCAGCGAGGATTGTCTGACGCTCAACATCTGGACTCCGGCCAAGGCGAAGAACGCGCCGGTCATGGTGTGGATACACGGTGGCGCGCTGGTCACCGGATCGAGCCGCGAGCCGATGTACGACGGACGCAAGCTTGCCGCGCGCGGCATCGTCGTCGTGTCGATCAACTATCGGCTGGGCGTGCTGGGCTGGCTCGCCCATCCGTGGCTCAGCGGCGAGACGCCGCGGCGCGTGTCGGGCAATTACGGGCTGCTCGATCAGATCGCCGCCCTTCGGTGGGTGCGCGACAATATCGCGGCATTCGGGGGAAATGCCGGCAACGTCACGATCGCCGGCGAGTCGGCGGGCGGGCTGAGCACGCTGTACCTGATGACCACGCCCGCGGCGCATGGCCTGTTCGCCCGGGTCATCGCCCAGAGCGCCTATATGATCTCGATGCCCGAGTTGCGGAAGGCCGCGTTCGGCATGCCGGCGTGGGAGAGCGGCGGCGCCTTGCTGACCACGGCGCTGAAGACGCCGGACCTCGCCGGCCTGCGCGCGATGGACGCGCAGACGCTGACCGACACCGCGGCGAAATTGGGCTTTGCGCCGTTTGGCGTGGTCGATGGCGCAGTGCTGCCGCAGCAGATGGTCGATGCGTTCGATCAGCGGCGGCAGGCGCCGGTGCCGGTGCTCGCCGGCTTCAACCAGGGCGAGATCCGGTCGTTGCGCATGCTCTCGCCCAAGCCGCCGGCGGATGCCGCGACCTATGCGACGGAGATCCGCGCCCGGTACCGCGATCTCGCCGATCCGTTCCTGCAGCAATATCCGGCCGCGACCTATCGGGAGAGCATCCTCGCCACGACGCGCGACGCGCTCTACGGCTGGACGGCCGAGCGGCTTGTCCGCAAGCAGGTCGAACTGGGCAAGCCCGCCTATCTCTATATGTTCGATCATGGCTATCCGGCGATGGATGAGGCCGATTTGCACGCCTTCCATGCCAGCGAACTGCCTTACGTATTCGGTACGTTGGCGGCGACGCCGCCGCGCTGGCCGAAGATCCCCGATACGGCGGCGGAGCGTACGCTATCCGCTGCGATGCTGGACTATTGGACGAGCTTCGTCCGCGACGGCCGGCCGGTCGCGACCGGTTCCGCAGCCTGGCCGGCCTATGAAACGAAGCGGAGCTACATGCATTTCGCCGCGGTGCCCGAAGCGGGCCGCGATCTGTTGCCGGGCATGTTCGCACTCAACGAGCAGGTGATGTGCCGACGCCGGGCGACCGGGACGATCGGCTGGAACTGGAACGTCGGGCTCGCCGCACCGGTGATGCCGCCGGCGGTGGCGGCGTGCGAATGATCGCACGGCAAGTAGACCACGCCCGCTGAGGATTCGTATGCGTCCGCCGTGTTCCGTTCCACCCCGTCACCCCGGACTCGTTCCGGGGTCTAAGCCTGCGGCGAGGAGAAAGGCTTGAGCCGACACCCTTCCCTTGCCGCCCGGTGAACTCCGGGCCGAGTCCGGGGTGACGAGTTGGTAAGGCACCGGGCGACGGCGTCGGCGCATCGTCGCCCGGACACGCGACAACCCGAACGGCGACCCGACCGATGGCGATCGGTCCTAACGCCCCCGCGCCTCGCACGTCGCGAGGAAGCCCGCCGCCATGAACCGTGCCATCCGCGCCTTGATCGCCGCGAAATCCTCCGACCGGCATAGGCCGCCCGACAGTTTGTCGATCCGCCCGGTCCGGCCCAGCGACAGCATCAGCGCCCCGGTGACGAAATGATAGCCCCAGAACAGATCCTCCTCGGCACAGCCGGGCAGGGCCTGTTTGAGGATCTCGATCAGGCGCAGCACGACCGCGTCGAAATGTGTGTCCATAAGGTCCGCGCCCCATTCGGCGGTGTTGCTCATCTGCGCCCCGAGCATGCCAAAATTTCGCCACCCGATGTCGCCATTGCCGTAGAGGTCGAGGTCGGCATCGAGATAGGCGTGGAGCGCGCCCTCGACGGTCGGCTTGCCCGCGGCGTCGCGTTCATAGGCGTCCAGCGTCGCCAGCCGGCGCTCGATCGTCACCGCCGCACGCCGGGCGATGACCGCATCGAAAAGGTCCTTCTTGTCCTTGAAATAATAATGCAACAGCGACTGGTGGACGCCGACTTGTAGCGCCACCTCCTTCAGCGTGACGCCGTACAGGCCACGCTGGGCGAATAGGGCCTCGGCGGCATCGAAGATCTGCTCCATCGTCGCCGCGCGCTGGTCGGCCTTTTTCGTCGGGCGGCGTTTGGGGCCAGTGGCTGGATCGGTCATGATGCCCACACCCATGGCCTCAGCCATGCTCTTCCCGCAAGCGCATCTTGTCGATCTTGCCGGTCAATGCCAGTGGCATGGCGGCGACGCGTACGATCGCATCGGGCAGCCACCAGCTCGCGATCCGCCCGCGCAGCGCGTCGAGCAGGGCATCGTCACTCAGCATCGCGCCCTTCCGCTCCTCGACGACCAGCACAGGGCGCTCACCCCAGCGCGGATGCGCGCGACCGACGACGGCGACCAGCGCGACACCGGGCAAGGCACCGACGATCGCTTCGATTTCGCCGGGGTTGATCCATTCGCCCCCCGATTTGATCAGGTCCTTGGCGCGTCCGGTGATGCTGAGGTTGCCGGCCGCATCGATTTGCGCGAGATCGCCGGTATCGAACCAGCCATCGGCGTCGGTCGCAGCCTCCTCCCTGCCGAAATAGCGTTCCACGACGCTCGCCCCCCTGACCCACAGGCGCCCTTCCCCGTCGCGCTGGTCGGGCAGCGGCACGCCGGCCTCGTCCGTGAGACGCAGGTCGACGCCCATCGGCGGACGGCCTGACTTGGCCGATGCGCGGATGGTGGCGTTGGATGGCGTCACAGTCCCGACCGGTGACAGTTCGGTCATCCCCCAACTGGTCTGGATGGTGACGTCCAGCCGCGCTTCGAGTCGATCCATCAGCGCCTGCGGCACCGAGGAGCCGCCGAGCAGGATACGCCGGAGCGACGGCACCTCGCCGCCGGTCTTCTCGAGATGATCGACCAGTCCGAGCCAAACCGTGGCGACCCCCGCGGCGACGGTCACCCGCTCGTCGTTGATCAGCCGGGCGAGGCTCGCGCCGTCCTGGTTGCGGCCGGGCAGCACCAGTTTCGCGCCCGCGGCGGGTCCGGCGAAGGCGAAACCCCATCCGTTGGCATGGAACATCGGCACCGCGACCAGCACGGCATCGCGCGCGGTGATGCCGACGACGTCGGCGGCGAGCAGATGCATGGTATGAAGATAATTCGATCGGTGGGTATAGGTGACGCCCTTGGGCGCACCCGTGGTACCGGAGGTGAAGCAAAGGCCGGCCGGCGCATGCTCGTCGAAGCCGCCCCACGGCATGGCCGCGCCATGTTCGGCGAGCAGCTCATCCATCCGCCAGATGCGCGCACGGTCCGAGGCCGGTGCGGCCATGGTCGAACCGGGCTCGTCGAACAGGATGACATGGGCGATCCCCGGACAGCGTTGCAGCAGGTCCTCGACCAACGGCGCGAGCCCCGGACTCACCGCCAGGACGCGGTCCGACGCCTGATCGATCATCGCGGCAAGATGTGCGGGCGCGAGGCGGGGGTTGAGCGTGTGGCAGACGATCCCCGTCCCCATCGCCGCGTACCAGCATTCGACATGCGCCTGGCTGTTCCACGCCAGCGTTGCCAGATTGTCGCCGGCCTTCAGGCCCAAGGCGGCGAACGCGCCCGACAGCAGGCTGGCACGCGTGCGCAGCGCGGCATAGCCGATGCGCTCGCTGCCGCCGTCGCCGCCGGTCACCACCTCGGTCGACGCATGCCATTTGGCCGCATGGTCGAGAAATTTGTCGAGCGTCAGCGCATAAGGCTGCATCGATCCGGGGGTCATGACGAGGCCTTCAAAGAGGAGCGGCTGGCAAAGAGGAGCGGCTGGCGCGCCGCGGCGTCGGAAAATCCGATCGTCGCCGGACGCCAGGATTCTTGCACAAGCGCATCGCGGGAAATCAGAATTTGGTGCTGACGCGCACGCCATATTGGCGCGGCGCCGCCGCCAGTCGGCGGATACCGTTGAGCGAACCGATGTAATGCTGGTCGGTGAGGTTGGTGCTGAACCCGGCGATCGACCACGTGCCGTTGTCGAGCGTCAGCTGAGCGTTCACGATATTGCGCGCCTTCAGATAGTCCCCCAGTTGCGCCGTCTGGAACAGCGTTCCCCATACCGCGCCGATATGCGCGTAATCGACCCGCGGCGTCAGCGAGACGCCGTCGGCCACCGTGATCGCATATTGCGCACCGGCGCTGAGCGTGAACGTCGGCGCATAGGGCTGCCGCCGCCCGCCGAGATTGATGCAGCCCGACGCCGAGGCTGGCCCCGTCACGGGATCGCAGGTTCCCGTCGTTCCCTTGCGCGGGTCGCGCGCGAAGAACTCGCCGAGTTCCGATTTGGAGATCGACGTCGAAGCGTCGAACAGAAGGTTACCGAACGATCCCTGCGCCGACGCCTCGAAGCCGTACAATTTGGTGGCGTTCGGCACGTTGAAGATCGACGTGAAATTGGGGGTGGCCGGATCGACGATCAGCACCTGGAACTTGCGGTAGCTGTTATAATAGCCCCCGATCTGCGTGCGCAGATGCCCGTTGAGCAGCGTCCCCTTCCAGCCGAGTTCATAATCGGTGACCTTCTCCGGCACGAAGCCGCGCGGCGTCGTACCGAACAGGTTGGCGCCGTTGAGGCCGCCCGCCTTCGTCCCCGTCGCGACGAACGCGTAGAGGAAATTGTTGGCATCGACCGTCCAGTTGAGTGCCAGCTTGCCGTCGACATTCTTGTTGGCGTTGAAATCGTGCTGCACCAGCACCGTCTTGAACGTTGGCAAGGCGCCGAGAAACAGCTCGATCGGATAATTGACGTCGTTGCGCGACGTCGTCCGCGACCAGCGGCCGCCCAGCGTGACCTGAAGGCCGTCGGTCAGCTGGTAGCCGACCTGGCCGAATGCGGCGATGGCGGTGTGCGGGTTGGTCCCCTCGATCCGCAGTGAGCGCACGACACCAGCCGGGGCGAGCGCGACATAGCCGTTGTCGACCGGAAATTCGTATTTGTCGAATTGGTAGAAGCCGCCGATCAGCCAGGTGAAGCGCCCGGTATCAGGGGAGACGATGTTCAGCTCCTGCGACCAGACGTGTTCGTTGACGAAATCCTGGAACGTGTTGTTCTGCGCGGCGGTGCCGTCGGCATCGATCGTCTCCTGCAGCGTGCCCTTCTGGAAGCCGCTGATCGACCGGATCATCAGACCGCTGTCGTACGTGTAGCTGAGATTGGCGGAGATGCGGCCGAACTCGTCCTGACCCGACAGATAGCTATTGCTGGAGACCGTAAAGGGGTCGCTGGTATTGAGGACCGGCGCGGCGGCGCTGCCGAAATAGGCCGGGCTGTTGGGAAAGCCGCCGGTGTTGATCCGGTTGTAGTCGCCCTTGACCAGCAGGCGCAGATGACTGTCGGGTTGCCACAACAGGCTGGCGCGACCGCTGATCGCGTTGAGATCGCCGGGATTGCCCGTCCATGGCCCCGTCACGGTGAAGAAGCTGTCGCGCTTCTCGAGATTGGCGGCAAGGCGGATCGCGAGCGTGTCGCTCAGCGGCAGGTTGATCGCGCCCTGTGCTCTCACCTGATCGTAATTGCCGTATTGCGCGGTGGCGAAGCCCTTGACCCTGTCGAGCGTCGGGTTGGTCTCGGTGATGAACACCGCGCCGCCTGTCGCATTGCCACCCGCGAACGTCCCCTGCGGTCCGCGCAGCACCTCGACCGACTGGATGTCGTAATAAGGCTCGCTTTGGAAATAGCCGGGGAAGGTCGGCACTCCGTCGCGATAGGTGACGACCCCGACGCCGACCGAGCTGGAGATTTCCGACTTGCCGATACCGCGGATATTGAAGCTGTTCGCCTGACCGGAGGTGTTGACGGTCAGCGACGGGGTCGAGAATTGCAGCTGTTCGACGGTGTTGACGCTCTTGCGGACGAGGTCCTCGCCGGTCAGCACTGACGCCGCGACGCCGGTGCGCTGCAGGCTGGTCGAGCGGCGCTCGGCGGTGATGACGATGTCGTCGCCGGTATCACCCGGCATGGCGTTCGGGTCCGTCGCATCAACTGGGTTCTGCGATGACTGCGGCGTTTTCTGAATCGTGGCGGCAGGGGCCTCGGCCGGACCAACCTGGGCGTTCGCAATGGTCGAGCTCATCACGGCGATCACAGACGCCGACAACAGGAACGTGCGCATCAATCATCCTCTCTGCATGTCGCGTTCTGTGACGCGTCATGAGCAGGATGGCATCGCGAAGCTTAGATTGTCAATGTTCATTAAATAACGAGTTAACGACGGTTGCATATGTGTTCGGGTGGGCGTCGATCCGAGCGGGACCGCCTGCATCGGATGATAGCGCCTGTGCACGATTGCGCCGGCTGTTCGACAGGAAGATCAACCACACGGTCTACACGTGGCTTTCGGCCGCCCATGGTTTGAGCCATGTCACCTATGCCCACAAGTGGACATTCAGCCCACCCTTCCCGCTCCCACAACTTCGGACGATTGTTCGTCGTCGCGAACGACCAGCTTGCTACCCCGGCCATTCACCGACGGATGTCGTGATCCGGAGGTTCGCAGTCTGACCGCTTCCGACGCGGGGCACACACCAGCGGACACGCCTAAGCCAGCTACGCCACGTTGGACACGGTTCCACAACGTGCCGTGGAGCTAACCTCCTCTGCCAGCGAAAAGGCTGGACGGCTATCGCGGCCGTTGTTCTTCCGTGATCCTTGGGTCGAATTGCGGAACGTCATTACTCAATTCAGGCTGGAGACGGACTGATCGATCGGACGTTTGGAAACGTCTCGCCAGTTCGCGAGAGACCTAGCCGAACGTAATGCACCCTTGGTCGGACCAAATCGGTATCTACAGGTGCGATGTAATCCAATGCCAAACGTGGCGTTTGACGGAAGACTTGATCTTATTCCAGCCCTTCATCACCGCCCAACCAAGCGACCTAAAGATCAGCCAGCCGATACCGAGCAAGACCCACTCCATCACCCAGTCATAAGCTCGTGCAAAAGGCCCGATAAACCGCCGATGTCCATTTCCCTTACCCCAAGCTCTGATAAGATAGCGTTTCGAAGATTCTTCTTTGGGAACAAAAAGCCCATAGACCCGGTATCGAAAACAAACAAAGCGCACTAACCAAGGATAGATGTCACCCTCGACAGCTTCTGAATCGAGTCTCGCTTCAGCCTAGGATATGGCTTTGGGAGCAGACTCTGCCGCCCTTAGTCTCTTTGCCTCCTTCGCGGCTTCAGTCTTGTTTTTGAGGTGTATTAACCACGGCAAGAAGCCCAATGCCGCAAGGAAAACTAGCATCACCAGGACCGTGGTCCCTCGCCCCTCCGCCGGCGCATCGGGCGTCACAGGCGCGGTAGCGAAGACAAAGGCTATTAAAAGCCATGCGACGACCAGCAGTCCGATCCAGACTTTGTAGAGGAGGCGGAGTCTCCGCTCCTTGACGGTCATCGTTCTGAAAGGCCGGGGATATTGTCCGTCGAGATTGAAGTATCTCACTATGCGGTGCGGCCAGTAAAGGGAGGCGAATGCAATCGTGAGTGCGAGCGCTGCCGATTTCATGGGCAGCGTGTGCCAGTTGATGCCTGACGAAAATGCTGTGATCAGCCCGACCCCAAGCGCCAGCACGCCTAGAGGCCAGATTATCGCAGCGGCGTGGCCATATGGCGCCAAGCGTGGATTGACCGCGCCGAGAAGCGCCTGCCAATCTTCACGGAAGGTCGTCTTCTTGTTAACGGCGTTGTAGCGTCCTGCCACTCTGAGACCCGATCGAGCCCCGCATCTCCCAATTGCGCCGCGTCCGCCGTTGTCGATTGAGCCATGACAGTCCCCCACCAAGAGACTGCCAAATAATCGAATGTAGATCAACAATTTGGGCGAGACTTTAGAATGCGCCGATGTTCAGATTGAGAATGGGCCATCCACGCGTCCACACCCACGGCCCGCCCGTCGCCTCCTACTTAATACCCTCGCCCGCTGGTCGCGAAGTCCATTGGTTCAAGTCAAAAACAATAGCTAATTTACGAATTTATGCGATTTGATCAGCTCAACGAGTTCGGCGTTTAATGCCATAAGCAAATGGCAAAAGCCGATAGCCGCAAGGCCTACGCTGAACATCCGATTATGGGCAAAAACAGACGACAAGCTGAACAAAGTTCGTGCTTTCGAGTATCACATCTCCGAAACGCGCCGTGGCTTCCACGAGCCAAGCGCAGCCATTCGGACCCACTTCCCCCCTTCCCAACTATTGCCATTCGTTAATAATCGTAGCGCATGTCAGCGGATTTATAAGCGCCAGTAGCCATTTACAACAATTTGCTAAGTAGCAGGGCTTGTTCGGTTACCGCGGCCCATGATACAAACTTCCTTAGAACGTCCTGGCTTTTAATGAGAATTAGCCTAAATAACAAACTGCAGATCGTGTTCCGGCCATGTCGCGCTATCTGCGTCGAGGCCGACTCAAGATCATGCCTGCGAACCTAAGGCACTGGCACGGGTTGCTCCCTGCTTCAACGGATTCCTTACAATCTACTACTCCGCCGTCGCCCCCGCTGCCAGCGTCATTCGCGCTTTATGATCATTGCGTCTTGACCTTCGATTGAGGATCCGGAAGTTCTCTTGAATAGCGGTTCATGAATCGCGTGATCGTCGCGATCGACAGTTGGTTGGTAATGCTGTTGAAGGTCGTGTTGAAATTGTGCCCCGAATAAGGGAGCATGAGCAGATCCACGGCATTGCCTGCCGCCATCGACCGGCGTGCAAAATCCTCAACGCTGGCTGCCGGCAGCAGCGGATCGTTCTTCCCCGCCAGGATCAACGTCGGCGGATTGCCGCGTGTGCTCAGCCGCCGCAGGTCCAGCGCGGCGTAACGTTCGGGATAGCGCTCGGGTGGACCACCGATGTAGCGGCTCATGTACAAGCGCTGCTGCCCCTGCAATTCGCCCTCGCGTTGCCAGGAGGCGAGCGGCGAGATCAGCGGCGCCTTGACGATGACCGCGGCGATCGATGGCGTGCGCGACCCGCAGCGCGCGTCGTCCGCACCATCGTCGTTGGTATAAGCGGCCGCCATCGCCAGATTGCCGCCGGCCGAGACGCCGAACAGCGTAACCCGGTCCGCATCGGCATGGAGCCCGCGCGCATGCGCCGCGACCCAACGCAGGGCGCACCGGACGTCGCGCGTGGCGAGGTTCCAGGTCGGTCGGTCCGGCCTTGCCAGTCGATAGTCGATGCTCACCACGATCCAGCCGCTATCGGCGTAGCGGCGCATGTTGGCGGCGCCGACCCGGCGGCTGCCCTCGATGAAACCACCGCCATGAACGACGACCAGGACGGGGCGACGCGGGCCGGCCTGCACGTCGGCCGGCTGATAGACGTCGAGCCACAGCGCCTCGCGCGGCCGTCGCGCATAGACGAGGCTACGATCCGGGCTGGCGGCCTCGCTGAATTGACGCACCGACAGGGTGCTGAGCAGGTCTACCCTCGCGCCATTCGCCCAGGCCACTTGCAGCAAATGGAGCATGACGATCGCGGCCGCCAGAGCCGTTCCGGCCGCGGCTGCGATCAGCGCGAGTGTGACCCGCGTCGCTCGCGCCCGATGCGCCAGCACGCCCAGCGCGCCGATGATCAGCGCCCCCAACAGAAACCAGGACACCCAATTGGGCACGAGATCGCTCGCGAAGATGCGTAGCCACGGCACGATCGGCACCATCGCGCCGAGCAGCATGGCGAGGATCGGCAGCACCGCGAGCCAGGCCAAGGTCAACATTCCGGTGCGTGCTAGTAGCTTTGCCGATGTCATGCGTTGCGCTCCCGCAACGGAATCGGCTCAAAAGCCATGGCCTCGACCGGAGGCCGGTGCCTGCGGCGAGTAATGCCGAAGACGCGGGATGCGGCGTCGCTGCGCGCGAGCAAGGCGCAGCCCGCGAACAAGGTGGCGATCGAGAGCAGCAGCATCGACATGCCGATCACGCCCGAACTCGACCAGAGCGCAAAGACCATGGGATGCCATAGGTAGAAGAACAGGCTCTGCCGCCCGATGCCGCCGATCAGGGGAAGGACCAGCGACGCACTGCGGATGCCGGGCAGCAGGCAGATCAGCGACAAAGAGGTTATGAGGCTTGCCGCCACTTCGCCGGGGATCGAGGGGTGGACGTACAGCGTGCACCACCACAGCAGGCCGATCGGCGCCAACGCCAGCGCCGCATACAGCTTCGTGCGATCCTGCCGACGCTGGGCGACCCACAGGCCGTAGAAGAAATAGATGGGATAGATGAAGAATCGGCGATCGGGCAGCCAGGCTGCATAGCCCTGCTGGATGACGTGCTGGACACCGAGCATGTACATGGCGGCGATACTGATCGGGATCGCGACGCCGAGCATGGCGAGCGGCGAGCGCCGGCTCAGCGCGGCGATGAGGATGAAGGTCATCATCACCGGCACGAACCAGAAGTGGAAGGGCGGCCGCAACGGCACGGTCAGCAGCGACAGCGGCGTGAGCTGCGTTGCGCTCGTCAGATACACCGCGCACGCGACTGCCCAGGGGATGATCAGCCGCTGCCCGTATTTGCGCAACGTGCTCGTCAGCGGCCGGGTGCGGGCACTCTCGAGATTGAACAGATAGCCGGCAAGACCGATGAACAGCGGCATCCGGACGCCGGCGCCGAGCCATGCTAGGAAACCATGCCGGTCGCTCAGCTCGTAATAATGGCCGACGATGACGGCCAGGACGAGCAACCCACGCAGACTGTCGATTGCCTGGTTCCGCCGGCCGGTTTCCCCTTCCCCGCCCACCCGTATCATCGCTGCCCCCGGCTTTTGCCCGCCGGGCATAAGCTATGAAGGTTAATGACAAATTCGCGCGACCGAGGTTTGTTCGTCGCTGGCGGCGAGCCTGTCCAGTTGACCCAGATGTGGTCATCCACGGCACAATCCGCGCTTCCTCAAAACGGACGTTTGTTCATCGGCTGGCGAAGAGCTCAACGACATCCGTAGGCGCGTCCGGTCCGAAGAAGCGCGAGAGGTTGGCGGCGCTGCGCTGTGCGACCGGACCGCTGCGCGCGAACATGTCACTTTCAAAAGCAGCCAACGCACCTTCGCGGTCACCTGAGCTGTGGACCAGTGCATGCCCCAGCTCCGCGCCGTCAAGCATAGCAAGGTTTGCACCTTCACCTGCAAAAGGTGACATCAGATGCGCCGCGTCACCCAACAGCGTGACGCCCGGCGCTCGCGGCCAAGTGAGCAAAGGAGGCAGCGCGTGAATGGGACGCACGACCGGCAGCGCGTCGCTGCCGGCGATCAGCGCTCGGAGCGGCGGTGCCCATCCATCAAATAAGGCCGCTACCCGCTTGGTCGCGGAACCCACGTCGTTCGTCAGCCAAGCCTCCGGCCGGTTTACCGCGACATAGGTATGGATGCTCCCGTCGGCGTTGCGGTGCGCCAGGATGCCCTGACCAGGCGCCACCGCCATAAGCGTATCTGCCCGAATGGGGCACGCTCAGCCAGCTGACCGGTGATCCTCGTTATGCAAAAGCCGCACGCAAGGCGATGATCGCGGTTTTCGAGCGGCGCTCGCCTCTCGATCTGGTGGCGACCAAGATCGACGTGCTGAGCGGCGCCTGGCGCTCCCGCACCGCGACGATCGGCTCCTATTGCGACAGCTTCTTCGAGTATCTGTGGGATAGCTGGCAGCTGTTCAGCGATGCCGACTGTAAGCGCATGTACGATGTGTGCACTGTCGCTATCCTCAAGCATCAGCAGGTCTGGAAGGATCATCAGCTGTGGTTCGCCGACGTTGACTTCGAGACCGGCGCCGTGATTTCGACCGAGCAGGACGAGCTCGCCTCCTTCTATGGCGGCCTGCTCGGCCAAGGTGGCGCACTCAAACAGGGTGCCGCCTACACCGAGAGCTGGGCCAAGGTGCAGGCGAGCTATGGTGTCCTGCCAGAAGGCTATGACTATGCGACATCGCGGCCGACGCAGGTCACCAACGCGCTGCGCCCCGAACTCGCCGACGCGGCCTTCACACTCTGGCTGATCGATCGAAGCCCACGCTGGCGCGAGATTGGTCGCCTTCACTTTGAGGCGATGAAGCGGTGGAACAAGGCTCCCTTTGGCTACACGGACCTTGCCGACGTGACAGCAACGCCCAAGCGTCAGGCCGATCACTGCCCCGGTTACTGGTGGTCCGAGCAGATGAAATACTACTATCTGTTGTTCGCCAATACGCCTCGCTTTGACTATTTCGACAATTACCTGTCGACCGAGGGCAACATTCTTAAGGGCCTGCGTCCCATCCAAGCGTAAGATAGAGGCTACACCGACCCATCTCATCTGAGTAGCTCAACCACCGAAGGATCACCTTGCCGGCAGATTTCCCTTTTGTTCTGCCTGCGGCTGACTTAAAGAATCAGCATGCCGATCCGCCCCGAGAACCGCGGGCTCTATCCGATAGACTGGCAGCAGCTGTCGGCGACCGTGCGCTTCCGCCGCGCCGGTGCACGCTGCGAACAATGCCGGCGGCCGCATTTGCGACACGTCGCCCATTTTGGCGATGGGCGCTGGTGGGATGGCGAGGCACGCTGCTGGCGGAGCGACCGCGGCCGGCGCATCGCGTCAGGACCGGGGTCGCGCTCGGCGCGGTGCGGATCACCAAGGTGGTACTCGCCTGCGCGCATCTCGACCATGATCCGGGCAGTAGCGCGCCGGGTAATCTCAAGGCGCTATCCCAGCGATGCCATATCCTCCACGATGCCGCCGAACATCGCTGGCAGCGCTGGTGGATCGCTTCCGGCTGCGTGCCTGCCGCGACCTCTACGAGAACCCTCGCCTCACCCGGCAGCAGCTAAGCCGATAAAAACTCCATCCCCTTGAATCAAAATCTCGCCGACGACCCAGAAGCAGTCGCTAGACGCCCGACGTTCGCCTCCCAACTTCTGCCACCCGTTCATCTCGGACGCGACACGCAAACCGCGGTATTGTCGGGACGAATGGATGGCACCGAATGGGGGGACGTACGTACAAAGCAGTATGCCGAGCGGCCGTCGGATCTCAGAACATCCACCGATAATATGAGTAGCAAATTGCTGGACGCCCTCTCAATCGAACCGCATCCCAGCTTAGGCGGAGAACCACCATGATTTCACCCTACACGATCAACATCCCCGACGAACAGCTCGCCACGATCAGAGCCAAGGTCGAGGCTTATGACTGGAGCCAACTGCCGGATGCGGGGGGCTGGTCAGCGGGGGTCGGGGTTGACGACCTCAAGCGGCTCGCCGCGTATTGGCTGGACAGCTACGACTGGCGTGCGGTCGAACGGCGCCTCAACGCGCTCCCCAACTTCACGGCCGATGTAGAAGGCGAGCACCTCCATTTCGTTCACGTGAAAGGCGACGGCTCCAAGCCGCCCCTCCTGCTTCTTCACGGCTGGCCGGGCTCGTATCTCGAGTTCGAACGGCTGTTGGAGCCGCTCGCAGCGGACGGGCACGATGTCGTCGTCCCCTCGCTTCCTGGGTTCGCGTTCTCCAACCCGATCACGCGCCCGATCGGCCCACGGCGGACGGCTGCGCTTGTGCATGGGCTGATGACCCAACTGTTCGGCGATGCGCAGTATTTCATTCAAGGAGGGGATTGGGGCCACAGTGTTGCGGCCTGGGCCGCGCACGATCGACCGAACGCTCTACTCGGCATCCATATCAATATGATGACCATACGCGCGGAGGACGCCAATCCGACGACCGACGAGGAAAAGTCCTTCGCCGCCAAGCGGGCCGCGATTGCCGATCAGGAGAGCGCCTACTTTCACGAGCAGGAAACTCGTCCGCAGACGCTCGGGATGGCGATGGCCGACAGCCCGGTCGGAGCGGCGGGCTGGATACTCGAGAAGTTCGGCAAGTGGGCCGATCTTCCGACAACCGCCGATGGCGACCCCGACATCTGGAGCAAATTCTCCGAGGAGGAACTCCTTACCAACATCATGCTCTATATCGCGCCGGCATCGTTCGTGACGGCAACCTGGATCTACTACGGCAGCCGGCTTGAGCAGTCGCGAATGCTTCCGGCCGGCACCTTCATCCAGGTGCCCACCGGCTTTGCGGCCTTTCCCGACCCGGTGTTCTTCCCGCCGCCGCGCTCGTTCGCAGAGAAGACCTTTAACATCGTACATTGGACCGACATGCCGCGGGGCGGGCATTTCGCCGCGTTAGAAGAGCCGGAATTGATGCGGGCCGACCTAAGCGCCTTTATCGCGACTGTGTCGGGAGCACGCTCCTGAAGGCGGATATTTGTTCCCTAAGCAAAGCACCCGGCGCTTGCGGCGCAGTTTCAATGCCCTGTGTCGTCACGATCCACTTTCGGCCATTTTTGCGCTCCTTCGTCGCTCCCAACTTTGGACATCTGTTCATCTCTAATTCGCCTCGTATGGGACGTGGCGCACACGGAGGTTACGTGTGCGCCACCCGCTGAGGCTTATGCGTTGGGACGCACTAGTTCGGTTGCCGCAAGATGTTCGGCTAAGAACCAGACTTGCGGCTCGCCGGTGCGAATGATGTTGCTGACCAGCAAATCGTTCGTGCCGTCATCGCCGGACTCGTCCGCGGCTTCCGCGCCTTCATGGGCCTGACGCAGGATGATCTCGTGCGCTTCGAGTAGACGCGCGAGCTGTGAGGGAACATCTTCGCGTCCCTTGGGAGGGCGAGGGATGCGGGTCATCTCGGCCACGTCGGGCGCCATGGCGATGCTGATGCCGCCCAAAGCCATGATCCGCTCCGCAATCATGTCGACCAGGTCGGACTGCTCCTCGAAATGCTTATCGAGCAGTAGATGCAGTTGGTAGAAGGTCGCGCCAGACATTTGCCAATGGTGCTTCTTGTACATGTCGCGCAGAGTGATGGTATCGACCAGAATCTGGTTCAGGATTTCCACGCTCTGGGCACGCGCATTGTCTTCGAGCGCGATCGGCAGGTCTTTCAACGTACCGTACGGCTGGATTTCGCGATAATTGACGGCGTAGCGCGGCTGCGCTTCGTCCGTGGACGCGTTGCTCGCTTTGGGCGGCTTTTTGGCCATGGGGTTCAGCTCCGATATTGCATGAGGATCGTGCGTCCCCACAACAAGGGACCGGCCCGAAGGGTCCTTATCAGGGGGCTGCGGTCCTTTGAAAGCCAGTCGCTGGAGGGCGGGCTCGGCAGGCGCATTGGAACGGTTACCACCGTTCTTTTGGCAACGGGTGCATGCCTTCGGAACTGACCATCCTTTGCAACGTCGGGCATGCAGTTGACTTTGCGAGGCCTGATGACCGGACCGACGTTGGTGTTTCTTCACGCACTTGGTGCAAGCGCGAAAGAGTGGAAGCCTGTTCTCCATTATCTACCAGGGCGTGATTGCGTCGCGCTCGACCTGCCAGGCTTCGGGGCGGCCGCACCATATGGCTATCTGGACGTTGCTGCGATGGCGGATTGGCTGGCGGACGAGATACGGTCTCGCGCTTTGTCTTCGTGCGTGCTCGTCGGCCACAGCATGGGAGGCAAGATCGCAACGCTTGTCGCTGCACGAGCCGCGCGGGGGGAGATCGGATTGTCCGCAATCCTAGGCGTCGTGCTGGTTGCCGCATCGCCCCCCTCGCCCGAACCGATGGACGAGGATCGTCGCGCCGAGATGATCGGCTGGTTCGCGGAAAAGCAGGCGTCATACGCCGAAGCCGCAACGTTCGTCGACGCCAACACCACGGCACGATTGCCGCCCCCCTTGCGCGACACGGCGATCGACGACGTACGGCGTTCGAGCCGCGAGGCGTGGCTCGGATGGCTGGAGCGCGGGAGTCGGGAGGATTGGAGCGCCGAGGCGGGTATTATCGCGATACCTGCCCTGATCCTCGCCGGCGCGGACGATGGCGATCTGGGTGAGGATGCCCAGCGTCGGCTCAACCTGCCGCATTACGTGACGGCCGATGTTCAGGTCGTGCAGGGGGCGGCACATCTTATCCCCTACGAACAGCCGCAGGTGCTCGCCGCATTGATCGAAGGCCATGTCGCGAACGTCACGCAAGCCGAATTGCCCACCGATTTCGCGACGCTGCTCGGTTCCGATCGCGTCAGCCGCAGGACCCGCGCTGCCCTGTTGGACCGCCTGCGTCCTCCTGCCCCCGCTGCGATCTGGACGGCGGAAAACCGTACCACGGCAACGGCTCTGGTCGCGCAGATCCTGCCCGATGCTGACGGCGCGGCTATTCTGGCGGATCGTATCCTGAGCGGCATCGCGGACGGGACCGGGGATGGCTGGCGCTTCGCAATACTGCCGCCCGACCGTGAGGCATGGCAGCGCGGGTTTGCGACGATGGCGGCCTATGGTTTCACCTCCCTCGACCTCGGCGCGCAGACCCGCTTGCTCGAACGTGTGGCCGACGGCGAGGTCGGCAACCGTGAGAATGAAACACAGCTCTCTCCCGAACAGATGGCGTTGTGGTTCGAGGACGTGTGCGCCGAAACGGTGCGCATCTGGATGTCGCTGCCTACGACGATGGCAGCCATCGGCTATGACGGCTTCGCGGTCGGTGGCGATGGTCGCCGCAAGCAGGGATACACGCGCACCGGCGCCGACGACCTGGAAGCCTGGCAACCGTCGGTGGAGCGCGCCTCGTGACGTCGAAACGTTACGGCGCGCATGAGGTCGTCGATGCCGTGGTGATCGGCACGGGCGCAGGTGGCGCACCGCTTACCGCGCGGCTGGCGCAGGCAGGCCTGTCGGTGGTGGCGCTGGAGGCGGGCCGACCGTTCCGCCCCGACGACCACGTCGCCGACGAGGTCGCCGCCGACATCTACTGGATGGAGGAGCGGCTGAGCGGCGGGGCGACCCCGACGGCGTTCGGTTCGAACAATTCGGGGATGGGGGTCGGCGGGTCGACCCTGCACTGGGGCGCCTTTTGCCCCCGCCCCGATCCCCGCGACCTGCAACTGAAGACGATGACCGGCCAGGGTGCCGACTGGCCCATCAATCACGCCGAATTGATCCGCTACATTGCGGAGGTGGAGCAGTTTACCGGCGTATCCGGACCGGACGACTACCCATGGGACGCCACCCGTCGCTATGCCTATCCGCCGGTCGCGCGCAACGCCGCGGCTGACGCAATGGCCCGCGGCTGTGCGGCGGTCGGAATGACCGCCACCGATGCGCCTGCCGCCCTGGTTTCGCGCGATCGGGACCAGCCGCACTGGGGGCAGCGTCAGGCCTGCGTCAATTGCGGCACCTGCCACCAGGGCTGTCGGACCGCGGCGAAGACCAGCATGGATACGACCTACCTGCCGCTTGCCCTCGCGCATGGGACCGAGATTCGTGCCGGGGCGCGCGTGGTGTCGTTCGAGTTCGACTGCAGCGGACGGATCGGCGCAGTCGTGTATCAACAGGACGGCGAGGAGCATCGCCAGCGTTGTTCGACGGTCTTCCTGTGCGCCGGCGGGGTCGAGACACCGCGGCTGTTGCTCAATCTCGGCATCGCCAACTCAAGCGGTCAGGTCGGCCGCAACTTCATGGCGCATGTCGCGACACAGATCTGGGGCCGGTTCGACGCCGACATGCGGATGAACCGCGGCTATCCTTCCTCGCTGATCAGCGAGGACATGATGCGGCCCGGCGATGCGGACTGCGCGGGCGGCTATCTCATCCAGAGCCTCGGCGTGCTGCCCGTCAACCTCGCCACCGGCCTTGCGCGTGGGGCCGGCATGTGGGGTGAGCGGCTCCAGGCCCTTCTTCGCGGGTACAATCGGATGGCGGGGATCGGGATCAACGGCGAATGCCTGCCCCATGCCGACAACCGTCTGATGCTCGCCGACGAGGTCGACGCCTACGGCCACCGCAAGGCGCGGATCGACTTCAGCTATCACGCCAACGAGCAAGCGATCGACCGTCATGCCCGGCGCACGCTCACTCGGATCTGGGAGGCGGCCGGTGCGAGGGACATCGTCGCGGTCGACCGCTCCGCCCATACGATCGGCACGTGTCGCATGGGGACGGATGGCGACGCCGCTGTGGTCGACCCCGACGGTCGCAGCTTCGATCTGCCAAATCTGCTGATCTGCGACAATTCCGTCTTTCCCAGCGCGCTGGCGGCCAATCCCGCGCTGACCATCATGGCGTTGTCGCTGCGTACCGCCGACCGTTTTCTCGCATCCAGGCATTGAGGAGTTCATCATGGATTTGGGTATCAAGAACCGTATCGCGCTTATCAGTGGCGCGGATTCAGGCATGGGCCGGGAGACGGCACGCCTGCTGCTCGAGGCGGGGGTCCGCGTTGCGATCACCGATCGGCCCGATGGTACGCTGGACGAGGCGATCGCGGACCTCGACTCACTCGGCGAGGTCATCGCCGTCGCGGGCGACGTGACCAATCCCGATGACGTGCGATCGATCTGGGCGCAGGTGCGCGACAGGCTCGGCAACCCTGACATCTACGTCAACGCCGCAGGCGTGACGGGAGCGACGGGCGACTTCCTTGAGGTCGACGATGCCGGCTGGCAGGATACGCTCGACATCAATTTGATGGGCGCGGTTCGGATGTGCCGGGAAGCCATTCCGGCAATGCGCGAGAATGGCTGGGGCCGGATCGTCTTGTTCGCCTCCGAAGATGCGGTACAGCCCTACATCGACGAATTGGCCTATTGCGCATCCAAGGCAGGTATTCTCGCCCTCGCGAAGGGGCTGTCCAAGGCCTATGGCGGCGACAACGTACTGGTTAACACCGTTTCGCCCGCGTTCATCGCGACACCAATGACGGACACGATGATGCGCAAACGGGCGGAGGAACGCGGCGAGAGCTTCGATGAGGCGATCGCGAGCTTTCTCGAAGAGGAGCGGCCGGGCATGGTGCTCAAGCGGCGCGGGCGGGCCGAAGAGGTTGCCGCAGCGGTCGCTTTCCTGTGCTCCGAGCGGGCGAGTTTCATCAATGGCGCCGGCATCAGAGTCGATTCCGGTTCGGTCTTCACCATCGCCGGATAACGGTTTGCCGCGGTATCGTCGATACCGCGCATTCATCGGACGCTGGGGTGACGCAGCCAACTGGACGAGGCATCGCCGGCGATTGCTGTTGAAAGCCGTCGCGCCGGCGTCGATGTCCGGCAGAAGAGGCTGTCTGTGACGCAGAGCTACCTACATCCTGTAACGCGCTGCTGCCTGCATCCGCCGAAACAATCTCCTGACGCGTGAGGCGGCTTACCGTAGCGCCGCAGCATTCCCAAAAAGGAACGTGACGTGGGAAACAGACCGCCCCCATCGTACCCACAGGCGCCCGGGGCGCACGCTTTTCCGAAATCTGTTCCTGAATGCACCTCCCGGAAACGGCTAGTTGGCGGCGGAGAAATTTCCAAAGCAGCAAACTTCGGGAAAGCGACGGGGCTGGGAACGGCCAAGATGGGCCCTGCGGCGGTCAGCTGCTCCGCGGCTTCGCGGACCCAGTTTCGGACGCAGACGCGCCTTCGCACGCTGCCCACCTAAGGACAAAAGACAACCGTTCATGTTCAAAAGACGGTGTCGGCCGAGCATCCCGACAGGACGGGCATGTTTTCGGGAATGAGCCGTCGCCTGAGCGCACGTTCCCGCAGCTTCTTGCTTGGCATTGACGCGGGGCTACGGCCGTACGGCACCTCGACACCGTAGGAACGGCACACCACATCCGTTAGACCATGACCAGCTATGCCAAGACCGATAAGGCCATCGCCGCCCTTACGCCCGAGCAGTTCCGTGTCACTCAGCAGAATGGAACTGAGCGACCTGGCACCGGCCCGCTGCTGAAGAACAAGCAGGCGGGCATCTATGTCGACATCGTCTCAGGCGAGCCGCTGTTCGCCAGCACTGACAAGTATGAGTCCGGCTGCGGATGGCCGAGCTTTACCAAGCCCATCAATGCCGCCAGCGTAACGGCAAAGCGCGACTGGTCGATGCTCATCCCGCGGACGGAAGTGCGCTCCGCGCGGGCCGACAGCCATTTGGGCCACGTCTTCAAGGATGGACCGCGAGACCGTGGTGGCTTGCGCTACTGCATCAACTCGGCCGCGCTCCGCTTCGTGGCACGTGCCGACATGGCCTCGCAGGGTTATGGCGGCTATCTGGATCAGATTGAGGAACCACCTGTGACCACAGAGCGTGCAGTGTTGGCCGGCGGCTGTTTTTGGGGCATGCAGGACCTGATCCGCAAGCTGCCAGGCGTCGTCTCCACGCGCGTCGGTTATGCGGGCGGCGAGTTGCCAAACGCGACATACCGCAACCACGGCAATCACGCCGAGGCGATCGAGATTGTCTTTGACCCCGCCCGCACAAACTTCCGTGCGCTGCTCGAATTCTTCTTTCAGATTCACGATCCGACGACGGTGAACCGGCAGGGCAACGATCGAGGCGCAAGCTACCGCTCGGCGATCTTCTACACCGACGACGTCCAGAAGGGTGTTGCGGAAAATACAATCGCGGACGTCGAGGCGTCGGGGCTCTGGCCGGGTAAGGTCGTCACCGAGCTATCCCCAGCAGGCGATTTCTGGAAGGCCGAGCCGGAACATCAGGATTATCTCGAGCGGAAACCTAACGGATACACGTGTCACTTCGTCCGGCCGAAGTGGAAACTGTCACCGCGTACGCCTGCTGCCGGAAGTGAGATCGCAATCGCTTAAATGCCGGCAGACCAGAGCAAGACTCAACGCGGCGTTGAGGCCCCGATGCGGTCACTCGAACCCCGTTTCCTCGCTCCGCCTTTCTGCCGTTCGTTCAACGTCGCCAGCACCTACCCGATCGGACTCTCGGCCGTGAAGGATGAGCAGCACGGCTTGGTTACAGGCTGGAACTCCATCAGCTCGATCCGCGTGCCGTCGGGGTCGTAGAGGTTGGCCTGCCACTTGCCGTCCAGGCCCATTTGTGGACCGTCGTGACGCGGGCTCAGGCGATCTTCCCGGTGCAGCGTCGTGACGGCGGCCTGCATATTGGGAACGCCCAAGGATAGGTGGTTAAGTACGCCCAGCTGGCGGGCGTCGACCTTGGTCAGCGGCACGTCCGAACCCGGACCGATCATCATGTATTCCAGCCAGTCCCGACCGTCGGGCGTCTGCTGCGACACCCAGTCGACCTTGTCGGGCTCGAATGCGCCATACCAATACGGCCGGAAGCCGAGCAGGCGGCGGTACATCCCGTCCTGCTTGGCCCGGTCGTGGACGGCGTAGCCGACGTGGATGATGCGCCCGCTAATCGCGCCGGGAACGGCGTTGGCGTCAGCGCTCGCAGATTGCACGAACTGGATCCCGTTGCCTTCCGGATCGCGCAGGGCGAACCAACGATCCCCTTCGGGAGAGCGCTGCATCGCGCCGAGGCCAGAGACGCCTGACGCGGCCAGCCAGGCGCGCAGCGTCGCCGCGTCCGTTGTCGCGTAGGCGACGTGCGCCAGCATGCTGGGCCCCTGTCCGGCGGGGGCGGGTAGCACCTCCACGAACTGGCGCGAGCTCAGATAGTAGCGGACGCCGGCCGGGTTCTCTGGGTCCGTGCCCTTCCGGGCGCCCAGCACATGCGTGTAAAAGTGCTCGGACTTTGCCATGTCCCGAGCATAAACAGCCAGGTGCGAGATGCCGGTGATGCCTGGACGCGGACCCGGCGGCGCCTTGGCCCCGAGCAGAGCGGCAGCTGCACAGGCAAGAACTGTGATACGACGGGCCATGGCAGCCTCTCCTCACCCGGCCGCGTTTGGGGCCGTGGCTGGCAGCCTAGGCAGCGATGTAGGCACTGTCACGTGCTCACGTGTTGGTTCTCGTCAATACCGTTGCCGAGGAGTGTGATGCCTTCATCTGCTACGGCGCCGCGTGGGAACAAGAAGCGGTCTCAGTGCCAAACACCGACCCAACACCGCCGCTCTTTGGCCCACATGCGGTCATCGGCAGGTCGCTTTCGGTTCCCCACTTTCGGCCGCTCGGAGACTACGAAGCGCCGCGCGAAACCGGCCGCTCGTTCAGCATCACCGATGGCCGATCAACCACATTTCCGAACCGTCGATTTACCGCGGCTGCGTACGCTCGATTGGCCGATCCGACCCAATGGAGATGATCGATGGGGCACTCGCCGATGGACCCCGCCTTTGACGAACTTCGACCCTGGAATGAGGGCCGGCTTATCGGTGCGAAGCGGGCGCTGAAACAGCAACAGGTCTGGGCCATTCGCTTCTGGCTCGACCAGCATAGACGACTGCGCGACCGAGCATTGTTCGACTTCGCCATCGACAGCAAGCTGCGCGGCTGTGATGTGGTCAGGGTGCGGATCGGCGACGTAGTTTCCGGCGGGCGCGTCCGTGACCGCGCCGTCGTGGTTCAGCAGAAAACCAAAAGACCGGTTCAGTTCGAGCTGATGGACACCGCGAGAAAGACGATGCGGGCTTGGTTGGAGCGACGCGGCGGGACACTGAACAACTTCGTCTTTCCAAGCCGAAACGACTACATGGTTCACATGAGCACGCGCCAATATGCCCGCCTCGTGCACGAGTGGGTGGTCGGCATCGGCCTTCCGACTCAAGATTACGGGACGCACTCGCTTCGGCGCACGAAAGCATCGATTATCTACAAGGCAACTGGCAATCTCCGCGCCGTTCAGATCCTTCTCGGCCATGCCAAAATCGACAGCACGGTCCGATACTTGGGCGTTGATGTGGAGGACGCTTTGGAACTGGCCGAACGCACTGAGGTCTGACCTAGCCCACATTCAGACATTCACAGCTTGTTCTTCGCCGCCCAACTTTGATCATTCTTTCAGCCGCGCGAGACGTACTTCCTTCAGCGTTTTCGGGGGGATCGGCCGATTTCGCTGCCACTGCAGTCGGGCGATGCTGATCGCGCGGTCTAGCCGACCCACGCATCAGGCGCCGCTCGTTTATCTGGCTACACCTGTCGCATGCCTCCATCCACGCAGAGTTCGGCGCCGGTAAAGCTGGCATCGCCGCTGAGGAGGAAGACGGCAGCGGCGGCAACCTCGTCGGCGCGTGCCATGCGCCCAAGCGGAATAGGCTTGATGAGCATCTGCCGCATTTCCTCGGATACCGCAGCCATCATGTCCGTATCTGTCGGGCCCGGCGCGACAACGTTAACGCGGATGCCACGCGGCACGAACTCGGCCGCCTAGCTTCGCGCATAGGATCGCAGTGCCGCCTTGGTCGCTCCATAGGTACTGAACGGCGTCACGCCCATTACGTCGGCAATCGAGCCGATTAACACCACCGATGCTCCGTCACTCATCACGGGCAGCGCCGCCTGAATTCCAAACAGTGCGCCGCGCACGTTGACGGCAAAGTGCCGGTCAAAATGCTCGCCGGTCTCTTCGACTATCGTTGCCGGTTCCGACAATCCGGCGTTCAGCATCAGCGCGTCAATGCGACCATGCAGACGCTTGGCCTCGGCCACCACCCGCTCAAGATCGCCTTGGGTGCGGCAGGCGCACGATCGATGCGACGGACGCCAAATAATAGTCCGTCCGCGCGCGATACCGGAAACGACAGGTTTGGCCGTTTGGCCACGTCTCAGTCGAAGCGCGCCAAATTCCTGATTGTCCGTCGCAGACAACGGAGACGATGCTTCATGAGTTTGATGTCATGAGCATATTCTGGTTCGGGGCAGAACTCGACATAGGGATTGGTGCAGGGTGTTGTGGGCAACGCACTCGAACAGGTTGATACCGTCATAGGCGTTAACGACATGGGCGAAGCTGTCCGCCAGATGGTGGATCGGCGATCCCGCCACGTTCTGGTCCCTCATTCGATGAACGTGCCGGTGGATACCGAGCAGCAGGTCCGTCCGCATGTAGCTGTTCAGGAGCAGCAGCGAATGGGCGGGTGAAACCGGAACCGCGAAGCCCATCCTGTCCTCAGAAGGAAAGAGGCCATTCTGCGGGGCAGCCGCATTTTTTGCCATCGTCGGATCAGGCGATGGCGAAGAAGACGGCAAGCGCTCGCGTGACCGCCAGCATGGTTTCGGCATCGAGGTGGCCGATCGTCGCCCCGATCTTGTCGCGCTTCACCGACATGGCCTTGTCCACCATGACCTGCGACCGCTTGCGCAAGCCGTTGGCCGGTGTCGGGTCGATCGTCGTGCGGATGAGGGGCGCGTCCACCAGCGTACCCGACACCAGCAGCACCGTGACGGTGCCGGTCTGTTCGAACTGGTCCGACTGGATGATGAGGGCTGGTCGCGGCTTGCCGAAATCACCGGGCAGCGCGATCGTCACCAGGTCCCCCCGGTTCACGCCTCGCCCTCGGGGTCGAGATCGATCAGGGCTGCATCCATGAAGGCGTCCAGATCATGGTCCGCCACGTCGGCCGCCGCGACCACGAGCGCCTGTCGCCGGCATTCCTCCGCGAACCCCGGTCGTCGGGTATCGGGAACCCATATCTGGATGGGGCGCAGACCGGCCGCGCGCAGGGCGTCGCGACGCTTCTGGACTCGTTGTGTCACTGGTGCCGGCACCGGGGTTACTCCAATCCAATCCGTTACATGTAACATAGGCCATGCCAACGGTCGCCGCAAGGAAAACGCCGGTTGTCTTGTGATCCGCGAACCACCTCGGCGGACGCCGTGTTGACTCCAGAAAAGTCAAGCCGGAAATCAGCGCGCGGTTGGGTGTTTCCTCACGATTTTTAGGTATCGCGTGCGGATGGATCAATATTGTGCGTCCGTCGCACTGATTGTACGCTGTGTCTCAACGAATGTGCGCCTGCCGCACCCATCCGTCTTACCCAATGCGAGCCGGAAACCACCCTTTATTGCAGTTCCGGGCGATCATCATTGCAAGCTGATACATCTATAGGGGCTGCGCGATGCCGCGCTGCTGTCGCTCGGCTATGATGCGGGCTTGCGGGTCAGCGAGTTGGTCGTGGTCGAGGAGGAGCGGATCGATCCGCATGACGACGGCTCGGCGCTGCTCTTCATCGCCTCGTCGAAGACCGATCAGGAGGGGCAAGGCGCCTGGGCGTGGCTGTCGCCCGACACCATGCACCGGTTCGGCGCGTGGCTCGAGGCGAGCGAGATCCGCAGCGGCCCGATCTTCCGGCGGGTCGGGATCGATCGCAGGCGCGCGCGCGGCGGTCCCGCTGATGGCGTATGACGCCAGCCGAGAAGATTCAGTCGTTCGTCTCTGCTGCCTTGCCCTTGCGTGTAGGCTTGGCATCGCCCTTCGCTGCAATCGTCTGGCCAGGCTTACGTCCCAGCCCGATCGTCTTTGCCATGGCGCTGCGGCTCTCACTGTAGGCCGGCGCGACCATAGGTTAGTCAGCCTTAAGGCCGTAGCGTGTCCGGTATTCGTCTGGTGTCATGCCGTTGGTGGCAAGATGGCGACGCAGCGTCTTGTAAGGCTTACCATCGATCATCGAAATAATGTGATTACGTGAAGCCAGTGACTTTCGCACCGACATTGCTGGGGTGTATTCTTGCGTCGGGCCTGCGGCTTTGTTAGAGGACAGGCCTAGGACGGTATCGTGCATACGCTGCAAGAACGAAGGTGCGTCATCAGCGTTGACCCGATTGTTTGAATTGCTCAACCACGCGACGGTCAGTTCCGTTGCAAGTTCGACGGTGCTCAGCCCCGTGTCGAAATCATCTTGGTCAGCCATGTTGTGCTCCCTTGGCGGTGATGAGATTTGGATATTAAGTTTGCCAAAGGAGACAAGCGCTAATCAATAATGTGCTATCATTATCGGATCGGGCCACAATTCGCCACGCCGCGACATTCGTAGGTTGAAAAGCCATCCGCAAAAGCGCCCGCTCCGCTGTTGTCCGACAACGGTCGTATGCCCATCTTAAATAACGTCGCACGAATATCTCGATCGGGATTACAACGAGAGCAATTAGCAGGAGGGTAACACCTTTGCTCAAGCCGTAAGCCGCACCAGCGATGCCGCCCAACCCGGCGAGCATATAGAGTCCGAAGCGAAACGTTTTGACATGTCCTGCAGTAAGCCGCTGGAGCGGCCTACGCCAAGATCCGCTAACGTCTTTCGCAGGCCCGAAGCGGCCCTTCCGCTTTCGCCCACAAGACGCCGTTCGGGTGCGCTTCGCCGCGGTCCGGAAGTGGTCATTCGTTCATCCGGGTTCGCCGCTGCCTTCGGGCCGCGCCTACCAGGCTAGATTTCCCTTTTGTTCTAGACCCTGCTGAATCATAGAAAGGTCATGCCGATCCGCCCAGAAAACCGCTAGCTCTACCCGATCGACTGGGACCAGCTTTCGGCCAACATCCGCTTCCGGCGTGCAGGCGCCCGCTGTGAGCATTGCGGGCGGCCGCACTTGCGGAAGGTGGCGCATCTCGGCGATGGGCGCTGGTGGGACGTCGAGGGAGGCCAATGGCGCACCGGTCGTGGCAGGCCAGTGACGCTTAAGGGTTACGTCGCGCTAACTACCGTCCGGGTCACGAAGGTCGTGCTGGCTTGCGCACACCTTGATTATGACCCCAGCAACAGCGCGCCCGGCAATCTTAAAGCGCTGTGCCAGCGCTGCCACCTGCTCCACGATGCCGCGGAACATCGATGGCAGCGATGGTGGAACAGGTTCCGGCCACGTGCCTGCCGCGACCTTTACGAAGATCCCCGCATCACCCGTAGGAGCCTAGGCTTTCGATAAAGCGGCATTACCCATATTCAGACGTCCTCGCCCCCTTCCGAGCTTCCCAACTTCGGTCGCTCGTTCATCTCCGCGTCACGACCGCTTTTGGTGCCTAACCCTGCAAACTCGAATGTCGCGGTCTGGCGATAGTTTAGGAAGCAGGCTGTCCAAGTCCGAGTTTTGTGCCCGATGAGTTGCGGACGGCTTTTGTAGGAGGCTCAGGCACGGGATGAGCGGTGACGCTACGTCGAACCGTAGGTGCCAATCCGGATTCCTCGTTCCATAGAACCAGGATTGTAGCGATCGGTGCGGCGGTAAGGATCAGCAGGAAAAGGCCCATCAGCCATTCGTTGGTCTCTAGCGGCTGCGAGAAGCTACCGCTGGGCTGCATTGACGGGCTAGGTCGCATCGGGCGTCTGCCGGCTTTCCTGGGGTGAAACGGGCGGTCCGCCGTCGCTCGGTGGGCAAACGGCCTGATCTGCGACCGATCATAAGCGGCGCGTGCTTCCTTCTTTCCCAAAACGGAATACGCCTCGTTGATCTCTTTCGCACGAGCAGAAACATCCACACCATGATGGGCATCGGGGTGATATTGACGGAGCAGCGCTTTCCACGCGGCATGGATAGTGTCGCGACTTGCCGTCGAGGGCACCCCTAAAACAGAGTAATAGTCGGGTGATAGAGCCATCTAGCCGTTACTTGCGGCCAAAACAGGAAAAAGAAAAGTCCGCCTAGCGCATGATCATAACCGGCCATCTCGGAGAACCGGAGGGCGGCTTTACGCACTTACAGTCAGATGACTGCCATTCCAATCCGCAACTTCCTGCTTTCGACGACACCATCCGCCCCAGCGTTGACCCACATGCGGTCATTTAGCCGTCCCTCTCAGCATCCCAACACCGGACATTGGTTCAGGGCCTTGCGGATGAGAACGTCGTTATTCCGCGACGCCCTCGGGGCATAATCCCGCCATCCGACGATCGAAATCCATCGCAATGTCAGCTAGCGTTACTTCGCTTAATTGCCGCAGCAGCACAGCCTCCGCTTGCTGCAGCGCGTCCTCCAGCGATCCGTTGACCGCTTGTTCTACAAGGCAATCAGGCGTGGGATTGGCCGGGCCGAGCGCGAAAATCCGATTTTCTCCAAGCGCCCGGTGAACATCCAGCATCGTGATGCTCTCGAGCCTGTGCGTTAGAGACCACCCCCCTCCGTGGCCTTTGACTGAGCTGACATACCCGGCCTCACGCAAGCCAGCCATTGTCCTGCGGACTACCACCGGATTGGTATTCAGCATGACCGCAGCTGCTTCTGACGTCAGCGGTCCCTCGGCTCGTGCCATGTGGATCAGCAGGTGCAGCATTCTAGATAAGCGCGCGTCCAAGGATATCGACCTCCATACCATCCTTTGTAGCCTATCACGCCACTTTCACTGTTGCAAAATTCTCGCTGCCAATTCATGTAACACGAGTAGTGTCGTGAAAGGTAATGGCGTGTACGATGTGATCATAATTGGTGGCAGCTTCGCGGGCCTGTCGGCTGCCCTACAGCTGGCACGTGCAAGGCAGAACGTGCTGGTGATTGACGCCGGGCTGCCGCGAAATCGTTTTACGGACGAAGCGCACGGCTTTTTAGGGCAGGACGGACGCGCGCCTGCAGCAATCATGCGCGACGCTCGCCATCAGCTTTGTCGCTACTCGACTGCCGAAATCCAGTCTGGCCAGGTCGTGGATGCCCGATCCGTCACTGGTGGCTACAGCCTTAGGCTTGCATCGGGCGGAGAGCGTCTTGCCCGGCGGCTTGTTCTGGCTACCGGGGTGGCGGACGAACTACCGGCCCTTCCGGGGATCCAAGAGCGCTGGGGTTCGACCGTGCTTCACTGTCCTTATTGCCATGGCTATGAGGTTCGCAACGAGCCTCTCGGGGTACTCGCAGCGCATCCGATGTCACCGCATCAGGCGCTGCTTATTCCTGACTGGGGGCCGACGACGTACTTCACACAAGGCGAGTACGATCCTGACCCCGCCGACATGCTCGCTTTCGAGGTGCGCGGCGTAACGGTAGAGCGGACACCGGTCGTCGAGTTGCTAGGTGACGCACCGGCGCTGGACGGTGTCCGTCTGGCTGACGGGCGGATCGTAAAGGTAGCGGCGTTGTTCACTGCCCCCCGGACAAAACCGGCAACGCCGATAGCTAAGCTTTTAGGCTGTGAACACGAAGAGGGTCCGACCGGACCCTACGTCAGGGTCGACCCATGGGGTGCGACCTCGGTGCCCGGCATATGGGCCGCCGGTGACTCTGCTGCTCCCATGCACAATGCTACCCTTGCGTCAGCCGCTGGAGTTCTTGCCGGTATTGGCGCCCATCAAGCCGGAGTTCGATCGGCAACGGGTAGATGATGTTGGGCGATGAAACCCACATCCTGCCATTCGTAGCCAGGCAGGCGCTGCCCGAAAGCCGTCGCGTTCGTTCAAGTCACGCCTCGTGACAGGCTAGCTGCTGAAGGTCAGCAGCGATCATCCAGATAGGCGGCGAGTTCCTCGGCCGTCCCATTCGGAAAGGATTGCCGCAGGAACTCCAAGAATGCCGACACCCTGGCGTTGAGCAGGCGTCGCGAGGGGTAGAGTGCCCATAGCGCGACGCGCGAGGCCGGGACATCACCCCACGCAATCAGACGCCCTCCTGCGATGTCCCGGCTGACCAGCGAGAGGGGCAAGCGTGCCACGCCAGCACCAAGACGCACTGCATCCCGGATCATCACCAGCGAGGACAATCGGAGCAACGGATCGATCGCCATTGTGCGTTGCCCATCCGCGGTGGCGATCATCCAGCTGCTCTCGAAGTCGCGGTCGCGCACTACGGCAGGAAAGATGCCGCCTGTCAGCGGCGATAGGTCAGGTGCAGCAACGACGACCAGTCGGTCGTGGAGGAAGGGCCGGCCCACCAGCGCATCTTCCGCTGCCGGGTTCACCCGGATGACGAGATCATAGCCCTCCTCGATCATGTCGACCGCGCGATCGTCGGTCGTGACCTCCAGCCGAACATCGGGATGGCGCTGCGCGAACCCGGCCGCCAGCCGCCCCATCGCGGTCTGGGAGAAGAGAAGCGGTGCGCTGATCCTTAGGCGTCCACAGACCGCTGTGCTGCCCGATGCGATCTCGACCGTCGTCTCCTCAAGCTCGGCGAGCAGAGCGCCTGCCCTTTCGGCCAGCGCCCGCCCCTCCTCGGTCAGCTTGAGGTCGCGCTTGCCGCGCTCAAACAGGCGCAGGTCGAGCGCGGCCTCCAGCTCCGACACGCGGCGCGACAGCGTCGCCTTAGGCCTGCGCGCGGCGCGCGCGGCCTTGCCGAAGCCACCATGGCGGGCGACGAGCGTAAAATCGGCAAGCGCGAGCAGGTCCATATCGTTTCACCCATGAGACGGCGTGTCCAGATCGCGCGTCTATTTGCCTGAAGATGGATCACGCATCTTGCTCCGGTCAGCAAGACCCAAGGAGAAGCCACATGACCATCCTCGTAATCGGCGCCACCGGACGCGTCGGCCGCCATGTCGTCGAACAGCTCGTCGCTCGCGACGCTTCTGTCCGCGTCCTCACCCGTGACCCTACCAAGGCGGCGTTTCCGGCTGGCGTCGATGTTGCCAAGGGCGATCTGCTCGACATCGACTCCCTGCGCGGGGCCTTTGTCGGCGTAAGGACGCTGTTCCTACTCAACGCGGTGACCGGTGACGAATTTACCCAAGCGATCGTCACGCTAAACGTCGCGCGAGAGGCCGGTGTCGATCGCGTCGTCTATCTGTCGGTGTTCGATGCTGACTGCGCCGTCAACGTACCCCACTTCGCGGTGAAATCGGGTGCCGAGCGGATGCTCGAGGCGATGAACTTCGGCGCCACTATTTTGCGTCCGACCTATTTCATCGACAACGAGGCGATGGTGAAGGACGTCATCCTTCAGCACGGCGTCTATCCGATGCCGATCGGCGGCAAGGGCGTGGCCATGGTCGATGCGCGCGACATCGCCGAGGTCGCCGCGATCGAGCTGATCCGGCGCGATCGCGCAACCGGCAGGCTTCCGATCGACACGATCAATGTGGTCGGTCCGGAGACGCTGACCGGCGAGGACGTGGCAGCGATATGGTCCGAAGTCCTCGGCCGCCCCGTTCGTTATGGCGGCGACGATCCCAGCGGCTTCGAACAGAATATGGCGACGTTTATGCCACGCTGGATGGCCTATGAGATGCGGCTGATGGCCGAGCGCTACGTCAGCGACGGGATGATCCCGGAGGCCGGCGACCGCGAGCGCATGGCTAGCCTGCTTGGTCGGGCCCTGCATGGCTATCGCGAGACGGCAGTGCGGCTGGCTTCCGCCTAATGTTCGGGCTGTGGCCCGGTGTCCGGCGGGTCGGTACCCGCCGGCCGCCGGGTTTCACACGTCAGGCGGCGTCCGCCATCCAGGCAATCGCATCGGCGCCGGCGGGTATCTTAAGCGGTGCGGACGGGTTGGTCGCGGCCTCGAACACGGCAGCTGCAACGTCTTCGGCATAGGTGACCGGCCCTGTGTCCTCCTGGAACTGTTTGATCATGCCCTCGATCATCGGCTTGTAATCGGGATCGTCGAAACCGCGCAGGTGCGGTCTCGCATTCGCGCCGAACTGCGTCGTCGGGGAGCGGCCGGGCAGCACGATATGGACGCGTACGCCGAACGGCTGCATCTCAACCGCCAGGCTTTCGGTGAGCGCATTCACTGCGGCCTTGCTGGCGCGATAGGTGCTGACCAGCGGCAGCGGCTTCAGCGTAGCGGTCGAGGTCACGTTGATGATCACGCCCGATCGGCGCTCGCGGAAAGCCGGAAGGACCGCCTGCATCATCGCAAGCGTGCCAAGCGTATTAGTCTCGAAGAGTTGGCGCGCCGTCTCAAACTCGATGAGTTCGATCGGGACCGCGGCGCCGAAACCGGCATTGTTGACCAGCACGTCTACCGGCCCCGCCTGCGCAACCGCGCTGGCGATGCTGTCGCGGTCGGTGACGTCGAGCGACAGGATGGTGAGCCAGTCCGACGACGGCAGCAGGCCGGGGTCAGGCGTGCGCATCGTCGCGATGACGCTCCAGCCGCGGTCGAGAAACAGATTTGCGGTTTCGAGACCAAAGCCCGAGGAACAGCCGGTAATGAGGACGCTGGGCATGTCTTGCTCCGTTGACGAGTGGGGGGAGCGCCGAAGATGGTTTCCAGGATCAAGACTGGCTATGGTCGACAATCCCGACTTCATTGGCGATCGTCCTGATATGACCATTGATCCGCTTGCCGAGATCGTGACCCTGCTGCGGCCCTCCGCGAGCTTCTCGAAACTGGTCGAATATGCCGGTCGTTGGCGCATCCGCCGCGACGTCGAGGGCAAGCCCGTCTATTTCGCCGTGCTGGAAGGCGAATGCCGGGTGGTGAACGCCGGCCAAGCCTCGATCGTTGTGCGGGCCGGCGACTTCGTGCTGCTGCCGGCTACTGGCGATCGGGCCATAGACGGCATCGAGAGCATGGACCCACCGCCGGACGGCGCCGTGATGACCCCGACAGACATCGGTGAGGGCCGGTTCCGCATCGGACAGGTGGATCAGCCCGTCAATCTGCGCATGCAGGTCGGCATCTGCAGTTTCGCATCACCCGACGCCGCTCTGCTCCTGTCGCTGCTGCCCGCAATGGTGGTGGCACGCGGCGAGCCGCGGCTGGCCACGTTGATGGATCTGGTCGGGGACGAGACCCGTAAGGCAAGGCCTGGACGCGAATTGGTGCTGGAACGCCTGCTCGAGGTCCTCCTGATCGAGGCGTTGCGCTGCGGCTCCGGTCCCGCCGCCATGCCAAGCCTCGCCCGGGGCATGTCCGACGAACGACTGGTTGCGGCGTTGCGAGTCATGCATGCACGCCCCGCGCATCCGTGGACGGTCTCGGACTTGGCGGCCGAAGCGGCCATGTCCCGCTCCGCCTTTTTCGCACGCTTCACCAGCACGATCGGCATACCGCCGATCGAGTATCTGCTTACCTGGCGGATGGCGTTGGCGAAGCGCCTGTTACGGACACGCGATCTCGCGATCGGTCAGATCGCTGCCCAAGTCGGCTATGGATCGGCCAGCACGTTCAGCACAGCCTTCACCCGGCACGTCGGCATGCCGCCCATGCGCTTTACGCGAGTATCGGACACGGCCCAATGACGAATGAGTGGCACAGCCCTGTGGGGCGAACGACCACAAGTGGACATTCAGAGCAATCGATCCGCTTTCCAACTTTGGACGCTTGTTCATCCTTACAAATGATCAGCTTGCCGCCCCCTAATCCACACTGAACGTCGCGATCTGGTCTTGCACGGTCCGGCCGCTTTGGAGCAAACGAAGGTTGGTTCAGGATGTCTGCCGCCAAACGGTTGCCGATCATCTCAAACATATACATCATTGGGGGGCGCCGGCTCTGCGCCAGCAAGGCGTGACAAACATAGGGCGCACGCCGTGGCGAGCAAGTCAGCGTGCCAAACCGATCGTGGCAGTACCGATGTACCCCGCCGCGATGTTTCCGGTGAGCGTCGGCGTCTGCTGTGCGATTTGGGCCGTGCTGTTGTCACCGAAGACGTTGTCGCTCGACAGCGAGATCTGCGCGAAATTGCGGGCGCTCGACGGATAGGTCGCGGTATCGGCATAGACGGTCGAGCAAGCGGCGGCGGGCATCGCCAGCTGCCCGACCAGGGAGGCGTAGCGGCCGCTGGTCGCGGTGGCGAGCGAGGAGAACACCTCGACGTGGATGTGCGGCCATCGTCCCGAATAGCATCCGGGGAAGATCAGCGTGAACGTCACCTGCCCGTTGGCGTCGGTCACCTGAATGCCGCGCAGATAGCTTTCCGCCGCGGCGGTATAGAGCGAATAGAGCCCGTTGCGATCGCAGCACCAGATGTAGACGGCATAGCCGGCCAGCGCGGCACAGCTGCTGTTCACGTCGACGACGGTCAGCGTCAGCTTCAACTGCACACCGGTGGCGGTCGTCGTGCTGGTGCCGAGGAAGCTGGACCGGATATCGCTGCGTACGATGCCGCTCGCCGTCAGCGCGTTGGACGTCGAGCCGCTCGACGTATTGGTGCCGTCGGCCGGATAGGGCCCGTTCGTTTCGCTGGCATCCTTGACGCAGGTACCGGTCGTGGCGCTCGGCGTGGGTGTGGCCGTCGTCGCCGTCGGCGTAGGCGTCGGGGTCGTGCCGGTCACCACCGCGACGCTCGCCGACGAGGCATCGCTGCCGTTCCCGCCGCAGCCGGCGACGAGGGCGGCGGTGCCGGCGCCGGCGAACCAGCGCAGCGCGCGACGACGCCCGATCATCGCCTCCATCAGCGGCATGTCCTCTGCCAGGCTGTGGCCGTGATCGTCGTGATGCTGGGTCATATAGGCTCCGCAAGGATTGATGGCCTTGCATCGAGCCCCGGCGTCACCGGCGTATGTCAGCCGGCTGCAACAATATGACGGTCGCTGTCACATCAGGCGATCGGCAGGATCACCGTCGCGCGCGCGCCGACCGCGCGGTTTTCCAGCCGCACCTGTCCGCCGTGACGGGTGGCGATCGAGCGGGCGATGGCGAGGCCGAGACCGGTCCCGCCCGTTGCGCGATTGCGCGAGGGATCGCCGCGGACGAAGGGTTCGAACACCCGTTCGAGCATGTCCGGCGCGATGCCCGGGCCACGATCGTCGATCCGGACGACGACCGCGTCATCGACGAGCTGCCAGCCGATCTCGCCACCGCCACCGTAGCGCACGCCATTCTCGATGAGATTGGCGAACAGCCGGCGCAGGCTGGCGGCATCGCCGCGGATGACGGCGCGCGGCCCCGGCGCCGCGGCGATCGGTGTGCCGACATCCGCCAGATCGTCGACGAGGCTTTCGATCAGGCTGCGGAGGTCGAGCCGGCCGGTGACGTCGCTGCGCTCGTCGCGGGCGAACGACAGCGCCGCAGCGATCATGCCGCGCATCTCGGCGATATCGCCGAGCGCCCGCTCCCGCGCGGCCTCGGGCAGTGCTTCAATCCGGAAGGCGAGCCGCGACAGCGGGGTGCCCATATCGTGCGCGATCGCGGCCAGCATCGTCGTGCGCCCCTCGGCATGAGCGGCGAGGCGCGCATGCATGCCGGCCACCGAGCGCGACAGGGCCCGGACCTCGCGCGCGCCGCCCTGCGGCAGGGGCGGGAGGCTCGCGCCGGCATGCGCCTGTTCCGCCGCCCGCGCGACCGCCGCCAGGGGCCGCGAGATCGCCCGCGCCAGCGCCCAGGCCGGCACCGCCAGCGCGACGATCGCGAGCAGCATCGCGGCCAGCGTCCGCACATGCCAGGCGCCGAGCAAGGGCCGCGGGCTCTCCAACACCCGCCATCCGGCCGCGGTGCGCCAGCCGAGCACGAAGTCGCGGCCAAGGCCGCCGCCCGGCTCGTCCTGCGGCCGCATCGTAAGGACCAGGACGTCGCGGCGCGGCACGGCGAGCGCGGCGGCGAGTTGCGCGGCCGCTGCGCCATCGACGTGAAAGCCTGCGGGGGCGGTCGGGGCGGTCGGCATCGTCCGGAACGTCGGGCTCGGCCCGTCCCGTGCCGGCGGCACCCCGCTCCGTAGCATCTGCGCGGCCTTCGCGACGCCTCCGGCCATCTCGCGCGGCGGCGGACCGCTGAAGGTGACGGCGAACAGCACCATCGCGGCGACGATGACCGAGACGATGACCAGCGCGAAGATCGGCCAGACGATCGAGGGGGCGTTAGCGGACCTCGACATCTGCCGAGAACATATAGCCTTCGTTGCGGACGGTACGGATCAGATCGTCACCGCCCTGCCCGTCCAGCCGGCTCATCTTCCGGCGCAGGCGGCTGATCTGGACGTCGATCGCCCGATCGAAATTCTCCGCGGCGGGACCGCGGGACAGATCGAGCAGCATGTCCCGCGACAGCACCCGGCGCGGGCGCTCGGTCAGCGTGATCAGCAGGCGGAACTCGCCGTCGGACAGATGGATGAGGACGTCGTCGGGGTCGTACAATTCCCGGCCGATCGGATCGAAGCGCCACCCCGCGAAACGCTGGAACGCCCTGTGCGCCGTCCGCCGCGGAGCCGGCATGGCCGTCTCCTTGCGGCGCAGCACCGAGCGGATCCGCGCCAGCAACTCGCGCGGATTGGCCGGTTTGGCGATGTAATCGTCTGCGCCCATCTCGAGACCGACGATGCGATCGACGTCGCCGGCGATCGTCGACAGCATGATCACCGCCGGCGCACCGGCCCGGTCGAGCGAGCGCAGGACGGCCAGACCGTCCTCCCCCGGCATCATGACATCCAGCACGATCAGCGCATAGGACCGGCGGGACAGCGCCATGCGCATCGCGGCCGCATCCTCCGCCCTGTCCGCGATATAGCCATGGCCGATCAGGAAGGTCGCGAGCAGTTCGCGAATGTCCGGATCATCGTCCACGACGAGAATGGCGGTTTCGAGATCCAAGACGTGGGCGGGCTCTGGCATATGGCGACGGTGAACGCCGAACGTATCCACCGCATTGCAAGTCTGCAACAAAGGTATCGCATCATCCAAGCCGCGAGGTAACCCAGCTGCGGTCGCGCGCGACGCCTTTTTTATCTCCCGAACTTCGGCCATTCGTTCACTTACTCGACGACGGCTTGGCCACCACGCTATTCGCATCGACATGTAACAGGGCGTGACAGCGTTACCGCGCTTTGGTCAGCAGTCCAAATTTGGGTGGAGGAAGGCTCATGCGGTACGTGGAACAGGCTCGGGAACGCGCCATTGCTCGACGGCGGTCGCACGATCGGGCCGCACGGTTGCTCGCGTTCAACACGCGATGGCAGCCTTTGCTCGACACCGGCCTCAAGCTCGGTGGGCTAGCTTGGCTGGTAATGAGCTTCCTTTCCTGGCTGCTGCTTAACGATTATCTGGGCGCGACCGGCCAGACCGGGGTTCCGCTCGACTTCGCCGGAACATGGGCCGTGCTCGTCCTCTTCGGCGCCCTGCTCGTGCTTGCATTGGCGGCGCTGGGCGCGATGTTCACCGGTGGTGCCCCGATCATGGCTTCGCTTCATAGTGGCCAGCCGGCACCTTTCGCTACCCGCGCCGGCTTCTTCGCCGGAGCGGTGATGGCGCTCGTTATCCTGTTCGTGATCGGCGGCCTTGGCGGGAGCATCCCGCTCGCCATCGGCATTGCCCTGCCGGTGGGCGTCGCTGCAGGCCTCCTGTTTTTCCACATGCGTCAGGAGCCCTTCCTGAGTGAGGGCTACGCCAAACCCGCTGGCTTGCTGCTGTTGTGGGTTAGCACTGCCAGCCTTCTGTTTCTTGTCTTCGCCATCAATCTCGACTCGGTACTTCGCCTGCAGCTCGGCGGCGCTACGCCATTTGCGATCGCGCTGGCGGTCTCGGCAGGGCAGATGATCCTATGCTTCTTGCTGCCACGCGGCTGGGTACTGGGGGGAACGGTTCTTGGGGTCGTATGGCTGACGACGTTCGTCTCGCCAGGACCGCGGATAATGGTGTTAACCGCGCTCTATCTCACCAACCTTGGTGGAGGCATGCCGGCAACCGCGCTTACAACGCCCAAGGCGGCCGAGACCTGCAACCTGGGAACCGCCGATCGCCCTATCCTCTATGCTGCTAACGGCAGCTGCGACAAGCAGGTTGCCCTACAGCACCTCCGGCAACTCGTTAAAGCGCCCAACCTCGCCGCGCGAGGCGCGATCATCGCCTGCTGGCGCCGCAAGGTGGATCAGCCGGACGCGACTTGCGACTAGGAAGACGCTTCTCGCGGATCCCGGCCAACACTGGATCGGTAGACGATCGCTGATGGATAACCCACCGGAAAACCTGGCTCAACAGACCCACATTCGGTCATTCGCGGCATAGAATGGGCTTCTCGGTTTCTGCCGCTCGTTCACATTCGTAACGGGCAAACCACCCGGGCTCCCTGCCTTGTCGACGTCAGCTGCTATAGATGGTTAGCGTTCGGGCGGCGGAAGCCTTGTCGAGCATCACCCGCTCAACGTTGTCCTTAAGCTCGCCAGCCAGCGCCTGTGCGACCTCACGAGCATGGGGCATCGCTTCCCCCAGAGCAGCCAGCACCTTGAAGGCCCGTATCGCAACCTCTTCCTCACCTGCCCCTTCGCGGACGATCGGAGCAAAGCCGGCTCGGATCAACTCATCGGTGGAGGGGCGCGGCACATAGACAGACGGTAGGTCGGCATGTGCGAGAGAGTCCTGCGCCGGCAACTCACTCAAAGTACGAAGCAACGCGTTCAGTACCTCGACTGCGGTGCCCGGGTCATTGGTGGCGGGCGCGAGTGCTCGCCCTGCGATCTCGCCAAGCGCGATCAGGCCTAAGCGTGGATCATGATCGAAGTCTCGGTGCCGCTCGATTGTGAACGCCTGAGCCAGTACGCCATCATTTGGCTCGTCGCTCCCGATCACGTGGAGCAACGGACGGCCTTTGTGCACCAGCGTTCCCGGAATGGCCGCCACATGCACAGCGATGCCGTGGCGTCGCGCTTGAGCCAATAGGCGATCGAAGTCGATGTGGGTGACATAGCCGATCGTGTCGGACACGATCGGTCGTGCGTCGGCGGGTAGTGCTATTGGCGCCCTCCCCCCGCCATAAGGGTCTTTAGCAAAGTCCTGCATGGCGGATCTCGCGGCATCCTCCACCCGGTCGATCACGTCCGACATACGCCCGAAGGCTGCGAGATGCGCGATCCAGCGCAGCAGCGTGATAACAACCAGCGCTACGAGGAGGATTGTGGCGATCAAGAGCAGCACGCGTCCTTGCCCGCCGTACAGCCGGGTCTGCAAACCGATGATGCCGACGATTGCAAAGATGAACGCGCCCAAGAACGTCGAAAGTGCGTTCTGCGACATCCGGTCTGATATCAGCAATTGCGTTGCACGAGGCGTCGCCAGTTGCGTGGCTGACGAATAGGCGCTGACCATTGCCGTCAAAGAGAAGGTAGTGACGGCCAGCATTGACGAGGCGATGATCTCCAACACCGTGCCGACGGCGTCCTGCCCGATGTCGCCGGTGAAATGATACGGTACGGCCCGAGCGACGATGCCGGCAAAGGCGGCAAGCACCACGCTGGCGGTGCTGATAAGCGCTGCGCGAAACCAGATTTTTCGAGTGATACGCCGGACGAGCCAGCCGATGCGATCCTTGGAGATCATTTGGGCTTTTCATCCTTTTCGCAGCCGCTGTCACCTAAGTCGAAGATGAACGTTACGACCTCATCACCCCATGCATGGGCAATATGGCCGATTGGGGTAAGGGGCGATTCTGCGGGCGATGGGCGAGACTACAATTACGCGAAGTCCGACGTGGTTGACGATGACCCGGCGCTTGTTTGTGCTGTCGTGGCGAACGATCCGCAGCGGTATGCGCGACGATTTCGGCATCGCGGCAAGCTCGATTGCTTTTGCCGCCTTTCTCGCGATCATCCCGCTCATTGGCCTGATCGCCGGTGCGTACGGCTTCTTCGTGCCAGCCCATACAGTTACGCGAAACCTCGAAACATTGACTGCGATCATGCCGGTCGACGCGAGGCCGATTGTCTCCAGAGGATTGCACAATACGCTGGCAACCGATCGGGCCTCCGTTGCAACGCTCCTCGTATCGGTTGCGATCGCGCTGTTCAGCGCGCGGCGTGCCGGTCGATCGCTGCTTCACGGCATCAATCTCGCCTACCGGATCGAGCGGGAGCGTCGTGGGCTGCGCCGGCAATTCGTCTCGACCGCGCTGGTGCTCGGCTGTGCCGCGCTCGTATTGACGGCCTTGGCGTCGCTATCGATCCTGGCGTTTCTCCAGAGCTATGTTCCTGACGGCTTGCCTGGCGCGCGACTTGCCTCCACCCTCACCTTGTTCGGGTCGCTGACGCTCGGCGCCGGCGCCGGCCTGATCCTGATCTACCGCTACGCCCCCGCCTCAGAACGGGCGATCGGGTGGCGCGACGCCTTGCCGGGAACAGTCGGAGGCGTGACGATGTGGCTCATCGCGACGATCCTATTTCGTACTTACGTCGCGCACGTCGCGCGGTTCGACGACACCTATGGCTCGCTTGCAGCAGTGGTTGTGCTGATGCTGTGGCTGATGGTGTCCGCCTGGGCGCTACTGCTCGGCGCGCGCCTCAATGCTGAGGTCATGGCTGATGCGGGCATTAAGATTGAGGAGCGACAAGAATGACCCAGAGTCAGGTTCAGGGCCGCTACCACAACCGCATGCTGACGATCATTGCCGCGATCATGTTGATTGCCGCACTGCGCAGCGCGTTCGCGGTGATTATGCCGATCGCCTTCGCAGCGATCATCGTCGCCGCCCTGTGGCCGCTCAAGCGTTTGCTCGGCCGGTATATGCCCTCGTGGCTTGCCTACACGCTGACCTTGCTGTCGCTTGTTGGGATCCTCGCCGCCTTTGCCGCTGCGGTGTATCTGTCGATCGGGCAGGTGATCGGCGCAATGTCCTCGCAATGGGCGGGGCTTGAGAAGGCATATACGCGGCTTGCCAGTTGGGCTGCCAATCGCGGCGTGCCGATCGCCGGAACGATCAACCGGCAACGAATCATGGCGTTGTTGCAGATGCTCGCGAGCGGCGCTTACGCCTTTGTCACGTACGTGGGGTTCATCGGGATCGTCGTGATGCTCGGCCTGCCCGAGGTACCGCGCCTCAGGCGTCGCTTGTACGAGATGTTCGACGGCGGCGCGCGTCGTGACATGCTGGATGTTGGCGAGGAGATATCGAGTCAGGTCCGACGCTATCTTGGTACGACGCTCGCGACCAGCATCCTGACCGGCGTCGCCTCCGCCCTCTGGTCATGGATGACCGGGCTGGAACTGGCGCTCGTCTGGGGTATCCTAAACTTCCTGCTCAACTTCGTACCCGTGATTGGCAACATCGTCGGGATCGTGCCACCCGTATTGTTTGCCCTGATCCAATTCGGTGGGTGGCAGATGCCCGCGTTAGTGTTCGTCGGCTTCGTCGTCCTGCAAATGACGATCAGCAACGTCGTCTATCCTCTGCTGCAAGGGAAGCAACTGTCGCTTTCGCCGCTGGCGATCATCGTCGCGATGACGTTTTGGAGCTGGGTATGGGGCATCGCTGGCGCACTTATCGCGGTGCCACTTACCGCCGCAATCGTGATCATTTGCGGCCAATTCGATCGCAGTCGGTGGATCGCTAAATTACTGTCGTCCTAAATTCCGCTGCAATCGTTTAACGGCAACGACGACCTATAATCTGCCATTTGCACGCACCTTATTTTTTCTCAACTTCGGTCGCCTGTTTATGTTCAACGCGGCTAGTTTTCCATCCCGCTTCCACCTGAAAGGTCGCGTTTTGAAGTAAGCGGCTCAGCCGCCGTGACCGCTAGATATTGCGAACAGGCCACCCACGCCGACGGCATAAAGGATAAGTACGGCGACGGAATCGATGCCCATGCGCCAAACTCGACGCTTGGGTCGGAAAATCAGGCCTGCGGCGTAGATGCAGGTCAGCAACACTCCAAGGCCCGCAAGGTAGATGTCGCTCGCCTGAGCATCAGGCAGCACCGCCTTGCCTGAGATGACGACGGCTAGGAGGAAGAGCACGGGCAAAAAGGCGTTTCCGCCGAAGATGTCGCTGACGGCCAGCTGATAGTCCTTCATGCGCACCGAGGTGATGCCGGTCGAGAGCTCGGGCAGCGACGTGGCGGCCGCAAGTACCGTTGCCCCGAAGAGGACCCCGCTGAGGCCGATATGATCGGCAATGGCGTCGCCGCTTCGCTCCAGGAGTACGCCGGCTGCCAAGGTCGCGAGCGCCGCAGCGCCGAAGACCAATGCGACGTTAACCGTGCTCTCTCCCCGCTTTCCGGAGTCGTCATCCTTCTTTACCTTTGAGTGCCCCTTGGGTTCTTCCTGACCGTCGGGAGCGGTGCCGCTCGCATCTTGCCAAGGCAGCCCCTTGCTGGCTTTGCTGGAAAGCCACACGCCGATCACCCACAAAACGCCGATCAACACCGCCCCAGGAGTCAGGCGGGCCGCGATGAGCGTGCCGGGCAACTGCGTCGCCATGATCGACACGATCAAGACCACTATGACCAGCACCGCCTCCACGACCAGCGTGAGGCTGGCGGCGCGGTAGGTCAGAGGCACCTTCTCCTTCATGGCGATGTCCATCGCTACGAGAACGACCGTCTGGATGGCGATGCCGCCCAGGATATTGCCGACCGCCACCCCTAGATTGCCTGCCAGCGCCGCACTGACGGTGATCGCGACCTCGGGCAGGTTGGTGGCTATGGCGAGTACGATGATACCGCCGAGCGCCTTGCCCAGATGAAGTCGCGAGGACAGAATGTCCGTCGTATCAGCTAGCTTCACGCCAGCGACCCAGATTACACCCGCGCAGGCGGCAAAGATCGCGAGCAAAACCGGCAGGCCGAGTCCGTTGAACATGCGGAACTTTCAGTTTGTTGGTGGGCGACAGGCGGTCCGTCTCAGCGATTCAGGCGACGGCGCGTTCCACAATCAGCTAGGCTCCAGTATCATGCTGCAAAAGCTGTGCAGCTCAGTTCGCCGGAGCCGTGGAGAACGACGGCTGTTCCCCGTTTACCAAGCTGGTGTCCGCTCCTCTCCTATCAATCGCGCTTTGTGACAAGCCGATGGACTTCGCTCCGGCATGGACACAAAACGATACAATCCATGTTATGCATTTTGGGTCGGCATCGGGTCGCCCCCTTGTGCTGGGGATCCCGCATGGATCAGACTGCCTTCCTGCTTGGGTTCACAATCATGTCGCTGGGTTCGCTAGCGATCTATGCGACGGGGAAGAAAAGTCACCCGTCCGGCCACCATACGCTGCTGCATGCCAGCGTGCCGTTCATTGCAGCTACGGCCTATCTGGCAATGGCCTTCGGCATCGGCACGCTGTTCAAGCTCGACGGCTCGGTCACCTATCTCGCGAGATACCTTGATTGGTCGGTGACAACGCCGATCCTGCTATCGAGCCTCGTTCTTCTGGCTTTCCATGAGCATGGCAAGACTGGCGAGGTCGGTGGCCACCTCACCGCCATCATCGTCCTCGACGTGCTGATGATAGTGACAGGCCTGGTGTCGTCGCTGGCCGGTCCCTCTTTCGCAAAGTGGGTCTGGTATGCCTGGTCATGCGTCGCCTTTCTCGGCGTTCTGTACCTCTTGTGGGGGCCGCTACGGACGCTGGCGCAAAGCCGGGGCATGGCTTTGGGCACGGCATACAACAAGAACGTCGCCTTCCTGACGGTTATCTGGTTCCTCTATCCGGTCGTCTTCCTAATCGGTCCCGAAGGGATGAAGATCATCACGGATCCGGCATCGGTGTGGGCGATCCTGATCATGGATGTCGTCGCCAAGATCGTTTACGCCTTCTATGCGGCAAGCAACCTGGACAAGGCGCTGGAGCAGCACAACACCGAACGCGGTCACCAGTCATGATCGCCCGCGCTCCAGCCTGGGGCTGGGGCCTGCTTCTGGGGGCGGCGGCTGCCGCCTCCTTCGGTTCGTTGGCCGTACAATTGACGTTTGCGGTCGTGGCGATTGGCGTCATCGGCATGGCACATGGCGCCAGCGACCTGGCAATCGTCGAGCCGCGGCAACGCACTATGTTCGTCGCCCTATACGTCCTTGTGGGCGCGGCTTGCCTCTGGTGGTGGATCGTCGATCCGGCGGTCGCACTTCCCGCTTTTCTCATCGCGTCGGCAATTCATTTCGGCGTTGAAGATGCACCAGCAGATCGGCCGCTGGAAAGAATTGCGCGAGGGACGAGCCTTGTCGCCACCCCCGCCACTTTCCATGCGACGAATCTTGCGGATCTCCTTAGTCTTGGCGGCATCTCGACAAACGTACTGCCCGCAATGGTGTCGGCAATGGCGCTGTTCGGCGCGATAGCGGCAGCATATCTGATTGTAATAGCATCTCAGCGCCACGACCTGCGCCTTCTGATCGGGACGGCGGCCCTTATCGTTTTGCCGCCACTAGTGGGATTTTCCGTTGGATTTCTCGTTCTGCATGCCGAACCCCAGACGGTCGAACGGCGTACGCGGATCGGTTGTGCAACGACGGGCAGCTATCTTCGAGCCACTGCTCCGATACTCGTCGCCGCGATACTGCTCGCCGCCGTAACAGGCACGGTCTTGTTGCGCTTTGACCCTTCCGGGGTCCGCCCCCTATTCGCAGGGATTGCGGCTCTCGCTGTACCGCATCTGATCGTAACGCCATTGTTCGGGCATCTACAGGGGCGTGTCGATCCGACGAGCAGCCGGCTTCGATGCTCAGGCTGACCGCCGGGTGGCTCCCTCCAACGGATGGCCAAGGAGCGCATCGACCACGTCAAGGTTGCCTCCCTTGTCCCGGATCTACCGACGAAAAGATCAGGCTGGGTATGATGCCCCAGTCATGCAACACGAGCATCGGCTACCGTGATGGCGTTGCGTCACGTGGTTGATCCGTTGATGCGCCGGCGTTCGGTAGACCGACCTCGATCTCGACACGCCTGTTCTTGGCACGCCCCTCTGGATCGTCGGATCCATCAAGATTGCGGTTCGGCGCGACCGGACGGGCTTCGCCCAGCGCGACGACCGATATCCGCTCGGCGGCAATGCCTCTCTTCAGCAAATAAGCACGTATGGCCTCAGCACGTCGCCGCGACGCGATCAAATTGGCCGCATCCGAACCGCTGGAGTCGCTGTGACCCCAGAGGGTTATCGGGCCACCCAGGCGCAGAACGGGATTGGCCATCAAGTCGTCGAGAAGGGCCATGTTAGCCGGATCTGCTTCGAACCCCTTGGCGGGAAACGGAATAGTCAGCTCGACGGGCTTCGCAGGCGGGGTTGGCGTCGGTGTCGGTACGATATCCGGACGAATGATCGACTTGGTCGTTTCCCCCGTATTCCGGTCGACCTGATCCCTATCCGGGGCCACCTCTTCCCCGAGGACTTGGGCATTTGCCGGCACTTGCGCAGTGTCGTTCGTCGGCATGCCTCCGGGCTGACAGGCGGCGATGCCAAGGCAGAGCAAGGTCGTCGCACCGACACGCCGCGCCCGGTTGTTCCACTGAGGTACCCTCATGCGACACTCACTCCAGCTTGGATGGACGGACTAGCGTTTGGGTCGCCATGTCGCGAGGGTCCATAGGACACCACGACGTCACCGCTTTGTGGCGTGGGGCGGGCGGCATGGGTGAAGAAGCGGATGCGACCGTCCTTGCGAAGGACGAACAGCATGTCCGCCTCATCCGGCAAGATCGAGCGGGCGTCGTCAAACTTGAATTGCTCGCTGATCCGAGTCTTGCGGAAGGTCCATCCGGCCGTCTCGCGTTGCAGGATGTCGTCCACCCCATGGCCAGCGGTGAACATCGCCCGTCCCCGCAGGGCTTCCGGTAGACTACGACGATCCTCGTCGTCACCGCTCGCCCCCAATTGGTAAACGGAATCCCGCCCAATTTCGTGCGCGAACTCACTGCACACGAGCGCATTGTACGCTTCATTATCCGTCGTGGCGGCCAAGACCTGAAATTGCGTGAGGTCGAGCCGCTCGTCGGTCGCTTCCGCCAGGATCTCCCCATGATAGGTGTCGATCGCCGCCTGACGTGCACCGCCCAAGCGTTGCCAGCTCGTATCGGCGATCATTACCGGCAAGCCCAAGGACTGGATTTGCCGAGCCAGCGAGACGCTCCACGGTGTGCTGCCGACGATCAGGAGCCCCTTTTGGGTTGCACCGGTGACCTTCAGCCAGCGCGCGACATGCCGGATACTGAAGCCATGCGCGATGATCGTCGCAACCACGACGGCGAAGGAGAGCGTGACCAGAATGTTGCCGTTGCCATAGCCGAGCTCGTCGAGGCGCAGCGCGAAAAGCCCCGAGACGGCGACTGCGACGACGCCCCGTGGAGCGATCCAGGCGATCAGCAGCCGCTCGTTCCATGGGATCTTGCTGAAGGCCAGGGCAAGCAAGACGGTGGCGGGGCGGACGAAGAGCAGCAGTACAAGGAGGAATGCCGCAAAGCGCCACTCGAACGAGCGCAGGGCGCTGAAATCGAGCGATGCCGAGAGCAGGACGAAGACACCGGAGATCAGCAGAACGGTCACGTTCTCCTTGAAGGGGTGGATATCGCGCAACGAGTCGAGACGCATGTTGGCGACTGCCACGCCCATCACGGTCACCGCGAGCAGTCCGGTCTCCTGTTGAATGACGTTTGACAAGGTGAAGGTGCCGATCACGGCAACGAGCAGGACCGGCGCCTTGAGATACTCGGGCACATGGCCGCGCGGAAATGCCCACGCGATGGCGCGCGCCATGCCGTAACCGATCAAGCCCGAAACCACCGCCGCGGCAAGCAGAGAAGCGACCACCGACAGCAAGGTGCCACCTTCATCGACCCGTCTTAGATACTCGTAGGTGATGACGGCACAGAGCGCGCCGAACGGATCGTTGACGATCGCCTCCCACTTCAGGATGGCGCGCGGCCGCGGTGCGATATTGCTCTGACGTAGCAAGGGAATAACCACCGTCGGGCCCGTTACCACGAGGATGCCGGCGAACAGGATCGCGACCGGCCAGACGAGCCCGGCGACGTAGTAACAGGCCAGTGCGCCAAGGCACCAGCCGACCGGTATGCCGATCGCCATCAAGCGGATCACAGCTCCTTCGGTCTTGCGCAACTCACGGAAATTGAGGCTCAGCCCGCCTTCGAAGAGGATCAACGCCACGGCGACGGAGATCATCGGTTCGAGCAAGGCGCCGAAGGTAGTTTTAGGTATGATCAGCCCGGCGACGGGACCAGCGACCACACCCGCGGCCAGCATCAGCGCGATGGCTGGCCACCCCGTCCGCCAAGCCACCCACTGCGCCCCGATCCCCAAGGCGCCGATCAGCGCAATAACGAGAGCCTGTTGTTCCATAGGGTCGCTTAACCGGAGAGCGCGCGGAAGGTAACCGACAACCGGTTTTAAGCGGCCTCGTTCGTGACTCGGTCCGCATATCCACGTTCAGGGATGGAGATAAGGAAGCGCGTTAAAGCAGCAATCTTCGAGCTTGTAGTGTCGTTGGGCGGCGGCAACGAAGGTGCAGGCCACCGCTCAAGCTAGCGGGCACGGCGACCCAATAATGCTATTTGATGAACTTAATTTGCCCTCCGAGCCCGGTCATCCGTTCATATCGAACCGGCGGCTAAACCTCGCCTGTCTGCCTAGGTGCTGGTGAGAGCATCAATAAGCTGCTCGTGACGGCCCGGACAGCGCAGACGCCATGAGCGCGGCCTGCTCCTGATCTGCGATGCCGCGTGGGGCGGTGCCTTCGCATTCTGCGAGGCATTGCCGCACGACGCCCTCACGAAAGGTGCGGACGTCGCCGTTTACAGCATGCACAAGACAATGGGCGCGCTGACGCAAGGGTCGGCGCTGCTCGCGCGCGGCGATCTGGTCGACCGGCAGCGGCTGTGGATGGCCTATGAGCTCTACGAGACGACCAGCCCCTCGGTGCCGATTCTTGCGAGCCTCGACGCCGCGCGCCGCGATCATGCCGTGGATGGCGAGGCGACGTGGGACAAGATGGTCGCGAGGGCCGCAGATCTACGTGCGCGGCTGACCGTCATTGATGGTATCCGCGTCCTGGATGAGCCGGACATCCCGCCGGGATCGCAACTCGACCCCACGAAGGTGTTGATCGACGTGTCGGGCCTTGGCGTCTCCGGATATGCGATCGACGACTGGCTGAACGAGCATCACCGGCTGTGTGTCGGTCTTTCTGATGCTCGCCATCTGCTCGCGGTCGTTTCGGTAGGCACGACCGCCGGCGACGTGCGGGCGTTGGCGAAGGGGATTGCGGACTGCGTCACGCGGCTACGTGCGGGCGATCTCGCGCTGACGGCCGCGACCGCTGTGCCTGGCATCGCGACGCTCACGACGGAAATGGCGGCGGCACCCGCGGATGCGTTCTTCGGACCGGCCGAGCGTATCGCGCTGGAGGATGCGGCTGGCCGGATTGCCGCGGAGATCATCGCACCCGCCCCTCCGGGAGTGCCTCGCCTCGTCCCTGGGCAGCGGATCGGGATCGAGCACGTCGCCTGGCTTACCGCTAATCGTGATCTAGGCATCTTCCTGCTCGACCCGACCGATCCCAGCGAAAGAACCATCCGGTGCGTCGCGGCAGACGCTGCTGCTTCAAATTGACCAAGAATTGGACGCTCCGGTGGGTGTAGCGACTCCCCGACTCCGGTCACTCGTTAACGTCAAGGAACCTCAGCCGCGAGCCACGTGCGTCTGGCAGTGGCTTGCTCGCGCCTTAGTTGCTGATCCATATTTCCAAGTTGCGGTTGCCGACGAACCGCATGGATTTGGGCTCCACACCGCGGATCGGCGTGTCGGTGCTTGCAGCGAGCGCCTTGACCAAAGCATCAGCGGCCGCCGCGCCTCCGTCGCCGTAACGGACCTGGTTCACGCCTATGGCCTTTGTAGTTCGTTCGCCGCTCGTGCTCTGCATGTCCCAGCCAGCAGCGCGCAGACTGGCGTTAAGAGCTGTCATCTGCGCGCGTGTATAGGTGCCCGCGAACTGGATGAAGACCCGTTGCGGAAAGGTGACCCTTTCCGCGGCAACCGGGCTAGTGACGGCAGTGGTAGACGGGGTGTCGGATGCCTCATCGAGAACTGCGACGCGCTCCTGCACCGCGACTTTCTTGGCGAACAGGCCGGCACGCTCTCGGGCAAGGATGCGCCTGATGCGGGAAAGGTCGTTATCCACGACGGCGTTGGCAATCTCACCGTAGACATTGTTATAGCTTTCGATGAGACCGTCGCGCTTTACGTCCGCCTCGACGGCTGCCGCCTTTCGCTCTGCAGCGCTTGCGTTCTGCACCAGCGTCGTGACCGTTGCGACAGCCAAACCGATCGGCACGACGACGCAGAGGAACAGCAGCGACAACACAGTCCCGCGTAACGCCCACGCCCAGCCGGCGTCCCCTTGCGCCGACATAACCGTGCGGAGGTCACGCTTGCCAGCGGCTCCGAGTACCGCGGATTGCGTAGCATCAGGCGCGACGGCACTGCTGCCCTCGGGATAGTTTGCAAATATACCCGAATGGTCGGAGAGAGCCTTACGCGCAGCCTGCTCGCCCCAGCCGGCGAGTAGCACGCTGAGATCGGCGTCGAAGCGGTCAAGGTCGGTGCGCACGCCTCCGTAAAGCTGCTGCGCCTTCTGTGGTACTAAATCGTCGACCTGCTCGCGCTCGCCTCCCCGGTCCACTATGTCGCCGAACGCGCCAGCGTCCTCGGCGCCCTCGCGTCGCTGAAGGCGGATGCTGCCGGCGTTGCGGTGGTCGCCGACGAGTTCGGCTCGATGCTGGGGATCGTCACCTTCGCCGACGTGCTGGAAGCGATCGCCGGGGACATCCCGTCGGCCGATCCCGCAGCCGCCAACTGCGAGATACAGGGCTTCCGTCACGAATCCGACGGCAGCATCGTCATGCCCGGCGCCCAGCCGGTCGACGACCTCATCGAGGAGTTCGGCCTCGCCATCGCGCCCGATCGCGGATTCAAGACGATCGCGGGGCTGGTCATCGAACGGACGCGGCGACTGCCCCGGGCAGGAGAACACGTCGCCTTCGACAACTTCGCCGTCGAGATCGTCGCCGTCGATGGCGGTACGATTTCGACAGTTCGAGTCATTCCTGCAACCGGAGAACAAGCGTGAGCTTCCTCGACCTGCGGGCATGACGGCGGACGGTCGGGGCCGGACCGTGGCGACTAACGGTAACGCTGCACCCGCGGACGCGCGACCTTGCCGGCGTCACCAGCAAGGCGGTGATCCGTTGTCGAAGCACTGGCGAACGAGCGTAGCGATCGCGGCATCAACGGCAGGATCAGGCAAGTCATTGGCAGGATCATGGATGTGATCAATGCCAGCGATAACCAACTGCATATCATGGATCATGGTCATCAGCAGCCGGGGAAGTGGCGACGCAAGTGTGTCATCAGCCCTGCGCTTCCCGACCCCGTCCCGGTCATTTGCGCCACCGACCTTTCCTACCGGGCCGATGGCAATCGACTGCAGACACTCAGCCTATACCTGCCCCAGACGGACGAAACCGAGGCGCTGGTTAGTATGCCGGTGTGTGAACTACCTTGCCTCGGTACGAACTCGGGCTGTCCGGTCGCTCTCGTGCACATCCACGGCGGCGCCTGGCGCAGTCCCGACGTGACGGCCGCGTCGATCGAACCGACGGTTGCCTGCGCGTTCGCCACGCCTGACGATACACCGCTCAAGGTGGTCGCCTCGATCGACTATACCATCTCCCCGTTCCCAAGCGCGCCGAGCGATTCCTACGATCCGCGCGTGGACGGTCACTCGGATCCAGCCCGCGAAGCGGTCCACCCCCAGCATCTCGACGACGTGCTTCGCGCCTTCGAGATGCTGCGATCTCTCGGTCTGTCCGACGGATCATACGTCCTGTCGGGCCATAGTTGCGGCGCCTGCCTGGCTTTCCAAGCGGTGCTGACGGAGCCTGCCGAGTTCGGGCTGTTGGACGTATGTGCACCGCCGACGCCGGCCGCCGTAGTCGGCGTCAACGGCCTATACGACCTGCCCGGCCTGGTGCATCACCTCGACCCGTCGCATGCGCATCTCGAGGCCGAGTACCGAGACCTGTTGACCATTGCGTTCGGGGCCGATGAACAAGTGTGGGCGGCCGGCAGTCCCGCTCGGTTCGAGTTGGGTACGACAGCTAGCCGCCTGCGTCGTTTAGGCGGCCTTGCCACAATCCTGCTCGAGCAGAGTCCGGACGATCAGCTGGTGCCGATGAATCAACGTGAGAAGCTCGCGCGTCATATCATCGATGCGACTGTGTTCGATGTTGTTGAAGGCTGGCGGTGTTCCGGCTCACATGCCACGCCTTGGGAGCAGGGCGACATGATGTGGCGCAGCATTCTCAATGTCCTGGACCGCTATCGGTCCCTGAAACCACCGTGCAATACCTTCGTGGAGTAAACTAATGCCCAAACTAGTAGAGATGGATCAGGCCGTCACGCTGACCGATCAACTGAAGTCCGAGGACGAGGCCGTGGTCCTCATCAACACCTTCGTGGTTCCGCCGAGTCTCGCCGACGCTTTGCTGGCGGCGTGGTCGAGCGATGCCGGACACATGAAGGCACAGCCGGGTTTCATCTCGACCCAGCTTCACCGCGGCATTGCTGGAAGCGGCGTTTTCCTGAACTACGCCGTCTGGCAGTCGGTCGGCCACTTTCGCGCGGCGTTCGCCAGTCCCGCATTTCAGGCGCGCCTGGCAGATTACCCGGACGAAGCCGCGGTCAGCCCGCACCTGTTCCGCAAGATAGAAGTGCCCGGCATTTGCGTCGCCTAACCGGCATTGGACCGACACGCGGACAGATCGCGTGTCCAGCAGACAGCCGCTAGAAAAACGAGTCTCCGAAATTGGAGAGGTTGTGGGCGAGGACCGGCATCACCAGTGAGCCGGTCCTCACACGCAGCCACAGCAGCCCCGCGCCGATCGTGCCGCTTTCGACGAGTGCGTGCCAGTCCACCTGGATCGCCCCTTCCACAACGAACAGTCCGTGCCCGGCTGCGAAGAGGAAGGTGACCGCCGTTCCTGCCCACCAAAGCGACGCCCGTGTCATCTCTCCGCCGTTTCCGAACGCGCGAATCAAGAACGCGAACAGCAGGCCGCGAAAGACCAATTCCTCGTCGAGCCCCGGCATGATGGCTTGGAACAGCAGTCGTTCCGGCGAGAGACTGCTCCCGTCGGACCTGATTGCCCCGTAGGTCCACGCGAAGGCGCAGATCAGCACGACGACGATACCTGCCGGCAGCAGCGATCCCGCCTGCTGCCGCATCGTCAGCCCGATGTCGTCGCGCGACAGCCCCGATCGCCGCCAGACGAATAGGGCGACGGCCAAAGCAAAGACCTTGCCGAGCCAGTTCCAGTGCAACCCGGCAGAGATCGGGACGGCCTCCTGAAGCCGGAGCCCGAGGGGAGAAACGATCCAGTACAGGATCACGACGCCGAACCCGGCGAGTAATGGCTCGCGGCGCGTCCGTACCCCCGCGAGCCGCAGGACGATCACGCCGATGAGCACGATGCCGAGGTGAAGCGCCAGGGTGAGCGGAATGTTCACCGGACCGCCTCCTCGGACACGATGAGGCGCGAACGCCAATCGAGGATCGCCGCGGCGATTTCCGGCGCGGCGTCCTCCTGGATGAAGTGCTTGGCGTCGAAGAGATCGACGATGCGACGGTCGGCAAACAGGCTCGCGAAGCGGTCGCGATCCGCCGCCTGGAACGCGCCGTCGGCGCTGCCCCAAAGGATCAGCGCCGGTTTGTCGCTTAGCCTATTCAGGCCCCTTTCGACCTCGGCCAGATAGGGCGCGCTCGCCCGAATGTGGCGGGCGAAGATCCATGTCGGCAGACGCGACGCAGGGGTTGGGAAAGGTCCGAGACACGCCGCGAGTTCCGCCGCCGACAACGTCCTGCTGATCCCTGCGGGGATCAGCCAGCGTGCGAGGACGTTGGTCCGCCGGATCAGGTAACGCGCGAACGGGTTGCCGAAGATGTAGGAGAACCCCTTCATCCCCGGCGTCGCGGGCCAGGCGAACGAATTGCCGATGATCAGCGATTGCACGCGGTCGGGCTGGCGCGCCGCAAAACCCAATCCGATCGGGCCGCCCCAGTCCTGAACCATGATCGACATCAGGGAAAGATCGAGCGCGTCGACGAACCCCTCGATCGCCATCGAATGTTCGCGAGGCGTGAAGCCGTAGCCACGCCTCGCGACACTGAGGCCGAAGCCGGGATAATCGACCGCGATACACCGAAAATGCGGCGACAGTCGCCGAACGATGTGCCGGTATAGGAACGACCAAGTCGGATTGCCGTGCAGGAACAGCACACCGGGCCCGACCCTTCGTCGATGTAGTGAAGACGATGGCCGCCAACGTCGACGAAACGACTGTCATAGGGAAACAGCCGTCGATCGAGCCAGACCGGATCATCTTCCCTCACGCCGAAAGCTCCTTCGAAGCGAGTGTTCGCTCACATCTATACTGCTGGCGAGACCTCGAAGACGTCGCCGGCGAAATTCGCGGTGTCGAGCCAGATATATTGGAAGTCACGGCGCACGAACAGCCAACGATCGCCAGTCCGGCGCAGCAGATCGTTCGTTACGCTGTGACAGCGGAAGCCGGTGTCTCCGGGGCCTCGTCCTTCCTCGTGGACCAGGGTTCGAGCCCGCGCAATGTCACCGTCGATCACGATCGGTCCCTGGAACGCGAACTGGACGAAGAACTCTTTCGGCTCCTTCAGCTTCTTGAACATCGCGACGATGTCGTCCGGTCCTTCGGCGCGTGCCTCGAAGGGCTTGCCGATGGCCCAGACCCCATCCTCTGCCCACAGGTCGCGAAAGGCATCATAGTCGCCAAACGTTCCAGCATCCGCAAAGCGGGCAGTAGCGTCGCGGATGGCGGCCTCGTCCACGAGGCGGGCGATCAGGCGGTCTGAGTTCGGCATCGACATTCTCCCAATTACACGCGAGAAAGATAGTCGAAACCGGAGCCGAGCCATGTGCAATCCTGCCAATGACGTGCCCGATCCTGCCAGCTTCACGTCCGCTCCGCCGCCGACCGGCAGGCCATGATACGCCAGGAGACCGTGGCCGCGCTGATGCGCCTTGCGGATCGTTCGCTGCCAGGCGTGCCGATCAGAACGGCGATCCCGCACGTGATGATCTGGTCGAGCCGGATGCCGACGGACGCGAGACTGGCGCTGTTCGAACCGAAGTTCTACCTTCTTCTACAAGGCCGAAAACGGTTGCTGATCGGTGGCAGGGATCTCGAGTTCGGAGCCGGCGATTGCGCGATATCCGCGGTCGGACTGCCTTTCTCGACCCAGGTGATCGAGGCGACGCACGAGGCGCCGTACATAGGGCTGGAGCTCAGCCTCGATGCGGATGTGGTCGCCACGCTGATGGGCGATGCATCGGTCGAAGAGACGCCCACCGCGCCGACGTTCGTGACCGCGCCGCTGAACGAAGATGTGATGGACGCCGTCGATCGCCTCGTCCGCCTGCTACAACGTCCCGATGACATCCCGACGCTGGCTGGCCAAGCCGAACGCGAGCTCTGCTATCGTCTGCTTCAGGGGCCGATGGGCGACACGCTTCGTCAGACCGTCCAGAAGGGCACTCGTGCAGCCCGGATCAGACAAGCGATCGCCTGGATCCGACAGAATGCCCGCGAGCCGATGCGGGTCGCCGATCTCGCGGACGCGGCCGGAATGAGCGGCACCTCGTTCCACCGTCACTTCAAGGCGGCGACCGGGAGCAGTCCGCTCGCCTACCAACGCTACATCCGCCTGCTCGAGGCCAGACGCATGATCGTCTCCGGAGAGGCCGATGTGACCGGCACGGCTTTTGCCTCAGGCTACGCGAGCAGTTCCCAGTTCAGCCGGGAGTATAAGGAGATGTTCGGCACCCCACCGATCGCGGACCGGCGACCAGCACTTCGTCTGACCCGACGCTGCCCAAGTCAGGAGGGAGCGGCACCGGCTTGACGCTCGCCCCCTGTTTTCCTCGTAGCTGGCTATCTTCAGCAATAGGCCGTGCCGGAGAGCGCTGCCTTCGTTCCGATCGTACCGCGATCGACAAGATCGAGGAACAGGCGCTTGGCGGCCGCGACGTCGTGGCTCCTGAGTAGCAGCGCATGCGCTTGGAGGAATGCGCTGGCCCAGGCAGCTGCCAGAAGCGCCGCGGCGAACGCCGCATCGGACTCCTGTTCGGGGCGGCCAGCGACTTCCGCCAGGATCACCGCCAAGGCACGGACGAAATCATCGCGCATCTGCCGGGCTCGTGCCTTCAAAGCCTCGCTGTTAAGCACCGTTTCGACAAATCGCTCGGTCCCATCGAATAACGGAAACGGCGGGTCCGGCTGTTCGATAAGACGATGCGCCAGGAGCCGCAGCGCCTCGATCGGAGACGTGCCGCCGCTCCGGGTGCGTACAGCATCGAAGGCGAGGTCGTGGATTTCCTGCTCGCGATCGAGGAACAGGTCCTCCTTGCGCGAAAAGTGGTTGAACACCGTCATGCGACCCACGTCGGCGGCATGGGCGATCTCGTCGATCGTGACGTTGTCGAAGCCCTTGTCGAATATCAATCGCGTCGCGGCGTCGGAGATTGCCCGCCGTGTTGCCAGTCGCTTGCGTGTCCGTCTGTCCACCATTGGAACGATCGTCTCAATCCCGCATTCTATACTCGGTACACAAATGGACTGCATATCGATTGGATAGTTGGTGATGGTAGAGGGACCAATGGACGTTCAGTCAACTACGATGACGCAGACGGAACTTCGGACAGCGCTTGTCAGCGGCGCTAACTTTGCCGGTCTTGCCACCGCATTCTGGCTGAAGGGACTGGGCTATCGCGTTACGATCGTTGAGACGGCGGCAGGAGTTCGTCGCGGCGGCACTCCGGTCGACATAAAAGGCGAAACGGTCGGAATCCTTGAGCGGATGGGCCTGCTTGATCGGGCTTGGGCCAAGAGGCTGCCGCCCCGCGCCTTCACCTTCCGGGGCGCCGATAACGAGACGCTGGGTGCCATCGATCACACGGCGCCGAAAGACAGGACGCACGACTTCGAGATCCATCGCGACGACCTCCTCGATCTGTTGCTGGACGCAGTGGATGGTTCCGTCGACATAATCTACGATCGTTCGATCGTTCGACTGCAGGAACATGCAGATCAAATGTCCGCGACCCTGAACGACGGTAGTCGGCACGATGCAACGCTGGTCTTCGGTTGCGATGGCAACCGCTCGAACACCCGGAATCTCGTATTCGATGACGGTGATGCCGCATCCTACTTCATGGGCGGCTATTTCTACCTCAAGGTGGTGCGGGAAACCGGGCTGCTACCCCCCGACACGTCGGAGGTGTTCAGTGTGCCTGGTCGCACTGCCATGCTGAACGGCTACGACGATCGGACCGACATCTGCTTGGCGTTCCGAGCCGACAGCGAGATCGCGTACGACTATCGCGACCGGGCACGGCTGCGACGTCTGGTGCACGAGCATTTCGACGGGCTCGGATGGAAGGTGCCGCAGATGCTCTCGCATGTCGATGACGAGGAAGACTTCTATTTCGACCGCGCGACGCAGATCAGGATGCCGAACTGGTCGAAGGGTCGCGCCGCGCTGGTCGGCGACGCGGGCTATTGCGTGTCCCCTATAGCGGGCATGGGCGGATCAATGGCGATCATCGGTGCCGCCAGGCTCGCAGATGCGCTGGCGCAACACGCAGACGACCATGCCGCAGCCTTCCGTGCGTACGAAGACGGACTGCGTCCGTTCGTTGAAGAGGTCCAAACCCGGGCAGCGACCGAGGGCATGGCAGTCATCTTTCCCGCCAGTGCCCACGAACTTGCCGAGCGGGACCGCAAGATCGCGGCGAACGAGATCGCGCTGTGATCGACCGGTCGAGCCGTGGATGATGGAGTAGATGCGAATGCTGAAGACGGCTTGTAAGCAGTTCGGCGCCGCGTTAGCCGCCGCCGCCTTATCACTGTCCGGCGTCTCGGCGCAGGAACTGGTCCGTCCGTCGGCGGCCAACCCGCAGGTGCGACAATATGACGATCCCAACCTCGTCTACGCGGGCGCGCCATCGCGCAACGCGCCGCTCGTCGTGTTCATGCCCGGCACCAGCGGCCGTTCGGAAACAGCGCCGCGCCTGCTCCTCGATACGATCGCGAGCCAAGGTTATCGCGTCGTGTTCCTGACCTACAACGACATGCCCGCCGTTGCCCAGGTGTGCCCTTCACGACCCCCGGCCTGCTCGGCCCGTTTCCGGGGAAGTCGTGCATTTGGGGGCGACGGACCGCCGGTCGCGACACCCGCACCGGAGGCCATCGCGAATCGTCTGGGCGATCTGCTCCGCTATTTGCAAAGGACCCATCCCGACGCGGGATGGAGTGAATATTTAGACGCGGAGGGCCGTCCGGCCTGGCCGCGGATTATCCTGTCAGGGCTGTCGCAGGGCGCCGGCATGGCCGCCTTCATGGCGCAGCGATATCCCGTCAGCCGGGTCGTGCTGTTCTCGAGTCCCTGGGACGTCACCCGACCGGATCAGCGTCCCGCGCCGTGGCTCTTCGCTGCCTCGGCAACGCCGCCCGCACGCTGGTGGGCAGAGCGACACATTCGCGAGAATACGACGCGACTGATCGCGAACGCCTATGACGCTCTGCGTATACCAAGAGACCACATCCTGCTGTTCGACGGTGGACTTCCACCCGGCAAGTCACCGGATGACGGCAATCCTTATCACGTCTCGACCGTGCAGCTCCGCCAGTATGTTCCGCAGTGGCGCACGATGTTCGGCGCCGCCAACCAATAGAAGGAATTTGCGATGCTCTTACTCGCCTTCGCGCTTGTCGCATCCGGTGAACTCGACCGTTGCCTCAACACCGGCGAAGCGGCACGCGGCGTGACGACGGACATGGCGGCATGCTTCGTCGCGGATTTCGAGCGTGCCGATGCGACGCTCAACGTTACCTATGCGAAGACCATGAAACGACTACCCGCATCCCGTCAGGCGGCATTGCGCGCGTCGCAGCGCGCGTGGATCGCACAGCGTGATCGGGCCTGCCCGCTCGACAACTCCCCCGGAGCGGGCACGATCGAGAGATTGAACCATCCCGGATGCCTGGCGAGGCAAACCAGGCGGCGCATAACCTGGTTGTCGCGTTACCGCTGACGGAGCGATTGAGCGCAGCGGCGAAAGTGCGGAGCGCTCAACTCCTGCTGCGACGTTACGGTGTTCGCCAATAGGGTAGGACAATCGTGAGCGGCAAAATTGGTTGATGGCTGCGCAACGAACAATTGCGGATGAGCAGTGTACGACGCCGGCATCCAAGCGGCCCCTGCCCTGCCGGCTTTGGACAAGAGCAGTGTCGCGCGACAGCTATCACGTCAAAGTGCGAGGGTGACGAACGATGATTGAGATCTCCCGTACTACGCTGTTTGCGGATGCGCTCCCGATCGCCTGGTACGAGATGGGAAGCGGGCGTCCTACGCTGCTCCTGCATGGTGGTGCCGGCCCAGGATCGATGATGGGCCTTGCCACGGGCCTGGCCGCACGGGGCAGGCGCGCTATCATCCCGGTCTATCCAGGTTTCGACGGTGAACCTCGGCCTAGTTGGTTTCACCGCATTGACGATCTGGCGATCATGGCACTCGCGCTGATCGAGTGGCTCGAGATCGGCGATGTCAGCTTGATCGGTAACTCGGTTGGCGGATGGCTGGCGATCGAGACAGGGCTTCGCCGCAGTCCGCGCATCGCCGAGCAGGTCATCATCGATGCTGTGGGGCTCGACCCGACGCCCGAAGGCGGTGGAATCGTCGATCCCGCCACACTGCCGCCCGCCTTGCTGCTTGCACACTCATTCCATGACCCATCACGCGCATTGGTGCCGAGGGATGCCGCGGCGGCAACGACCATGGCGAACAATCAACGTGCGTTGCGCGTCTATGCCGGCGAGCCGTTCATGCACGATCCATCGCTGCGAGGCCGCCTTTCCAGCGTCAACATTCCGACACTGGTGCTCTGGGGGGAAAGTGACCGGATCGTGACCCCGGCTTATGGACAGCAGTTTGCAACTTTGATCCCGCACGCGCGGATGCAGTCCATCGCAGCGGCCGGCCACTTTCCACAAATCGAGCAACTCGACGACGTCTTGGCTGCCATACGGTAGACGCATTCAGCAGCTCGACGCTGTCGACCCAAGAAACGACATTCACGACGTCGCAATGAGCCTTGAAACTGGCCATTCGTTCAAGCGTGGACCCGTGTGGGCCGCATGCAATACATCCCGATGACGGGAGACGTTCATGTCTCGGCGATCCGCCGCTCCTCCTCGGGCAATAAGGTTAGCTCCCTCCAGTCGAGTTCTTCTTGCAGAACGTAGAAACTGTCTATCCCGACTTCTTCGCCATTCAGTAGCCGGGCCAGCTCGGCCCGTTGTGCCGACACCACGGCAAGCCCGGCGCTGTGCTGCCCCTTGATCCAGTCCAGCAACTCTGGACGGTCGTGCTTATCTCGCTTGGCTTCGAACAACCGAGCGAGATCTTCCGCCTGGGGATGGCTCCGCAACTCGTCGAGCGCGACATTGACCAGCCGGGTACGGGCGGCCCACATCTCGTCCGCGGGATTCTCCATCCGGTCCAAGCCCAGCCAGCGGATCAGCGGTGCGAGCGTCAGCCCCTGCCCTACCAAGGTCGCCAGCACGACCGAGAACGCCGTCAGCACCACGAGGTCGCGCTGCGGAAACGTCGCGGGAAGGGCGAAGGCCGTCGCCAGCGTGACAAGCCCGCGCATCCCGCACCAGCCGACAAGGACGCTTTGCCCGATCGTCGGGGGCGACAGCGCGCCGCGTGCGCTTCGCGATCGACGAGCGACCTGCCCCCACGCCATCACCACGACGAAGCGCGTCGCGATCACCGCCAGCACGACCAGTCCTGAGAACCGTAGTGCAGGCCAGATCCCGTCGCCCGGCAGCCGCTCCAGGATCGAGCGCGCCTGCATCCCCATCACCAGGAACGCGGTGACGTTGAGCAGGAAGACCACTGCTGCCCAGACCGCGAAGGAGTGAACGCGCATCCGCGGCGACGAGCCGGCGTTTGGCGAATGGGCCGCCGTCACTGCGAACGCGACGACTGCCAGCACAGCCGACAGATCGAGATGGTCCGCGATCAGCCAGATCACCCAGGCGGTGACAAACTGGAGGAGGTTTGCGCCGAGCGTCTTGCCCGCGAAGCGCTGGATCCACCGTACCGGCCACGAGAGCACCACGCCGAGCAAGATCCCACCGGGTACCGCAATCGCCACGTGCAGTCCGATTGCCCCCGGCGATCCCTCCGCCATTTGAAATGCGAGCGCGCCCGAGAACAATAATAGTGCGGTGGCGTCGTTGAGCAGGCTTTCGCCTTTCAGGACGGACACCGTCGTTCGCGGCAGCGCCAACGCGCCGATCACCGCGGTCGCGGCCGCGGCATCGGGCGGCGCCACGATCGCACCGAGCACGATAGCCGCTGCAATGGGAAGCCCGGCCACCGCCCATCCGATCCATGCGACTATCGCGGTCGTCGCGAGTACCGCGCCGACGATCAGGATCACCAGCGGGCGCCACAGCCGCCCGGCCGTCACGAGCGGGAAGTCGAACGCCGCGTCAAGCAGCACCGGAGCGATAAACAGTGCCAGCGCGGTGCCCGGATCGAGTCGGATCGCCGCGACCCCTGGTACAAACGCCACTGCCATGCCCGCAATGGCAAGCATCGCCGGGTACGGTAGCCCGATGCGGCGAGCAATCTGCAGCAGGAGTATGGCAACCAATAACAGTGCCAGCAGGCTCTCGAAGAAGGTCATGGCCGAGAGTACCATCGACACGGATGCAGCGTTAGTAGCGCCGTCGGTCAGACACCTGACGAGCCACGGACGGAGAACGGCGATGGCATGCTCGCTGGATCTTCGCATCGGTGTGCGCCGCTACCGCTGGGATAACCTGGATGCGCCTCTGCCGCGACAGATGAGGTACGTCGCAGTCTCCGGTCAACATCACCCAATCCCGGCCATTCGAGCACATTTTTTGCTGCTCGAGTCCTGCCGCCCATTTATGCGAGCGGAGCCCCCGGGAGCGCAATTGGCCACGCGGAACGGCTTGGTTTGGGGGCAGTGCAATCAGGCAGCTATCGCGCGTCTTCGTGAGGATTGCTGACGTAGGCGGACCTTTCCTGCACATTGCCTCCCGATCCCTCTCCAACACGCGCTTCAGGACGACGAAGTCGGGAACAGGTTACGGAAAACGGCCGCCCCCGGCGGCATCGGGAAGACCGATCCTGCCTTGGCAGTCCCGCCAGACCCTCTTTTCATGTGCGCCAAACGATCCGGGCATGCCGGCTAAAACTTTTCGCAATCGATTGTTGTGCCCCCTGGCTTATTGCTGATATGCCCCGCTGACGCCTGCGAAGATGGGCATCAGCCATTGAGGATGTCGATGCCCCTGCCCGGTTCGAAGCCACACCTATCGCTACCGCGAATCCTCGAGATGAACCTCGGCTTCCTCGGTCTCCAGTTCTCGTTCGGGCTGCAGCAGGGGAATATGGCGCCGATCTACAGCTATCTAGGAGCTTCGGAGGCGTCGCTGCCGCTATTGCAACTGGCGGGACCGATGACCGGTCTGCTTGTTCAGCCCCTGATCGGTGCGATGAGCGACCGGACCGACAGCCGCTGGGGGCGACGAACGCCGTATTTCCTGATGGGAGCGCTGCTCTGCGCAGCAGGGTTGTTCTTCATGCCGCTGAGTTCGTCGCTGCTGATGGCGGTGTCGATGCTGTGGATCCTCGATGCCGGCAACAACATCACGATGGAGCCGTATCGTGCCTATGTTTCCGACCGGCTGAACGAGGACCAGCACCAGATCGGGTTCCTGACGCAGAGCGCCTTCACCGGCCTCGCGCAGATGCTGGCGTTCCTTACCCCGTCGGTGCTGGTCTGGGCGGGGATGAACCAGGACTGGGTCGATGCGCACAACATCCCCTATACGGCGCGGATCGCCTTCATGGTCGGCGCGGCGTTGAGCTTCACGACGATCCTTTGGTCGATCCGACGGGTTCCCGAACTGCCGTTGTCGGCGGAGGAGAAGCTTCGGATCGCCGCCGAGCCCAAGGGGTTCGGCGCTATGCTGGGAGAGATCGCATCGGCGATCCACGACATGCCCGTTGCCATGCGCAAGCTGGCGCTGATGAGCTTGTTCCAATGGTACGCGATGGCCGCATACTGGGCCTATGTCATCTATTCGGTCGGGCGATCGGTGTACCGCACCGACGTACCGACATCCTCCGGCTTCCATTCCGCGGTGCTGACCAACGGTGAGATGGCGGCGTGGTATAACGGCGTCGCCTTCGTCGCGGCATTCGCGATGGTGCCGCTGGCGAAGCGAGTGGGCGCGGCGAGCCTGCATGCCGCCTGCCTGATCCTGGCGGGGGCCGGCATGTTGTGGCTGCCGCACGTCACGGACAAAGCCATGCTGTTTCTGCCCGCGATCGGCATCGGCATCGGCTGGGCAAGCATCATGGGCAATCCGTACGTCATCCTGGCCGGGGCGATCCCGACGGAACGAACCGGCGTCTATATGGGCATCTTCAACATGATGATCGTGATCCCGATGCTGATCTTCTCGGGTACGATGTGGCTGTTCTACGACCGATTGCTCGGCAGTGACCCGCGGAACGTCCTGACCTTGTGCGGTGTGCTCATGTTCGCGGCAGCCGCAGCGGTCTGGAGCGTGCGCGAGCGCAATGCTCAGGGACTCCCCGTCGGAGCCAGCGCCCGATGATCGTACACAACGGACCCACCACCAGTCTGGTGCTGGAAGCGCGTGGCGATCGGCCTCCGGTATGGCGGTGGTGGGGACCAAAGGTCGATGCCGCGGCCTTGCCGCCGCTTGCCGACGTCCGTCCGCTGACGTCCTTCTCGCTCGACGTGGATCAGCCGCTGACCGTGACGCCGGCGTTCGGCTCCGGCTGGTTCGGATCGCCGGCGCTGCGCGCGCATCGGGCGGGACGGGCCTTCGCGCACTGGTTCGAGACCCGGTCGATCGTGGCGACGGACGACGGGATCGTCGTCACGCTGGTCGATGAGACCGCGCGTGTCACCGTGGTTCAGCGGATTTCCGTCCGCGGTGACGGCATCACGCTTTCGGCGAGCGTGATCAACGATGGCGACGGTGTGCTCGACGTCGAATGGCTCGCCGCGGGAACCCTGCCGCTGCCGGCCGACTGCACCGGTATCCGCAGCTTCCAGGGCCGTCACAACGCCGAGTTCGTCCCGCAGGTCGAACCGATGCCGTCGCACGGCTGGTTGCGCGAGAACCGGCGCGGGCTGACCGGGCACGCCGGGCCACCGGGCCTGTTCGTCATGGGACCGGATGCGGGATGGCACGGCGGCCGCGTGCATGCGGCCCAACTGGCCTGGTCGGGCAACCACCGGCTGTCGATCGAGCGCGACGACGATGGCGTATGGCTGCTCCAGATGGGCGAGGCGCCGGCACCGGGGGAATGCCGGCTCGCACCGGGCGAGCGCTACGACACGCCGGACATGCTGGCGGTATGTTCGGTCGCCGGGCTGAATGGCGCGATGCAGGGCTTTCACACGGCGATCCGCGGCCGCGCGCCCTGGCCGGCAACGGGGATGCCGCCCCGCGCCGTGCATGTGAACAGCTGGGAAGGGTTCTACTTCGACCATGACGAGGCGGCGCTGATGGCGCTCGCGGATCGCTCCGCCGCCTTGGGCGTCGAGCGGTTCGTGCTCGACGACGGCTGGTTCAAAGGGCGCGACGACGACACCGCGGCGTTGGGCGATTGGGTGACGGATCGCACCAAATATCCGAACGGACTGGCGCCGCTGGCGAATCATGTCGTGGCCCTCGGCATGACGTTCGGGCTGTGGATCGAGCCGGAGATGGTCAACCCGGACAGCGATCTGGCGCGGGCACATCCCGATTGGGCATTGCAGGCGGATGGTGTTCCGTTGCTGACGTCGCGGCATCAGCTGGTGCTGGATCTCGGTCGGGCGGAGGTGCGAAACTATCTGTTCGAGGCGATCGATGCCCTGCTGCGGGACCTGCCGATCGCCTATCTGAAATGGGATCACAACCGCGACCTGGCACCCGCGGGGGGCGCGGACGGACGGCCCGGCTATCATGCACAGGTCGTCGGCGCCTACGCAGTGCTCGATCGCCTGCGGGTGGCGCATCCGGCGGTGGAGATCGAGGCCTGTGCAGGCGGTGGCGGGCGCATCGACGCCGGTATCGCGGCGCGGACACACCGGTTCTGGACCAGCGATTGTATCGACGCGGTCAGCAGGGTGCGGATGCAGCGGGGGTATCTGCACTTCATGCCGCCGGAGATGATGGGCAGCCATGTCGGCGCCAGCCCGGCACATTCCACCGGGCGGCGACAGGGCATGGCGTTCCGCGCTGCGGTCGCGCTTCCCGGGCATTTCGGGGTCGAGCTGGATCCCGCGACGCTGACCGATCGGGATGCGGCGGTGCTCGGCGAGGCGATCTCGCGGTACAAGACGCTACGGGATCGGCTTCACACGGGCCGCGTCTGGCTGGGCGACGGACCCGACGGGCTGGTCTGGCAGATGCATGGTGACATCGGCGACCTGTTGCTGAGCGTGACGCGGATCGATCCCACGATCGTCCGCCGTCCGCCCGCGGTGACGCTGCCGCCGCTGGCCGGTGCCGGGCCGGTGCGTGTCCGCCTGATCGACCTTGCGAGCGAAGACGGACACCCGCCGCCCGATGCCCCTCTGTTCGCCCGGATGCGGGCGGAGGGCGTGCTGTTCGACGGCGACTGGCTGGCACAGGCCGGTCTCCCGATCCCGATGATGAAGGCGGAGAGCGTCGCGCTGTTCGCACTGGAGACACCATGATCCCGACCGCTCCCTCCCCGGCTTTTCGCGATGATCCTGAAATCCCGACGCCCTGGACCGCGGCGCAGGCACGAAGGGCGGCGGACCAGCCCGCCGCGGCGCTTCCGGTCATCACGGCGGCCGATGTCGTTCCGATCATCGCCGGTCACGACCTGTGGGATATGTGGCAGATCGCCGATGCCGACGGCCGGACGGTGATCGTCGAGGGCTGCAGCTGGTGGTTCTTCCTCGCGACGCCGCGGTTCGCCGATCCCGACGACCGGCACGACGCGGCGCGCATCCGGCTGACCAGCCATGGCGCGGACGGCTGGCGCGATCATGGAAATGCCTTTCCGGACGGGTTCACGCCGGGCAGCCGCGAATGGTCGGGGTCGGCAGTGCTGGACGACGATGGCGTCACGCTGACGATGTATTTCACCGCATCGGGGCGCAAAGGCGGACCGCGCACCTTCGAACAGCGGCTGTTCGAAACGCGCGGGCGCTTCGCCGACGGGCGGGTTGGCGACTGGAGTATGCCGGTCGAGTCCATCGCGGCGGATGGCGAATTGTACCTCCGCGCCGACCAGGAGGACGCAGTGGACGGCCGCATCAAGGGCTTCCGCGATCCCGGATATTTCCGCGACCCTGCGGATAACGCCGAATATCTGCTGTTCAGCGGATCGGCGGGCCGGGTCGACGACGTGCATGATGGCGTTGTCGGTGTCGCGCGCCGGGCGAGCAGCGACGATGCGTGGACGCTGGCACCGCCGCTGGTCGAAGCGATCGGCGTCAATAGCGAGCTGGAACGCCCGCACATCGTGCACCGCGACGGCCTGTATTATCTGTTCTGGTCGACCCAGGCGAAGCGCTTCGCCGATGGCCTTGGCGCGCCAACCGGATTGTACGGCATGGTCGCATCCGACATGTCGGGCCCCTGGCGTCCGCTCAACGGTTCGGGCCTCGTCGCCGCGAATCCGCCGGCGGAGCCGTATCAGGGCTATTGCTGGTGGGTGACGGGCGAAGGCGACGTCATCAGCTTCGTCGATTTCTGGGGATTGGCCTGCAAGCCGCTGGATGACGCGACGGTCCGCCGCGCGCATTTCGGCGGAACGGCGGCGCCCTGGTTCCGGCTGGCGTTGCAGGGCGATACGGCGACCGTCGTGGTGCCGCGGTGATGCGACGCCTGTGGCTCGGCCTGCCGTTCGTGGTTCTGGCGATACCGGCGCAGGCGCGGGTTACGGCAGCGCCGGGCGCGCGGGTGTTCCGGCTCGATGGCAACGGCGTGACCTATGCGCTCGGTATCGACGACAAGGGCTATCTGCGATCGATCCACTGGGGTGGTGCCGTAGCCGAGAGCGATCCCATCGTCGTGCCGATCGTCACCGAACCGTCGAGCTTCGATCCGACACCCACCGTGACGGCGCAGGAGTTTCCGGGGCAAGGCGAAGGGCTGGTCACCGAACCGGGCGTCAAAGTTGCGTTTGCGGACGGCAATCGCGACCTCGTCCTCAAATACCGCAGCCACCGCGTCGATGGCGAAACGCTGACGGTCGAACTGGCCGATATCGCGCAGCCCTTCACCGCGACCCTGCGCTACACGATCGATCCCGACACGGGCATCCTCGCGCGCTCGGCGACCATCCACAACGGCAGCCGTCGCCCGGTGCGGGTCGAACAGCTCGCCGCGGCGGTGTTCACGCTGCCGAGCGGCGACGATTATCGTCTGAACTATCTGACCGGGCGGCATGCCGCGGAATGGACGTTGAAGACGGTGCCGGTCACGCCGGCCCTGACGGCGATCGAAAGCCGGCGCGGCCTGACCGGCCATGGCAACAACCCATGGTTCGCGATCGGCAAAGAGGGCAAGACCGCCGAGGAAAGCGGCCCCGTGTGGTTCGGCGCCCTCGCCTGGTCGGGCTCGTTCCGGATCAGCGTCGCCCAGGACGTGCTAGGTCGGGTGAGGATTGCAGCGGGGTACAATCCTTACGATTTCGCGTGGCGATTGAAGCCGGGCGAAACGCTGGAGACGCCGGTCTTCTATGCCGGATATTCGGATCATGGAATGGGCGGCGCATCGCGTACCTTCCACGATTTTCAACTCGCACACATTTTGCCGGACCATGCCCGCGCGAAGCTGCGCCCGGTGCTGTACAACAGCTGGGAAGCAACCGCGTTCGACGTAACGGAATCAGGGCAGATGGCGCTGGCGGAGAAGGCGGCGGCGATCGGTGCCGAGCGGTTTGTGGTGGACGATGGCTGGTTCGGCGCACGCGACAGCGACCGCGCCGGATTGGGCGACTGGACCGTCAACCCGCGCAAATTCCCCAATGGGCTGAAGCCGCTGATCGATAAGGTGAAGTCGCTCGGTATGGATTTCGGCCTGTGGGTCGAACCGGAATCGGTCAATCCCGACAGTGACCTGTATCGCAGGCATCCCGATTGGGTGATTGCCTTCCCCGGGCGTCCCCGCACCGAAGCGCGCAACCAGCTCGTCCTGAACCTCGCGCGTGCCGATGTCCGCGCGCATGTCCTCGGCTGGCTCGACCGGCTGGTGAGCGAGAACGACATCGCCTTCCTCAAATGGGACGTCAACCGCCGCTGGACCGAACCGGGCTGGCCCGGACAGGCACCGGAGGATCAGCAAAGGCTTTACGTGGACTATATCCGCAACCTGTACGCGATCCTCGATACGCTGCGGCAGCGCCATCCGGGTCTGGAAATCGAGGGGTGCGCGGGGGGCGGCGGCCGCGTCGATCTGGGGATGATGGCGCGGGTCGACGAGGTTTGGCCATCGGACAATACCGATCCATCGGACCGGCTCGCAATCCAGGACGGCTTTACCCGCGCCTATGCGCCGGCAACGATGATGGCGTGGGTGACCGACAGTCCCAATTGGGCGAACACGCGTGTCACCTCGCTCGACTATCGGTTCCTGTCCGCGATGCAGGGCGGGCTTGGGATCGGCGCGAACCTGATCAAATGGCAGGCGGAGGACTTTGCGACCGCGACGAAATGGATCGCTGCCTACAAGACCATTCGCCCGACCGTGCAGCGCGGAAAACTCTATCGCTTGGTAAGCCCCGATGCGTCGGTCTCGACGTCCGCGACGATGTACGTGGGCCGGGATCAGCGACAGGCGGTGCTGTTCCAGATGCTGCATTCATCGATGTGGCGCGACAACCCGGGTGCGATCCTGCCGTTGGGGCTGGCGCCTGAACAGCGCTACAGGGTGCGGATGCTTGGTGGCGGTGCACTGCCGGCAGGCATACCCACGATCGCTAGCGGACGCTATTGGATGACGCAGGGCATTCGTGCGCCGCTCAAGGGTGATTTCGTGGGAGCGGCCTTCGTTTTCGAGGCGGCACCCTAGGCACTGTCGCGAACGATCAGGCGAGGCGTCATTTCCAGAGACGGTGTGTCTTCACCCTTTATCCGCGCGAAAAGCGCGTCGATCATGGCGGTGCTGCCGATCGCGAGATCCTGGCGGACCGTCGTGATCGACGGGATCATCTGTTCGGTAAAGGGCAGATCGTCGAAGCCGGTGACCCTGATGTCGCCCGGTACGGAAAGGCCGCGTTCGGTCAACGTGCGGATCGTCTGACGCGCTATGACATCGGAGGCACAGGCGATCGCGTCGATCTTTCCCGAAACCCGGTCGAGGTTCGCGGCGATCTCTTCGCCCATCACGTCGGATGCCATGTGCGTGTCCAGCTGGATCGGTGGCGCAATGCCCGCCGCTTGGGCCGCGGCACATAAACCGCGGTGGCGTTCCGTAATCTCGAGTGTGCGGATTTCGCCCATGAAGGCGATGCGGGTCGAGCCCCGGGCGATCAGATGCTCGCCGACCAATCGGCCGCCACCGAAGTTGTCGACGCCGATCGCGCAGTGCCGCTGGCCCGGCACATGACTGCCCCATACGACCAACGGCTGGTAATCCTGTGCGACGGCTTCGATGACGTCGAACTGGTCGGATTGCCCGATGAGCAGGACGCCATCGACCATCCCGGATCGGACCACTCGGCTTAGCCAGTCTTCGGCATCGGGGATGATGCGCGACAGCATGATGTCATAGCCGCGCTCGGTCAGCGCATCGGCAAGATGCCCGAACAGCGTGAGGAAAAACGGGTCGGAGACATGCTGACGGCGTTCGTGACCGAGCGGCACGGCGATGCCGATCACACCCGTACGTTGCGTTCGCAGCCGGCGAGCCATCTGATTGGGTTGGAAGTTGTGCTGCGCCGCGAGCGCCTCGATCCGCAATCGCGTTTCGTCGTTCACTACCGTGCTGCCGGCGAGCGCGCGCGATACCGTACCCGCGTGAACACCGGCGAGACGCGCGAGATCCGCAAGGGTTCGAATGGTGACGCCGGGCTTTGCTTTCGTCATGTGGCCAGCACTAACCCGGCGACAATCCAAACAAAAGGACGGAGCACGGCGTTGCCGCACTCCGTCCACCGGGGAGGATCAGAAGCGGTAACGGACCGAGCCCGTGACCGTACGGCCATAAAGAGCGGTATTGCTGAATACGGCGCTGGAGGAGGACAGGATCGGGCTGAGGCTGCCGCCACCACGGAAGCCGAGCTTGTCGAACAGGTTGTTGACGTTGAGGCCCAATTCGACGCGCTCGACCGGGCGTACCGTCACGAAGCCGTTGACGAAGGTCGACCCCTTGATCGTGTAGAGGTTGAAATCGTCCGACTTGGTGCTGGTCTGACCATTCACGCTAACGCCGAAGGCCACGATCCCGGCGTCGTACGATGGCGAAACGACGAAGAGGAATTCGGGAAGCCCGCCCGGACGATTGCCGACCAGCGCGGCCGTGCCGCTGCTGGTGATCTTGGAATTCGAATAGGTCGCATCCGCGGCAAGGTGGAAGTTGCCCGCGGTGACCCGGCTGGTAAATTCGATACCGTAAGACCGATAGCCGTTCGAGATGTTCGGATCGTTGTTCGGGGCCGGCAGGCTGATGCGGGTGAAGTCGTAATTGTTTTCGGTCAGCGTGGAGTGGAAGCCGGTGATCTCAACCGAATAGGATCCACCGAACACTCCGCCACGCTGCTTCAGCCCGATTTCCTGCTGATTGAGGAAATTGACGGACGTCGATTGGCCTTGCGCGTTCAGTGATCCGTCGGCGTTGAAATTGCCGGACAGTACCCGGCGATCGGCGTTGAAGCGGCCGCCGCGGCTGGCGCGCGCGAACACGCTGGTGCTGGTATCGAAGGCGTAGAGCGCGCCCAGCGACCAGCTGACATAATGGTCCGTGTAGTCGATGTTCTCGACCGTGTTGCTCAGCACCAGCGACGGGATCAGCGCCGATCCCAGCGCATCGGCGACACGCGTCGTCGGCCCGGCGACGCCACCCTGCGCTGTGCCCTCGCCATGTACACTGTCATAGCGGACGCTGGCATCGAGGTTCAGTCCGCCGAGCTCGTAACCGACCTGCAGGAACGGCGCGGTGTCGGTATAGGTCAGGTCGACGCGCCGCGCGCAGCAGCTGCCCCAATTGTCGTTGAACCCCGCCTGGCCCGCGGCAGTCAGCTGCGTACCGGTGGTCGAGAACAGGTCGAGCGGCGCGGCGTTCTCGCCGTTCAACTCGCTGTACTGGCGGTTGACGTGCCAGTCCTGCACGATGTTTTGCTTCATCAGGAACACGCCGGTCGTCACCGTCGCCTTGCCCGGCCCAGCATCGAACTTCCCGTTCAACGTCAGGTTGTTGACGAAGTTGTTCATGTTCTTCATCAACGTATTGATGTTCGGATTGGTGTTGACGTAGGTGCCGGTATAGACCTGTCCGACGTTCGGACCCGCGGCATAGCGAAGCGAGCCCACCGTGCTGCCGTTCACGGTCGAACCGATCACGCCGCCCGCGCCTGTGCGGGTCGCGACGTTGATGAACTGGGTGGTGAAATTGCCGTTGATCCACTGATAGCGGATGCTGTCGTCGATCGTGATATTGTCGGTCAGGTCGTAGTGGATTTGCGCGCCGATGCCGGTGACGCGCGGGTGGATGCCCTGTACCTCGGCATTCTTCACGCCGCCGCCATCGTAATCGAGATACTGGAAGCTGCGGTTGTAGATGGAATAGGACGAACCATCGCGACCGTCGAAGGTCGGCAGCGGTGAGAATCCGGTGATCTTCGTGCCGCTATAGGTTGCGAGCGACGGCGTCGTGGTGTTGGTCGGTGCCTGTTCGTCGAGCCGCTTGAAGTTCAGCCGGATGAAGCCGCGATTGTCGGCAAAGTCCTTGGTGAGGTTCGCCTTGATCTGGTAACCCCGAAGAATGTTGAAATTCTCGTTGGTCAGGCCGCCGCCGTTGCGGGCATAGCCACCGACATGGAAGCGCGTCGTATCGTCGATGGGAGCGCCGTAATCGAAGTCGACGCGATGTTCGCGATAACCGAGGCCGTTGCTGTACGCGACCTGGCCGCCGGCCTTGTCGCCGGTCTTGCTGAGGTAGTTGACGACGGCGCCCGGCGCCTGACTGGAGAAGGTCGAGGCGGAGCCGCCACGGACGGCCTCGACGCGCTGGACGTTCTGGTCGAAGCGCAGCCAGTAATCGTTGTTACCGAAGTTCATGTCACCGAACAGCACGACGGGCAGGCCGTCCTCCTGCAAGGCGACATATTCGGAACCACCGGTCGACACCGGGATGCCGCGTACGCCGATATTGGCATTGCCGCCCGGACCGGCGGTATCCGAAGGCTGCAAGCCCGGGATGTTGCGGAGCACTTCGGCTTCGGAGCGCGGCGTAAAGTTCTGGATCGCTTCCTGGCTGATCTGCGATACCGAGATCGAGCTGCGAAACCGCGAGCGTTCGCCGCTGGTCGCGGTGACGACGATGTCGTCGCTCTGCAGGCCCGCGTCAGGGATATCGCCCGCCTGGGTCACGGTGTCCGCACCGGTGGCGACGGGATTGGCGGTGGAGTTGGTCGCCTGAGGATCGGCGGTCTGCCCTGCAAAAGCAGGAGACGCCGCCAGCATCGCAATCGGCGACGTGCAGGCCAGCAGAACCTTCATCTTCATGGCAATCCCTCCTCGTACGCCCCGCTCCGGGGGCTATGGGATCGCACATACCAGCTTCACAATCGTTTGCAACACATTGTGCAATGGATTGCAGCATGCTTGCATCACATTTTATGCCATCGACCGGGTAAGACGCTGGAGGTAGCTCTCATGGGTCGGCATCGACCGTGCCATCGTCGCCATTGCTTCCGACAGGCGACCGATAAACGTGGTGCTTGCCGCCGCGGCTTTGGAACTGTCCAGCAGAGGGTCGGAACCAAGGGGATGGTTCAATTGGCCGATGTGGACGGCCAGCCAACTCGCGGGGCCGAATAGATCCATATCTCGAGCGATGAGACGGCCGCCCTGGCGGAAATGAGCAATCTTCAATGCCAGCGTATCGGGTATCGTCATCGCGGCGCAGTCCCTCCACAGCGGCGCATCGTCACGCGACGTCAGCTTGTAATGCAGGATCAGGAAATCACGGATCCGCTCATATTCGGTGATAGCCACGCGATTGTACTCGTCGATCAGTAGCGGACTGAAATCTCGTGTTGGAAAATAGGCGAGCAGTTTGGCGATACCGGTTTGAATGAGGTGTATGCTCGTAGACTCAAGCGGCTCCATGAAGCCGCTTGCCAGTCCGATCGCTATCACGTTCCTGTTCCAGAACGTGCGACGGCGGCCGGTGGTGAAACGCAGCAGGCGGGGCTCGGACAGCGCCTCTCCGTCGAGGTTCGCCATGAGCGTCGCCGTGGCTTCGTCGTCGGAGATATGGCGGCTGCAATAGACATAGCCATTGCCGGTTCGATGTTGGAGCGGGATACGCCATTGCCATCCGGCCGCGCGTGCGGTGGATCGTGTATAGGGCGTCATACCGTCACCCCCGGTGGCACATGGCACGGCCACCGCACGGTCGCACGGCAGCCAATGTGCCCAGTCCTCGTAACCTGTGGCCAGCGCCCCTTCGATCAGCAGACCTCGAAAGCCCGAGCAATCGACGAAGAAATCCGCATCGATCCGCCGCCCGTCCCGTAAACCGACGTGCGCGACATGGCCGGTTTCCCCGTGCAGCGCGACGTCGCCGACCCGGCCCTCCACGCGACTGACGCCACGTGCTTCGGCATAGCGGCGCAGGAAAGCGGCGTAGAGGCCGGCATCGAAATGATAAGCGTAATCGAACGTCGAGGCGACGCTGCGCGGGTCCGTCATCGGCGCGGCGAACCGCCCCCGGCTGGCGGCGGCCCAAGCCATCGACAGATCATCGAGCGGGATCGTGGATCCCGCCGCGCGTGCCGCCAGCCAGTGCTGATGCACCGCGACCAGATCGAACGGTTTGCCGAACGTACCGAAGGGGTGGAAATAACGATGTCCCAGCTTGGCCCAATCAACGAACTCGATGCCGAGCTTGAAACTACCTTTGGTCTCGCGAAGGAAGTCCGCCTCCGCGATGCCAAGCGTGTCATTGAACAGCCTGATCGGCGGGATCGTCGCCTCGCCTACGCCGACGGTCCCGATCTCATCGGACTCGACAAGAGTGATTTGGCACCGCTCGCCAAGGGCATGCGACAATGCCGCGGCGGTCATCCATCCGGCCGTACCACCCCCGACGATCAGAACGGAACGAATTGCAGCATTCGTATCATCCACGCCGCTTACCCCTTCGGTATCCCCTCGTGCGCATTCCGATGCCCATCGAGCCTCATCCATAGACGTCAAAAATTTCTCTGCAATCGAATGCGAAGGGGGGCGAATTGCAGACTGGAGGGGTCGAGCGGCGAACAGCACTCCCGTGCGCTGCTTCAGGCCGTCACCGCAGCAACACCCGCCGGGCGTTCGAAAAGATGGCAGGGTCCGACATCGCCCAACCTACCATTCGAAGATCGCCATGGACGCATCGGGTACCGGAGTATCAGGGACGAAGGTCGATCCTTACGCCAACGCAGCCGAATAGCGGAAGTCGCGAAGGCGCACCTCGCCTTTACCGGCCGCATATATACCGATCCGCAAACTGAGGAAGCTGCCGAACACATTGTGGTGGAACCCCGAGACCTCCATGCGCGTGTCGTGCCGCGTCCAGTTTCGCCCTTCATCGGTAGAGTAGGATTGCGTAACGACATGCTCGTCATTGCGTAGACGAAGGCGCAGCGTCCGCGTCTTATGCGGTTTGCGTGCCCAGCGAAGCTCATCCGAATATTCGAAGAGCTTGAGCGTGTCGGCGGTGAACCCCATCCCGACGTACGCTTTGTGGTTGTAGAACAACAATAGCCCCGCTTCCGCGTCTCCGATGAGATCGAGGGAAACCTCCGCTTCATAGGAGCGGTCGCCCACGATGCAGGTCAGCGGCGATGAATCGCCAGGCGACGCCCCCGTCGCGCGGATGAGGAGACCGTTGGGCTCGTATCGGACGCGACCAGCCTCGCCTGCGGCCGGCTCGTGGAAGCTCCATTGTACGCCCATGCGATCACGCGAAAAATCGTCGGTCAGTGCCGGCGCGGAAGGGCCACCCTGCCCCTTCAACGGCTTGGGCATGGGGTGCGACAAGTCGCCGCCTTTTGCCCTGAACCAGCCGTCTGCGGTCCACTCGATCGGCGCGAGCAAGGTCTGACGACCGAGCGTCCTGAACCCGTTCTCGTAACCGTGATAGACCATCCACCAGTCACCACCCGGCCCTTCTACCAGCGTGGCGTGGCCGCGCGACCACCATGGTTCGTCCGTCGAGGTGGTACGCACCAGCGGGTTATGGGGGCAGTGTTCCCACGGTCCGTTCACGGAGCGGGATCGGGCCGCGATGACCATATGCCCCGTCGCCGGACCGGCGGTGCCACCAACAGCGGTAACGAGATAGAACCAGCCATTCCGTCGCAGCAGCTTGGGCCCTTCGGGTGCGAAGTTTTCCGTCACCCAGTCATCCGGATAGTGCCATGGCGCATAAGCGGCTTCGAGGACGCCATCCGTCGCCAGGCCATCGGCGCGCAGCCTGATCCGCTTCACGCCATTGGTAAAAAGGTAGCGCCGGCCGTCTTCGCCGACAATGTGCCCCGGATCGATCTGCCCCATTATACCAAGGTCAATGGGCTTGCTCCACGGCCCGCGGATGTCGTCGGCCCAGATCACGAAGATCGACCAGCCCTTCCCCATGGGATCGGCGGGAATGTAAATGAAGTAGCGGCCATCGTGCTTCACCAGATCCACCGCCCAGATCACGCCGAGATTGTCGTGCAACGCCGGGCCGATCGGCGCCCAATTCACCAGGTCGGTCGAGTGCCAGATGACCAAGGCAGGATAGGAATAGAAAGACGAAAACGTCATGTAGTAATCATCGCCATCCTTCAGGATGGTGGGATCGGGATGGTCGCCTGCCACGATCGGATTGCGGAACATGCCATTGCCGAGGTCGGCCTTGCGTTGTCCGTCAGACCCGACGCCCCAACGCTTGCCGCTCTCGGCTGCTGCCGCGTATGCAGGATCACTGGGGATCGCAGACATAGCAGGCACCAGCGGACCAGCTAGCGCTGCCTTCAACAGGCTACGTCGAGGAAAAGTCAAAGCCGGTCTCCGAGACTGTTTCTTCTTGGCGAGGTAACGTCAGGTTGCGATCACTTCGCCCAGCACGGCGCCACTGGAGACAGCTTTTGCACAGATAGACGGATCTGACGATTGCACCTGGATGGATTTGAGAGCGAACCGCATTTGACGCATCCGAAATCTTTACGGCGTCAGGTCCGATACCGCAGCGCTTCCAGCACCAGGCTGAAGGCCGGTGAAGGCTGTCGGCGGCTGCCCACCTCGAATTGCTGGCGCGAACTGCGCGCATATTGATCGATCGCGCTTCTCAACGGACGCGCTTCCAATGGCGGGTTTCGGGATGCCCCCGAATCCAACTGGATGACCGAGGAGGGGCGTCAAGCTGTCGACCAAGTGAGCCTGAACGAAGGGCTGCCTATGCCAACGGAACTCCCGAAAGCGGTCGGACCGTTCTCCACCAACGGGAGGCGTTTAAACCCCCTGCCCCGCCGCCTGAACGAGTGGCTGCTTACCTGCGACCGCCTCCCGAAAGCGGACAGGCGGCTTTCCACCAAGTCGCGACATCGACGACCGGCAAGCGGATGCTGGAAAAAAGCTAGGCCTAACCGGCTCTTGCGAGCACGATCGTGCGGCGAAGAGTTTGATCTATGTAGCCGGAAACAAGCGCCGACCTGCTGGCGGAGGTAGCGCGCCACACCATGCGCAATTGCTAGGTACATAGCGGGGTGTCAGGAAGCCTAGGAGCGCCAGAACCGCAAGCAGCGGCAGTCCGAAAATCCTAGTGAAAAATGACATCTTACTCATCGCTCGATGGGTACAAGCACAAGCTTGGCGATCGCTTAACTCAAACCCTAGCGATACGGAGCAGAAGGAGAGAGTCGAGACGATGGTCGAGGATGTCGCGACCATCGTCGAGCGCCACGGCGTGCACATGCTCTCGCACTACGCCTCGAAGTGGCAATCGGAAGCATCAGATCGCTACGGGTTGCGGATCCACGCTGGCAAAACCGTACGACCGGTAGTGGCTCGTCACGGCACGGCCCAAGACGGCGATTTCGGTATAGCCTTCGGGCGTGCCGAGGAACGCGCCGCGCCAGTCTGCGCCGGCGACGGCACCCGTGGTGATGAACGATATGCCATTCAGCTCGATCCGTTCAGAGACTTGGCTGTGCGCCTGGAGCACGGCGAGGACGTCATAATCGCGCAGGATGCGCAGCACCTCGCGGCCGTTGACGACGAAGGTCCAATTGTGTGGCGTATCGAGCCAGGATTCGGGCTCGTAGCATTGCATTGCGGTGACCAGCGAAGCGCGCCGGAATGGTGCCGCCCTCGCCCGTCACTTCGACCGTCCATTTGCCGGCCGGATCGTGCCAGCGGGCGCGCCCGGTCGCCAGCGCTCGATACCAAATGGGCGAGGCCAGGTCCGGTGCAGGACCGGCCTGCCCGGTCTGGACGGCAGGATGAAGTGCGGCATCGATGCCGGTGTAGAACACCAGCGCCGACCCGGTGAGGCCCAGCACTTCGAACAGCAGCCCCAGGCTCAGCCCCAGCCAGAGGTGGACGCGGCGCACGAGGATGCGCGCATGTGATGCTGCCGATCGGCGGCGCGCGGTCGTCAGAACCGCGTCGCCAGCGCTACCTCGAACGATCGTGGCGCGCCGATATAGACGTTGGTGGTCGGATAGCCGGAATATTCGCCATAGAAGGCGTCTGTCAGGTTCCGGCCGCGCAGCATCAGGGTCGCCTGGCGGCTGACCGGGAACGACAGGCTGGCATCCAGGACGGTATGCCCGGCGACCCGGATGGTGTTGGCGGTGTCGGTGTAGAAGGCGCTGGCGTGCCGCAGGAAGCCACCCACCGTCACCTTGTCGGCGACCGTGTAAAGCGCCGAGGCGTTGACCGTGGTCGAGGGAACATTGATCGGGCGGTTGCCGCTACGATCGATCCGGACGCCACTCACCAGTTCGGACAGCTCGTCATATTGCGCGTCGGTGTAGGACACGCCGCCCGACAGGCGCAGCGCCTTCACAGGGGTAACGACGCCGGACAGTTCGACACCTTGCGAGGATTGCCGCCCGCCTTGGACGGCCAGCGCCGGGTTGGTCGGATCGCGCGTCAGGATGTCCTTCTGTTCGATCCGGTAAGCCGCGCCGGTGACGCTCGCCCGGCCGCCCCATGCACTCGCCTTGAACCCGGCCTCGTAGGCGCGGCCCTTGGTCAGCCGGAACCGGCTGTTCGCGATCGAGGCCAGCAGGGTCGAGGACACCGGCGATACCGCGGTCGTATATTGCGCGTAGAGCGTCAGGCCCGGTGTCACGTCCCAGGTCGAGCCTGCCCGCCAAGACACAGGGTTGAAGGTCGGGCTGTTGCGGTCGATCGCGCCGCCCACATTTTGGATCGTCGCCCGGTCCAGCTCCAAATGGTCCCAGCGCACCCCGCCGACCAGCAGCCATTTGGGCGTCAGGTTCAGCGCATCCTCTGCAAAGACGGAGGTCTGCTTCAGCTTGGAGTCGAAGGTGACATTGCCGGCAGTGAAGATCGCCGTTCCAGTGGGCAGCGGCACCATGGCCGGGTTGCGGACATTCACTGCCGGGAGGGCCGAGGTGGCGGCCGTCTGGCGCAGGCTGACGAAATCGGTGTCATTATGTTCGATGCCGAGGCTGGAGCGGTTGCGCAGGCCCGCGATCCGGCTGTCATCGCCGATCACCCCGCGCGCGTTCCAGAATTGGTGATCGTGCCGGAAATCCTGATAGGTCTGGCGGAAGCTGCCATTCGGGAATGCCCCGGTGGGCGCAACGAAGGTCTGGCTGTCGGCGAGCAGAAACGCACGCTTCGCGGTGTAACCGGTCAGGTCGAGCGCGAAAGTCCACCCGCTGCCGATCGCCCAGTCGAGCCGCGCGCGCACCGTCGTCTCGTCGGCACCGGAATAGGCGCCTTGGGGATTGTAGTTGCGGCGACGCAGCGCGCGATCGGCGACCAGGCCGATCGCGCTTGTCACAGCGTCGGTCGGGCGCAACGCATATTGACCGGGGATCAGGGGCAGACCCTGATAGGTGGCGTCGTAGCGATCCTCGAAGTGATCGACCGCGACGAGCAGCGAGAGGCGATCACTCGCTTTCCATAGCGCGCTGGCTGTCAGCCCGGCCGAGAAGGTATCGTTGTTATCGACGTCGTAGAGACTGTCCGATCGCTCGTAACTGGCATCCGCCCGCACCGCGAGTTCGGACGATATCGCCAGGTTGACCCCGCCGGCTGCGAACACCGTGTCGAAACTCCCGACCGACAGCAGCGTATCGAGGTGGCGTTCGCCCAGCACCGGCTTGCGCGTCAGCTTGTTGATGACCCCGGCCAGCGCGCCCTCGCCATAGAGAACCGAGGCCGGTCCTTTCAGCACCTCGACCCGATCATAGTGCCAGTTGTTGCTGTCGCGTTGGACAACGGTCGATGCCGACACCCGCACGCCGTCCTGAAGGATCGATACGGTGTTGCCGGCGAAACCGCGTAAGGAGACGACGGCGGGGTTGCCCGGCACGTTACCGGCGATCGCCCCCACCACGTCGTTGAACGTCTCGCGCGCGGTGCGCAGGCCGCGAACCTGGAGATCGTCCTGCGTCAGCACCTCGACGCTCGCCGGCGTCTCGCGGATCGACAGTCCGAGCCGGCTGCCCGCCTGCGCCTGATCGTCCAGTTTCAGCGGATCGCGCTGGCCGGTGACGACGATCGTCACATCGGTGCGGTCATCGGCGGTGTCGCGGATTTGTGCCGCGGCCGGGACGGCCAGCAGCAGGCAGGGCGCAGCCGCGCCCGCCAGAAGATGTGTTCGGATCATGGTAATACCTTTGACCGGCCTGACGCCGGGGGCGCGGGCCGCAGTTCATGGTCGCGCCGGATGAAGCGGTGCGGGATGACAGGTCAAAGGTAGGCCGGTGGTCCTCGCAGCGGAGGCCGTAGATAGGTCGGACGTGAGAATACCCGCGGGACGGTCGCGATCAGGCCGAGGGCAAGGATGAAGACGATCAGTGCCGCGAGCTGGACGGGATCGATCGACCCCAGCATCGCGGCCGACAGGCCCGAGAAGGCGCAAGGCATCTCCGCCTTGCTATGATCCTTCGACTTGCCGTGGCCGGTCATGGCACCGTGCATCCCCGGCATGGCCATCGTCATCGTGCGCGGCGCGGTGCCCGAACAGATGGTGATGGTCATACGGCCATGATCGCTGTCGATCATATAACCGGTGGGGACCAGCAGCTTCAGCAGCAGCGTCGCCGCGCAAAGCAGCACGGCAAGCTGGCGTTGCGCGAGGAGATGCCGCATGGTCTGCACGGAGAGCGACCTACCGTTGCCGGCAGGTCGTGTCACTTGGACATTCCGCCCTGCTTCCACCACCGTATGGGCCGATGAATCCTAGAAGCTTACGCCTGCTCGCACGAAGACGGTTCGGCCATTGAAGCCGAACGGCGAAATCGCGTTATACGGTTGCGTACCCGCATTGTCGGCGCCGTTCGTACCGGCTGTGACGCTCGCGACCGTCGAGGCGATGTTCTCGTCCGGGTAGACATCAAACAGGTTCTGCGCGCCGGCACTTAGGCGCAACGCACGCGTCGCCTGCCACGACAGTTCCACATCGGTCAGCACCTTGGCCCCGAATTCCTGAATGATGTCGATGTTGGCCGGATTGGCCGCTGCCGCGACCCGCCTCGTCTGATAGCCCGGCGTCAGAATGTCAGCACGCGTAATCGTCACGTTTGTCAGCGCCACCGTCGCCACTTCGCCGTAGCGGGTGTTGGTGAGCGATAGCGTCACCAGCCCTCGCGTGTAGTTAAGATCCAGCGTCACCTTGGTGCGCGGCAGACTGTCTGAGAATCGCAGCTGTTGCGTCAGGTCGAACAACGGCGTCGTGATCCCGAGCGCGGCGAGCGGCGCAGGCGTACCGGCGATCCGGTCGAACTCTGTCTTGGTATAATTTCCCGCCAACGTGCCGGTGAACAGGCTGCCATCGTCAAAGCGGTGGCGCGCGTTGACCACGAGATCGATGCCCTTGGTGTCGGTGTCGACCGCGTTGGTGATGTACGAAATCGCGCTGAAGTTGCCGGCGCCGCGACTGACAAGGAAGTTGGTCAGGCGCGTATCCTGGAAGGTCGAGGAAATCGCGATGCGATCGCGGAGCTTGATCTGATAGGCGTCCAAAGTCGCGGTTATCCCGCGGCTCTCGAACACCAGCCCTGCTGAAAGGTTGTCCGACCGCTCGGGCCGGAGATCGGTCGCACCAACCAGACGGGCGGCAGGGCTGTTCACGGCCGCGACCCGCACAATCGCCTGTGCACCGTTCAGGATCAGGGTGTTCGAGGCATTATAGCCTTGCTGCGCCAGCGCGGGCGCGCGGAACGCCGTGTTATAGGAGCCGCGCATCGCAAGGCCGCCGAACAGCGCCAGCCGACCAGCGACCTTGTAGTTGGTGGTGTCGCCGAAATCCGAATAGCTTTCATATCGCACCGCGCCTTCGAGGAGCAGCCGGTTGAACAGGGTTTTCTCGAGTTCGCCATAAACTGCCCAGCTTCGTCGCCCGATGCTGGCACGATCGTCAGGGCCGGCGCTTGGTCCGGGTTGGGCGCCGATCGGTCCTATCGCGCCTGCCGCAGGCCCATCGATGATGCGCACTCCGCCGTCACGGAAACCGTCGATGTCGCCCGAGAAGAGGCGATAGGTCTCCTCGCGATATTCTGTTCCCACGGCGACGTTGAGCGGAGCGTCGTCGCCCAGCGGAATGGCGCGGGTCAGATCCAGGTTACTGGTCCACTGATAGAAATCTGAACCGAGCCGGTAAAAGCGGCGCGGCGAAGCCGTGCCCAGCGTCACGTTGACGCTGTTGTCGTAGAAAAGGTCCTGCGTATTGACGCCGTAACTGCTCGACAGGTCCCACCCGAACCCGGCAAGCTCGGTGCCGCGAATGCCGGCCGCCACCGAAAAATTCTCTAACTGAGAGTCCAGCACCGGCCGATATCCATCAGGGTCGAACGCGCGCAGCGTTTCGTTCTGCCCGGCGCGGCGGAAGAAATACTCGATATCCCCGTCGAGGCGGCTGTAGCCGCCGAAGCTGTACACCTCGACGTTCGGTGCGGCTGTCGTGACGAAGTTGACGAACACCTGTTTGTTGGTGCTCGGCTGGTCGCCGAACCGGAACACGTTGCGGTCGATCGTCGCTTCGCGCGGATCGAGCGTGCCGTTGCCGGGCGTCAGCCCAGTGCCGGAGCCGTAGTTGCCGGAGATCGCAACCGGCCGACCGGCCGCATTGGTACCGAAATACTGCTGGCGGGTGTCGGGGCGGGAGCGGTTTGTGCCTTCGGCCTTCTGGATCGACGCGGTCAGCCGAAAGGCGCCGCCGTCTCCGACGCGAATACCCGACGAAACGCTCGCCTCACCATAGGCGCCGTCGCCTGCCGTGGTGATGCCGCCCGTGACCTGCGCGCGCGTGCCCACCGACCGGTCGAGGATGAGATTGATAACGCCCGAGATCGCATCGGAGCCGTATTGCGCCGACGCACCGTCGCGAAGCACCTCCGCGCGGTCGAGCGCAAAGGAGGGAATCGCGTTGAAATCGACCGACACGTCGCCGCGACCGACCCCGTTCGAGGCGTTCAGATCGGACGAGGTGTGCCGTCGCTTCCCGTTCACCAGCACGAGCACCTCACCTGGACCCAAGCCGCGCAGCGATGGTGGTTGCAGATAATCGCCGACCCCTGACCCGAGCGGACGCGGCGTGTTGAAGCTTGGCACCTCGACCTTGAGCTGCTGGATCAGGTCGACGCGCCCGCTCTGCTGAAGCTGCTCACGGCTGATCGCGTCCACCGGTGTTGCGGAACCGGTCGCGGTGCGCCCGCCGAAGCGGCTGCCGGTCACGATTATTTCGTTCTCCGTCGTATCGGTTGGCTCGGTTGGCTCGGTCGGCTCTGTATCGGCCGTCTCCGCCGGCGTCGTCTGCGCCATCGCCGGTGCGGCCGTAAGCGCCGCGATCATTGCGGTCGCGGCGAGCCGCGGAACCGTGCGTGTCACTTGTATTCCCCTTCCGAACCCTAAGGCTGCATGTCCGCAACCGATGGTTTCTATCAATGATATGTTGCACTGTATCATGAAGGTTGGCAAGTTAGGGGCATGACTGATCGAGCCGAACCCATCCGCCTCCACGACGTGACATTGTTTTACGGCGATCACCGCGTCCTCGACGGTCTGTCACTCTCCATCAGGAGCGGCAGCGTCACTGCGCTGCTGGGTGGGAACGGCGCAGGAAAGTCCACGACCCTTTCCGTGTTGCTCGGTTTCGCAAAAACAGGCGGCGGCGAGGTTTCGGTGTGCGGGATCGATCCCGCTGTGGACCCGGACGGTGCGCGCCGGCAGATCGCCTATCTGCCCGAGAATGTAGCACTCTACGAGCATCTGAGTGCGGTCGAAAACGCCGACTATCTGCTAGCCCTTTCAGGCGAGCGGCAGGCACGTGCCGCTATCACCGACGCCCTTGCCGCAGCGGGCCTCCAGGAGCGCGCCTGGGACCAGCGGCTAGGTGGTTTCTCCAAGGGTATGCGGCAGAAGGTGGCGATCGCGGTCGCACTCCTTCGGCAGGTGCCGGTTCTGCTGCTCGACGAGCCGACGTCCGGCCTCGACCCTCGCGCCACCGCCGACTTCAACGCGCTGGTCACGGCGGTTCGTGATCGCGGCACGGCGGTGCTGATGGTGACTCACGACCTGCTGTCCGCGGCTGACGTCGCGGATCGGATCGCGTTCCTTGAGGGCGGTCGGGTGGTGGACGACATTGCGGCAAGCGGTCCCGAGCGCTTCGACGTGCGTGCGCTTCACGCGCGCTTCCAGACCGGCACCGCGGCGATTGCGGCATGAGCGCCGCCCGTCTGATCGCCCGCGACGAGCTGCGCCTGATGGCGCGCAACCGGGTTGCGGTCATCGCCCTTATACTGCTGGTGCTGCTGACCTTGGTGGCGGTGCTGAGCAGTTGGTCGCACCAGCGCGGCATTGCCGAGCTTCGCGCCCGTCATGCGGCAGTTGCCGAGCAGGCGTTCGACGCCCAGCCTGACCGCCATCCGCACCGCATGGTGCATTACGGCCATTTTATCTTCCGTCCGCTGGGTGCCCTCGCCGCCTTTGATCCCGGTGTCGACGCCTTCACGGGCAACAGCATGTTCCTGGAGGGGCATCGCCAGAATACCGCCAACTTCGGCGACGTGCGGCAAAGCTCGCTTCTGGTGCGCTTCGGCCAGCTCACCCCCGCCTTCGTGCTGCAAGTGGTCGCGCCACTGCTCTTGATCTTTCTTGGCTATGGTGGGCTCGCACGGGAAACGGAGCGCGGCACGCTCCGCCTGCTTATGTTGCAAGGCGTCTCTCGCGGGCAGGTCGTGCGCGGCAAGCTGCTTGCACTCGGCACGGTGGCCTTGCTGGCCGGCTTGCCGGCGATGATCGGTTTCGTGTTGATCGCGGGACAGCCGGATGCGCTGGCCTTGCCGATGCTGGTCATCGCACTCGGCTATCTTGCATGGCTCACGTTATGGGTCGTCGCGATCCTGCTCGTCTCCGCGGTGGTCCGGCGCAGCCGCGATGCGTTGCTTGCGCTGGTGGCGCTGTGGGCGGTCGCCGTAGTGCTGTTGCCGCGCGTTGCCCCTGATGTCGCGAGCGCGGTCGTGCCGCTCCAGAATCGTCTCCAGACTGACGTGGCAATTGCACGGGACCTGCGAGCGATGGGCGACAGCCATAACCCAGACGACCCGCATTTCGCCGCGTTCAAGGCGCAAGTGCTCGCGCGCTATGGCGTAAGCCGGGTCGAGGACCTGCCGGTGAACTACAAGGGCTTGCTGGGCCTGGAAGGCGAGCGGCTGAGTTCCGATCTGTTCGAACGCTACGCCGGGCAAAGCTACGCCGCGCAAGAAAGTCAGAACGCGCTGGTCGAGGCCGCCGGGATGCTCAGCCCTGCCATCGCAATCCGCTCGCTATCGATGGCGGCTGCCGGCACCGACTTCGCCGGCCATCGTCGTTTTCTCGAGCAGGCGGAGGCGTATCGCTATGCGCTCGTCCAGCGACTGAATCGACTTCAGGCAAATGCGGTCAGCTATGCCGACGACACTGCAAAGGACGCCGGCGCCGACCGCCGCAAGCGGATCGACGCGGGCAACTGGCAGGCCATGCCTGCGTTCGTCTTTGCGGCACCTGACGGCGCCACGCTCGCGAGGGGCGCTGTGCCGGCGCTCCTAATCGTCCTCGGTTGGCTGGCTGTCGCCGCGGCGCTGCTCATGCTCGCTACCCGCCAGCTAGGAGCCCGTCGATGAGCCTGTTCGCCCATGAACTCCGTCTGCTCCTCCGGCAACGGCTGACCGTCATCGCTCTCGTACTGCTCGCAGCACTGACCGTCGCCGCACTTGTCGCGGGAATGGCGGAGGTGGCGCGTCAGCGCGCCGCGATCGCCGCCATTCCCGCCGCGCAGGCCCAGGACATCGGCCCGATCGCCGCCTGGGTGGATAAGGAGAAAGACTCCGGCTCGGCCGCCTATTACAGCTTTCATCCGACCTGGGACGCTCCTTCCCCGCTAGCCTTCGCTGCGCTGGGCATGCGTGATGTGTCTCCGTACATCCTGCGGGTGCGTGCCCTGGGGCTGGAGGCGCAGGTTTACGATGGCGATACCTTCAACCCTGAACTCGCACTGCCCGGCCGGTTCGACTTCGCGTTCGTGCTGGTGTTTCTTGCGCCCCTGTTCGTGATCGCGCTCTTCCACGACCTGGTCTCCGCCGAGCGCGAGGCAGGCCGCGCGCGGATGCTGGAGGCGCTGCCAAACGGCGGGCGAGCGTTGTGGCGTAGGCGTACATGGCTACGTCTCACGCTGCTCTGGGCCGTCCTGGCGGTACCGTTCGTGGCCGCAGCTACTATCGAGGGCGTCGGTTTCGCTATCATCCTGATCGTGTTGCTCTCGATCATCGCCTATTTGCTCTTTTGGACCGGCCTCGCCGCGCTGGTCGGACGGCTGCGCTGGAGTTCGGTCGCAAATGCCGCGACGCTCGCAGCGTCGTGGCTGGTGCTGGTGTTGGTGGTGCCGACCCTTGCCAATGTCGCGATCAACCAGGCCATACCGGTCAATCAGGGTGCGGAGATTGCGTTGGCGCAACGCGAGGCAGTCAACCGGGCCTGGGATATCCCGCGTGACGACACCATGCGGCGCTTTTACGCGCATCATCCCGAATGGGCGGATTCACCCCCGCTCGGACCCGAGTTCCACTACAAATGGTACCTCGCTTTCCACCAGAACGGCGACGAAAGCGTGGCCGGACGCGTGCGCGCGTACCGAGCCGGCCTAGAGGCGCGCGACGCGGCAGGACGCGCGTTCGGGTGGGTGCTGCCGTCAGTCGGGGTGCAGGCGCTGCTGACCCGCCTTGCGCGCACGGACCTCGATGCGCAGCTGGCTTACCAAGACCGCATCCGCGAGTTTCATGGTCGTCTGCGCACCTTCTACTATGGCTATCTCTTCCGCGATCGACCGTTCGGCACCGCAGACTTCGCCCGCGCCCCAAGGTTTATGGATGTCACGCCCGCTGGCGGGAGGCAGCCGTCACCGGTGATGTGAGCCCGCCTCAGCTGTATGAATATGTCCTTATTGGTGTCACAACCGTCCAGTCGTGACACCAACGCGAAAGCGACCGTTTTCTGCGAGGTTCGGTGTTTCAGACTTCGCATTAGATCGTCTGCGCGGGGAATGACCCGGCCATCCGGTGCAGACCTACTATCTGCACCCGGTTCGTGCCCGCCGAGATGAACACGTGCGGGCATCGATCTTGCCATTACGAACCCGTCGGCATGGAAATATCGAAACCGATGGCCGCCCGGGATAGCGCGTCGATCCCGCGCCAATTATGACAGACCGTCCGGGACCAGGACGGGACGATGCTCGCGATGCTGAAGATTACCGCCGTCGATCACATCGTCTTCAACGTTCGCGACATTGAGGTGTCCGCGAACTGGTATGTCCGCATCCTCGGGATGGCCAGGCTCGAGACCCGGTCGGACGCCGGTGAAGACCGCACCAGCGTCGCTTTCGGCCATAACAAAATCAATCTTCGCCCCATCGACGCGACGCAGGACAGTTGGTTCACTGGCAAGCAGCCTTGCGTGGGCAGCCAGGATATCTGCTTTCTGACCGATATGCCCCCGGAACAAGTGGCGGCGCATCTTTCCGAAAACGCGGTGAAGATCGAACTGGGACCGGTCGTCAAGCAAGGCGCCAGAGGCCCTATCCATTCGGTCTATGTGCGAGACCCGGACGGCAATCTGATCGAAATCTCGTCCTACGATGAATAGGTTCGTCACCGAATCGACAAGGCGCGACGACCGACATCAGGCCGACGTCCGCCCGCTAAGCGATAGGCGGGCCGGGCAGCGGATCGATCGCCAGCACGAGACGACGTTCGCCAGTCGCGCTGATTGGCGGCGAGCGGTGGAGAATGGTGGGCGGGTCGAGCAGCAACCGCCCCTGAACACAGCCACCGCGCCGGTCGGCACCTCGCAGACGGCATCGGCGGCATCGGCGCGGCACCACTGGGTGCCGGGCCCGACATAGCTGCACAGCAGCCGCAGCGTAACGAAGTCGGCGTGGAAGCGGCGGCAGGCATCGGTTTCGACGACTTCCAGTCGCAACCGCAACCGATCCTCGCCGATCAGCGCGGCATGGCGCCGCACCAACAGTCCGATATCTTCAGCAAGCAGCGTCGCGACCGGATCGGCATAGCTCGCGTCGGCAAGTGCGCCATCGATCGCCTCTCCGGCGGCAAGGTCGAGCGACACATCATCGACTGTGTCGAAGTCGAGAAATGCCAGCGCGGCGCGCAGCGCGTCCGGCAGCGACCGCCACCAGATGGCCAAAGCGGCATCGGGCCGCGCAATCGCGTCGAGCGAAGAGCGATCATGGCCGAGCACCACGATGTCATCAGGCATGACGAGCGTCATTCTGCCGCCTCCGGCTGGCGCTTGCCCCAGCCCGGGAACGGATCGCGCAAGCCGGACCACAGCGCCGGGGTGAAGGCGGCGGCGGGCACGAGGCAGGCGTCGAGTCGCGTGCGAATCCTTGCCTCGTCCATGCCGATGCCGATGAACACCAGCTCCTGCCGCCGATCGCCCCAGATCATGTCCCAATGCCTGGCGACGAACTCCTCGAACCGGCCATCGTCGGGCCATTGGTGCTTGGGGATCGACGCCCACCAGCGACCCATGCGCGCAGTTTCGGTCTGGCTGCCCGCCACCGCCAGCTCGCCGACCCAGTCGGGGCGCGTCGCCAGCCAGAAATGCCCCTTGGCACGCACGACGTGATCTAGGCCACCATCGGTCAGGAAGGCATGGAACTTCGTCGGATCGAACGGCGCGCGGCTGCGATAGACGAAGCTCTCGATGCCATATTCCTCGGTCTCGGGCTGGTGCTGGACATAGCCGTACAGCTCCTTGGCCCAGAGCGGACGGCGCGCGGCCTTCTCCTCGTCGAAAAGGCCGGTGGCGAGGACGAGATCGAGATCGATGCGGGAATGGTCGGCCGCGACGATCACCGCATCGGCATTGAGGCTGGCGACCAGTTTCTTGACCACCGCCAGCTGCTCGGCCGACACTGACGAGGCCTTGTTGACGATCACCACGTCGGCGAATTCGATCAGCTCGACCAGCAGGCCGACCAGGCTGCGCGTATCGTCCTGGCCCATGCTTTCGCCGCGATCGGCGAGGAAGTCCTGGCTGGAATAATCGGCGAGCAGGTTCACCGCATCGACCACCGTCACCATCGTGTCGAGCCGCGCGACATCGCCCAGCGACACGCCGTCCTCGTCGCGGAACGAGAAGGTGGTGGCGACGGGCAGCGGCTCGGAGATGCCGGTGCTCTCGATCACCACATACCCAATGCGTGGCGTTCAAGCGCTTGTCTACCTGTACCCCCCTATTGTACCCCTAACTGTGCAACGCGCTGACAGACGGGTTGTGTGACGACGTAGAATCAATTGCTCAGCGCGCGGCAAAAGTAGGTCAGGAATCCTGTCTCCCCGACCATCCGCTTACAAGCCTTTGATTCCGCGTCTTAACGACGGCGATCAGGCACCGTTGCACCCCCAATTGTCCCCTCGCTGTACCCCTTGGGGTGGCGGAATGGGCTTTTCGAGCGTGGCGCTGCGCGGCAGTCGCTATTGGTGGCGGAAGAAAATGACGGTCGCGGGCGTGCGGTTAACGCTGGCGTCACCGTTGGGCGCAATGAGCTTCGGAGACGCGCGGGTCATTGCCTTGCGTCTTGGTTCTGCGGCGGAAGCATCGCGCATGGGTTATGGTCAGTCGTCGTCGGGGGTAAACCCCGATCAGCTCAAGAAGGTGTTTAGCGACGCGCTGCGCTGACAGTTGCGGCGTATTCTTGATGATCAGGTCGCCAGCAGCAGCCCCGCCATCGATCATGCCAGCCTCGACTATCGCTATGCCGAGGCGTGGACCTGTCGAAGCGTGGCGTCGATGCGAAATGGTCGCTCGATGATCGCGAGCGCCTGATCGACAACGGCTGGAACAGCCGCGAAGGCCGTCGCCGATACGGTCTTCGACCTTCAAGGTGGTAGCCCCTTCTCCGGGCAGCAGATCGAACGCCGTGTTGCTACCTGCGGGATCGCCCCGACGACCATGGCCGTCGGCCGCGGTGCGGGACTCGCCGGCGCCGCCTTGCGGGTATCGGGGATACGCCGATCGGCAGGTCCTCGGCACGACAGCTTCCCGCCGAGGGTGGTTGCGAGAAGCCAGCGTCAGCGTCTGCCCGGTCGGCGCGAACGCCGTTTTCGCGACCGATCAAGCGTAAACTGCCGCCGCAGCCACGATTTCGCCCTCCAACCTCCAAAATCTCCGCCGACGATCGAGCCTTCGAATGGGCTCGATCCTACAGCGGCTTCAGAAGCTGGGTCGGTTCAGCCGCGATCCCGTTCGCCGCGCATCGTCGGCCAGTCGGAATAGCCGACCGAGCCGCCGCCATACCAATAATCCTTCGGTGCCTCCGCGAGCGGCGCACCGGTGCGCAGGCGATCAACGAGGTCGGGATTGGCAATGAACGGTCGCCCCATGCTGAACAGGTCGGCATCGCCCCGCGCCAGAACCTCCTCGGCCAGCGCAAGCGTGTACTGGTTGTTCGCGATGTACGTCCCGTCGAAGCGCTTGCGCAGCGCGGCGAAATCGACGCCGTCCGCATCACGCGTCTGCTGCGTTACGCCCTCGATGTCGTGGACATAGAGCAGCCCGCGCTGCGACAGCGCATCGACATAGGTGCCGAAGGTTTCCATCACCGTGCTATCGAGCGGCGTCTCGCCGGGCATCGTCGTCGCCGGCGACAGCCGAATGCCGACACGCCCCGCGCCCCACACGCCGATCACCGCGTCAACGACTTCAAGCGGGAAGCGCAGACGGTTCTCGATCGATCCGCCATAGCGGTCTGTGCGCTGGTTGGTGCTGTCGCGGACGAACTGTTCAAGCAGATAGTTGTTCGCCGAATGGACCTCGACCCCGTCGAAGCCAGCCGCCTTCGCGTTGCTGGCGGCGCGGCGGTAGTCCTCGATGATGCCTGGGATCTCGTCGGTCTCGAGCGCGCGCGGCGTGACGTGGTCCTTCATCCCGTCCTTGGTGAACGCTTGGCCGACCGGCTTGATCGCCGACGGCGCAACCGGCAGTTCCCCACCCTGCAAGTCCGGATGGGAGATGCGCCCGGTGTGCCACAGCTGAAGGAAGATCACGCCACCGCTATCATGGACAGCCTGCACGATCGGGCGCCATGCCTCGATTTGCTCATCGTTCCAGATCCCCGGTGTCAGCGCATAGCCGACCGCCTGCGGCGAGACGTTGGTCGCCTCGCTTATGATGATCCCGGCGTCAGCACGCTGCGCGTAATAGTCGGCGGCGAATGCGGGCGGGATCCCGTCGTCGTCGGAACGGCTGCGCGTCAGCGGCGCCATGACGATGCGGTTGCGCAGCGACAAGTCGCCGATCTGGACGGGCTGCAATATGGGCGATGCGGAATGGTCAGGCATGGTCGGTGATGTCCAGCAAGTGGTAGCGGATGAGGAGCGCTGAACGGACAAGCTGCCATTACGGTCCGGAATTCGACCGAAATTACTATTGGCTAACTCCATCACGACACGACGCAGCTGTCGCATCGGCGATCGTCTATCGCCCCCTATGCCACCGTAACCTGCGTTTGGTCGCTCACCGGTGGTTCATGGCCCACCGATCCCCGAAGTTCGTCAGCGCCCGCAGGCGGGACCGACCATGGCCTCTTCGGCGATCTCCGCATGCCGCCGGAACAGACTGGTACCCTGTCAGAGTACTAGAGCGGTACCAGAATGCCAGAGTTGGTACTTCGCCCATAGGCGCTACCATAAGCTGCATGAAGACAGACGAGATAGACGACAACATGCGGGCTGCGATCCGGCGCCTGACGGACGGCGAGCGGGAGTGTTTGAGGCGTTGTCTGGCCCATCAGACAGCTAAGGAAATGGCGATCGATCTCGGTGTCTCTCCTCACGCTGTCGAAAAGCGTCTGAAGATGGCGCGTGCCAAGCTGGGCCTGTCGTCCTCGCTCGAGGCGGCCAGGCTGGTGGCCGCGGACGACGCGTCCAACCGCCTGGTACCCGAGACGTCCGGCCTGTCCCGAGCCACTGCGATCGGGGAGGAGGTTCCCGCCGCCTTCTCTCCCCCGTCGAGCACGCGGGGGGAGCGGCGCAACTCCATCTACATCACTCCGGGAGCGATCCTTATGATCTTAGTCGCGGCAGCCGCCCTTCTCGTCTGGCTTCAAGCGTCTGGCCATGCCGGCCAACAGGTACTTCAGCCCGGTGCCGGCGGTGCGCCGTCTGCAGTATCAACAATCGCAGCGCCGCTACCAGGCACTGAAGATGCGCTCCGGCAGCTTGTCGCCGGTCTCGCGAGTGGCTCACCCAATTACGAGAAACTGTCGCCGGAATTCGCCGCGGTTGTTCGCCGAGATCTTCCCATGACACGCCCCATGTTCCAGGCTCTCGGCGAGCTGAAGTCTGTAACGTTTCGCTCGCGCGGCATGAAGAACGATGACGTCTACAATCTCGTTTTCACCAATGGCGAGGTCTTGATGTCGGCCGCACTCGATGCGGAGGGCAGAATGGCCGGCGGCATATTGCAACCGGGCAACCGCATTCCTTCTTCGACGACGCCATCACCGGGCACCGAGGCTGCGCTAAGACGCCTGGTCGCCGGCTTGGCAAGCGGCTCGCCGGACTACGACAGGCTTGCCCCCAAATTCGGTGATCTGGTGCGCCGAGATATGCCGATGTCACACCCCATGTTCAAATCCATGGGGGAGCTCAAGTCGATTGCCTATCGGGGCAAGGGCAAGATGGGGGATGACGTTTACGATCTTGTATTTGCCAATGGTGGCGTGTTGATGTCCGCGGTTCTCGACGCGAATGGCCGTATGGCCGGAGGATTTATCGCTCCACCTGGCACACCTCTTCCTTAAGCCTACGAAATTACGCAGCGGCAGCTCTCATAGGTCTGACCGCTCACGCATCCGGGGCGAGGTCGCGTCTCATAAATGGGCCTCGACCTCGCTTGTTCGCTCAAGGATCGGATATCATAGGCTGCGAGATGCCCGTCACCGCCCGCGTAGCACATGCGATGACAGCAATAGCGTCGAATATCGATCGAACGCGCCAGAAGCGGGGGCGGTAGTCGGAATACGGGTCCGCGGTCGTCCGCTGCGACACCCACCAGATGTTGCCCGCGGGGTCGCGAACCTCGCCCTGTCGATCGCCGTAGGGCATGTCATCGGAAAGACCATGATCGATCCGTATACGTCGGCAGCCTATCTGGCGTTCGCGAACGCCGTCACCGCCGCCTGAAACGCGGCGGGCTGGTCGAGCATCACGAAGTGCGCAGCGTCGCCAATGTCGATGAAGGTCACCTGTGGCGCATCGGCATAAGCGCCCTTGTACATAGCTTCGGCCAATGGCTTGGTCTGCCCGCCGGCGCCCCAGGGAAAGACCATCGTGATCGGCGCCGTAATGTCCTTCATGACGGGACGAAGGTCGGTGGTCAGATCCTCGTACATCGCCTGTCCAGACACACGTGGGTCGGCGGCCTTGGCCCAGGCAGCAACCTTGGCGCGCGATTCCGGCTTGGCGGCGAGCCGGTCGGCGATCGCGGCCGCCGCCGCCTCGTTCACAGGCTTACCGTAGCTCGCGACCTGCGCGTCGCGCATGGCGCGCGCCTGCGGCTCGATCAGCGTGGTGGTCGCGGCGGGGGAGTAGAGCGTGCCGATGAACGGCAGCGAATCGACGATCATCAGCTTACCCGCGTCGGTCGGATGCGCTTTGGCCAGCATCAGCGCGGCGAGCCCGCCCATCGAGTGCCCGACCACTGCGGCGCCGGCGATCTTCTCCTTGGCGATGAAGGCGTGGAGGTCGGCGACGATTCCGTCGAGCACCCCCGGTGTCAGGTTCGCGCCCGGCGCGTCGCCACCGAAGCCGTTGACTTGGACGACGAAGACGCGGTGGCTCTTCGCGAGCCCCGGCACGACGCCGTCCCAGACGGCGCGTGGGGAGGACAGGCCCGGGATCAGGATCACCGGGCTGCCCCTGCCGGTCGCGACGATGGAGATGTGGTCCATCCGGACCTCGGACGATCGAGCGGGTGTAGCGGGCGAGGCATGGCTTGGCGATGGCTGGAGGACGACGCCGAGCGTGAAGGCGACGGCGGCAAGGCGAAGGCCGAATATGCGGTTCATGGATCTACTCCTTCGACGGGCTGATGAAGATGGTTTCGATGGGAAGCGCGAAGAGTTCGGCGATGCGGAAGGCGAGCGGGAGCGAGGGGTCGTAGCGCCCGGTCTCGATTGCGTTGACGCTCTGCCGACTGACCTCAGGCATTACGAAGCTCCTTCGAATCGATGTGAAGGACGCTTTACATGGCAAGCATGCTTTACGTCAAGCGTGCTTGACGAACCTTGCGAACGAAGAGACCGTATCTGGTCAGATATTAAGCTCGCTCGTATGCATCGCCATCGCCCAACGGAGAAGACGCCATGCCGCTCGCTCTCGCCCTCCTGCTCGCCACACCACAGTCGATGGCCATGCCGATGCAGACCACACCCTGTACCGGGGGTCCCACAGCGTTGCCGGCAGGTATGGGAGGATGGGCGCAAGCGCAGCCAGCAAAAGCGGCCGCACGTGGCGAGGCAGCACCGGCGCTGACGCTCGGCACTGGTATAACCGCGACGCTGCTGCCGATGTCGAAAATTACTTTTGCCATTCGTCCGGGGAAGCCCGGTGGCTCGACTAGTAACGGCGGGATCTTTGCGTTCGTGGTGCCGACCGCCGGTCGCTACCGCATAGCCCTCGGGGCCGCTGCCTGGATCGACGTTCTGCGCGGGACCACGCCGGCCACATCGGTTGCCCATGGCCATGGCCCTGCCTGCTCGACAGTTCGCAAGATGGTCGACTTCGATCTGCAACCAGGACGGTATCTGTTGCAGGTTGCTGGGAGTGATACGGCGTCGTTGCGGCTGATGGTGTCGCGCCTTTTCTAAGCGTTGTCACAATGTCGCGAAGCGGCCTGGGCGCACGTATCACGCCTGTTTCTTGAACTGGATCGTGAATCGTGTCTGCCCTGGCTGCGAGTCCAGAACGACCCTCCCGCCGTGGATTTCCGCGACGCGCTGCACGATTGCCAATCCGAGCCCAGCGCCCACCGCCGTGCTGCGATCACGTCGCCAAAATCGCCGAAAGACTTCATCCTGTTCGGCCTGCGGAATACCGGGACCGTCGTCGGTGACGGAGAGGCTGGTGGGACCAAGACGGACATCGATCCGCGTACCCGCAGGCGTATGCTTGACCGCATTTTCGAGCAGCGCCCCCAGGGCGCGGGCGATGAATTGCGGCTGCGCGAGGATGACGACCGGCTCGTCGGCATCGTGCAACGCGATCGACTTGCCGCCGCGAAAGACCAAAGGTGCAATTCCGGCGATGCTCTCCCGTGCGAGTTGCGACAGGTCCACCCTTTCCAGCGGCAGTGTATCGAACGAGTCCATCTCGGCGATATCGAGCAGATAGCCGACGGTCCGTGTCAGCGAGTCGAGATCGCCGATCAATGCATCGCGCAGCGCCGCATCGGCGATTTCACCGGCGCGGACGCGCGCGACGGTGATCGGCGTGCGCAGCTCATGCGCCGCGTCGGCGGTAAAATCGCGCTGCATCCGCAGGCTGTCGGTCAGACGGTCGAGCGCAACGTTGACCGCCTCGGCGAGCGGGCGGACCTCGAGCGGGAGGCGCGGATCGGTCAGCCGCACGTCGAGCCGCGTCGGCGCGATGGTGCGAACCAGTGCCGAGGCGCGGCGTACCGGGCGCAGTGCCTGCCGCACGATCAGCGCGTCGATTGCGAGCAGGATCAGCAGCAGCGGCAGCACGATCAGCACGCCATAGAACAGGAACTGTCGCACGATATCATCGACGATATTGGCGGGATGGTCGAGATTTTGCGTCGCTACCAGCCACATCGACCGCCCCCTCACGACGACCGGTACGCTCAACCCCGAATAGACGCTGTGACGCGAGCGACGGGAGAAATAGGCGGCCTCCGCCTTGCGCGGTATGTGGCGGAACATGATCGGCGGCGCGGGGGACGAGGCCAGCAGCGCGCGGCCGCTACGATCGACCACGACATAGCCCATCCCCGCCGCCGTGCCGGGCGCGATCGCATCGCGCGGTATCGCGATGCCCGGCCTGCCGGTGCCGTCGATAACGAGCGCGCGCTGCACCGCCAGCGCCTGCGAGCGCAACGTCTGCCGTTCGAGATGGTCCGCGGTGGCTTCGAGAAACAGGTAGACGCCGAGCGATACGGCGAGTGCGGTGACGATCACCGCCACCCCGTGCCATAACAGGATGCGCGACAGCAGCGAGCGGGGGCCGACGATCCTCACGCCGATGCGACCAGCATATAGCCAACTCCGCGGACCGTGACGATCTGCGCGCTCGCCGCCGCCTCGGCCAATCGGCGGCGCAGGCGGTGGACATACACCTCAAGCGCGTTCGAGCCGAGTTCGTCGCCCATGCCGAACAATTGCGCTTCGAGCTGGCTCTTGGCGACGACGCGGTCGTGGCGGTGAATGAGCGCTTCCAGCACGCTGAGCTCGCGCGCCGACAGCACCGTCACGACGCCGGCGATGCGGACGTCGCGTGATGCCGGGTCGAAAACGATATTGCCGCAGACGATCTCGCGATGCGCGACCATCCCGCTCCGCCGCAGCAGCGCCTGGACGCGTGCGACCAGTTCCTCCGGCGCGAACGGCTTGACGAGATAGTCGTCGCCCCCGGCATCGAAGCCGGACACGCGATCGGCGACGCTGCCGCGCGCGGTCAGCAGGAGGACCGGGGTCGGATCGTCGCGCATCCGCATCGCCCGCGCCACCTCGCGCCCGTCGCGATCGGGCAGACCGATGTCGAGGATGACCGCTGCATAATGACCGACATCGAGCATCAGCATGCCGTCCTCCGCGGTGCCGGCATGATCGAGTGCGAGCCCCGCGCCCTCGAACACGCGGCGCAGCATCCGTACCAGATCGGCACTGTCTTCGATGATCAACAAGCGCATCGTTGCTCCGGCTAGCCCAGTTGCCCCGCCCTGTCTTCGTCGGCGCGACGTAAGGTTCACGTAATCCAGTGGATCTAGCCGATCTCCAGCACCCGCGCCGCCATCGCTGCGGCGACGACCGATCCCTCGCTCTCGAAATGGAGTTTTCGACAATGGCGACCGCCGCCACCCGCGCGCGTCCGATTCCGCTTGATCCGATGCCCGGCGCGCAGACCCGACCCGCCATCCGCATCGCGCTGTTCTCGGGCAATTACAATTATATCCGCGACGGCGCCAATCGCGCGCTCAACCGGCTTGTCGAAGACCTCGAACAGCGAGGCGCACACGTTCGCGTCTATTCACCCACCGCCCCCGATCCCGCCTTCGCGCCTAGCGGCACACTGGTCTCCGTGCCATCGATCCGTCTTCCCCGACGCGGCGACTATCGCCTCGGCCTTGGCCTGTCCTCTCGGCTGCGAAGCGACATCCACAGCTTCAAACCGGACCTGATCCACGTTTCGGCGCCCGACTGGACAGGGCTCGCCGCGCAGCGCCTCGCGCGCGCACTGCACGTGCCACTCGTCGCCAGCCTGCACACCCGGTTCGAAACCTACGCCCGATTTTATGGTGCAGGCCTCGTCCGTCCGGCGATCGAACGCCATCTCCGGCGCTTCTATCGCAAGTGCGACTGCGTTCTCGTGCCGACCTACCCTATCCTTGACGAATTCGCCGCCGAAGGTCTCGGCGAGGTGGCGCGACTGTGGAGCCGCGGCGTCGACCGTCATCAATTCGATCCCGCCCGCCGTGACCTATCGTGGCGGCGCGTCAACGATATCACCGGCGACGACTGTGCCGTCCTGTTCTTCGGCCGCCTCGTCCGGGAAAAGGGGTTGGCGGACTATGTCGAGGTCATCGACCGGCTGGCCGGTGCCGGCGTCGCGGTCAAACCGCTCGTCATCGGCGATGGACCGGAGCGCGAATGGCTGCGGCAGCGGCTGCCGGCCGCGCGACTGACCGGCCATCTTGACGGCGCCGCGCTCGGCCGCGCTGTCGCCAGCGCCGATATCTTCTTCAATCCAAGCGTCACCGAGGCGTTCGGCAACGTCACGCTGGAAGCCATGGCGAGCGGCCTACCGACTGTCAGCGTCGATGCGCCGAGCGCCGCGGCCTTGCTCGATCACGGTGGCGGCCTCCTCTATCCGGCGGGCGATCTCGATGCCGCGACCGAAGCGCTCGCCCGTCTCGTCATGTTCCCCGAGCGGCGCCGAGCGATCGGCCGGCGCGCGCGCGAGGCAAGCGCCGGCTATAGCTGGGATCGCGCCTCCGCCATGGTATGGGACGCCTATACCGAATTGCTTGCACGCGGGGCGACGCGATGACCCGGCTGTGGTTCGGTCTCCTGCTGCTCGCGGCTTTCGCCACCGATGCCGAAGCACAGGACGCGCCGGTGATCGCCGAGCCGATGGTCTTCGACCTCGTTCGCCCGCTCGGCGCCCGGCGCGGCGAACTGGAGGTCAACGCCTTGGCGCAGCGCAGCCTGTCCGGTCCGCATCGGACGGTCGAATGGGCGCCCGAAATCGAATATGCCTTTGCCGATAATATGGCGATCGAGTTCGAACTGCCGTTCGAGGATCGCCGCGTCACCGACTATAAGCTCGGCCTGCAAGGGACGTTCGGCCAGTTCAATCGGGGCCGCGGCATCCACGGCGTCCAATATCTCGGCCTGTGGAACCGCGAGCATCGTCGCTTCCAGAGTTCGGTGCTGTACGTGGTCGGCAATCGGTTCGGACGCAGGACCAGCACGCTGACGATGGTCGGCATCGGCGATGTCGGCGCGGCAGGCGCCGAGACCCGCGCGTTGCTGATCAACCATACCAGTTTCTACGATATCGCCGCCGCGAGTACCGCGGGGGTCGAGGTCAACCTGAGGATCGGCCGCGCGCGTTCGACGCTGGTGATGCCGCAGCTGCAACAGGGCCTGAGCCGGCGGATTCAGCTGCAGTTCGGCCTCGGGGCGGCACGCGACGAGGGCAGCGCGTGGCGGCCCCGCGCCGGGCTTCGCATGGTGCACCAGCTATGAGCATAGCTGCCGGCTATGCCGCCCGACCGGCCCGGCTTGCGATGACGCTCTGTCGTCTTGCGGCGCTCATCGGCACGGGTTGCGCGGTTCAACCTGCCTCGGCAGCGCTGCCGGGCGATGGCCGTTGCGTCGCCGGCGCGGGGCCGTTCGTCACGGTCCGGGTCGAGGGCCTTCATGGCGCCAGAGGGCGGCTGAAGCTCGAACTGTATCCGGCGAACGATGCTGATTTCCTGCGCGACGACGGCGATCTGCTCCGCGAGAATCATAAGTCGGAATCGCCGTCACGCTTGAGGCGTCGGCGAAGGCGGGCGGCGTGCAGCACGTCGGCGGTGTGATAATGCCCACGTCGCTCGGCGCGGAATGCCTGGCCCACCCGCTTGCCGTGGATCATCAGCGGCATGCCGACGAAGGCCAGGAAGAAGAAGCCAATCATGAGCGGCGAACCGTCGAGCGCGAGCGACATCGCACAGGAGCCTGCGGTCAGGACGAAGCCAACCGCCTTCCATTGCAGGTCGCGACGGGTCATGCCGCCGCCTTCACGAACGTACCAGGCGCCGGATCACCGATGATGAGGTCGCCTGCAGCAGTCACCGCCTCGCGGATGCCGGCTTGCAAACCGCCTGATGATTGGTCGTGCCATAAAACGATGTCCGCCGGGAAGTCGGCCTCTTCGGCGAGCGCCTCCACCGTATCGGCGACCTCGAAGCGAAAGCCTATCGCCGGATCACACAGACGGTTGGCCGCCGCCCGCGCCCGCCCGATGCGTGCCGGCGAGCGGTCGATCCCACGCGCCTCGATGCCTGTGAAGCCCATTGCGTGAGCGTGGCGCGCCGCCACGATAAGAAGCGTACCGCAGGCGCACTGGGCATCGACGATACGCACCGCATGGCGGCCGCGCTCCCGCAGTTCTCCGAGGGCTGCAGCGATCTGCGGCCAACGTCGGTCGGCGCAAACGGTTCGGCAGCCGGGTGCCTGGGAGGCGCGACGATACGCGCGGAAACACGTCGGCATGGTGCCGACCGTCATCTCGTGTGTCATGATCGGATCCTGTCAGGCGGCGCGAAGGAGCATATGCTCTTCGGCCGCGACGGGACCGAAGGGGATGAGCGGCACCATGGTCAGCGCGCTCAGCTCAAGGCGTGCATGATAGATGTCGCGTTCGGCATGTGCGAAACTCAGCGCCGCACTCCGGGAGACGAAACGGCCCTCCAGCTTCCTGCAATTGTCCTGCACCAGCCAGTGACCCGCCACATCTTGACCGACGTAGATGACGAGCCCGCGTTCGTCGGGCTCCGTAATGGGTTCAGACGACATGTCGCCTCGATTGCCTCTATGATCGGGTGTCCTGCGCCCGCCCGGCATAGCTACGCAGCCGCTCATAGCCATTCGAGGTCGATTTGCGGAGACGGCATAGCGCGCGCATAGCATTGCAAACGGTTCGTCGCATTCCAGCCGTCGGCTAGAGCCAGCGCGCCTTCCTGAATTGCCAGTATAGCGACACGCAGACGGTCAGGATGACGCCCAACGTCACCGGATAACCGTAGGGACTATGCAGTTCGGGCATATGTTCGAAGTTCATGCCATAGATGCCGGCGATGGCGGTCGGCGCCGCGAGGATTGCCGCCCACGCGGCGAGCTGGCGCGTAATCGTGCCGGTGCGCTGTTGCTCGATCAGGTTGCTGAACTCGAACACCGACGTCAGGACTTCGCGCAAGCCGCTGGCCATCGCTTCGACCCGGCGGACATGGTCGAGCACATCGCGGAAATAATGGCGCGCTTCCCCATCGATGCACGGCAGGTCGTTCTTGGCGAGCTTGCGGGCGACCTCCTCCATCGGCACCAGAATACGGTCGAAGCGCATCAGCTCGCGCCGCAGCGCGAAAATGCGCGCGATCTCGGCGCGGTCGAGGAACGTGTCGAGCATCCGCTGCTCCATCGCGGCGACCTCGTCTTCGAGCGCCGTCACCAACGGCAGATAGCCGTCGACGATGAAATCGAGGATCGCGTGCAGAACGTAGTCGCAGCCCTGGCCGAGCAGATCGGGCGATGCTTCCAGATGTGCTCGCAGCGGCTTGTGCGAGCGGACCGAGCCCTGCCGCACGGTGATGATGTGGCTATGCCCCAAAAAGACGGCGGTCTGGCCATAGACGATATGTCCGCCGTCAAGATAGGCCGTGCGGCCGATGGCGAAGAGCTGGTCGCCGTAGACGTCGACCTTGGGCAGCTGCCCGTCCTTCAGCGAATCCTCCACCGCAAGAGGATGGAGACCGTAGAGCTGCCGGAGATGATCCACCTCCTGCGCGCACGGATCGGTCAGCCCGATCCAGACGAACTCAGACCGATCGATTGGGCAGTCGACGCGCTCGTCGATGGCAATCTCGCGTACCCGGCGGCCATGCCGGTATAGATAGGCAGCAATGACAGGCATTGATGTCGTTTAACGCCGCGGCCGGATGGTGACAGCGCTTTGATGTCCCGGGCAACCCGTCCCTTCGCTGGCGTGCCGGCCGGCCGATGCCTGCCCTGAAGCCGCCGCGTGCCGCGTCTTCATCACCAAGGCACCATGTCGCGTATCGTAGGCGCGCCCGGCTGCAGTGATCGGCGCTATCAGTCTCGAGCGGAAGCTGGGATATGGCGCGCGTCCTGCTATACCCGTTGACCGATCTCCACGCCTGAATAGCGCCCTGCCGTGGATGACGAGCAGCCATCCGAGACATCCCAACACGAACGTGGCGAGACCGCAGAGGCGGTGGCCCATGTCATACATTCCCGACAGATCCGTTGGGCCGCTGCACGCTTGCCAGGCTGAGACGCCCCTCAAGCCGGGGAGGATGGCCCGATGACGACGCGATCGAAATGGCCGGACGCTGCCGCCGCTGGTCGCGCGCGTAATGCTGGGCCGCTTGTCTTGTGGGAAAACGTCCGAGCAGCCACCCTTCGCCGCCTAGTACCGTCCAGCCGCCGTCGGCATCCATACCGACGACCAGCATCTCGACATCCGACCTGTCCATCGCAGTTGCAAACTCCGGTTGAAGATACGATTGCGTTATGGCTTGCGGCCGGTGCTGCCACCGCTGGCTCACCTCGATCGCGTCGAAGAGATGATGACCGAGAACGGTCATGGTGCTGCCCGCACTCGCACCCAAGAAGCCGGCCGTGGCCAGGCCGTAGGCGAGCGCTCCTGCCGATCGAGGCCGGATGTGCATGGCCGTGAGATGCGCGATCGCAACGTAGGCGATGCAGCAGAGAAGTGCACCGACAGCACGGAGACCAAAATCGACGGGTTGCAGACGATGTCGAGCAGGCATGCCACAATCCTTGTTGTGGCAGTTCAGCTATCGCGCGCGACGTAGCATCTCGAGATTGATTTTAGATTTCTTCATAGTGCCGGCATAGCGATTGCTGTCTCGCTTGCGCTTCGAGCGGCCATTCAGCACGACGTACCCTGCCTGCCGTCGATAGCATTCCGGGATATTCTTGCACATTTACGGCATCCACCGACCTCACTGGCGCATAGATCGACGGCAGGCATCGATGATAGCGATGTTCGGCAGGCCATAACCGTTCGGACCCGGAAGCCGACTGCCAAACCAATTTGTGCGCTCACCATCTTCGGACACCCGTTCATTATGCGATCACGGGCGATTGGTGGGTATCGCTTCCGCTTCCGCCCAGTTGCAGTCATTCAGGACAGGTTGAGGCTCTACCGAATTCGGTCGCTCGTTCAGGTATGTCGACGCGCCGGCTCAGGCATCGATGAACGATCCGGTGCGGCGATCATTCTGAGCCGACGACCTTTTCCCGATGCGGAGCGATCAACCATGAAGATTAGCGGCAACACGATCCTGATGACGGGTGGAGGCAGCGGTATCGGCGAAGCGCTGGCGCACCGCTTCCATGATCGCGGTGACACGGTCATAATCGCCGGGCGACGCCAAGAGGCGCTTCAGCGGGCGGCAGATGGGCGTGATCGCATCCATACAATAACGCTGGATGTCGAAGACGCTGCGCAAGTCGACGATTTCGCCAAGCAGGTCGTAGCCGACTTTCCGGCGCTGAACGTGCTGTTCAACAATGCCGGCATCATGAAGTTTGAGGATCTGACGGGTCGGCGCGACCTGGCCGACGCCGAAGCGACGCTGGCGATCAATATACTCGGCACGATCCGGCTGACGAACGCGCTGATCGACCATCTTATGGGTCAGCCCGATGCCGCGATCGTCACGGTCACCTCGGGCCTTGCATATGTGCCGCTGGTGGCGGCGCCGACCTACTCGGCGACCAAGGCAGCTATCCACTCCTACTCAGTCTCGCTCCGGACCCAGTTGGCGGGCAAGATCGAGGTGATCGAGCTGGCCCCGCCGGGCGTGCAGACCGACCTCACGCCAGGACAGGCGAACCGACCAGGCTACATGCCGCTCGACGCGTTCGCCGATGCTGTCGCCATGCAATTCGCCCAGCAACCTACGCCAGCCGAAATCCTTGTTGACGAGGTCCAGTTCCTGCGTCAGGCCGAACGCGAGGGCCGCTTCGACGAGACGTTGAAAACGCTGACGGAGCGCGCCGCCAAGCAGCGTGAAGAGGGTAACCAACCGAACTGAACGTGCTGCCCGTCAGGTGGTCGGCCACAGACCCTCCGACATGCGTGAGAACCTGTCGCCGCAGCGACCTTAAAGCAAAATCGCACGCCCTAAAGACCGATTCCATTATGCTTTAGATCGTCGGCTCGCCGGTGAGATACGGATCGACGGGCACCTCCACGGGAGTCGATACCTGCGGGACAGGCCTTGACGCGGCGGCCGATAGCCATGCATCGCCGCCCGCCCTGCGGCGGGTAGAACCGTCGCCGCGGGTCGCGACGCGGCCGTAGATCGGCCGCTCGCGGTCTGACGGGGAGCTGGCGAACATGGCGGCGATGTTGCCGTAGGTCGACGGATCGCGACCATCGAGGCTCAGTCGATCGTTGAGATAGCAGGCGGTTGCCCATGCCGCCTCGGGACTGGGCGTCATCGCCAGGAGGCGCTTGCCCCAGTACATCCGCAGGTTGTTGTGCATCCACCCGTCGGCCAGAAACTGCCTCTGGCAGGCGTTCCAAGTTTCGTCGCGCGTCTCGCCATGAAGCAGCGCCTCCAGCGTCTCCAGCTCGGGCCTTGGATCTCCGGCATGAGCTGAGAGCGTCTGCAACGCCCATGCTGGTATGCGATCGTAGCGTTCCGGTGCGGCGAGCGCCCGCGCCTGGAAGTGGAACCATTCGCGCCAGCCGAGCAGCTCATCGGCAAATTTGCGCTTGTGTTGGCTGCCTGCGTCAGCGGCAGCGACGGCGGCCATCACCTCCCTAGGACCGAGCACGCCAAAGTGCAGATAGGGCGACAGCCCGCTCGCGCCGTCGGGCCGGGTAGCGTCGTTGCGGGTCGAGGCGTAGCCGGGTAGCACCTGAGTTGTCAGGCGACGCAGCCGGTCGGCCGCCGCACCCCGCCCGGCCGGATGCATGGCGCTGACCGGCAGCGTGTGATCGATCGCGAGCCCGGCGACCAGGCCGTCGAGATCGCATGCGTCCAACGCATCCCGGACGAACGGCAGCGGTCCCGTATAGACCGGCAGCTGCGGCACCACGTCTTGCGTTTTCATCCAGCCGTCACGCTCGGGCTCGTGGCGGCGCAGAAAGGCCGACCGGCCGCCGATGCCGTCACCCAGCACCGCCGGCGGCACCAGGCAGGCGGCATCGACCGCGTAGACGGGCACGGCGGTGCGGATTGCGACCCGCCCGGCCTGCCAGCGCGCGACGAAGGTCGGCTGATCCTCCAGCACGATCGCCGCCGCCTCGGCCCCGAGGCGATGGACGAGGCCTTTTTCCCGGTGGCCGGCCCTGTCGACGTGCTGAACACAGGCGAGGCCGCGGTCGCGGCATTCGGTCCCCAAATCGCGGCTGGCTCCCAGGATGAAGCGATGCAGCCGGTCGGAGGCGTAAGGATAATCCTCGCGTACGCCATGATAGACCAGCACCGGGAGCCCAAGTGCGTTACCGAGCCGGATGCTCGCATCGATCACGGGATTATCGCGCGCGCGCAGCGCCTGCTGGAGCCAGCAGAGAACGTAGCGACCGTCAGGCTTCCCTACGCGCTCGTTCAACGCCCGCACGCGCGGTGCCTCCCACCAGTCGTGAAGGCCGGGGGGCAGAGGGGGCGTCACCATGCCATGCTGCCCGGCGCGCCCTTGAATGGCCCGGCGAGGTCGGACGTGATCCACCCGCCGTAGAAGCCGGCCGGCTGGGGACGGACCTGTTCACCGTCGACCGTGCAGTGATCGAGCGGACCGGCGTAGAAGGCGACATGGTCGCGCATCACGGCGAAGCCCGGCGTCGGATCGGGATAGCTCCACGCCACGTCGCGCAAGAGCTCGCCGCCGATCATCAGGTGCCAGTAGACCGCATGGCCCTTCCACTCGCAGAACGATTGTCGCTCCGACCGTCGCAGGAGGCCGGGCGTCAGATCGACCGGCGGCAGATACCAGGTCGGCGGATGGCTGGTTTCCAGCGTCCGGACGGCCGCATGGGTGTCCGCGACGAGGACGCCGTGATGTTCGATGCGGATGTGCCGATCGCTGGGCTCGGCGATGGCGGGTCGGGGATAACGCCACACGCTTTCCTGACCGGACGCCACCGGATCTGGACGCGGCCTCATGTCAGCGCCTCACGCCGGGCCGGCAACCGCTGCAGGTGCGGCCGGAACCGGTAGGGCGCATGCTCGCGTGCCGGTTCGTAGAGCAGCCGGTCGAGGTCGCTACGCGAGATCTCCACCTCCGCGGTAGGACCGTCGGCAACCGTATCGTTGAATAGAAACTCCGCCTTGATCTTGCGGTTCTTGTTCACCGAGGCGGTGCCCTCTTCGCCCGTACTCAGGTCCAATGCCGCCTGCTCCAGCGCCATGCGGCGCAACACCTCGCGGCCGACACCGCGCACGTCGATGTTTTGGGCGCCATCGCGAAATCCGGGCGTGCCCTCGAATCCGGTGACGCCGAAGCCAGTGCGCCCCAGCCACCAGGCAGCGGTGTTGCCGGCGACGCTCGCGCCGGTGATAAGAATGCGACGGGTCATCGGCATGTTACTCCTCACCCGCCCAACGAACGGGAGCGAATAAGTCGCACGACTATCATGGATTGCCGTGCTCGCTTTCAGGCGGGCACTTTGGCTGGCCCGATCCACATCCTGCCATTCGTCGCCAGGCAGGCGCCGCCCGAAAGCCGTCATTCGTGGAGGTGACCCGTCGTGACCGGCTAGCTGCTGGAGGTCAGCACCGATCATCCAGATAGGCTGCAAGTTCCTCGGCCGTCCCGTTCGGAAAGGATTGCCGCAGGAACTCCAAGAATGCCGACACCCTGGCGTTCAGCAAGCGACGCGAGGGGTAAAGCGCCCATAGCGCGATGCGTGAGCTCTGGACATCGCCCCACACGATCAGCCGCCCTCGTGTGATGTCCCGGCTGACCAGCGACAGGGGTAAGCGCGCCACGCCGGCACCATGACGCGCCGCATCCCGGATCATCACCAGCGAGAACAAGCGGAGCACTGGATTGACTGCAATTGCGTGTTGCCCATCGGCGGTGTCGATCGTCCAGCTGCTCTCGAATGCGCGGTTGCACACCACGGCAGAAAAAATGCCGCCGGCCAGCGTCGGGGCTCTGGTCGGGCAAGGTCGTCACCGAACTATCCCCGGCAGGCGATTTCTGGGAGGCCGAGCCGGAACATCAGGATTATCTCGAACGGAGACCCAACGAATACACGTGTCACTTCGTCCGGCCGAAATGGAAACTGTTACAGCGTACGCCTGCTGCCGGCAGTGAGATCGCAACCGCTTGACTGCCGGCAGACCAGAGCAAGACTCAATGCGGCGGTGGGGACCCTGTCCCGGCGGTTCGCACGTCCCTTCTCGCTTCCCGAAACATGCCGCCCATTCATGTGAGCGAATAAACCGCTTTGTCACGCAGCACCGCCTCGGGTGTGCCGCTGTCCAGCGCCGGCCAAAGCCAATCCTTGGATAGAGATATATATCCACCACCCGCGACCGCCTCGTTCAAGAGCTGATCCGCCGCGCCAACCGAGCTTGACGCGTTTGGCGAGAATTAGGCGGGCCGGTTGGCGAGGACCGCGTCGAGCAGGCCGGGAAAGCGCTTATCGAAGTCGTCGCGCCGCAGCGTGTTGATCATCTCGCGCCCGGCCTGCGTCGTCTCGATCAGTCCCGCGGCGCGCAGCAATTTGAGGTGGTTCGACAGCGTGCTTTTGGGGATCGTCTCGCATGGCGCCGCGTCCGTGCAACTCAGCCGCTCGGTCTCCGCAAGCCGTGCCACCATGCCAAGCCGATTGGTATCTGCCAGCGCATGCAGCGCCAGATCGAGCGGAACGTCCTCCAGCCGGGGGTGGGTGAAGCGGGCCATGCATGGGAATATAGGGCACCGCCGTGAATTTAATAGTTCGGGAATATTGAACCGTTGGAACGGCACGCCATCTTCCTGCCTGCCGGCAGCACACGACATCGCAATCGCCGGCGACACTTTTGGAGAAAGCACATGTCACTTCAGGGCAAGAAGGCGCTAGTCACGGGCGGATCGCGCGGCATCGGTGCGGCGATCGCCAAGCGACTGGCAGCGGATGGCGCGAGCGTCGCGATCACCTATGCCGGCAACAAGGCCGCCGCAGACGCCACCGTAGCGCAGATCGAAAGCGTCGGCGGCACGGCGTTCGCCTTCCAGGCCAATGCCGCCGATCCAGTATCGCAGCGCGCGGGCGTCGAGCAGGCCGCCGCTGCCCTTGGCGGGATCGACATCCTCGTCCACAATGCCGGCGTGGCCGAATTTTCCATCGTTACCGACGATACCGACGAGACCTATGACCGCCAGTTCGACGTCAATGTGAAGGGTTTGCATGTCGGCACGCGCGCCGCGCTGCCGCATCTCAGCGATGGCGGCCGGATCATCCTGATCGGCAGCATCTCGGGCGAAATGGCCTTCCCCGCGACCACGGTCTACAGCGCTACCAAGGCGGCGGTCGCGGCGCTGGCACGGGGCTGGGCGAAGGATCTCGCTCCGCGCAGCATCCTGGTCAACACCGTGCAGCCGGGACCGATCGACACCGACATGAACCCCGCCGACAGCGAGTTCGCGGGGCAGGTGCTGCAAGCCATCCCGCTCGGCCGCTACGGCAAGGTCGAGGAGATCGCGGGCGCGGTCGCATTCCTCGCCGGACCGGATGCAAGCTATATCACCGGTACCACGATCAACATCGATGGCGGCGCAACCGCTTGAATGATGCCCATCGCTCTCCGCTGCGAAGCTCAGGGAGAGCGATGGCACTCGGCAGCCTGATACGGAGGGACCAGAACCGGTCGTTCCGAGCGGCCCGCCAGCGTTCCAGCTCCTGCCATTGGTTTATATCGTAAGTTGCAGATCATCGAGGGTTACATCGGTCGATTGATTGGCCTTTTTTGGCGGTAGCGGATTGTGGCTTGCCGGCAAGGATGAGAGCGACAATCTCCATATACCGGTCATCATCTTGTCACTCTCGGTGGCCCACACCATCCCATATGGTCCTGCTTTCCTTATTCATCGGCATGTCCGCGGCCGTCGGTCAAACCCGTGTACAGAACAGATCGGCTGCAATCGCGCTTCACGAGAGAATGGACGCCAATCACGATGGCTACGTCACCTTTCAAGAGCTTAGCACGACAGCACATTCAATGGTGGTCCCAAAGGGGGCCCTCCCCGCCCCATCCGTCGAGAGCCGGGTTGCTCGCCGACAGTTTGACTTGGCGGATGCCGACCATGACGGACGGATATCGCTCAAAGAAGCCGTTGAAGGCGCAGATCGATCGTTCGCCGACGCCGATACGGATCATGACGGCATTCTGAGCCAAGACGAGCGCGGGACCTACGCCGCCCAAATCCTATTGGCCCTGCAAGCCGAAATGTCAGGGTGGAAGGCTCCGCCCTGCCGACCAGGTGCCGCCTGCGGGACAGCCCTGCCCCGCTCCCGACAAGACAGCGCTGGATCTAAACGTCCGTAGCTTTCGGGTAACGGCCTACGAGGCCTGTCGATCGCCGCAACCGGTAGCCCCGAAGTCCTACAGCCCCTCCGCCGATCAAAGGCGGACAAACCCATGAAACGGCCGTTCGCGGCTGCGAGGCTGCTTCCCGCTTTCTGCCGTTCGTTCATCGCTCTAAAGTGGGTCACTTACCACAATGCTAGGAAGCTTAGTATCTTCTATCGGGGGGCGGACATTCGCCGGGAATATCGATCAGCGCTTGTGGTTGATGGCATCAATCAACAGAGATCGAAGTCGAGCGATGATGCGTCGAAACGCGGCTTCTTCATTGAGCGCGCGGGTTAGAACAATCGCTCCCTGGATGCTGGAAACCGCCTCTTCCGCGAGATCCGTTGCCGTTACAGGCGCGACGCCGCCCTTTTCAAGGCAGCCGGCGAGAGCGACAATCCAGCGCGCGAAATACTGCCTAACTCGGCTCGCAAAAAGCTCGCCAGAGGAATTCAGACCGAGGCTGCCCACGACGCAGACCCGTCTTCCGGACAGAAAATAGGTAGAGACGACGTCGAGCATAACCGCGATCGCCTGGGCTGGGTCCGTGCTCTCTTCCAATGGCCGGAAGATTGCTTCAGCGAACCACTGGTCGATATCGTCGAGCACGGCTGCCATCATCTCCTCCTTCCCGCCGGGAAAGAAGTTGTAGAGGCTGCCCTTGCCCAGGCCCGTCGCCTTCGAGAGCACGGTAAGGCTTGCGCCGTCGTAGCCGTGCTCGCGGAAGGCTTCCGCCAAAGCCGGAAGTGCGCGTGCGCGATCCGTCAGGACGCGCTTCGGCCTCATAGGTGCAGATCGCTCAGCGACGGATGGTCGTCCGGACGCCGACCCAGCGGCCAGCGAAACTTCCGGTCCGCTTCGGCGATCAGCATCTCGTTGATGCTGGCATGGCGGTCCGACATCAGGCCGTCCTCGACGAACAGCCAATTCTCGTTGCCGTAGGCACGAAACCACTGACCGCCATCATCCCGATATTCATACGCATAGCGTACGGCGATCCGGTTGCCGGTGAAGGCCCAGAGCTCTTTGATGAGCCGATATTCATGTTCCTTGTTCCACTTGCGGGTCAAAAAGGCTTGAGCCTCATCCCGGTTCGTCGCGAACTCGACCCGATTACGCCAGCGGGTATCCAGCGTGTAGGCGAGCGCGACTTTCGCCGGATCACGCGTGTTCCAACCATCCTCCGCCAGGCGAACCTTCTCGACGGCGGAGTCATGCGTGAACGGAGGGAGCGGTGGACGGGACATCTCTGATCCTTTCGGCATACGGAAAGCGTGAGCAAGCGCCGGCACTTGGGAAAACACCGTTGGCACAGCGGTTGAGCGCACGGTCGATGTCCCTTACTCGTACGTCCCTTTGTACCGATCGGTACCAACATTTACCGATCGGTACAAGGTGAATAATGGTCGCCGTGCTGCGGATCGACGCCGCCTCCAGTATCAGATCAGCTCCGCAGCAGAATGTCGGAATGCGGGGCGGGAGCGGCCGCCCTCCCCTCGGCCGCCATGCCCATTTCGGCCATTCGGATGCCCTCCCCCGCTTCTCAACTTCAGACACTGGTTCATGTCCAAGGGGGAGGCAGTCCCGTGACCACTCGGCGAAGCCCCTAGTCCGTTGCGCTACAAGGCGATCCCCGGCCCCAGGATCGCGACAAACGCTACCGTCCCGAGGATAGCAGCCACCCGCAGCAGCCAATTCGGCGGAAGGGTGGTTGTCGATGCGGCAGCCGTTGGCTTAATGAACCGACCCATGCTCAACAGGCCGGCATTACCGCCGAGTGCGACCCCGATCGACGCGCCGATCGTAGAGCGCCAGTCGCTGCCCGCAGCGAGCGCAGCGGCTAGCGAGATCACCCCTGTCGTCATCCACGCGATGACTGAATACCGCCGTGCCTGCGCAGCGACATCTGCACCGTTGAGCATGGGCGACAGCATTCCTGCGGCGAGGCGAACAACGGCATAGTAACCGGCGACGCCAATAACCGCGGGCGCGACACGGGCGAGAACAGGATCGGCCACCCCGGTCATCACTCCGCGCCCGTTCCAATCGCCGATCCCGAGGACTGCGGAGAAGACGAGATAGCCGAAGGTGGTCAATCCGTTGAGCGCGAACACGATCCAACCTGCAAGCCGGCCCCTCAGCACGCTGCTCCCTCGCCAGACGAGCCAACCAAGCGCGGCGAGGATGACGTTGACCGCGGTTCCCGCTCCTGCGACGATCCGCCGGCCCCACAGCGACATGGGTTGTGGGTCGCAGCCGAAGTGGAAGGTGCTCCAGTTCGACGGATGCCCCCCCAACGCGGTGCAGGCGAGGCCATGCCCCACGCCCTCGTGCAGCGCGGCCGCTGCTACCCAGGCCAGCGCCGTCAGCGCGACGACGTCGGCGGGCGGCAGGCGCAGACCCGCGGATGACCCCGGCGTCATGCCCGCACCGTCGTAACGGTCAGGCGCGTCAGCACCAGCCAGCCACCAGCGACGAAAAGCGCAAGGTTCAGTGCGATCATCAATGGCCAGTGGCTGCGCGGGTCGCTCATTCGGCTGACGCCCATCATAGGATTGACCAGCAGTTCGGTGACGAAGGCCATCCACACGCCGACATAGCTCATCGCCATCCGTCGCTGGTGGGTGACGAGGTCGCCGGGTTCATGCGTTCGACGCCACCGACGTAGCGCCAGCAGTCCCATCGCCAGCGTAGCGAGATTGACGAGCGCGATGACGTGAAAGACGTTGGGTCGCCCTGTAAGGTCGTACATCGACAGAGCGGTGCCATTGATCGCGAGGATCGCGGCGGCATAGACTCTGCCAACGCGCCCGTGCCGCGCTGCCCCCTTGGCCAACATCAACACGGCGGCGGCGCTGACCAGCGCCACGCTTCCCATCGAAACATGCGCCGCACCGATTGTCGATATTCCTCCCATCGCCCGTCCCCTTTCCCCAATACGGGAGCGGTGATGGTCGGCGGATCGCGGTTCGGTAAGGTGTGATTGCGCCGGATAGATACAAATTTCGCGAAACCGGTCTGGCGTTACGCCAGTCCACCGCGCTCCAGCCAGCCACGCGCACGACACAGTGCAATGCTGGTCTCGCTGACCGGCACGCGCGACCCGTCGACGAGCTGCAGCGACCAGCGCCGCCCGGTGCGCTCGCTGCCCGTGACGGCGCGATCGGCGACCCATGCCCCGCGGTGGACCTGAGCACCTTGCACGTCGGCAAGATCGCCGACCGCATCGCGGAAGCGATAATGGACCAGCAGCGTCCCCCCACCGCGTACCGCGAGGCGGCAGTAATGGTCTTCGGCCCGAACCGAGAGGAGGTCGGCCGGATCAATGCCGGCGCGGGCGAGAATGCCGAAACTCGTTGCCGGCATCGCTGGCGAGCGAGCAGTGTCGGCCACCTCGTCGTCCTGCCCGGCCGGCGTATGCCGCGCGCGCGTGGCGCGGAGCAGGACCGTGACGAAGCCCGTCACCAGCAGACCATAAGCGAACGGTTTCCAATCAACTGAGGCGTCTCCCCGCCCCATCAGGCGATAGAGCAGCGGCACCTCGATCGGGAGCAGCAAATTAAGGACGAGGGCCCCAAGCGCCGTACGGCCGGCGCTGTCACGCTTCCCCGGCAGTGATCGTCGCCAAGCGGACCAGCCGAGCATGTTTACGGCGACCAGTGCGCCCCAAAAAACCAGCGCGAGCATTAATCCGAACGCCGTAGCGACGCCAAAGGCGTCGACGATCGTGAGAATGATTGTGATACCTAACCAGATCACCGGTGGCATTGCGCCCGGCGCCGCGACGGTCGCAAGTCGTATCCTGGCGGACCCTGTTACTATAATCCTGCACCCCGGCTGGCTATGAAGACCGTTTAGGCGCCCCATTCGCTTACGTCGATGGCCCCGCCACCATTGTAGTCACAGCCCCCGCATCGCCGGGGTAAAGACCCGATTTCGGTCACTAGGGGATCGATGCTCGCGTGCCCAGCTTCGGACGATCGTTCAGGGCGATGGGCGTCAACTTCTTGCGCTAGGAAGGTCGGCCATTTGAGCTGAGCGGCGGTCCAAACACTGACCAACCGGTGCGCGCCGCCAGCATCTCGAGCGCGCGAATTCCAAGTATCGAGTTGCCGTGCTGGTCTAGATTTGGCGACCATACGGCAATGGATGCAACCTCGGGAGCGACCGCCAAAATGCCGCCGCCTACGCCGCTCTTGGCCGGCAGCCCCACCCGCACCGCGAAGTCGCCCGAGCCGTCGTAGTGCCCGCAGGTCATCATAAGCGCGAGAACCGTGCGCATGCGTTTCGCCTCAACCTGACCGGCGTCGTCCTTTCCGGCGAGCCGAGTATGAGCTAAGAAGTGACCGGCCCTCGCCAGTCCTTCGCAGTCGACCATAATCGCGCACTGCCGCACATAGGCGTGCATTACCGACTCGCTGTCCGAGCGGACGTTGCCGTGGTGGCGCATGAAGCTGAGCATTGCCCGATTGAGGTCGCCGCCTTCGTGCAACACATCGTCATCGAGCGGGACAATATTGCCGTCGAGTTGCTCGGTGACGAAGTCAACCACCGAGTCGGGGCCGCCGCTTTGCTCTACCAGCATGTCGGCGATGACGAGCGCGCCGGCGTTGATGAAGGGGTTGCGCGGTAGGCCGCTTGTTCGCTCCAGATCCACGATCGAGTTAAAGGGATCGCCGGACGGCTCGCGTCCCACCCGCTCGAATACGGCATCCCCCCGCTCGCATAGAGCAAGGTTGAGCGCTAGCACCTTCGAGATGCTCTGGATCGGGAAGGTGTCGATCGCACCCACTTGAACGACGGGGCCGTCGACGGGCACGATCGCCATGCCAAAGCCGCCCGGCTCCGCGTCGGGGTTCTTCGCATCGGCCGAGCCCTCGATCTCCAGCGCCTTCGCGTCAATTTCGTCGGCGATGGCAGTCACGATGCCGGTCAGGTCCATGCGGTCACTCCAGAATGTCGTCGGCGGAACGAGCATCGCGCGAAATCGGGTGCGTTATGCGACCTTGAACATTGCGGACATGCTCATTGGCCCGAGATCCAATCTCCAAGTCATTGACCAGGCGCTTGCTTACCAACCCTCGTGCTAGTTGCCTCGCACCCTAATTGATATAGGAGCTGCTTCACAGCGAGCGAAGGTGATACATCGTGAAAACGGCGACAATCGCGACCCTGCTATTTGGCATGGCCCCTTTTCCTGTCTTGGCTGCCCAAGCCTTAGGTTCGTATGCGTCAGACCCACGTTCGGTTGGCATTCACAGTGGCACCGAGCAATGGAAAGAACGCGAGTATAGCAAGTCTAGGCAGCGTGTCCGTGCCGAGCCTCATGCCACCAAGAAGTCATTAAAGGCCCCAAAAAACCTCACCCCGCGCCCTAGCGATAGGCGATAGGCGATAGGAAAGTTCGGGTGTTGCGGTGGATAATCCTTACGTGGCGAAATCACGGCAGTCGCGCTAGGCAATCTATCCTTCGCCATCGGCATTCCACGAGGGCAACGGTACCGGTCGAACAGAAGCCCCGCCCATCCCGTACGCCGACGTCTGCTTGCGCTCCCTTCCGAATACCTGCTAATCCGTAAGATATTGATACCGACGGCGGCAAAAGTTGAACGGTGTTGATCAACTCATCCCTCGAATACTTAATCGCAACCGGCGGGCCGAACCGCGAAAATTGGCGTCTATGGCTTTTGATAACAGCGACGGGCGTGACGACATGCGTTCTGATCGCCATCTTTCGCGGCCACTGACGCCCACAGGCGGACGACCGGCTAGCGCTCGCGCTCAATGGCGAACACCCATCCGATGGCGATCGTGGCGATAGCAGCGGCAATCGCTCCGATCACAGCCAGCTTATCAGGCCGACGTTCTGCCATTCCTCGCAGGACAATTGCCGCCGGGACCAAGATGAGACCGCCTCTTAGCCAACCCGAACGCGACGCCATCCGCGTCGCCCAACGCAACGTCAAGGCAAACGTCAGCTTTGCACCGAAGACCGGACCTTACGTTGACGACAAAGGTTCGCCGTCCTTAGTTACCGTTGCACGGTCCAATTTCAGCCGTTCATTAATCAAGGCACAAATTAAAGGTGACAACCACTCCAGCCGTCCTAGCTCAGTTATCGCTACCTAATGTCTGTGCGGTGGTCTTCTACAAGCGAAATGGACTCAAGATAGATTTGATCTGCTGCGACGTTAAAGTCGCAGGACATGTATAGACCTTCCATGAGGAAGAGACTAGCTGACCAGACCTCATCACGCACCTATCTGAACTGCCGGGCGTCCGTGCCGATTGGTACGAAGCCATGGTAAGCCCGCCGTTCGCTACAGGCGAGACGATTGCATTCGACCGGCGGTGATCGCCCACCAGCGGAACCGACTACGACTGGAGCACCTATCCCATCCTCCGCTTCGGCGACGCACCACGTAGCGTCGTGGTCGACGTCGTGGACCGGCCAGGCACGCCGTTCCTCGGGACGGGCGAGTGCGCGCAGGGGCCGACCGCTGCCGCGCTCGCTAACGCACTTGCGGCAGCGGATGGAACCAGGGTCAGATCGCTGCCTGTCGCGAGGTCCGGCATCCAAGTATTCTGACCCGGTTGCCGTCACTCAGCCCGGGTCGCCTGCCACCCCAAACCGGCCGCTGGTTCGTGTCCGAGTACGTTGCGGCACGCGGCGGGGAAAAGACCGAGAACTCGAAGCTAAAACAAGTGCCTGACCCGTAGTATATCAATGCTTTAGGTTCGGGACGGAGCGAAGTCGGCGCATTGTCTCCGACGGTGCTCGACATCCGTTCCGCTCCGTATGGCACGATAGAACGGGAGGAAGAGATGAGAGTGGATGCGTCTCGGGCATTGGGCGGGTACGCTGCTGTGATGACCCTCGCCACCGCGTGGCTGCTTCTTGGAGCGAACACTGGTTCAAAGGTCGCGGCGTTCGAAACGATCGACGTCGAACGGATCAACGTCCGGGAGCCGGACGGCACGCTGCGCATGACCGTCGCGTCCCGCAGCCGGATGCCCGGGATCATCGTTGCCGGTCGTGAGACTCCACATCCCGATCGACCGCAGGCCGGCATGCTGTTCTACAATGACGAAGGCACCGAGAACGGCGGACTTGTATTCTCCGGGGCACTGAAGGACGGCAAACCGACTAATCTGGGCGCATTGTCGTTCGATCGCTGGCGACAGGACCAGACGCTTGCGCTCAGCAGCACCGAGGATGGCAAAGATCGCCAGGTCGGGCTTGCGATCAACGACCGCCCCGATCAGCCAGTTGATTTCCCCGCGGTAGCACAACTGGTGCAGGAACCGCCGAGCGGCACCCGCGACGCAGCCGTGCGCGCGGCGGGTGCTGCGGTGACGCCGCGCGCGTTCTTGGGAAGGGCGCTGGACAAATCGTCGATCTTGACGATGCGTGACGCGACCGGCCGAAAACGGCTGGAGGTGCGCGTGACCGCAGACGGAAAGGCGGCGATCGACTTCCTTGACGCCGAGGGACGCGTCAGCCGTTCCATCACTGGGAGCTAGAAGGGACCGGATGGTGTCGGTCCTTGCTGCGGCACCTCGCCCCTCCGTACCTACATCGAGCCGGATGTGGAGGCTGGCGAAGCGGCGGCGAGCTACGAGATCCACGTCCGGTCATTCCCGGCCTCTTTTCGGCTGCCAAGCTCATGCAATTCATTCACTCTCGCAATGCAGGAGGTGATTAGCCTTGGTCCTGCCCGCTACCCCGCCCGCTTTCCCAAAAAGGATCGTGACTGGTGGAAGGGACAATGGATCAGACGCAGGATCGAGGTGGTCACGTCGAGCCAGCAAGGCGGGCGATCGCCTGTGATCGGGGAGCTACTGGACATCCGCTGAAGCTAATGGCAATGTTACGTTGTAACATTACCTGCCAAAGAGACAAACATGGCAAGCCATATTCTGCAAGACACCCGCCTGCCGGTGACGGTGCTGTCCGGTTTCCTCGGGGCCGGAAAGACGACCCTGCTCAACCACATCCTGGTGAACCGCGAGGGGCGGCGGGTGGCGGTGATCGTCAACGACATGTCGGAGGTGAATATCGACGCCGACCTGGTGCGCGGTGGAGAGGCGGCACTGTCGCGGTCGGAGGAAGCGCTGGTCGAGATGACCAATGGCTGCATCTGCTGCACGCTGCGCGACGACCTGCTGGCGGAGGTGCGCACGCTCGCCGAGGCAGGACGGTTCGACTATCTGGTGATCGAGAGCACCGGCATCTCCGAGCCGCTGCCCGTCGCCACCACCTTCTCGTTCCGCGACGAGGACGGCGTATCGCTGGGCGATGTCGCGCGGCTCGACACGATGGTGACGGTGGTCGATGCGGTGAACCTGCTCGCCGATTATTCCAGCCAGGACTTCCTCGCCGATCGCGGCGAAAGCATGGGCCAGGACGATACGCGCAGCCTGGTCGGCCTGCTGGTCGAGCAGATCGAATTCGCCGATGTGGTGATCGTCAACAAGGCCTCGTCGGTGTCGGCCGAGCAGCTCGGGGTGGTCACGAAACTGGTCGCCAGCCTCAATGCCGATGCGGTGATCGTCGCGGCCGACCATTCCCGCATCGATCTCGATCTCGTCCTCGCCACCGGGCTGTTCGACGAGGAGAAGGCGTCGCGCCATCCGCTCTGGGCCAAGGAGCTGTACGGCTATGCCCATCACCAGCCCGAGACCGAGGAATATGGCATCGAGAGCTTCGTCTACCGCACACGCGCGCCGTTCGATCCGGCGAAGTTCCATGCCTTCCTGACCGATGGTGGCCTAGATCACGTCGTGCGTGCCAAGGGGCATTTCTGGCTGGCGACGCGCCCCGACTGGGTCGGCGAGCTGGCGGTGGCGGGCAGCCAGACCGAAACTGCGCGCATGGGTCGCTGGTGGGCGTCGATCCCCAAACACCAATGGCCCGACGATGGCCGGTTCGAGGAGTTCGTCGCCAGGCATTGGGATATGATCTGGGGCGATCGGCGGCAGGAGCTGGTGTTCATCGGCATCGGCATGGACGAGGCAAGGATTCGCACGCGACTCGACGCCTGCCTCGTGCCCGCCGCCGCCTTCACCCCGGCACTGTGGTCCGGCTTGCGCGATCCGTTCCCGGGCTGGGGCAAGCGCCAGCCGGAGGCGGCAGAATGACGCTCGTCATGCCTGATGACATCGTGGTGCTCGGCCATGATCGCTCTTCGCTCGACGCGATTGCGCGGCCCGATGCCGCTTTGGCCATCTGGTGGCGGTCGCTGCCGGACGCGCTGCGCGCCGCGCTGGCATTTCTCGACCTCGACACAGTCGATGATGTGTCGCTCGACCTCGCCGCCGGAGAGGCGATCGATGGCGCACTTGCCGACGCGAGCTATGCCGATCCGGTCGCGACGCTGCTTGCTGAAGATATCGGACTGTTGGTGCGGCGCCATGCCGCGCTGATCGGCGAGGATCGGTTGCGGCTGCGACTCGAAGTCGTCGAAACCGATGCCTGCCGCCGCTTCCACGCCGACTTCGTGACGCTGCGGCTGCTGTGCAGCTATATCGGGCCTGGCACCCAGTGGTGCCGCGCCGATGCCGCCGATGCCGTCTGCGAGGTGCCGACCGGCGCGGTGGCTGTGTTCAAGGGGCGGTTGCTGCTCGACCCGCCCACCATTCTCCACCGCTCGCCACCAATCAGCGCTACTGGCGAACGTCGTCTCGTGCTGGCGATCGATCCGCTTCCCGGCCCGCCCATCGCTTAGAGGGCGGACGCCGGCCTAATGTCGGTCGTCGCGCGATACGGCCTTGGCAATTCGATGACGAACCTATTCGTCGTAGGACGAGATTTCGATCAGATTGCCGTCCGGGTCTCGCGGCCGCCGACAGACACGATCACCCTCGCTGTAGATGACCATAGTGCGCGGGACAATCACGCCTGACGAGGCGCTCGAGCTAAGCGGCGGCAGATCGGCAAGCACCAAGCCCTGTACACAGCATAGCTTTCACCTTGGATCACGGGAGACCTGTCAGTCATTCGCAGATTGTTCGTAACGACGGAAGATCCACGATGTCTATTCGGCCATGACTGACGGCGATTACGCCATTCTGTTCGAGCGCTTTTAGAATGCGGTTGACCGTCTGACGGGACAGCGAAAGCATCGCCGCGAGTTGCTCCTGCGAAAGCCGTAGCGTGGTATGGCGCGCGCCCGTGCCCCCATAGCCATCGACCATCATCATCAACCGGGTCGCCACCTGCTGCGGCGCGCTGAGCAGCGATGCGGCCTCGGCCGCCCGAAAACTGAGACGGAGTTTCTCCGTGGTCAGCCACGCCAATTCGCGCCAATGACCGGGCCGCTGGTCCAGACCGGCAAACAGCGGTCCGCGGGGAACGCAAAGCAACATCGTTTCGCGCACCGCGATCGCGTCGTGGGTGCGCGCCATGCCGTCGATCAGCGCGATCTCGCCGAACCACATGCCCGGCTGCACATGGATCAAGGTCGCGGCGTGACCGGCCGCATCGACCCCACCGATCTCGACCGCTCCGTCGAGCACCGCGTAAAGCCCGTCGGCGGTGTCGCCGCGCCAGAAGACCGGCGCCCCCGCCGCAAACCGCATCTCCCGCCCGTCCGCGAGCAACGCCGCACGGAAGGACGGCGACAGTCGGTTGAACCACGCCCCCTCGGCGAGGATGGCCAGCATGGCGTCGCGGGTCACCGCGCGCTTCCGATGTCGCCCATGCGACAGTCGCAACCGCACGCATCAACTATCGTCATTTGAGACCAGAGGAGAATCACGATGACCGACCTCGTGAGGCATTTGTCCGTTTATGCCGACTATCATCGCGACGAACGCAATATCGCAACGCATATGCTCGGCATACCGCTGATCGTGCTGGCGATCGCGATCCTCGCGTCTCGGCCGGCGATCGCAGTGGGCGGGGGTATGTCGCTGACACCGGCGATGCTGCTGTCGGCGGCGGTCGCGGTCTTCTATCTGAGGCTCGACCTGCGGTTCGGGCTCGTCATGACCATATTGCTCGCGCTGAGCTGCTGGGTGGGCGTCGCGGTCGCCGGCCTGTCCACCGGCGCGTGGCTGGGGATCGGGATCGGCGCCTTCGTGGTAGGCTGGGCGTTTCAATTCGTCGGCCATTATTTCGAACGCCGCAAACCGGCGTTCGTCGACGATCTGTCCGGCCTGATCGTCGGGCCGTTGTTCGTCGTGGCGGAAATCGCCTTCCTTCTCGGGCTGCGGCTGGAGGTGAAGCGGAGCATGACGCCGCGCTAACCCGCCTCGCGATTGGCTTCGAGGACCGCGACGACCATCGTCTTGAATTGCGCGACGATTCGCTCAGTCATCGGCGACTCGACCGCGAGCGCCAGCCGCACCGCATGGCCGGCGAGTTCGGTGATGAGCAGCGCCGCCGACAGGATCCGATCGCGGTCGGACGACGATAGCAGGATCATCATCGGCGCGACCATGAAGTCGGCGGTGGCATGCGTATCGATCACGTCGAGCCGGCGCAGCTCCAGATCGGCCTGCGCCCCGGCCCACACCGCGATCGTCTCGGGATGGCTGCGATAATGGTTCACATACGCGTCGATGATCCGGTCGACGGCCTGTACGATCGTCGGCCGGCCACCATGATCGGCGAGCAGCGTCTCCACCTCGGTGCGCAGCAGTTCGCCGACCTTCTCGAGATTGCGCAATACCAGCGCGCGCAGGATCGCGGGCTTCGACGGGAAATATTGATAGAGCGAGCCGATCGAGATCCCGGCGCGGCGCGCCACCTCGCGCATTGCGAGATCCTCGGGGTTTTCGGTGACGAGCAGCTCCTGCGCGGCGACGAGGATCGCCTCGCGGCGGCGGAGACTGCGCTCCTGCATCGGAAGTCGGCGTGGTTGGACCATGACGGGATCGCTGTGGCTTGCCACGCCGCCGAAGGCAAACGGCCGTTTGTCGCCGCGCCCTGTCACCCCCTGATGGCGAACAGCCGGCCGAAGAAGGCGTTGACGAACTTGCCCTCCGGATCGACGTCGCGGCGCACCGCGAGGAAGTCGGCGAGCCGCGGGTAGAGCGCGTGCGCGCTTGCCGGATCGAGCGTGTGGCGTTTCGCCCAGTGCGGCCGCCCGCCCGCGCCGCGCAGGATCGACTCGACCGCGGCGAACTCATCGCGCCACGGCATGCCGGCATATTGATGGACCGAAATCGACAGGCACGGTCCGGCGTGGAACGGGCTCAGCCAGATATCGTCACCCGCGACGGTACGCACCTCGAATGGAAAGGAAAGCGGCAGCCGCGCCTTTCGGACGTAGCCGAGCGCCTCGCGCAACGTCGCCAGCCCGTCGGCACGCGGCACCTCATATTCCATTTCCTCGAAACGCACGGTCCGCTCCTGCGCGAAGATCCGATAGGCGGGGCCGACGCGGCGCTTCGGGCCGCCGATCGCGTGCATCATGCCGCGCTGGAGCATGGGGATCAGCCCCGGCCGGCGCCGTGAGATGTTGCAGGCGACGCGGAAGGCGCCCTCGTTGACGTCGTTGGCGTGACGATAAGGGCCCTCGGGCTCGACCGGATGCAGCCGCTTGAGGATGACGTGGTCCGCATAAGGAAAGACCCAGAATTCCATGTGTCGCGACGCCGCCGCCAGCTCGTCGAACCGGTCGAGCACCACGGCAAGCGGCCAGCGCTCGACCCGCTCCTCGAGGTGATAGGCCGGCAGTACCGCGATTCGCATCGCCACGGCGACGCCGAGCAGGCCGAGGCCGAGCCGTTGCGCCTGGAACAATGCGGGTTCGGTCTGCGCGTCGCAGGTGACGAGCGTGCCGTCGGCGCGCATCAGCCGGACACCGGTGACCTGCGTGGCGATGCTGCCGAGCGTCTCTCCGGTGCCGTGGGTACCGGTGGCGGCGGCGCCGGCCAGCGCCTGCGGGTTGACGTCGCCCTGATTGTAGAGCGACAGCCCCTCCGGCCACAAAGCGTCGGTCAGCCGCGCGAGGCTCCAGCCGGCAGGTGCCCAGACCGAGCGGCGGTCGGCGGCGACCTCGACATCGCCTTCGAGATCGGCGAGCGACAGCAAGGTCCCCTCGGTCTGGCACAGCGGCATGAACGAATGGCCCGCGCCAACCGGACGCAGCCGTCGAGCGCCGGCGACGATCGCCGCCAGTTCGTCGAGACCGCGCGGACGCGCGACCGCGGCGGGATGCGCGACGACGCTGCCCGACCAGTTGCTCCATTCGGTCATGATCGATCTTTCGGTTGGGCGAAGGCGATCCCGCCCAGTCGCCGGAGAACGGGAAGCAGCAGCACGATACCACCGGCGACGGTCAGCATCCCGGTGCCGAGGCGCAGGCAGCCGCGCACGTCGACATCGCCAACGTTCAGCGAAGCGAGCGTTGGCCCGGTCGCGCAGCCGAGCAGCAGCGCCGCCGACCCGAGCAAGGCGGCGCGATGGCTGGGATCGACGTCGATCAGCAGCCGCGTGAAATACGGGCTGGCGAAGGCCCAGAGCAGTCCGAAGAGGATTGCGGTGGCGAGGAAGAGCGTGGCGCCGGGCAACGTCGCAAATATCGCCGCGGCGACGATCAGCACGAGCGTCGAGCCGAGCAGGACGACGCGACATGGCCAATGCGGCACGCTCGCGGCACCCAGCGCGCCGCCGACCACCTGCCCCGCCAGTGCGAGCACCACCGCCAGTCCGGCGGTGGCGGGCGACAGCCCGGCCTGATGCGCGAGCGGTTCGAGATAGATCCAGATGGCAAGGATGCCGGCAAAGAAGCAGAAGGCGGCGACCAGCGCCAGCCAGCCATAGACGTCGGGCAATGCGATCCCCCGTCCGGCGGCGAACGGTGACAGCCGTGCCGGCGTCCACAGCGCGACGAGCCCGACCGGCGCGCCGAGCGCGGCGACGGCGAGAAATCCCGCCGCCGCGCCCAGCCGTTGCGCGACCAGCCCACCGATCAGCGCGGCGCAGGTGAGCTGCGCCACCGTCTGGATGGTGAGATAGAGGCCCGCCTGCCGCGCCGGCTGTGCCGACCGGACGATCATCGCGGTGACGAGGCCGATCAGCACGCCACTCGGCACGCCGGCGAGTGCGCGCATCAGGATGACGCCGATGCCGGTGGCGCGGCCGGTCGCGGCGTCGAGCACCATGATCGCCACCACGCTGATCGGCGCCAGCAGCCGCGGCGACACGCATTCGACCAGCAGACTGGCGGTGCCCGCGGCGAGTCCCATCGTCACCAGCTCGGCGGTCGCGGCCAGCCCGAGCTGCGCCGCGGTAAGATGACCCTCGGTGACGAGCGTACCGAGCAGCAGCGGCGCGAGCCCCGCCATCAGGATGCCGTAGACCCCGGCGACGAAGGCGGCGACATAGGCCGCGCGGGTCGTGGGTGCCGCCATCAGTAGTGCGCCCGCAGCGACAGGCCCCAGGTCCGCGGCCGCCCGACGACGATCGCGTCGAAGCCGAGCGCGGGCAGCGGCGTGATGTCGGAGATGACCGGTACGTCGAACAGGTTGCGGACCCACAATGCCGCCTCGTAGCGGTCCCCGGCGAACTGCCAGCCGATCCGCCCGTCGACGAAGGCACGCGCGGGGTCGCCGAGCCGGGCGGCGTTCGACGTGTCGAAGAACACGCGGCTGCGATAGGACAAATCGGCGCGCGCGACGAGCGCACCGCTGCCGATCGGCTTGCGATAGTCGGCACTCGCCTGGACGCTGACCCTGGGCGCCGATGGCAGGCGATTGCCCGAATAGTCGGCCCCCTGCGAGATGAAGTTGCGATAGGTGGCGTCGAGCAGCGATGTCGAGGCGGCGAGGTTGAGCCCGTCGATCGGTCGCGCGGTCAGTTCGATTTCAGCACCGTAGATTCGCGCCGCCGAGGCGTTGGTGAAGAGCTGTGTCGTGATGAGCCCCTGCACCACCGAGGTATAGACCTGCAGATCGCGGTAATCGTAATAGAAGGCCGAGAGATTGAGGCCGAGCCGGCGGTCGAGCCATTGCGTCTTGGCACCCACCTCATAAGCGTCCACCGTCTCGTCCCTGTAAGGGCCGATCAGCGACGGATCCTGCGCGAAGCCGCTGAAGAAGCCGCCGCTCTTGGTGCCGCGATTGTAGCTCGCGTAGACGTTGGCAGCCTCCGAAAACCGGTATTGCAGTCCGGCGCGGCCCGACCACGCACCGAATGTCTTGGCATCGGCGAAGGTGAACAGGGTGATGCTGCCGCCGGCGGCGTCGGCGCGATAGGTGAAGTCCTTGCGATCGGCGGAATACCGCAGGCCGCCGGTCAACGTCAGCCGCGGCGTCAGGTCGTAGTCGAGCTGGCCGAAGGCGGCATAGCTGTCGGTCGCCTGCCGCGATGGCCAGGCGAAGTCGCCGATCCCCGCGGCGAGATCGACGCCGCTCGGATTGTCGGCGGTCGGCGAACGCAGGCCTGGCAATACGTCGAACGACGAGGCGTTGCGGATCAGATCGTGCGCATAATAGAGACCGGCGACATAGCGCAGCCGGCCGTGGCCGTTCGACTGGAGCCGCAATTCCTGACTGACCGTGTCCTGCCGGGTGATGTAGGAGGCAGCGACGACCGGCACCGGGCTGGCGTCGGTATCCTCCTGATCGTTGCGGGTGGCATGCTGGAATCCGGTCACCGCGATCAGGCTGACCGTCCCGAGATCGACCGACACGGTGTTGCCGACGCCATAGAGGCTGACCCGGTCGCGTCCCTCGAACCGGTAGGCGCCCTCGTAGAGGTTGCGGCTGGTATTGGCGTAGCCGAGGATGTTGGTGCATTGCCCGGAAGTGTAGAAAGCCGGCGCGCACAGGCCGTCCGCTCCGGTCGCCGCCGCGGTCTGCGGGATCAGCGAGCGAGAATATGCCTGAAGCGAGCCACCGCTCGAGCGGCTGGCATTGACGGTGAGATCGTCGGTGATCGTGCTCGACGGCGTGACATGGGCGCTGCTGCGCACGGCCCAGCGATCGACGTTGTTGCCGCGATCGCCGGTGAGCGTGTTGCGCATATAGCCGTCGTCGCGCTGGTAGAGGCCGGCGACGCGCACCGCGAGCAGGTCGGGCACGACCGGCGCGCTCACCCCGCCCTGAAACGTCACCGCATCGAAGCGGCCGTAATCGAGCGACAGGTCGCCCTCGGGCGTATCGCCCGGCTTGCGCGTGGTGACGTTGATCGCGCCGCCGGTGGTGTTGCGGCCGTACAGCGTCCCCTGCGGTCCGCGCAGCACCTCGACCTGCCCGAGATCGAAGAAGGCATCGCGCTGCGCCAGCGTCGAGGCGACGTAGACGCCGTTGACGTAGATGCCGACCGCGCTGGCGGTCGCCGGGTTGAAGTCGTTGAGGCCGACGCCGCGGATGAAGATGCGCGGGTTGGCGCCATTGTCCGCCGAACGGATCTGCAGGCCGGGGACGCGGCCCGACAGGTCGAGCACGTCGGCGATGCGGCGTTCGCGCAGATCGTCGCCGGTGATCGCGGTCACCGCGATCGGCACGTCCTGCAACCGTTCGGACCGACGTTGCGCGGTGACGACGATATCGCCCTCGGCCGGCGCCGCGGGCTGATCGGCGGTCTGCGCGCGCGCGCCGGTCGATCCGGCCAGCGCGATGGCGAGCATCCCGTAATGTAATCCGTGCCGTGTCATCGTCATCCCCTTTGCCGTTGGCGCAATCCTGTCGTTGCAGGTCAGAAGAAGCAGCGGCCGTCGCCGCGATAGGTCGCGACGCGGTCGACGATCGCACCGCCGCGCAGAAGCAGCAGCGTCTCGAAGCGCTCGCAGAGCTCGCCGGCCTTGGCGTGGCGAAAGAAGACGGGGGCGCCGATCGGCAGTGCGCCGGCGGCGGCGAGCCGCACCGGCGTCTGCACCTCGCCGCCGCCCTCGTTGGCGATCAGCGTCGTCCCCGCCGGTAGCCACGGCTTGGGCAGCCGGTCGGGCCCGATCGGACCGGAGGCGGGATAGCCGCCGCCCGCACAGGTCACCATCCCGGCCGTCGGACGGCGCGTGACGGGCAGCGCGAAGCCCGCGGCGGGCTCGCCGAGGCGGATCGCGTAATGATCGAACAGCCCCGGCAGGTAGAAGCCCGATCCCGCTGCGAGTTCGGTAACGCTGGGATCGCGTGCAGTGCTCTCGAAGCTGCCCGTGCCGCCGCCGTTGACGAAGCGCAGCCGGTGTCCGGCCGCTAGCAGCGCGGCGACGATCGCGCCCCGTCGCCGCCGGACGTCGCGGATCGAGCGCGCCTTGAGCGTCCGGATGATGCGGTTGCGCACCGCCTGGCCCGGCACGGCGTCGTTGAGACCGGCGATCTGGCCCTCATAGCCCATCACCCCGTCGAGCCGCAGATAGGGCCGCCCCGCGATCTCCGCGGCGAGCGCCAGCGCCGCCGCCGGGGTCGCCACCGGCGAGCGATAGACACCGAAATGCACGCCGGGGAAAGCGGTCGACGCGTCCATGTCGATCGCCACCGGCAGCGAGGTCGCCGCCGCAGCCGCGCAGGCATCGATGATGTCGAGCTGGTCGACATGATCGACCATCAGCGTGATCGACGCGCCGCCGCGTACCGCCGCCGCGACCAGCGCGATCTCGCTCCGCTCGACGGTCGGGTAGGCGACGACGAGATCGTCGAACCCCTGCCCCGCCAGCCACGCCGCCTCGGTGGGCGAGAAGCAGAGCAGGCCTTGCAGATAGGGAAAGCTGGCGAGCAGATAGCGCAGGATCGCCACCGAGCGGATCGACTTGGTGACGAGCCGGACCGGTAGTCCCGCCGCACGCGCGCCAAGCCGCTCGCCGTTGCGGTCGAGCGCGTCGAGATCGACGAAGGCAGCGGGCAGCCGCTCGCCCGCGAGCGCATCGGCATAAAGACGGTAGGCAACGGCTGCGGACGCACCGGTCCGTGCCGACGCGACGCTCTCGCGATCGACCATGTCGCTCCTCTCCATCGTGTCGACTTCTTCACCGAGTCGATACGATCACCCTATCAGCTTTTATAAACTACGCTACATCTATATGTGAGCGTTGATCTTGTTATATCCGATCGAGCGCCATAGGGTCGCAAGGTGTCGCCCGGCGACGCATGATGGAGAGGATGGATATGACCCCCGACGCGCAGGCGTTGCACGCCGCCTTCGACCGCCAGTATCGCGCCTCGCGCGAGGCACCCGCCGCCGACCTTGCGACGCGGCGGGCGCTGCTCGATTCGCTGCACGGCCTGCTGCTCGACGGGCGCCCGGCGCTCGCGCAGGCGATCTCCGACGACTTCGGCGGCCGGTCGCGGAGCGAGACCGACATATTGGAGATCGTCCCGCTTATCACCGCGATCCGCCACGCCCGCGGCCATCTGAAACACTGGATGCGCGACGAACCGCGGCGCGTCGATCTGAGCCTGAAACCGGGCAGTGCCTGGGTGCGGTACGAACCGCTCGGGGTGATCGGCGTGATCGCGCCGTGGAACTACCCGCTGTTCCTGACGCTCGGGCCGGCGCTCGATGCACTCGCCGCGGGCAATCGCGTGCTGATCAAGCCTTCCGAATCCTCGCCCGCCTTCGCGGCGCTGCTAGCCCGGCTGGTCGCGGAACGGTTCAACGCCGACCGGCTGACCGTCGTGACCGGCGGGGTCGAGGTGGCGCAAGCCCTGTCGGGCTTGCCGCTCGATCACCTCGTCTTCACCGGATCGACCAATGTCGGGCGCCATATCCTGCGCGCCGCCGCCGAGCATCTGACACCGGTGACGCTCGAACTCGGCGGCAAGTCGCCGGCGATCGTCGCCCCCGATTACGCGATCGAACGCGCCGCCGGATCGATCGCCTTCGGCCGCTATCTCAACGCCGGCCAGACCTGCGTCGCACCCGATTATGCGCTGGTGCCGGCGGCGTCGGCGCGGCGCTTCGCCGAGGGCGTGCTGGCGGCTGCGGTGCGCCGCTATCCGTCGATCGCCGACAACAATGATTACAGCAACGTCATCGATGCGCGCCACCACCGGCGTCTGACCGATGCGATCGAGGAAGCCCGTCGCTGTGGTGCCGAGATACTGACCCACCCTGCCCCGGCATCCACCAGCCATCGCATCGCGCCGACGGTGGTGCTCGGCGCACCCGACGATTGCACTTTGATGCGCGAGGAGATCTTCGGCCCCGTGCTGCCGGTGAAGCCCTATGACACGCTCGACGCGGCGCTGGCCTTCGTCCGTGCGCGCCCGCGCCCGCTCGCGCTCTATTGCTTTGCCGATGGCTCGGCGACGCAGCGGGCGATCCTCGACGGCACGACTTCGGGCGGAGTCACGATCAACGGGACGCTGCTCCATGTCGGCCAGCACACCCTGCCCTTCGGCGGGATCGGCCCGAGTGGCATGGGCGCGTATCACGGCCGCGACGGCTTCCGCCGGTTCAGCCATGCGCGCGGCGTCCACAAGGCGGGGCCGATCAACATGTTCGAACGGCTCGGGCCGCCCTGGGGTGCGACCGCGCGACTGACGATGCGCCTGCTCGCCGGACTGAAACCGATCGGCGACGGGCGATGATGTTCAGGGACAAGGTCGTGCTCATCGTCGGCGCATCGAGCGGGATGGGTCGCGGCGTCGCGCTGCATCTGGCCGCCGAAGGCGCGACGATCGTCGCCACCGCGCGCCGCGAGGCGAAATTGCAAAGCCTCGCCGCCGAGATCCTTTTGCAAGGCGGGCAATGCGCGATCCATCCCGCCGACGCGCGCGACGCGGCGGCGGCCGCGGTGGTGGTTGCCGCGACCATCGCGCAATTCGGGCGGGTCGACCTGCTTTTGATGAACGTCGGCGGCGCGCCCGATCTCGACCTGCGCACGATCGGCGCGGGCGAGGTCATCGGTTACATGCGGAGCAATTACGATGTCTGCGTCCATTACCTGTTTCCCGTGCTGCGCCAGATGATGCGACAGCGCGACGGGTTGATCGCGCATACCAATTCCCTCGCGGGGTTGATGGGCGTGCCGCTACAAGGCCCCTATTCGGCCGCCAAGGGCGCGATGCGGTTGCTGATGGACACGTGCCGCATCGAATTCGCCGATCACGGCATCCGCTTCGTCAGCATCTATCCCGGCTTCGTCGCGACCGAACGGACGCGGGCGCACGACATGCCGTCCCCGTTCGAGATTTCGGAGCGGCAAGGCGTCGCCCATATCGTTCGCGCGCTACGCCGCGAACGCCGCGATTATCGTTTTCCCGCGGTGACGAGCTGGCTCGTGAGGCTGGCGACCATCCTGCCCCGGCCGGTCGTGACGATGCTGCTGCGCCGGCGGCTGCGCACGGCGCGGCGATGACCACCGGCCGATCGACCCGCTGGATGTCACGACGGGCGTTGACGTAGGCGAGCAGCGCATTCCTATGGCGCCCATCCCGGTTCGGCTCGATACGAGGTGAACCGCCCCGGATTTACCGGAGGCCATAGGTTGTGGGTTACGCTGTCATATCGAGCTTCTCCGCGGCAACATGATATTGCTCTTCAGCTTCGGCAGGCAGCATGTCGCCGACTCCCTGATGCGCGATACATCGTGATACGACACATGTCGCAACCAGAGCGATTGGCAGACTGGATCAATCCATGCGGGCAAGCAGTTCGGTCAACATGGGGCGAAGCCGCAGGATCTCTTCGCGATGCGTCTCCGACAGCTCCCGCAAGAGCGTTCGAGCCTTCTGCGTCGGTGCGAGCAAGGCCTGTCGGCCGTCGTCGGGGGATGGCCGACGTGTGACGAGACCAAGCGTCTCCAGACGATCGACCAGCCCGGTCGCGCTATGCGGCTTCAAGGCCAGACGCTCGGCGACATAGCCGACGGTGACGTTCGCATGCGCAGCCCCCCGGATGGCGAGCAGCGCCTGGTGTTGCTGAGGCGTCAGACCGCAGCTTGCCGCGCCGCGCTCGCTGAACGCCAGAAACTGCCGAAGCGCATACCGAAAATCCGCGAGCGCGGCATAGTCGGCGTCAGTCAGCTCATCCCGATCGATCATCGATAGTATCCTAAGCGTTGAAGTATATCGTGTCACGATATAAGCGGTTGCCGTTCCTGAACCGGCGGGTGTGTATGACGGCGTCCACAATCAACATTCCAGAACCCAGGCGGCTTGCCGATCATAGCGCCGACCGGCGCATGATCATGCTCGCCGGAGCGGCCGTCGTCGTCGGCACCGGCGCTGCGTTCGGAGCCTGGGTTCTGCTGAAGCTCATCGCGCTCGCCACCAACCTCTTCTGGTTCGGCAGGATATCGGCCGCACCGGCTGAGATCGTGAACGCGCGTGTCGGACTGGCGGTCGTCGCGATACCGGTCATCGGCAGTCTGCTGATCGGCCTGATGGCGCGCTTCGGCTCGGAAAAGATCAAGGGGCACGGGATTCCCGAGGCGATCGAGGCCATTCTTTACGGTGAAAGCCGTCTGTCGCTCAAGGTCGCGATCCTCAAGCCATTGTCCTCGGCGATTTCGATCGGCAGCGGGGGTCCGTTCGGCGCGGAAGGTCCGATCATCATGACCGGGGGTGCCATCGGATCGCTCTTCGCTCAACGCTTTCATCTGAGCGCGGCCGAGCGGAAGACGCTGCTGGTTGCCGGTGCTGCGGCCGGCATGACCGGCATATTCGGTACGCCGATCGCCGCGATCCTGCTGGCGATCGAGGTCCTCCTCTTCGAGTGGAAGCCCCGCAGCTTCGTTCCCGTGGTCCTCGGAACGCTGGTGGCATTTGCTTGGCGGCCCATGCTGCTGGGGGCCGCACCGCTCTTTCCGTTCGTGGCGGCACCCGTGCAGGCGTGGTGGCCGACCGAAGGTCTGGCACTGGGCATGGGTGTCTTGGTCGGGCTGGAGGCGGCTCTGCTGTCCGCGTTGCTCTACCGCGTCGAGGACGCGTTCCACCGGCTGCCCGTGCATTGGATGTGGTGGCCGGCGCTGGGCGGTATCGTCGTCGGGATCGGCGGCCTGATCGACGCCCGCGTCCTCGGCGCAGGCTATTCGAACATCCAGGCACTGCTCGACGGATCATTGGCGGTGCGGGTCATCCTGGCACTGCTGGTCGTGAAGGCGATCGTGTGGCTGGTCGCACTGGGTTCGGGAACGTCGGGCGGCGTGCTTGCGCCCTTGCTGATCATGGGCGGTGCCCTGGGTGCCCTGCTTGGACAGTTCCTGCCCGGGTCGACAGGGTTCTGGGCGATGGTCGGCATGGCGGGGATGATGAGCGGTGCCATGCGCGCACCACTGACCGGCGCGCTGTTCGCGGTCGAGCTGACGGGCCATTTCGACGCCTTGCCGGCGACGATCGCCGCTGCGACCGGAGCCTATGCGATCAGCGTCCTAATCATGAGCCGGTCGATCCTCACCGAGAAGATCGCTCGCCGCGGCCGCCACATCCTTCAGGAATATACGGTCGATCCGCACGAGTTCCTGCAAGCGGAGCAGGTGATGACACCCGATCCCGCCGTTCTGTCGGGGGCGATGTCGATCAAGGATGCCGTGGCCTATTTCGGGAACGGCGCGACGCACCGGACATATCCCGTGGTGGACGCGGCTGGGCGACTGGTGGCGATGGTGTCGAGGTCCGATGCGCTGCGCTGGCAGGTCGAAAGCGAGCTGCCGGAGACGTCGCTTGCCGAAGCGCTGTCCGACTCGTCGCAGCAGATCGCTTATTTGCACTCGCCGATCGGCGAGGTTGCCGATTTGATGGTCGAGAGCGGGGTCGGGCGCATTCCCATCGTCGAGGTGGGCACCAATCGGGTTCTCGGCATCCTCTCGCGCCATGACCTGCTCAAGGTCCGGAGCACTCGCAAGCGCGCAGAGGTCGACCGAAGCTAGCAAGACCGGTCATCCCCGTCCCGATCGCAACCGGATCGTCCCAAGCCAGGAGTGACGGCGATGACGGCGGAAACGAGCACCAGCAATCAACGGCACGCAGAGTGCTCACTCGCAACGGCTTCGTTCAGGTCGGCGAGCGGATCGATGATGAAAATGGTAAGCTGATCTGTTGGCGGTGCCCGGCCGAGTAGAATCAAGAGCCATCGCCGCGGCATTTGTATCGTTGCGGCGGCTTTTCGCCTTATCCGTCCAGAGCTGACGGTTGGAAACGCCCCATCCACAACCATTCCCGAATCTCGATGGTGTTTCAGGAATGCAGGGCGTGGTGGATCCTTATCGGTGCGGTTTGGGTGAACGGCGGGCCAAAGCTGCTGTCCCATTTTGTTGATATATCCGCTCGAGTTACATTCCCTTGGCCCACTCCCACCCCGCGCATCGGCGATCTCTCGACGGATCTTGTGCAGCAGAGCCCTACGAAGCCGGGCGCACCCGGCAGGAGCCGCTTTCCAGCAACATGACAGCTCGATGACAGCTTTTTGCTGACAATTTGCTTACAGCAGCGTGCCCAATTAGTTTTCCTTCCCCGTCCGTGACTTAGCAGAATAGACAGTTATAATGTCCGTATCGGATAATGATGCAACCGTCATTATCCGTAGCGGCCGGGCAACACCGTATCTGCTTCCGCAATTACGCTCGTTCCGGTCGTTTACACCGGGCTCGGCACCCTCCTAACTCGCCCGACAGCGAGTGCTGCTTCCGCACAGCGACACGACAATGGGCCGTGTCGCCGGTCCCGCGGATGTCAGGTGGAGTATCTAGCCTTGACCCGAGTTTCCCCGATCCGGACGTCCCTGATGCGCGGCGCGGCCCTGCCCGTGCTGCTGCCCGCCGCGATGATCGGCATGGCGATCACGGCCAGCCCGGCCGCCGCCCAGGACGCCAATGCACAGGACACCGCCGCCCCGGCGGCGGCCGCGCCCGACCAAACGGCGCAACCGTCCGCACAGGCGACCCCCGCCACCGGCGCGGACATCATCGTCACTGGATCGCTGTTCCGCCGCACCGATACCGAGACGCCCTCGCCGGTCACCACGTTGACCGCGGACTCGCTCGCCAAGGCGGGCATCACCACCGTCTCCGATGCGATCCGCTCGATCTCGGCGGACAGCAGCGGCTCGATCCCGACCGCTTTCTCCTCGGGCTTCGGCGCGGGCTCGTCGGGCGTGTCGCTGCGCGGGCTGACGGTCAATTCGACGCTGACCGTGATCGACGGGCTGCGCACCGCCAATTATCCGCTGTCCGACGACGGCCAGCGTTCGTTCGTCGACCTCAACACCATTCCCGACGCGATCGTCGACCGGGTCGAGGTGCTCAAGGACGGCGCCTCGTCCAGCTATGGCGCCGACGCGATCGGCGGCGTCGTCAACATCATCATGAAGAAGGAGATCACCGGGGTCTACGGCACCGTCGAGGGCGGCGTGTCGCAGCGCGGCGACGGCGGCGAGCAGCGCGCGACGCTGACGCTCGGCACCGGCCATCTCAAGGACAAGGGGTTCAACCTCTACATCAGCGGCGAATATCAGCACGACGACCCGATCTGGGCGCGCAACCGCGGCTTTCCGCTCAACACCGCCGATCTGAGCGGGATCGGCGGCGACAACAACAATGCCGGGTCCGCCGTCCCCGGCACGACGACCAGCGCGGTGGTCGCGCCGACGACGCAGCTGACGCCGGGCAACGTCCTGTCCGGATCGGGGCTGGCGACCGGGCCGTTCCAGGTGCTCAACCCCAATGGCTGCACCGGCTCGACGACGCCGATCAGCGGCACCGCCGGTAACGGCTGCCAGCAGAATCTCGTCGCCGATTATGGCCAGATCCAGCCCGAACAGACCCGCTTCGGCGTCACCGTCCATGCGACGGCGCAGGTCAACGACCAGACCCAGGCCTATATCATGGCCTCCTATTTCCAGAACGAGGTGAAGGCGTCGAGCACCGCCGCCAACATCCGCTCGTACAATCCGATCAACACGCAGAACATCGTCCTGCCGGTGCTGCTGAGCAACGGTCAGCTCAACCCCAACAACCCCTTCGCCGCCACCGGCCAGCCGGCGTCGATCTATTACCGGTTCGGCGACATACCGGGTTCGTCGGATTACAAGAACCACGTGCTGCGCGGCGCGGCGGGGATCGACGGCCGGTTCGGCGACGGCTGGGGCTATTCGGTGTCGGCGACGGTCGCGCATTCGTGGCTCGACATCACCCAGAACGGCTATCTCAACCTCTCCGCGCTGACCAACGCGATCAACACCGGCAGCTACAATTTCGTCGACCCGACGCAGAACAGCGCGGCGGTGCGCAGCGCGCTGTCGCCGGCGGTGCGGACGCAGGCGACCAGCGACCTCGACATGATCCAGGCGACGATCACTAAGGACCTGTTCGCGCTGCCCGGCGGTCCGCTGCAGCTCGGCGTCGGCGGCTCGTTCCGCTACGAGGCGCAGAACGATCCCAACCAGAACCCGAACCTCACCACGATCGGGCTCAACCAATATACCGCCGTCGGCAGCCGCACGGTGGAATCGGGCTATTTCGAGGTCAACGCGCCGGTGCTCACCAGCCTGGAGATCAACGGCTCGGGCCGGTTCGATCATTACGAGGAGGGCTACAACCGCTTCTCGCCGAAGATCGGCGCCAAGTTCACGCCGTTCCGCCAGCTCGCGATCCGCGGCACCTTCTCGAAGGGCTTCCGCGCGCCGAGCTTCGCCGAGACGTCGGGATCGGTGATCGGCTTCACCACCACCAAGGCGCCCTGCTCGATCCAGGCGCAGCATGGCGGCACCGTCGCGACCGACGGCACCTGTTCGGGCGGCAGCGCCTACAACCAGAGCTATTCGATCGGCTTCAACACCGTCGGCAATCCCAATATCAAGCCCGAACTGTCGCGCAGCTTCACCGGCGGCGTCGTCGTCCAGCCGCTGCGCTGGCTGAGCTTCACCGCCGATTACTACAACATCAAGAAGACCGACGTGATCTCGGGCGGTCCGCTGTCGAACCAGGCACTCGCGGCTTATTATGCCGGCACCCAATTGCCCAACGGCTATTCGGTGACGCCGGACGCGATCGATCCGGCCTTCCCCAACGCGCCGCAACGCGCGCTGTTCGTCAACTCGCCCTTCGCCAATGCCGCGGCGCTCAAGACCTCGGGGATCGACGTGTCGGCGCTGGTCCAGCTCCATCCGAGCGACGATCTGCACGTCACCAGCCGCGCGGAGGCGACCTACATCCTCCACTATCTATTCAAGCCGAGCGCCGACCAGCCCTACAGCGACTTCGTCGGCACGCAGGCGCCCTATATCACCTCGTCGGGCGCGGGCACGCCGCAATGGCGCGGCAATTGGCAGAACAGCGTCGAATATGGCGCCTATACGCTGACCGGCACCGCTTATTACGTGGCCGGCTACAAGGCGGTCGCCTTCGATCAGTTCGGCACCACCGATTGCAACGGCGGCAGCACCTACGGCGGCAGCGATCCGAACTTCAATTGCCACGTCCGCCGCTTCATCGACGTCGACCTGACCGGCAGCGTCAAGGTCAACGACAAGTTCAACTTCTACTTCAACGTCATCAACCTGCTCGACGCCAAGGCGCCGCTCAACGCGGGCAATTACGCCGCGACCAACTACAACCCGACCTATACGCAGATCGGCGCGGTCGGCCGGACCTTCCGCTTCGGCGCGAACGTCCACTTCTAGGCGGCATGGGGCCGGCGCGGATCATCCGCGCCGGCTTCCGTCACCCGCCGCTTTCGCCCACGAACAGCGTGCGGGTCTCGCCGGCGACCCAGACCTGCCCCGCCCCGTCCTGCGTGACGTGGACGCGCCCGGTCCGCCCCAGCCGCGTGCCCTGCGCGGCGACATAGCCACCGCTGGCCCGGCCGCTCGCGAACAGCCATTGGCCGACCGAGGCGTTGAGGCTGCCGGTCACCGGGTCCTCGATCAAACCGCCATGCGCGTCGCTGAAGATCGCGCGCAGCTCGAACGCCGCTTCGCCGCCCGCGGCATGCGGCCCGACGATACCGATGTCGACATGGCTGGGATGATGGCGCACCGGCTCCACCGCCAGCACCGCGTCCGCGGAGTCGAGCATCACCGCGATCCAGCCCGGCCCGTTGTCGACCCAGGCGGCATCGACGATCGCGGCGCGGTCGAGGCGCAGGATCGCCGCCACCGCGTCGATCTCCGCCTCGCTCGGCGCGCCGCCGCGCACCAGCGGCGGCGCCGCGAATGCCAGCCGATCCGCGCCGCGACGGATCGCGACGAGCCCGACGCCGCATTCCTGCACGATCGTCCCCTCCGTCTTCGGCCGGCCGCCCGCTTCCAGCCACGCATGCGCGCTGCCCAGCGTCGGATGGCCGGCGAACGGCAGCTCGTGCGCCATGGTGAAGATGCGGACGCGATAATCCGCGGCCGGATCGCCCGGCGGCAGCAGAAAGGTCGTCTCGGAGAAGTTCAGCCAGGCGGCGATCGCCTGCATCTCCTCGCCCGACAGGCCGTCGGCGTCGGCGATCACGGCGAGCGGATTGCCGGTGAAGGCACCGGTGCCGAACACATCGACGAGGCGAAACGGACGGGTCATCGAGAAGAGCCTCCTGCTGGCGGACGACCGCGCCCTTACCCCGCGATCACGCGGATGCGAAGCGGACGCTGGTCGGCGATACGGCAATCGGCCGGCGGCATCGCCGCCCAAGCCGAGCGATGCCGCGGCCAACAATTCCTCTGTCCGTCATTCCGATCCCGCCGGTAGGAATGATCGCACCGGCCGCGACCAGCGGACGGGAATGACGGGCGACATGTCCGCGACGGGGGAATCATGGCAATATTTCGATCATCGGCGCCGCACGTCCTGTGCGTGGTCGCGCTCGGCGCCGGCATCGTCGCAGCCCCCGCGGCGGCACAGTCGGTCGCGCCCCAGCCGGATGCGGCCGCGAGCCCCGCACCGTCGGAGATCGCCGAGATCACCGTCACCGCCCGCCGCCGTACGGAAAGCCTCGCCACCACGCCGGTCTCCGCCACCGTCCTGTCCGGCAGCGACCTGCTCCAGCAGAACGTCCGCAGCTTTCAGGACCTGCGCGGCGCGGTCTCCAACCTTGAACTGGTGCCGCTGCTGTCGGGAGGGACGAGCTTCACCGTCCGCGGCATCGGCCAGACCTTCAACCAGGTCAATTCCGACACCAAGGCCGGCTTCTACGTCGACGAGATGTACGTCAGCCGGCAGGAGGGCAACGACCTCTATTTCTACGACATCGCGTCGTTGCAGGTGCTCAAGGGGCCGCAGGGCACGCTGTTTGGCAAGAACACCACTGCGGGCGCGGTGCTGCTGACCACGCAGCGCCCGACCGACCGGTTCGAAGGCTATGCGCAGGTTCGCGCCGGCAGCCTGCGCCGCATCGACACGGAGGGCGCGCTCAACCTGCCGCTGGCGGACGGTATCTACGCCCGCGCCAGCTTCCGCACGCAGAGCGTCCGCGGCTTCATCAAGCACGTTCTCGACGACGGGCGCAGCGGCAACGTCAACAACCAGTCGGGCCGGCTGCAGCTGCGGCTCGACAAGGGCGGCCCACTCACCATCGACCTGCTCGGCGAGTACAACCGCTCCTCGACCGACGGTGGCGCGACCATCCCGCTCGCCTGCCTGCCTGGCGCGGACTATATCCAGAATTACGATGCGCTGCATCGCGTGCCCTATTGCACCGCTTATCCCGTGCTCGGGCGCAGCGACACGGTCTATGGCGGCGCGACGCTGCTCGCCCCGACCAGCGCCGCGGTCACCGACCTCGCCCGCGGCGGCGACGCCGACGGCGCCGGCCGCTATCGCGGCCTCGGCCCGTTCAACCGCACGACGGCCACCACGCTCAACGGCCGCCTCGGCTACGATCTCGGCGGCGGCATCGCGCTGCACAGCGTCACCGCCTATCGCCGCTCGCGCGCGCGCTTCTACACGCCGGTCAACAACGCCCCCGACGACATCTACGCCGAATATGACGACACCCGCACCAGCCAGTTCACGCAGGAGGTGACGATCGGCGGCACCGTCGCCGACGACCGCCTCACCTTCCTCGCCGGCGCCTTCTACTTCCAGCAGAAGACCCGCTTCCTGCAGGACACCGGCCCCGACTGGATCGATCCGCTCGGCTACGTCTACGATGCCGCGCTCACCTACCGCAGCTACGCCGGCTTCGCGCAGGCATCGTACAAGGTCACGCCGAAGCTCGAACTGACGCTCGGCGCGCGCTACACCTACGACCGCAAGACCGGATCGAGCTACGTCTTCTTCGCCGGCCGCAGCAACACGTTCCTCTACAATGGCCTGCCGACGTCATGCGGCTATTTCACCGGCGACTTTCTCGGCGGCATCGCCAATTGCGGCGGCGCGCCGTTCACCGCCAGCGGCCGGAATCATTGGGACGGCTTCGATCCCAAGCTCCAGCTGTCCTATCGCTGGTCGAACACCATATTCACCTATCTCACCGCAGCGCACGGCTATAACGCCGGCGGCTTCAACCAGCAGATCGGCGGCTCGTCGAGCGACGGCCGCTTCCCCTCCTCCTACGATCCCGAGAAATTGTGGTCGTACGAGGCCGGCATCAAGCTCGACCTGCTCGCGCGGCGCGCGGTCGTCAACTTGTCCGGCTTCTACCAGAAATACACCGATATCCAGGCGGGCGTGAACGTGCTGATCGGCAACGTCTCGACCCGGCAGGTGCAGAGCGCCGCCTCCGCGCACGAGGCGGGGTTCGAGGCGGAGGTAGTGTTGCGCCCGGTGCCGGACCTGACGCTGCGCGGCAATGCGGCCTATCTGACGCAGGGTTACGACAGCATCCGCCCCAATGCGGTGACGCTGACGCTCGACACGCCGGTCAGTTCCGCGCCCAAATATACCTACAGCGCCGCGGTCGCGTACGACCTGCATCTCGCCGACGGCGGCACGGTGACGCCGAGCGTCGACGTGCGCGGCGTCGGCGCCAAGCCCGCCTGCCAGTCGGGCGCGGACTATGTCTGCCGCCTGCCGGCCTATGCGCTGGTCGGCTTCCGGCTCGATTTCGCCCCACGCGCCGACGGGCCGTGGCGGATCGGCCTGTGGGGCACCAACCTCTTCGACACGGTGACGCAGCAGGCGCGGACCGGCTTCTTCGGCGGCTTCGGCATCGATCGCTTCACCCCCGGCCGGCCGCGCGAGATCGGCGTGGAGACGTCGCTGCGCTTCTGACCCCGTCGATCCAAATCGACGCTCGGGCGTTCGAAGCGTCATGAAGACGATCGCCTTGCCCGACGGCACCCACGTTCCCGCGCTCGGCCAGGGCAGCTGGATGATGGCCGAGGACCCCGCGCGCCGCGCCGATGAGATCGCCGCGCTGCGCGCCGGTATCGACCTCGGCCTGACGCTGATCGACACCGCCGAGATGTACGCCGACGGCGAATCCGAACGGCTGGTCGGCGAGGCTATCGCCGGTAGCCGCGACGGGGTGTTTCTGGTCAGCAAGGCCTATCCGCAGAACGCCTCCCGCGACCGGCTGCCTCAGGCATGCGAGGCGAGCCTGCGCCGGCTCGGCACCGACCGGCTCGACCTCTATCTGCTCCACTGGCGTGGCGGCGTGCCCCTCGGCGAGACGGTCGCGGCGATGGAGCGGCTGGTCGCCGAGGGCAAGATCCTGCGCTGGGGCGTCAGCAATCTCGATACCGACGATATGGACGAGCTGATCGCCGCGGGCGGTGCCGCCTGCGCCACCGACCAGATCCTCTACAATCTCACCCGTCGCGGCCCCGAACATGACCTGCTGCCCTGGCTGGCGCAGCGCGCGATCCCCGTCATGGCCTATAGCCCGGTCGAACAGGGCCGCCTCGCCGCCCATCCCGGCCTGCGCACGCTGGCGGCGGAGAGGGACGTGACGGCGGCGCAGCTCGCGCTCGCCTGGCTGCTGGCCCGCAACGACGTCATCGCCATCCCCAAGGCGGGCATGCTCGCCCATGTCGAGGCCAATCGCGCCGCCGCCGACCTGACACTCACCCGCGAAGACCTCGCCCATCTCGACCAGCTCTTCCCACGCCCGACCCGGCCGGTGCCGCTCGAGATGCTGTGACCGGCGCTCAGTCGCGCGCCAGCCAGAGCAGGCCGTAGCCCGGGATCGTCTCGCCCGCGGCCGCGCCGGTCAGCATGTCGGTGCGGTCGCCACCGCGATCGATCGGCCGCGCGGTGTCGTGGAAATTGGCGAGCACCACGACCTCGCCGCGGTCGATCACCAGCACGCCGTCCGCCGTCATCTCGGCCCGGGCCGGTGCCGCAGCGGCGAAGGCGGGGCTCCCAGCGCGCGCCGCGAGCAAAGCGCGGGTGATGCGGAGGAACGGCGCCCCCGGACCGGCGTCGCCGGCCGCCGCCTCGGCACGGGTCCAGTCCATTGCCGGCCGGTGCAGCCAGCGCGCGTCGAGCGCCGCCGCGCCCTCGTCGTCGTTGGGCAGGCCGATCTCGTCGCCCATATAGAGCATCGGCATCCCCGGCAGCGCCAGCAGCACCCCCAGCATCAGCCGATAGCGCGCCAGCGTCGCCTCCCCCTCGCCGCCGAGCAGCGACGCCAGCATGCCGACCGTCGCGACCGGCGCATCGGCGCGGGCCTGGAACGAGCGGCCCTGCGCGTAGCTGCCCTCCCCGGCGAAGAAGGCCGAACAGCCGCGCAGCACCGCCTCCGGCACGATCCCGCGCAGCGCCGTCCAGATGATGTCGTCGTGGCAGCGCAGATAGGTCAGCCACGCGGTATCCGGCCGCGCCAGCCGCGTCCGGTCGAGCACGGTGACCAACGGCGCCGCATCCCCGGTCGCCAGCGCGGTCCACAGCGCCGCCATCGCGCCGTTGTGATAGGCGATCTGGCAGGCGCGGCTGCCGTCCGTCGGCTCCAGATAGGGGAGCACCTCGCGGGTCTGTTCGATCGCCTCGGCGAGCAGCGCGACGCCGGGCGCCACCGCGTCGAGCCCGGCGCGCAGCGCGGCGACCAGCCGGTGCGTCTCGGGCAGGTTGCGCGACGCCGTGCCCTGCCGCTTCCAGAGATAGGGCGCGCTGTCGAGCCGGAACACGTCGACACCGACGTTCGCCCAGAACAGCAATACGTCGAGCATCTCGCGGAACACCGCCGGGTTCGACCAGTCGAGATCCCATTGGAACGGATAGAAGGTCGTCCACACCCAGCCGTCGAGCGCCGGCTCGTACGTGAAATTGCCCGGCGCGGTATCGGGGAAGACTTCGTCCAGCCCGGCCTCCCAGGCGGCGACCTCGCCGGCCTCGGCGACGATCCGGAAATAGCCGCGCTTCTCGGCGTCGCCGGCGAGCGCCGCCTGCGCCCAGGCGTGATCGCGCGCGCAATGGTTGAGCACGCAGTCCATCGCCAGCGCCATGCCGCGCTCGTGCAGGTCGCGGGCGATCGCACGCACGTCGTCGACGCTGCCGAGCCGCGGATCGATCGCGCGATAATCGGCGACCGCGAAGCCGCCGTCGCTGTCGCCCGATTGCGGCAGCGTCATCGGCAGCGGGTGGAGCAGCCGCACGCCCAGCCGGTTGAGCCAGCCCAGCCGCATTTGCAGCCCCGCCAGATTGCGCGCGAAGCGATCGACGTAGAAGCTGTAGCCGATCATGTCGGACGCACCGAACCAGCGCGGATCCGCCGCACGGTCGCCGTCGAGCGTACGCAGATCGTAGGCGCGCGCCTCGGCGGCGGCATCGAGCACCGCGCGCAGCCGGGCCTGCTCCGCCGCCCATTGCGGATGATCGCGATACAAGGGATCGAGCAAGGCGATCAGCGCCGCGCCGCGATCCGCCGGGCCGTCGCCCGCCACTGGTGAACCGTGCATGTCCGTCCTCCCGTGCCGCCGGTATCACCCGCTGCGGCCTGCCTGCCCCGATGATCCGCGCCGCCTTTCACAATCGATTGTGATCGTCAAGCGGAGCGGATATGACGGCGGCCCCGGGGGGAGAGGCGACGATGCACGACAGGACAGGCGGCACGACGGCAGGGCGGCTCGGCGTCTGGCACATCGTCCAGATGAACCTCGGCTTTTTCGGCCTGCAATTCAGCTTCGGACTGCAACAGGCCAATATGGGGCCGATCTACGGCTATCTCGGCGCCGACGAGGCGACGCTGCCGCTGCTCTGGCTCGCCGGGCCGGTGACCGGGCTGCTCGTCCAGCCGATCGTCGGCGCGCTGTCCGACCGCACGGTGAGTCGCTGGGGGCGGCGCACGCCCTATTTTCTGATCGGCGCCATCCTGTGTTCGCTGGGGCTGCTGGGGATGCCCTACAGCCGGACGCTGTGGATGGCGGCGAGCCTGTTGTGGATCCTCGATGCCGCCAACAACGTCACGATGGAGCCCTATCGCGCCTATGTCGGCGACCGGCTCGACGCGCGGCAGCGGCCGCTCGGCTTCCTGATGCAGAGCGCGTTCACCGGTCTGGCGCAGACGCTCGCCTATCTGTCGCCGTCGCTGCTCGTCGCGCTCGGCATGAGCCGCGACGCGGTCGACGCCAACGGCATTCCCGATATCACCCGTATCGCTTTCCTGATCGGCGCGGCGCTGTCGCTCGGCACGATCCTCTGGTCGGTGTGGCGGGTGCCCGAACTGCCGCTCGATCCCGCGGCGGTGGCGGCGATGCGGCGCCGGCCGCTGTCCGCGGCGACCGCGCTCGCCGATATCGCGGTGGCGATCCGCGAGATGCCGCTGGCGATGCGCCGGCTGGGGATCGCGATGTTCTGCCAATGGTATGCGATGTTCGCGTATTGGCAGTTCATCGCGCACGGCCTCGCCGCCTCGCTCTACCACACCGCCGACCCCGCCAGCGCCGGCTTCCGCCAGGCGGCGCTCGACGTCGGCCTGCTCGGCGGCTTCTACAATTTCGTCGCCTTCGTCGCCGCCTTCGCGCTCGTCCCCTTCACCCGCCGCGCCGGGCCGAAGATCGTCCACGCCGCCTGCGTCGCGTTCGCCGGGGTCGCGATGCTCGCCATCCCCTTCTGCGCCGACCGCTGGACGTTGCTGCTGCCGATGCTCGGCATCGGCTTCGGCTGGGCGAGCCTGATGGGCAATCCCTATGTCATGCTGACCGACAGCATCCCGGCCGAGCGCAACGGCGTCTATATGGGCATCTTCAATATGTTCATCGTCGTGCCGATGATGATCGAGAGCGTCACGATGCCGTTGCTCTACCGCTCGCTGCTCGGCGGCGATCCGCGCCACGTCATCATGCTCGCCGGCGGGCTGATGATCGCCGCCGCAATCGCGACGCTAGCCGTCCGCGGGCCGCGCCACGCCGCCGCCTGAGACGGTCGAGCCGCGCACGATCAGCGTGGCTGGCAGCAGTCTCGACGGCGCGGCCCGCCCGGCGAGCCGCTCGAACAGCGCCGCGACCAGCCGTCGCGCGCCCTCGGCGACATCCTGGCGGATCGTCGTCAGGCCGGGCGTGACATGCGCCGCCATCGCCACGTCGTCGTAACCGACGATCGCGACCTCCTCCGGTACCTTGGCCCCCGCCGCGACCAGCGCCTGCATCGCCCCGATCGCCGCCACGTCGGACGCGGCGAACAGCGCATCGGCGCGCGCGCCGTCGCGCCACCACGCGGCCACCGCCGCGGCGGCCGCATCGACCGTCGCCGCCGCCGGCACGATCACAACCTCCACCCCCGCCAGTTCCGCGCGAAAGCCGGCGAGCCGCTGGCCGAATTCGGGCAGGCCGGCATCGCCGACGAAGGCGAAGCGGTGCCGCCCGAGCGCGCGCAAATGGTGCGCCGCGACCCGTCCGCCTTCGCGATTGTCGGACCCGACCGTCGGATAGCCCGCGTCCGGCAGCGCCGCGCCCCACACCACCAGCGGCGGATAGCGCCGTGCCACCCGCGCGATCGTCTCGGCCTGATCCGACTGGCCGATCAGGATCAGCCCGTCGATCTTGCCCGAATCGACCAGCCGGTCGAGCCAGTCCTCGCCCGCCGGCAGCACCCGGCTGAGCACGATGTCATAGCCGTGCAGCACCAGCGCGTCGGCGACATGCCCCAGCAGGCTGAGGAAGAACGGATCGGTGAGATGCTGCCCGACCGCATGGCCGAGCGGCCAGGCGATGCCGATCGCATTGGTCCGCTGCAGGCGCAGGTTCCGCGCCATCTCGTTGGGACGATAGCCATGCGTCTCGGCGAGATCGCGTACCCGTTCGCGCGTCCCCTCGGCGACCGACCAATGACCCGACAGCGCGCGCGAGATGGTGGAGATCGACAAACCGCTCAACCGGGCGAGATCGGAAAGGCTCTTGGCACGCATGGCGACGACTAACCCCGCGGCCCGCGGGCAAAGTCAAGCCACGACGGTGCGATCGACCGCCCGGCTCACAGGCAGCCAGGGCTGGCGAGCGTCGTCCGCACCGCACGCTCCAGCGGCGTATGCGGCTCCGCGCCGAGCGCCGCGACCAGCCGCGCATTGCCCAGCCGCACCGGCCGCTGCCACAGATAGCGCATCTCCATCATCTCGCGCGGCGTCGTCGCGACCAGAGCGGCGAGCCGCAGCAGCCACCACGGCAGCGGCTGGATCGGCAGGGCGGGGTCGCCGAGCACCCGCGCGATCGTTTCGACCATCCGCCGGCCGTCGCCATCCCATTGCCCTTCCATGTGGAAGCGCTCGAAGGCGGCCGCTCCCGGCCGGTCGAGCAGCCGCACCATCGTCTCGGCGACATCGGGTAGATACGCCCATTGGTGGCCGACACCACGCCGCCCCGGTTGGCGGATCACTTTGGGGCGCGCACCGGGCGCGATCAGCCCCTGCGCGAACCAGCTGTTCGCCGCGCCCGGCCCGAAATAATCGCCGGCGCGGACGATCAGCACCCGCGCCTCGCCACGCTCCGCCGCCGCCTGCAACCGCCGCTCCAGCGCCACCCGGATCGCGCCCTTGCGCGTTACCGGCCGCTGCGGGGCATCCTCGTCGATCGGGTCGCCGGCATCGGGGCCGTAATTGTACACCGTGCCGGGCAGGACGATGCGCGCGCCGCTGGTCCGCGCCGCGCCGATCGTCGCATCGATCATCGGCAGCACCAGCCGCTGCCAGTCGCGATAGCCCGGCGGGTTGACCGCATGGACGATCACCGCCGCGCCGCGCGCCGCGGCCTCCACCGCCGCCGGGTCCATCGCATCGCCGACGACCGGCACGCAGCGCGGATCGAGCCGCGCCGCCCCATGCCGGACGAGCGCACGCACCTGCCAGCCGTCGTGCAGCAGCCGCTGCGTGACCGCGCCGCCGATCCCGCCGGTCGCGCCGAGGATCAATGCCGTCCGCTGTGTCATCACCATCTCCATCATCGTGCGAAGAAGGAAATGGCCGCGATCCAGCACCACGGGAATTGTCGAAAGCCGATGGGCTGCTATACGGAAATGCATGAACAGCGAACCGAGTTGGGACGTCTACCGCAGCTTCGCCGCGGTGCTGCGCGAGGGTTCGTTGTCCGCCGCTGCGCGCGCGCTCGGCATGACCCAGCCGAGCATCGCCCGCCACGTCGATGCGCTCGAACGCGCGATCGGCGGCACGTTGTTCGTCCGCTCGCAGCGCGGCCTGTCGCCGACCGATCGCGCGCTTGCGCTGCGGCCGCATGCCGAGGCGCTGGCGGTGGCGGCGGACGCGCTGCGCCGGACCGGGACCGGCCGGCCCGATGCGGTCGCCGGCGTGGTGCGGATCAGCGCCAGTCATTCGGTCGGCGTCGCACACCTGCCGCCGATCCTCACCGCATTGCGCCGGGAGCATCCGGGGCTGATCGTCGAGCTGGCGCTGTCGAACGAGGTCGACGACCTGTTGCAGCGGCGCGCCGATATCGCCGTCCGCATGGTCGAGCCGACGCAGCAGGCGCTGGTCGCGCGGCGGATCGGCGCGCTCCACGTCGGCTTCCACGCGCATCGCGACTATCTCGACCGTCGCGGCATGCCGGAGAGCGCCGCCGAGCTGCGCGCCCACGACCTGATCGGCTTCGACACCGAGACGCCGTTCATCCGCAGCGCGATGCGCCATCTGCCGGGGATCGACCGCGACGCCTTCGCGCTGCGCGTCGACAGCGAGGCGGCGCAACTGGCGGCGATCCGCGCCGGCTTCGGCATCGGTATCTGCCAAATCGCGATCGCCCGCACGGATCCCGCGCTGGTCCGCCTGTTACCCGACGCGCTCGACCTGCCGCTGCCGATGTGGATCGTGATGCACGAGGATCTGCGCCGCAGCGAACGCTATCGCGCCGTCTTCGACGCGCTGGTTCAGGGCCTCTCCGCGGTGGCCGCGAACGGCTGAGCGATAGCGTCCTCCGCCGTCCGCTTGAAGCGGATCGTCGCGCGCAACCCGCGGCCGTCGTCGCCGGCGCCGATGTGCAGCCGTCCGCCATGCGCCGCCGCGACGCGCTGGACGATCGACAGGCCGAGTCCGAAACCCTCAGTGCGCGCGGTGCCGGCCCGCCAGAAGCGCGTCGCCATCCGTTCGAGATGCGCCGCGGCGATCGGCGGGCCGTCGTCGCCGACGCTCACCTCCGGCCCCGGCCCGACCCGCACGGTGATCCGCGTCCCCGGCGGCGTGTGCCGCGCGGCATTGTCGATCAGATTCTCCAGCGCGAGGCCGATCGCCCCGGCATAACCGGGCAGCAGCGGCGCGCCGCGGTCGTCGAGCGCGATCCGCCGCCCGCCCGCGATGATCGCCGGCGCGCGGTCCGCGACCACGTCGGCGGCCACCGAAATCAGGTCGATCGCCGCCCCCGCCCCCTCGATCGGCCGTTCCAGCTCGGCGAGCACGAGCAATTGCGCGATCACTCGCGCCGCGCGATCGACCTCGCCGAGCAGCGTGCGGCGGATGGCCTCGTCGGGGATCGCATCGGCGCGCAGCCGGATCGTCGCCAGCGGCGTGCGCAATTCGTGCGCGACGTCGGCGGCGAAGGCGGTCTGCGCGGCGAACGCCTGTTCGAGCCGGTCGAGCGCGGCATTGGTCGCCGCGGCGAGCGGCTCGACCTCCCACGGCAGCGTGCCGTGCGGCAGTCGCCGGTCGAGCGTCTGCGGGCCGATCGCCGCGGCGATGTCCGACGCCGCGGTCATCCGCCGCGTCAGCCGCCGCGTCAGGCCGACCCCGACCAGCGGCAGCAGCACGACCAGCGGCAGCAGCAGCAGCGCGAACCGCGCGAGGAAGGCGTCCACGATATCGTCCGCCACCACCTCCGGCGCGGCATCGTCCTGCGCCACCACCACCCAGCGCCCGCCGGCCGGCCGGCTCACCGCCGCCAGCGTGCCCCGTCGCACGATCCGCAATTGCCCGTCGAGCGGCACCGCGCGGATGATCCCCGGCCGCGGCCGCCCGCGCTGCGCGAGGATGTGCCGGCCGCCATCCACAACGGTCAGCGTGAGCCCGCCCGCGAGGATGTCCGCCGCCTCGATCGCCTGGCCGGGATCATGGTCGCGCAGCAGCGTCGCGATCCCCTCGGCCTGCTGGCGCAGCACGTCGCGCTGGTAATGATGCGCAACGCGATGCAGCATCAAGGCACCGAGCGGCAGCATCGCCGCGGCGATCAGCGCGGTGACGCCGTGGAGCAGCGCGAACTGCCCGGCGAGCGAGCGCGGCGCGCGCAGCCTCACGCCGCGGCGCGGAGCAGATAGCCGACGCCGCGCACCGTCTCGATCCGCGCGCCGGTCTCCGCCTCGTCGAGCCGCTTGCGCAGCCGGTGAACATAGACCTCGACCGCGTTCGAGCCGAGATCGCCGCCGGCGCCGAACAGATGGTCCTCGACCAGCCGCTTGGGCACGACGTTGCCGCCGCGACGCAGCAGCAGCTCGAGCAATTCGGTTTCGCGCGCCGACAGCGGCAGCAACGTCTCGCCGACCCGCGCCACCCGCGTCTCGACGTCGAAGACGAGCCGGGCGCAGCTCAGCGATACGCCCAGATAGCCGCCCTGCCGGCGCAGCACCGCGAGGATGCGCGCGTGCAGCTCGTCGGGATCGAACGGCTTGACAATATAATCGTCGGCGCCGCCGTGGAGCCCGCGGATGCGCGCATCGACGCTGCCGCGCGCGGTCAGCGCCAGCACCGGGCGGACGTTGCCGCCGGCACGCATTCGCCGCAGCAGCGCCAGCCCGTCGCCGTCGGGCAGGCCGAGGTCGAGCAGCACCGCGGCATGGTCGATCGCGGCGAGATAGGCCTCCGCCTCCTCGATGCTGGCGGCATGGTCCACCGTCATGCCGCGCTGGCGCAGCGCACCGGTCAGCGCGTCGGCCAGCGCCGCATCGTCCTCGATCAGCAAAATCCGCAAACATCCTCCCGCGCCGCAGCATCCGTCAGCACGCTGTAAGCCAGCCCGCCTATCGGCTCCAAGCTTCATCGCATGCGCAGGTCCCCGATGCACGCCACCGAACACCCCGAACCCCTCGCCCCCGCCACCACTTTGTCCCGATCGGCGCAATGGCGCTGGCTGGGCATCGTCGCGGTGGTGCTGGCGGGCGTGGTGCTGCTCGTCATGCTCGTCGGCAAGCTCACCCATCATGAGGAGACCGCGCCGCCGCCCCCGCCGCCGGGCACCTTTCGCCCGACCAAAACGCAGATGGCGTCGCTCGCCACGATGCGGGTCGGCATGGGCGCGTCGGACGCGCGCACGCTGGCCAGCGGCGCGATCACGGTAGACGGCGACCACAGCACACCGGTGCTGATGCCCTATAGCGGCCAGGTCGTCCGCGTGCTCGTCGATGCCGGCCAGCGCGTCACGCAGGGGCAGCCGTTGCTGCTGGTCCGCACCAACGACTTCGTCGACGGCCGCAACGCGCTATTCGCGGCGCGGGCAGCCTATCAGAACGCGCAGGCGCAGCTCGCCACCGCGCAGCGCACCGCCGAACGCCAGCGGCTGATCTACGAGACCGCGGGCGGCGCGCAGAAGGACTATCAGCAGGCGCAAACCGATCTCGCCGCGGCGCAGGCGACCGCCCGCACCGCCGCCGCCGCGCTCGGCGCCGCGCGCGACAAGCTCGCGGTGCTCGGCAAGTCGCCGGCGGAGATCCGCCAGCTCGAGGGCGTCGGCGAAGTCTCCGGCATCCACGACGTCACCACGCTGCACGCGCCGATCAGCGGCCTGATCGCCTCGCGCGACGTGTCCGCAGGCGAATATGTCAGCCAGGGCGGCGACAAGCCGGTGATGACGATCACCGATCCGTCGCGCGTCTGGCTCGTCGCGCAGGTCGCCGAAAGCGATGCCGAGGCGATTCACGTCGGCGATTCGGCGACGGTCACCACCCCCGCGCTGCCCGACCGCCGCTTCCAGGCGCGCATCGACCTCGTCGGCGCCGCGCTCGATCCGCAGACGCACCGCCTGCCGGTGCGCGCCGCGATCGCCAATCCCGACGGCGCGCTCAAGCCGCAGATGTTCGCCAGCTTCCAGATCCACCGTGCGCAGGCCGGCGACGCGATCCGCGTCCCCGCCGCCGCGGTGATCCACGAGGGCGATCAGGCGCGCGTCTGGGTGGTCCGCCCCGACGGCCTGCTCGTCGCGCGCGACGTCGTCGCCGGCGACGCGCAGGACGGCCAAGTCGTCATCGTCAAGGGCCTCGCCCCCGGCGAGCGCATCGTCACCGCCGGCGCCTTGTTCGTCAACGAAGCGGGGATCGGCGAATGAACCGCATCGTTGCCTTCGCGCTCCGCCAGCGGCTGCTCATCGTCGGCGTCTTCGTCGCGATGCTCGCCGCCGGCGTGATCGGCTTCGCCAACCTGAATATCGAGGCCTATCCCGATCCCGTCCCGCCGATGGTCGAGGTCATCACCCAGACGCAGGGCCTCTCCGCCGAGGAGATGGAGCGCAACGTCACCATCCCGATCGAGGTCGGCATGGCGGGCATCCCGCACCTCACCGCGATCCGCGCGATCAGCCTGTTCGGCCTGTCCGACATCAAGATCCAGTTCAGCTACGACCTGACCAACGACCAAGCCAAGCAGCAGGTGATCAACCGCCTGTCGCAGCTGCCGCCGCTCAGCGGCGGTGCGCAGCCGACGCTGTCGCCGACGAGTCCCGTCGGCGAGATCTACCGCTACAAGATCAGCGCCCCCAAGGGCTATTCGGTCATGGACCTCAAGACGTTGCAGGACTGGGTGCTGCAACGCCGGTTCAAGCGCATCCCCGGCGTGATCGACGTCACCGGCTGGGGCGGCAAATTGCGCGCCTATGACGTGGTGATCGACAATGACCGGCTCGCCGCGCACAACGTCACCGTCAGCCAGGTGCTCGCCGCGATCGCCAAGAGCGACGGCAACGTCGGCGGCCAGACGATCAACTTCGGCAGCCAGGCGGCGATCGTCCGCGGCGTCGGCCTGATCCAGACCCCGTCGGGGATCGAGAACGTCCTCGTCGGCAGCGCCGGCGGCCAGCCGGTGCTGGTCAAGGACGTTGCCACGGTGAAGGTCGGCAACAGCCCGCGGCTCGGCATCGCCGGCTATAACGACCAGGACGATATCGTGCAGGGCATCGTGCTAATGCAGCGCGGCGCCCAGTCGATGCCGACGATCGAGGCGGTGCAGAAGGAGGTCGCCAATATCAACGATTCGGGCGTGCTGCCGCCCGGCGTCCATCTCGACCGCATCTACGACCGGTCGGACCTCATCCACCTCACCATCCATACCGTGCTCGAGAATATGGTGGTCGGCATCCTGCTGATCTTCGCGCTGCAATGGCTGTTCCTCGGCAATCTACGCAGCGCGATCATCGTCGCCGCCACCATCCCCTTCGCGCTCGCCTTCGCGATCCTGATCCTCGTGCTGCAGGGCGAGAGCGCCAACCTGCTCTCGGTCGGCGCGCTCGACTTCGGCCTCGTCGTCGACGCCTGCGTCATCATGGTCGAGAACATCTTCCGCCACATGGTCGAACGCTCCGCGCACCTCGAAAGCGGGCGCGGCCATTACACGCTCGCCAACCGCTTCTCGGCGGTGCTCGGCGCGAGCAGCGAGGTCAGCCGCGGCATCTTCTTCGCCGCCGCGATCATCATCGCCAGCTTCCTGCCGCTGTTCACGCTGACCGGGGTCGAGGGCCATATCTTCGGCCCGATGGCCAAGACCTATGCCTATGCGATCAGCGGCGGCCTGCTCGCGACCTTCACCGTCGCACCGGTGCTCGCCACCCTCCTCCTCCCCGACAAACTGTCCGAGGTCGAGACGTGGATCGTCGGCAAGCTGCGCCGCGCCTACGAACCCGCCGCCGCCTTCGCGCTCGGCAATCGCGTGCTGACGCTCGGTGCCGCCGCGCTGATGCTGCTGGTCGCGGTGCTCGGCGTGCGCACGCTCGGCATCGAATTCCTGCCGCACCTCGAAGAGGGCAATATGTACATCCGCGCCACTTTGCCCGGCTCGATCAGCCTGGAGGCGGGCGAGCCCGCGGTGAACGGCATCCGCCGCATCATCGCCAGCTATCCCGAGACGACCGCGGTGCTCTCCGCGCATGGCCGGCCCGACGACGGCACCGACGCCACCGGCTTCTTCAACGCCGAATTCTTCGTGCCGCTCAAGCCCGCCAGCGAATGGCCGCACGGCGTCACCAAGGAAACGCTGATCGCCGAACTGTCGCAGCGACTGACCGCCAAATATCCCGGCGTCGATTTCTCCTTCTCGCAGATCATCGAGGATAACGTCGAGGAAGCCGCTTCGGGCGTGAAGGGTGCCAATTCGATCAAGCTGTTCGGCCCCGATCTCGCGACGCTCGAAAAATACGCCAACCAGATCAAGGACCAGATGAGCCAGGTCCGCGGCATCGAGGATCTCGGCGTGTTCCAGTCGCTCGGCCAGCCGACGGTGCGCGTCGACGTCGATCGCGCGCGCGCCGCCCGCTACGGCCTGACGCCTGACGACATCAACGCGACCGTCGCCGCCGCGGTCGGCGGCAGTTCGTCCGCCGATCTCTACGAGGCCGGCACCGACCGCCACTTCCCGATCATCGTCCGGCTGAAATCGGAGCAGCGCGATTCGCTGGAGGCGATCCGCCGCATCACCATCGGCGCCCCCGCCCCCGACGGCACCAGCGGCACGATCCAGGTGCCGCTGTCGGAAGTGGCGAACGTCCACCTCACCTCGGGCGCATCGTTCATCTACCGCGAGCATCAGGAACGCTACATCCCGATCAAATTCTCGGTGCGCGGCCGCGATCTCGGCGGTGCGGTCGAGGAGGCGCGCGCGCGGATCACGCAGAAGGTGCATCTCCCTGCCGGCTATCATCTCGAATGGGCGGGCGAACTCGACAATCTCACCAACGCGATCGCGCGGCTGGAGATCGTCGTGCCGATCAGCCTGCTGCTCATGCTGCTGTTGCTCTACGCCAATTTCGGCTCGATCCGCGACAGTCTGCTCGCTTTCTCCGCCATCCCGATGGCGGTCGTCGGCGGCGTGCTCGCGCTGGCGCTGACCGGCACCGCGTTCAGCATCTCCGCGGCGATCGGCTTCGTCGCGCTGTTCGGCATTGCGGTGATGGACGGCATCCTCGTCGTCACCACCTTCAACAATGCGGTGGATGAAGGCGTCGATCGCGCCGCGGCGATCGGCACCACGGTGCGCCACAGCCTGCGCCCGGTGGTGATGACCTGCCTCGTCGCGGCGATCGGCCTGCTGCCCGCGGCGCTGTCGACCGGCATCGGCAGCCAGGTTCAGAAGCCGCTCGCGCTCGTCGTCGTCGGCGGCATGGCGCTCGCGCCGCTGCTGATCCTGCTGGTGCTGCCGGTGCTGATCGACCGCTTCTCGAAGCGGGTGCCGCCGGAGGATCGCGGCGCGCACGGTCGTGACGTGGGCCATGCCCCGCCGCATGGCGATGCCGCCGGCCCGGAGGTGGTGGCATGAGCCGCGCCCTCGCCCTGCTGCTCGCCTGCACCACCGCCGCCTGCGCCGCGGGACCGCACGATCTCGACGCGCACGCGCCGCTGCCCCCGGCGGCGACGCCGGCGCCGATCGCGCCCGCGGCCGGCACCGCGCAGACCTTCACCGCCGCGCCGCTGCGCGTCGACTGGTGGACCGCCTTCGCCAGCCCGCAGCTCGACGCGCTCGTCGCCGAAGCGCTCGCGCACAACAACGATATCGCCAGCGCCGACGCCTCGCTGCGTCAGGCGCGCGAGCTGGCCGGTGCCGCCGCCGGCGCGGCGTTGCCGCAGGTCGACGCCGGCTATCAGGCCGAACGCGCCCGTGTCTCGAACGCGCTGTCGCCGCCGGTCGCCGACCAGAATCAGGAACTCTATACGCTGCACACCGCGCAGGTGAACGTCAGCTACGGCCTCGACCTGTTCGGCGGCACGCGCTCGCGGGTGCGTTCGGCGCGCGCCGCCGCGGAGGTCCAGCGCCAGCGGCTCGGCGCCGCACGCACCACGGTCGTCGCCAATCTCGTCCAGGCGGTGATCCAGCGCGCCGCGCTCGCCGATCAGGTCGAGGCGGCGAAGACCGCGGTCGCGGTCAATCGTGACATCCTCGACAGCCTGCTCCGCCGTCAGCAGCTCGGCGCGATCGGTGCCGCCGACGTCGCCACGCAGCAGACCGCGCTCGCCACCGCCGAGGGCGCACTGCCGCCACTGATCCGGCAGGAAGCGCACCAGCGGGTCGTCATCGCGACGCTGCTCGGCCGCCCCGCCGGCGATACGCTGCCGCCACTGCCCGCGCTCGCCGCGTTGACGCTGCCCGGCGCACTGCCCTTGGTCCTGCCATCCGATCTCGTCGCGCGGCGGCCGGACGTGCTCGCGGCCCGTGCGCAGCTCGAAGGGGCCGGTGCCGACGTGCGCACCGCGATCGCCGCGCGGCTGCCCTCGATCACGCTCAGCGCCAATGCCGGCGGCTCGGCGCAGCGCTTCGGCGACATGTTCAAGGACGGCAATCCGTTCTGGACGCTGATCGGCGGCATCACCCAGCCGATCTTCCACGCCGGCGCGTTGCGCCATCAGCAGCACGCGGCGGAGGCGGCGCTCGACGGTGCCAAGGCGGCCTATCGCAGCGCGGTGCTACAGGCGTTCGGCGACGTCTCCGATGCGCTGACCGGCCTCGCCACCGACGCCAATGCGCTCGACGCGGCCACGCGCGCGGCGGACGCCTCGGGCCGGGCGCTGACCTACGTCCGCCGCCAGCTCGCACTCGGCGACGTCGGCACGCTCGCGCTGCTCAACGCCACCGCCGCCGACGCGCAGGCGCGCGCGCAACTGGTGCAGGCCCGCGCCGCCCGGCTCAGCGACACCGTCGCGCTGTTCCAGGCCAGCGGCGGCCCGGTCGCCACGCCGCGCTGATCCGCACCGCAGCCGGGGCGGCGGACGCAGCCGCCCCGTATCGGTTCGCCTGCGACACTCGTCGCGCGATTCGCATGACCCCGCGCCACGCGTGGGACGCGACTGTCGTCATCCCCCTGACAGCCAAAGACCAATTTGCCGGCCTGTCCTACATCGTCGTCGCAATGATAGGCGTCCGCAAACGGCGCTCACGCTCTTTTTCATCGCGACCACGAGACTGGTGCAAGTATGGAAACGATCGGACGTGAATCGTTTCCATTAAGGTGTCCATCTTGTCCATGTCGTCCAACACGACGAGCATGTCACACGCATCGACCGACGCATTCCGGCAAGGTCGCGCCACGACCTCGACACCATCGATCCGTCACTTCGGAACGCAAGGCCTGCCAAAGCTGCCCAGTGCTCCTGCGAAAGCAGGAGCCCAGGAGTCTCGAACGCCATAAGACGTTGTCTAGCTTGGCTCTGGGCTCCTGCTTTCGCAGGAGCACTGCGCTGATCCACCAGCGATGCGGACGTTCGTAGAGGTCTCGGCCACCCCCGGACAGCGAGAAGGCCAAAGCTCCGCCCCCACGCAACACCGACCCCCCAGCCCGCAGAATCAACAAGGGGGGCCGAAGCCCCCCTTGCGTCACGTTCCGATGGACGGCGCCGCGAGGACGCCGCCGATCCGCGAACGATCTTAGTTGCTGTCGCTGTTGTCGTCGTCGGCGACGATCACGATGCCCGCAACGACGGCAGCCGCCGCGACGAGCGCGATGATCAGACCGCCACCGGCGAGCTCGTTCTTCTTCGCCGAAACCGAACCGGTGCGAACCGACTTGGCAACCGACAGGCTCGCTGCCGGGTTGGCAGGAGCGGCAGCGGCCGGAGCAACGGCCAGGGCGGCTGCAGCAGCAGCCATCAGATACTTGGCAACCATGATGGTCTCCCCTCTCACGTGGTGAGCCGCTCCCTTGGCAGCGGCACGAACAAAATACAATCCGAAAAGGTCGCGCTACCATCGAATAGGCGATGAATCGCCCGATCCGGCACGATGAACGGCGCGTTCGACTGCCTATCCGACGGCAATAGCCCCGGACGAGGGCGTACAAAGCAATGCTTGCTTGTCAGGACTGGTCCAAAGCGGAAGATATCGCGGCCACGGTGGTTTGTTGCACTTTGAAGTCGTGATCTTCATCTTGCGGCAACATCTGCCGGGTCCGGCATTGCTTGTGCGGCAGGCATCAGCCCGTCGTCCGATCCGCCGCCGCCAGGATGTCGTCGACGCCCGCTGGCCGAACGCCGAGCGCGTCGAGCAGGTCGAACATGCGCGCCCACCACGTCCAGAACCGCGCCAGATCGTCGCGGCTGCGCACATAGGGCGTGTGGCCGGGCACGAGGCTCGGCGAATGGAAGGAAAAGCTGATCAGCCGCTGCCCCTCCTCCTCGACCGCGACGCGCACCGCGGCAAGCGCATCGGCGATCGGCATATCCTCGGGCGTCAGCGCCACGCGTTGCAACAGCCCCGCACGCGCCGCCGCACCGCGCCCGCGCGGCACGCGCGCCAGCGCCGAATAGAGCGTCGCGCCATAGTGGCGCAGCCGACCGGTGAACACGGTGGTCAGCGGCAGCTCGACCAAGGACCCGATCCGGAACGCCTCGCTGCCCACCGCGGTGAAGTCCGGCCCGAGATCGCCGCGATAGTCATAGCGCGCCCGCATCGAGCTCTCGACGCGATAGCCGCGGCTGGCGAGCAGCCCGGCGGTCGCCGGCCCGATGCCATAGCGTCCGGCCCGATAGGCGAGTGGCGGCCGTCCGAACGCTTCGGTGAGCAGACCGGTCAGGCTGTCGAGCTTGCCCGCCTCCAGCGCCGGCGGCAGATTGCCCGCGTAGCTGTCGCCCGCCGCTGGCGCGGCATAAGGCGGCGTCACCCAGGCATGGAGCTGCGCGCCCAGCGACGCGCGCCCATCCGCCAGTATCTCCCGCAGGATATCCACCGCCGCCGCATCGCTCGCCACCGGATGATCGACCATATAGGCCGGCCCGATCCCCCGCTCGGCAAAGCGCGCATGCGCCTCGGGCAGCGCGCGCATCGCCGTGACCGCGCGATGGCCGGGATCGAGCGGCGCCGACCAGTCGAACTCCTCCTCGACGTCGACGAAGACGATGAAGCGGCGCCCGAACGAAGCCGGCCAGCGGATGAGCGCGTCGTCCGTCGGCGCCGGCACCCGATACGGCGAAACTGCGCCGCCTCGCCCGATCAATGCGTCGCCTGCGCCACCGTCTCGTCGACCGCCGCGGGCAATCGCAGCGTCAGGAGATCCTCGCCGAACACCAGCTCACCGCCCAGCTCGACCGCCAGATTGCGCGCCAGCCGCAGCGCGAAGCCGGTGCCGAGTAGCGGCGCGCCCTCCGCATCGGTCGGCCCCGCCGCCTCGCCGTCGAGGCTCAACAACGCCTCCTCGCCGTCCGCGGACAGCGCCAGCGGCCGGGCGAAGCAGATCGCCACCTGCCCGTCCGGCGCCGGTGCCTCGGCGATGTCGATCCGCTCGCCCGCCACCGCCGCCGCGGTCAGCGCCGCCAGCAGTCGCGACAGCAGCCGCTCCAGCGCGCGATCGTCGCTCAGCGCGGCATGGTCGCCCATCGGATGGATGTCGAGCGCGGTACCGCGCAGCGCCGCCAGCGGCGCGAGATCCTGCGCGATCCGTTCGAGCAGCGGTTCGAGCACGACCGGGCCGGGCCGCAGCTCGAGCGCCTTGCCCTCGATCCGCGCGGCGGTGTCGAGATCCTCGATCGCGCCGAGCAGGCTCGCCGCCTGCTGACGGATGGTCACCGCATGCTCGCGATAGACCGGGGCGACCGGGCCGAGCAGTTGCGCCTCGATCAGCTCGGCGAAACCGGCGATCGCATTGGTCGGCGTGCGCAGCTCGTGTACCAATTGGCGCAGCGAATCGGACACCATCTTGCGCGGGGTGAGGCTTGCCTCCTCGTCGGCGCGCGGCCGGCGGGCGATCGCGACATAGCCGGTGAAGCGGCCGCTCTCGGCATCGAACTGCGGCGTGCCCGCGACCCGCCATGCCCCCGCCGCATCGGAATGGCCGCCGACATCGAGCCGCGCGCCGGCGAAGCGCTGGCGCTGCCGCAATGCCCCGGTGATCACCGCGTCGACGCGGACCTCCCCCTGCGGCATGCCGACCGCGAGCGAGGCACCGATCAGCGCCCCCCGCGCCACGCCGTCGACAGCGCGGATGATGCCAAGGTGATCGGTGTCGAAATGGAAATAGCTCGGCGGCTCGCTCGCGGCGGCAGCGATCGGCTCGTTGGGATCGCGCTGCTTCTGGAACGCGTCGATCCGCGCGACGAGATCGGCGATCTGGAACCCACCCTCGGCATTGGGCTCGGGCGGCGGCGGCGCGACCGGGTGGAGATGCGGGACGGGGGCGATGTCTGCCGGCGGCGTCGGCTCGGCCAGATCGTTGGCGGCGGCCGGCGCGTCGTAACGCAGCACGAAATCCGCCGGGCCGAAACTGGCGAGCCCGCGCTCGACCGCACCCGGCAGGTCGCGGCGGTGACGGAGGAGGGCGCGACCATGTGCATCGAGCCGGGGCAGCAGCGCCAGCCAGTCCGTATCTGCCAGTTGTGCGGTGCGCAGCAACGGCGCGGCGACCTCGATCGAATCCTCGGCGAAGAAGCCGATCAGCGCCGCGGGCGGGCGGGCGAAGGCCAACGCCCGCGCACTCGCCGCCCGAATCGCCAGCGGCACCGCCGGTCGCAGCCCGCGCAGCCGGTCCAGCGACGCCGCATCCGCAGCGATGCGCCCGCGGCCCATCAGGTCGGTCAGCTGCCGCCACGCCGATTGCGCGCCGAACCCACTCTCCATGTCGGCCGAAAGCACCGTTTTCAGGCTATCGTCGAAACGCACACCAACTCCTGGAGACCGCCCCACCTCAACGATGTGCGCGCTGATCCCTTAACGATCGGGGCACGCGAGAGGAACTGCCGATTTGTCGCCCGCCGGCAACACGTCGCATAGTGGGACAATTGCGTTGCGCCGCAATTTTCTTATGCTTAGGGGGAGCCGCCGTTTACATCCGGCCTGTTTCTGGAGTTTGATACGCAATGTCCTTCGATCGGATCGATCGTCAGATTCTCGCCCACCTGCAACAGGATGGGCGGATGACCAATGTCGAACTGGCCGAACGCGTCGGGTTGACCGCGCCACCCTGCCTGCGCCGCGTCCGCGCGCTGGAAGAGGCTGGGGTGATCCGCGGCTATCACGCCGATCTCGATCCCGCCAGCCTCGGTTTTCCGATCACCGTATTCGCGATGGTGTCGCTGCGCAGCCAGGCCGAGCACGACCTCGCCGCGTTCGAGGCGCATGTCGCGGACATCCCGGAAATCCGCGAATGCCACATGCTAAACGGCGAAATCGACTTCATCCTGAAGATCGTCGCTAGCGACCTCAAGAGCTTCCAGGAGATCCTGACGACGCACCTGACGCCCGCACCGAACGTTGCCAGCGTCAAGACCTCGCTCACCATCCGCACCGCCAAGTCGACGTCGGGCATCCCCGTCGTCATCGACTGACCCGCGACGGCGACTGACAAACGAAAGGGGGCGGCCCGTCGCCGGACCGCCCCCTTCCCGTCGTTACCGGTCGATCAGGCCGGCGTGGCGGGCGTGGCCGGCGTGGCGCCGACCTGCGTCCAGGTATTCCACAACGCGGCGATGCCCGCGCGCGGATTGCCGGTGACCGCACCGAACGCCGCCTGCGCGCCGGCCTTGTCGCCCGACTTGGCGAGCGCGATGCCGAGGCGGGTGTTCACCTCATTGGCGTCGACACCACCCTTGCTCAGCGCCGCACGATACAATTCGATCGCCTTGGCATAGTTGTTCTGGCCGAGATAGGCGTCGGCGGTCGACGCGGCGATCTTGCCATCCTTCGATGCCATCGCGGTCTTCTCGCTGCTCGCCAGCGATCCGTCCGCCTTGATCGCGGTGTTCGCCGCGGTCAGCAGGCTCTTTGAGAAGGCGCTGGTCGCCGGGATCTTGCCCGAGGCCATGCCTTCCTTCAGCACCGCCGCCGCCTCATAGGGATTGCCGCGGTCGTAGACGTTCTTGGCATAATCCTCGTACATCGCCTGATCCGGCATCGCACCGGCGGTACGCAGCAGGCGATACAGATCGACCGTCTGCGCCTTGTCCGGCGCGGCGAGGCTGTTCTGCGCGAAGGCATATTGCAGGATGACGTCACGCCACACCCGGGCATTCGGATAGGCCGCGACGTATTTCTGCATCCAGGCGAGCGTTTCCGGCGCCATCTTCTTGTTGTTCGCGGTGGCGATGCCGAAGCGGTAATAGGCCTCCGGCACGGTCTGGCCCGCCGCCTTCTGCGCGGTGATGAACCGGTCGAGATCGGCGAGGCCACCGGCGGTGTCACCGGCCTGCACCTTCACCTTGGCGAGCTGCAGATCGAAATCGGGGCTGTTGTAGCCGGCCGCCTTCGCCTGGGTGAAATACTGGGTCGCCACCGGATACTGACCGCTGTTGTAGGCGAGCTGGCCACGACGGAACAGATATTTGCCGCGGTCGGCGGCCGGCGTGTTCTTGGCGGCGATCAGCGCGTCGAGCGGCTTGGCGAGCACGGTCTCGTCAAGCGGTGCCTTGGGATTGGCCTCCTGCGCGATGACGAGCTTGGTGTTCTCCAGATCGTAACGGAGTGCGGCGGCGATATATTTGTCGTCGTCGGTGGTGGCCGCGGCCTCGACCTGCGCGACGAGCGGCTCGGCGGTGGCTGGATTGCGGGCCTTGACGGCTTCCTGCGCCTGGAAGGCGATCGCCTGCACCGGCTTGCTGAGCTTGAAGCCAGGAGCCGCCTGCTCTTCCTTCTTGTCCTTGGCGGCCGCGGGGGCGACGATCGCCAGACCGCTCACGCCGGTGGCCAGCACCGCGGCCAGCGCGAGCTTCGAAAGGGTCTTCATGCTAACTCTCTCTCCAGATAGTGAGGCATCGCTGCCGCTAACGTCTGCGGGGCTGTAACGGTCCGTCGCAAGCCGTTCAAGCGATGCCATGCCCGTCCCGGTTGCGGCACCCGCACTGAACGGCGATTGAACGGCCGCCGCGGGGCGGCTACCGGCGGACACGATGATCGCCGTCCTCTCCCCCGCCAAGACGCTCGACTATGAGTCGCCCATCCCCGATCTCGCGCCGACCCGGCCGCGTTTCGCCAAGGAGGCGCAGACGCTCGCCGCCGCCGCATCGCACCTGACGCAGAAGAAGCTGTCGGAGCTGATGCAAATCTCGCCGGCGCTGGCCAAGCTCAACGCCGACCGCTTCCGCAACTTTGCGGACGCGCCCGAACGGCCGGCGATCTTCGGGTTCGACGGTGACGTCTACACCGGCTTCGACGTCAAGACGCTGGAGGAGGAGGCGCTCCCCTTCGCACAGGATCATCTGCGACTGCTCTCGGGCCTGTACGGCATGCTGCGCCCGCTCGACCTGATGCGCCCCTACCGGCTGGAGATGGGTACGCGCTGGGCGCCACGGCACAAGAAGCTGACCGACTGGTGGGGCGACCGCATCGGCAAGGCGCTGGCCGAGGATGTCGCCGCCGACGGCGAGCGGGTCGTCCTCAACCTCGCCAGCCAGGAATATTGGGCGGGGGTCGCGGGCTACCTGCCCGCCGACGTCCGCGTGGTGGCGATCGATTTCCGCGACGGCGACCGCTTCGTCAGCTTCCACGCCAAGAAGGCGCGCGGGATGATGGCGCGCTGGATGGTCGAGCATCGCATCACCGACATCGACGCGATGCGGGGGTTCGACAGCGACGGCTATGCGTTCGACGCGGCGGCGAGCAGCGACGATCAATGGCGGTTCTCGCGTTGAGCGCCGCGGTCGTCATCGGCGCATCCGGCGGGATCGGTGCCGCGCTGCATGAGGCGCTGGTCGAGGAAGCGGCCTACGCCCGCATCCACGCGCTGTCGCGCTCGGGTGCCGCGCCGATCGATATCACCGACGAGGCGAGCATCGCCGCCGCCGCGGCGCGGATCGCCACCGGGCCGGCGCCGTCGCTCGTCATCCTCGCCACCGGCCTGCTGCACGATGCGGAGCGCGGCCCGGAGAAAAGCTATCGCGAATTCGATCCGGCGTGGCTCGAACAGGTGCTGCGCGTCAATGCGGTCGGGCCGGCCTTGGTCGCCAAGCATCTGCTGCCGCTGATGCCCAAACAGGGGCGGACGGTGTTCGCCGTCCTCTCGGCGCGGATCGGCAGCATCTCCGACAACCGGCTCGGCGGCTGGTACGGCTATCGAATGGCGAAGGCCGCGCTCAATCAATTGGTTAGGACGTTGAGCATCGAGGAAAAGCGCCGCAACGATCGCTCGATCGTCGTCGGGCTGCATCCGGGCACGGTCGACACCGCGCTGTCGAAGCCGTTCCAGGGCAATGTGCGGCCGGGCACGCTGTTCACGCCGGATCGCGCGGCGTCGCAATTACTCGACGTGATCGACGGCCTGACCGTAACCGACAGCGGCAAGCTGTTCGACTTCGAGGGCAAGGAAGTCGCGCCTTAGGGCGCGGCTGGATGCGACGCCTGACCTAACCCGGTGCATAAGGCTGTGGTGATGGGGCTCGATTGGGGCTTCACCGCTCGATGTCACCCCCGACGTGTACCGCTGCCCCTGCCCAACCCCACCAGTGCTCCTGCGAACGCAGGAGCCCAGGGTCCGGAACGCCGTCAGCTGTGGTTCTGCTTGACCCTGAGTTCCTGCGTCCGCAGGAACACTGCAGGGCACGGTGGCCGGGTGCGCCTGGAACGCCATCGTGCAGCGCCGCGCGGGAAGACGACGGGTAGCCGGCAAGCCCCCCGAACATGACATAATCGTCATGTTTCAGCCATTTACGCGTCAGCCCGGCGCGCGCATCCTTGCCGGCAGGGCGACGCGATCCACGCGTCCGCCGCTGGAGATGATGCCATGACCAAGTCCCTGCCCTTCGCCATGCTGGCCGTCGCGTCGCTGTGCTGCGGCTCGGCGGCCCTCGCCACGCAGGCCGCCACGCCGAAGACCACCGCAAGGACGGTGGCGACCAGCCGCACGACGACCACCACCAAGCCCGCCGTCGGCCGCCCCACCGCGACGGCCAAGACGACGACGCGCACCACCTCCGCCGCCAAGGGCCGGATGGTGACGACCAAGACCAGCACCGGCAAGACCGTCACCTACGATTGCAGCAAGGCCGGCAACGCGACCAAGACCGCCTGCAAGAAATAAGCGTCGCCACTCCTGTATCCCGCGCGCACGCGTATGTGCGTGCGCGCGTGACTTTCGGTCCGGGTGGTCCTACAAGATCGGCACACTTCTGTAACAATCCGAAAGCGTATAGCCTTGGCCGACGAGACCACCCTCGCCGAACCCTCCGACATTTCGACGATTTCCATCGTCGACGAGATGAAGTCGAGCTACCTCGACTATGCGATGAGCGTCATCGTGGCGCGCGCGCTGCCCGACGTGCGCGACGGGCTGAAGCCGGTCCATCGCCGCATCCTGTTCTCGGCGCAGGAAAACGGCTTCCTGTTCAACCGTCCGTACCGCAAGTCGGCGCGCATCGTCGGCGACGTGATCGGTAAATACCACCCGCACGGCGACACCTCGATCTACGACGCCTTGGCGCGGATGACGCAGGATTGGGCGATGCGCCTGCCGCTGATCGACGGCCAGGGCAATTTCGGCTCGATGGATCCCGATCCGCCCGCCGCGATGCGCTACACCGAGGCGCGCCTCGCCCGCGCCGCCAATTATCTGATGGAGGATCTCGACAAGGATACCGTCGATTTCCAGCCCAATTACGACGCCAGCGAGCGCGAGCCGCAGGTGTTGCCGGCGCGTTTCCCCAATCTGCTCGTCAATGGCGCCGGCGGCATCGCGGTCGGCATGGCGACCAACATCCCGCCGCACAATCTCGGCGAGGTGGTCGACGCCTGCATCGCCTATATCGATGCGACGATGGCCGGCGGCACGATCTCGATCGACGAGCTGATCGAGATCGTCCCCGGCCCCGACTTCCCGACCGGTGCGATCATCCTCGGCAAGGCGGGCGCGCGCTCCGCCTATCATACCGGCCGCGGCTCGATCATCGTCCGCTCGCGCCATATCGTCGAGGAGAGCCGTGGCGACCGGCGCTCGATCGTGCTCACCGCCATCCCCTTCCAGCAGGGCAAGAACGCGCTGGTCGAGAAGATCGCCGAGGCCGCCAAGGACAAGCGCATCGAGGGCGTCAGCGACATCCGCGACGAATCGAACCGCGAGGGCGTGCGCATCGTCATCGACCTCAAGCGCGACGCGACGCCGGACGTGGTGCTCAACCAGCTCTGGCGGCACACGCCGGCGCAGGGGTCCTTCCCCGCCAACATGCTCGCGATCCGCGGCGGCCGGCCGGAGACGCTGAACCTCAAGGACATCATCCAGGCGTTCGTCCAGTTCCGCGAACAGGTCATCACCCGCCGCTCGAAGTTCGAGCTCAACAAGGCGCGCGACCGGGCGCATATCCTGCTCGGGCTGGTGATCGCGGTCACCAACCTCGACGAGGTGGTGCGGATCATCCGCGGCTCGTCGAGCCCGGCGGAGGCACGCGCCGCGCTGCTGGCGCGCGAATGGCCGGTCGCCGAGATCGCCCCCTATCTCAGCCTGGTCGAGGCGGTCGAGGGCATCCAGGTCGGCGAGAGCTACCGCCTGTCCGACGTGCAGGTCCGCGCGATCCTCGATCTGCGCCTGCATCGCCTCACCGCTTTGGGTCGGGACGAGATCGGCGACGAGCTCAAGGGCCTCGCCGATTCGATCGCCGCGCTGCTCGAGATCCTCGGCAACCGCAAGCGCCTCTATGAGGTGATGCGCGAGGAGCTGGTCGACGTCCGCTCGATCTTCGCGACGCCGCGCCGGACCGAGATCGCCGCTGCCGCCGACGGCATCGACGACGAGGATCTGATCGAGCGCGAGGACATGGTCGTCACCGTCACGGTGCAGGGCTATATCAAGCGCACGCCGCTCGACGCCTTCCGCGCGCAGAAGCGCGGCGGCAAGGGGCGCGCCGGCATGGCGACCAAGGAAGAGGATGCGATCACCAGCCTGTTCGTCACCTCGACGCACACGCCGGTGCTGTTCTTCTCCAACCTCGGCAAGGTCTATCGCAAGAAGGTCTGGCGCCTGCCCGAGGGCGGGCCGGCGACGCGCGGCCGGCCGATGATCAACCTGCTGCCGCTGGCGCCGGGCGAGACGATCTCGACCGTCCTGCCGCTGCCCGAGGACGAGACGCGCTGGGGCGACCTGCACGTCATGTTCGCCACCGCCAACGGCACCGTCCGCCGCAACGCGATGGACGCCTTCGCCAACATCCCGTCGAACGGCAAGTTGGCGATGCGCTTCGACGAAGGGTCCGACGACAAATTGATCGGGGTCGCGGTGCTGACCGAGAGTGACGACGTGCTGCTCGCCACGCGCAACGGCAAGGCGATCCGCTTCGCCGCCACCGACGTGCGCGAATTCCAGAGCCGCACCTCGACCGGCGTACGCGGCGTCAGCCTCGGCGAGGGCGACGAGGTGATCTCGCTCTCGATCCTGCGCGGCTTCCACGCCACCACCGAAGAGCGCGAGCAATATCTGAAAGCCGCGGCCTGGAAGGAAGGCGAGCGCGAGGCGGCGCTGCCGCCCGAGCGGATGGCCGAGTTCGAGGCCGCGGAGGAGTTCATCCTCACCGTCACCCAGAACGGCTATGGCAAGCGCACCTCGGCCTATGAATATCGCCGCACCAACCGCGGTGGCCAGGGCATCACCAATATTGTCTCCGCGGGCCGCAACGGGCCAGTGGTGGCGAGCTTCCCGGCGCATTCGGGCGAGCAATTGATGCTGGTCACCGATCAGGCCAAGCTGATCCGCATGTCGGTCGGCGACGTCCGCGTCACCGGCCGCAACACGCAGGGCGTGACGCTGTTCAGCGTCGCCAAGGACGAACATGTCGTCTCGGCCGCGCGGATCGACGAGGAGGAGGAGCCCGAGAACGAGGCCGAGGCGGTGATCGCCGAGGAATTGGGCAGCACCCCGGCGCTGCCGGGCGGGGACGATCTGGTGGTCGACGACGGCACCGGGCCGCAGACGATGGACGAGCAGGTCGACGACAGCGACGACGGCGAGAGCGGGGATGAGGCATGAGCGAGCGTCCCACCACCGCCTATAAAGTGCTGACCGCCGAGCAGATGGCGGTGCTGGAGCGGGACCGGCAGTTCGCCGGGGCGCCCGTCGACCTGTCCGACGGCTACATCCATATGTCGACGGCGGCACAGCTCACCGAGACGGTCGACAAGCATTTCGCCGGGCAGAGCGACCTGCACGTCGTCGCAATCGACCTCGGCAGTTTCGGCGACACGCTGAAGTGGGAGGAATCGCGCGGCGGCCAGCTTTTCCCGCATCTCTACGAGCCGCTGCTGCTCGAAACCGTCATCGCTTACGGTCCGCTGGAGCGTGCCGCGGACGGGACGGTCCGATTGCCGATCGCCGGCTGATCCCGGTTCAGGCTCCGCTCGCCGAGAAAGGCGGGCGGAACCGCATTTGGAACACCATCGTTACCCCGTCACAACGACCAAGATGGGAGAATTCCAATGCGTACCCTGGCCCTGACGATCGGCAGCCTGATGATGGTGCCCGCCGCGGCTCTGGCACAGCAAGCCCAGCCTGCCCCCGGCGCCGCGGCGACCGCTACCGGTTCCGCCACCGCCACCGCGCCCACCGTCGGCGCGACGATCTATGACAGTGCGGGCGTCGCGCTCGGCACCGTCGCCAGCATCACCCCGCAGGCGGTGATCCTCAACACCGGCACCGCGCAGGTGCCCGTCCCCCCCGCGTCGATCGGCAAGACCGACAAGGGCTTCGCGATGGCGATGACCAAGGCCGATCTCGACGCCGCGGTCGCGAGCTCGCAGGCACAGGCGCAGGCGGCGGTGAAGTCCAAGCTGACCCCCGGCACGTCGGTGACCGGCCTCAACGGCGCGACGCTCGGCACGATCAAGGCGGCCGACGCGCAGTTCGTCACGCTGACGACCGCCAAGGGCGACGTGAAGCTGCCGATCGCCGGCTTCAGCGCCGATGCGAGCGGCAAGATCGTCGCCGGCATCACCGCCGACCAGCTCGCAGCGGCCACCACCGGCGCGGCGAAGTAACGGATCGGGGAGGGTCCGCCCTCCCCGCTTCGACCTAAACGAATTGACCGGATCAATATTCAGATAAAGTCCTCCCCCGCCAGGGGGAGGACTTTCTTCAGGCCTGAGCGTCGAGCCTCGTCGGCACCGTCACGCTCACCGCCGCATCACCAACTGACGATCTTCAGGCCGCGACCGCCTGCTCGGTCAGCGCCGCGCGGATCGCCTCGACCGCGTCCGCCGCCTTCGCCCCGTCGGGACCGCCACCCTGCGCCATGTCGGGCCGGCCGCCGCCGCCCTGCCCGCCGAGCACCGCAACCGCGCGGCGCAGCAGGTCGACCGCATTGACCCGGCCGACCAGATCGTCGCTCACCCCGACCGCGATCGAGGCGCGACCGTCGTTGACCGCGACCATCACCGCGACGCCCGCGCCGCCTAGACGCTGCTTGGCGTCATCGACCGCGCCACGCAGCCCCTTCGCCTCGAAGCCGTCGAGCACCTGACCGATGAACGCGACACCGCCGACCTGTTCCGGTCCCGCTGCCGCACCACCGGCGCCGGCGCCCATTGCCAGCGCCTTCTTCGCCTCGGCGAGTTCCCGCTCCAGCCGCCGCCGCTCGTCGAGCAGCGCGATCACCCGCGCCGGCACCTCGTCGGGCGTCGTCTTGAGCGCGCTCGCCGCCTCGCGCAGCCGCTCGTCGCGACCGTTGAGATAGGCGCGCGCCGCCTCGCCGGTCAGCGCCTCGACGCGCCGCACGCCCGACGACACCGCGCCCTCGCCGACGACCTTGAACAGGCCGATGTCGCCGAGCGCATTGACGTGGGTGCCGCCGCACAGCTCGACCGAATAGGCCTTGCCGCCATCCTCGGTCCCCATCGACACGACGCGGACCTCGTCGCCGTATTTTTCGCCGAACAGCGCCATCGCACCCTCGGCGATCGCCTCGTCGGGGGTCATCAGCCGGGTCGTCACGCTGCCGTTGCCGCGGATCTGCGCGTTGACCGCGATCTCGGCGTCGGCGAGTTCCTCCGCCGTCATCGCCACCGGGTGCGAGACGTCGAAGCGCAGCCGCTCGGGCGCGACCAGCGAGCCCTTTTGCGCAACATGCGTGCCGAGCCGCTGGCGCAGCGCCTCGTGCAGCAGATGCGTCGCCGAATGGTTGGCGCGGATCTGCGCGCGACGCGCGACGTCGATCTGGAGACGGACGGCATCGCCGACCTTGATCGCACCGCCCTCGATGACCGCATGATGGACGAAGACGCGGCCCAATTGCTTCGAGGTTTCGGTCACCACGGCCCGCAGGCCGCCGTCGGTCGTGATCGTGCCGGTGTCGCCGACCTGCCCGCCGCTCTCGCCATAAAAGGGCGTCTGGTTGACGATAATCGCGACGGTGTCGCCCGCCGCCGCCTGATCGACGCGCGCACCGTCCCTGACCAGCGCGACTACCTCGCCCTCGCCGACGTCGGCGCTATAGCCGATGAATTCGGTCGAGCCGGTCTCCTCGGCGATGTCGAACCACAGATCGTCCGATGCCTTGGCGCCCGAGCCCTTCCAGGCGGCGCGGGCAGCACGCTTCTGCTCGGCCATCGCCGCATCGAAGCCGGCGCGATCGACGGTCAGCCCGCGCTCGCGCAACGCGTCCTCGGTGAGGTCGTAGGGGAAGCCGAACGTGTCGTAGAGCCGGAACGCGGTCTCGCCGGCGAGCGTCGCGCCCTCGGCCATGTCGACGGTCGCCTCGTCGAGCAGCTTCAGCCCCTTGTCGAGCGTCTTGCGGAATTGCGTCTCTTCCTGGCGCAACGTCGCCTCGATCAGCGGCTGCGCGCGGACCAGCTCGGGATAGGCGGCGCCCATCTCGGCGACCAGCGCGGGCACCAGCCGGTGCATCAACGGCTCCTTGGCGCCGAGCAGATGCGCGTGGCGCATCGCGCGCCGCATGATCCGCCGCAGCACATAGCCACGCCCCTCGTTCGCAGGCAGCACGCCGTCGGCGACGAGGAAGCCCGACGAACGCAGATGATCGGCGATGACGCGATGCGACGCCCGCCGCGGCCCCTCGGCATCGGTGCCGGTCAGCGAGGTCGAAGCGGCGATCAGCGCCTTGAACGTGTCGGTATCGTAATTGTCGTGGACGCCCTGCAACACCGCCGCGATCCGCTCCAGCCCCATGCCGGTGTCGATCGACTTTTTGGGCAGCTCGCCGACGATCTCATTGGCCTCCTGCTCATATTGCATGAAGACGAGGTTCCAGATCTCGACGAAGCGGTCGCCATCCTCGTCCGGGCTGCCGGGAGGGCCACCCGGGATGTGGTCGCCATGGTCGTAGAAGATCTCGGAACAGGGGCCGCACGGACCGCTGTCGCCCATCGCCCAGAAATTGTCCTTGGTGGCGATGCGGATGATCCGCTCTTCGGGCAGATATTTGGTCCACAGGCCGAACGCCTCGTCGTCGGTATGATAGACGGTGGCGGTCAGCTTCTCGGCCGGAATACCCCAGACGCTCGTCAGCAAGGTCCAGGCGTGGTGGATCGCCTGTTCCTTGAAATAATCGCCGAACGAGAAATTGCCGAGCATTTCGAAGAAGGTGTGATGCCGCGCGGTATAGCCGACATTGTCGAGATCGTTGTGCTTGCCGCCGGCGCGCACCGACTTCTGGCTGCTGGTCGCCGTGGTGTAGGGCCGGCTTTCGAGGCCGGTGAAGACGTTCTTGAACGGCACCATCCCGGCGTTGACGAACATCAGCGTCGGGTCGTTCTGCGGCACCAGCGGCGCGGAGGGCACGATGGCATGGCCCGCGCTCGCGAAATAGTCGAGGAAGCCGCGGCGGATGTCGTTGGTCGAGGTCATAGACCAAGCGACTTAGGCGAGAGACGGCCCGCCCTCAAGCGTCGTTACGCGCCACCACACATGTGCTGCGAGTCGGGCAGCGTCCACGATTCCATCGTGCGCAGGTTGGTCGTCGTATAGATCCGGCCGCGATCGTCGCCCGGCGGGCAATGCCGTGGAATGCTGACGAGGCAGGCGAGCACGCGATCCCCCCGCCGCGCATTCTGTGCCGCCGCGACGCGGCTGTAGGAGACGCCGTACAGGCCATTGGCGAGGGATATGCTCGTACCGCTCTCGGGCACCGGCCGGCCCGATCCATCCTCCAGCCGCGCGGAGACGTTGCGCACCGTGCTGAACACGCATGTCCCGACCCGCTTCGGCAAGCCCGGCGGCTGCGCCGCGACCGCGGGTCCGGCAAGCGACAGCAGAGCAAGGGCGTAGGCGCAGGAAAGCCGCATATGCTGGTCCTTCATCCGAAAGGCTGATCGATCGACTTGGGCGGCGTGCTGAACCAGCGCGGCCCCTCGGCGGTCATGTGGAAGCAATCCTCCAGCCGGACGCCAAACTGGCCGGGCAGGTAGATGCCGGGCTCGTTCGAGAAGCACATGCCGGCGGCCAGCCGCGTCGTCTCGCCGCGAACGAGGTTGACGGGTTCGTGGCCGTCCATGCCGATGCCGTGGCCGGTGCGGTGCGACAGGCCGGGCAGCTTATAGTCGGGGCCGTAGCCGAGGCCGGTGTAATAGCGCCGCACCGCATCGTCGACGCTACCCGCGGTGACGCCGATCCGCGCCGCGGCGAGCGCGACCTGCTGGCCGCGCGCCGCCTGATCCCAGACCTTGCGCTGCGCGACGGTCGCGCGGCCCTGCGGCACCCAGGTCCGCGAGATGTCGGATTGATAGCCCTGCACGGTGCAGCCGCAGTCCATCAGCAGGATCTCGCCCGCGGCGATGCGATGCACCTCGCGGCTGCCGTGCGGCAGCGCGGCGGCGGGACCGATCAGCGCCAGCGCGAATTCGGGATCGCCGCCGAGCCGGGTGGTCGCGGCGGTCATCAGCGCGCCGATCTGGCTGCCGGTCATCCCCGCCTCGACCCGCGGCGCCAGCCAGCGATAGGCGGCGAGCGTCACCTCGGTCGCGCACTGCATCAAGGCGAGTTCGGCGGGCGTCTTGATCATCCGGCAGCCGCGCACCACCGGATTGGCGCTCACCTGTCGTGCATCGGGGGCGAAACGGGCGAGGTCGGCCGGGATGAAGACGCGTGTCGTCTCCTCGATGCCGATCGGCAGCCGGTCGAGCCCGCGCTCCTTCAGCCAGCCGGCGACGACGGCCAGCGCATTGCCGTCTTCCTGCCAGACGCGCACCGCAGCGGGGACGCTCAGCGTCTGGCGGACCGACGGCTCCTCGAAGAAGGGCGTGACGATCAGCGGTTCGCCCTCGCGGGGCAGGATCGCCAGCGTCGGCCGTTCGCTGCGCCCCCAGCGCACGCCGGTGAAATAGAGCATCGACGAGCCCGGCTCGATCAGCACCGCGCCAAGCCCGTTCGCCGCCATCAGCGCCTGTGCCCGCGCCAGCCGGCGGGCGCGCTCGTCGCGGCCGATCGGCACCGCGCCCGTCGTGATGTCGCGCAGCGCGGACAGATCGGGTTCGGCGGCGCGGAGCAGCCCCGACGACAGGAGCGGCACCGCCGCGGCGGCGGCGAGGAGCGAACGGCGCGAGGGGCTGAAGACCATGATGCAGCGATACGGCGCTTGACCCGGCGGCCGCAATCCCCTTCCCTAGCGGCAAATCCTGGAGTTTCGTGCATGGCCAAACGGCTGACCTTGTTTATCGTGATCGGCCTGTTGCTCGGTGTCGTGGTGGGACTGGCGATCAACGGCTGGCTCGACGACGGTTCGGCCGCGGCGGCGGCGCGGCTGAAGGGCATCGCCGGTTATTTCGCGATCGGCACCACCATTTTCCTGCGGCTGATCAAGATGATCATCGCGCCGCTCGTCTTCGCCACGCTGGTCAGCGGCATCACCCAGATGGGCGATACGTCGGCGCTCGGCCGGGTCGGCGCCAAGGCGATCGGCTGGTTCGTCTCGGCCAGCCTGCTGTCGCTCGGGCTCGGGCTGATCCTGGTCAATCTGATCCGGCCGGGGGTCGGCATCAACCTGCCGCTGCCGCCGGTCGACGCCGATGCCGGCATCGCCACCGCCGCGTTCAGCCTCGACAAATTCATCACCTACATCGTCCCCGCTTCGATGGTCGAGGCGATGGCGACCAACGAGATCCTGCAGATCGTCGTCTTCTCGATCTTCGTCGGCGTCGCGATCACCGCGGTCGGCGAGCGCGCCGCGCCGCTGACCCGGGCGATCGACGGTCTGGTCGCGGTGATGCTGCGGATCACCGATTACGTCATGCGCGTCGCACCACTCGCGGTGTTCTGCGCGGTGGCGGCGACGCTGACCGAGCGCGGCGCCGGGGTGATCGGCCAGCTCGCCTTCTTCATGGGCAGCTTCTATCTCGCCTTGCTGTGCCTGTGGGCGATCCTGCTCGGCATCGGCTTCCTGTTCATCGGGCCGCGCATCCGCGACCTGATCCGCTACGTCCGCGAGCCGCTGCTCGTCGCCTTCACCACCGCCTCGTCGGAAGCCGCCTATCCGCGCATGCTGGAGGCGCTCGACAAATTCGGGGTGCCGCCGCGCATCGCCAGCTTCGTGCTACCGCTCGGCTATTCGTTCAACCTCGACGGCTCGATGATCTACATGACCTTCGCGTCGCTGTTCATCGCCCAGGCCTATGGCATCGACCTGCCGCTCGGCACGCAGATCGCGATGCTCCTGTTCCTGATGATCTCGTCCAAGGGCATCGCCGGCGTGCCGCGCGCCAGCCTCGTCGTGATCGCGGCGGTGCTGCCGGTGTTCAAGATCCCCGAAGCGGGCCTGCTGCTGATCCTCGCGATCGACCATTTCCTCGACATGGGGCGCACCGCGACCAACGTGATCGGCAACGCGGTGGCGGCGTCGGTGGTGGCGAAATGGGAGGGCGGGTTCGATCCGCGCGAGCCCGCGACGATCGACCCCGCGGTGGCCGAGGGGCCGGCGGCACCGGCAGCGACCAGCTTCCGGCACTAGCCGCCATCAGGCGTAGGCGTAGCGGCCGCCCTTCTCCAGCGCCGCCTGATAGGCCGGCAGCGCATGGACCTTCTCGAGCCAGGCGATCGTCGCCGGGCGCGAGGCATCGAGGCCGGCGCGGCTGCGCGCCGCTTCGAGCGGGAAGCTCATCATGATGTCGGCGGCGGTCATCACGTCGCCGGCGAACCACGGGCGTTGCGCCAGCTCCGCTTCGACATAGTCGAGATGGACGTCGATCATCGGCTGGATGCGCTTGACCGCCGCCTTGCCCATCAGCGGGATGCGGCCGAGCACCAGCTTGAGCAGCAGCGGCGGCATCATCGAACCCTCGGCATAATGGAGCCAGAAGCGGTAGCGCAGCACCGACTCGCGATGCGCCGGCGGCCCGAGCCGGCCGTCAGCCTTCTCGACGAGATATTCGACGATCGCACCGGTCTCCGCGATCACCCGGCCGCCGTTGGCGTCGAGGTCCTCGATCACCGGCGACTTGCCGAGCGGGTGGACGCGCTTCAGCTCGGGCGGCGCCAGCATCGTCTTGGGATCGCGCTGATACCGCTTGATCTGATAATCGAGGCCCAATTCTTCGAGCATCCACAAGATCCGCTGCGAGCGGCTGTTCTCGAGATGGTGGACGATGATCATACGGTCTCCCCTGTCGCGCGGGCGGTCCATAGCCAGGCCGCCGCAGGGAAATCCACGACAGGGCCATTTCGTTGCGCCGTCAGCGCCGCGCGCAGGCGGGCGAGAAGCGCCGGCCGGTCTTCCGCGGCGGCATCGCGGAGCCGGGAGGCGGCAGGTCCGATGCGGGTGAGGAAGGCGACGGCATCCTCTACCGCCTCCTCCCCCGCGCCGACGCGATAGCTGAAGCGGGTGAGAACGGCGGTCGCGTCGGCCCAGCCGCCGGCGGCGAGGACCGCAGCGCCCGCCTCCGGATCGGCGAAGGCGAAGGGGCCGGGCACGTAGCTGCCCGAGCGTTGCGGCGCGGGGGTGATCAGCGTCGCCCAGGGATTGTCGGCGACGGCGGCGAAGCAGCTGAACACCAAGCGGCCACCGGGCCGCGTCGCGGCAGCAAGACGGGTGAAGGCAGCCGCGGGATCGGCGAAGAACATGACGCCGTGGCGCGAAACGATCAGGTCGAGCGGCGCGAGCCCGGCAGCGGCGACCAACGCGTCGGCGGTGCGGAAGCTGAGGTTGGCGCGCGCATGGTGCGCCTCGGCGACGGCGACGAGGTCGGGTGACAGATCGGCACCGGTGACTTGCGCGTCTGGCCGCGCTGCGGCGAGCGCGGCGGCGGTGGCACCGGCACCGCAGCCGATGTCGAGCGCATTGATCGCGCCGGCCGGCGCGGCAGCGAGGATCGCGGCGTCGAGCCGTGGAGCGAGATCGGCGAAGGCGCGCTCGGTCCGGCGCCATTCCTCCGCCCAGACGGTGCCGACGCGGCCGGTCCAGTCAATATGGGTGGTCATCGGCAGTCTCCGGAGAAGGTTGGCGCAATTCCAAGCAAAAGAGGCCCGCCGTTGCCGGCGAGCCTCTCGTTTCGTGCTTATCGATGTGCCGGCATCAGATGTCGTCGTCGGCTTCCGGACCGGCCATCATCTCCTCGGCGACCTTTTCGGTGCGCTGACGGATCGCCTTTTCGAGGCGGTCGGCCATTTCGGGATGCTCGCGCAGATAGGTCTTCGAATTCTCGCGGCCCTGGCCGATGCGGACGCTGTCGTAGCTGAACCACGCACCCGATTTCTCGACCAGCCCGGCCTTGACGCCGAGATCGAGGATCTCGCCGATCTTGGAGATGCCCTCGCCATACATGATGTCGAATTCGACCTGCTTGAACGGCGGCGCGACCTTGTTCTTGACGACCTTGACGCGCGTAGCGTTGCCGGTGACCTCTTCCTTGTCCTTGATCGCGCCGGTGCGGCGGATGTCGAGACGGACCGAGGCGTAGAATTTCAGCGCGTTGCCGCCCGTCGTCGTCTCCGGATTGCCGTACATCACGCCGATCTTCATGCGCAGCTGGTTGATGAAGATCACCATGCAGCGCGAGCGGCTGATCGAACCGGTCAGCTTGCGCAGCGACTGCGACATCAGCCGGGCCTGCAGGCCGACGTGGCTGTCGCCCATCTCGCCCTCGATTTCCGCACGGGGCACGAGCGCGGCGACCGAATCGACCACCAGCACGTCGATCGCGTTCGAGCGGACGAGCGTGTCGACGATCTCGAGCGCCTGTTCGCCGGTGTCGGGCTGCGAGACGATCAGCTCGTCGATGTTGACGCCGAGCTTCTTGGCATAGACGGGATCGAGTGCATGTTCGGCGTCGACGAAGGCGGCGGTGCCGCCGCCTTTCTGCGCCTCGGCGATGACGTGCAGCGCGAGCGTCGTCTTGCCCGACGATTCGGGGCCATAGACCTCGATCACGCGGCCGCGCGGCAGGCCGCCGACGCCGAGCGCGATATCGAGGCCGAGCGAACCGGTGGAGATCGTCTCGACCTCCATCGACTGTTTCGCGCCGAGCTTCATCGCCGAGCCCTTGCCGAAGGCGCGGTCGATCTGGGCCAGCGCGGCGTCGAGCGCCTTCTGCCGGTCGGTGGATGCGGTTGCCATGCCGGTGTCGATCACTTTCAGATTGGCGGCCATCGGGAGGTTCCTCGCTAGAGCAAGCGCGTCACCGGGGCAACGCGTCTGTTTCGCTATGTACGGCGTTTGTTCTCTTGGAACAAGAGGGGAACGCTAAGCCTCGGCAGGATTGTGGGTGTTTCGCCATCCCGCGCAGGAAAGGCGTCCGCGAAGAACGGGCTCAGGTCAGCGTCGTCGCCAGCGTCCACCACCCCTCGGCGGCTGCGCGCGCCGCCGCGGCGTCGCGCGCCGCGACCGACTCGAACAGCGCGAAACAGGTCGCGCCGCTCCCCGACATCCGCGCCAGACGCACACCCGCCGCCGCATCGAGCAGCGCCAACACCGCGGCGATCGCCGGCGCGATCGCCACCGCCGGCGCCTGCAGGTCGTTGCGCCCGACCAGCGCACGCGCGAGCAGATCGCCGTCGGCGGCAATACCGCCGCGATCCTCGCCATCCCATCTCGCGAACACCGCCGCGGTACTTACCGCAACGCCAGGATTGACCAGCAGCAACGGCATGCCCGCCAGCCCCTCGACCGGCAGCAACGCCTCGCCTTTCCCCGTGCCGAGCGTCGCGCGGCCGAGCAGACAGGCAGGCACGTCGGCACCAAGCGCCTCGGCGATGACGAACAGCCGCGGGTCGTCGGGCGCAATGCCGTGCAGCCCGGCGAGCGCCCGCAGCGTCGCCGCCGCATCGGCCGATCCGCCGCCGATTCCCGAGGCGATCGGCAGATGCTTGTCGAGCGTGATCGCATGCGGCTGCGCGATATCGAAGGCCGCGCGAAAGGCGTGCGCGGCGCGGATCACCAGATTGTCCGCCTCCGCAGCGCCGGCGAGCGCGGCGGCGAACGGCCCGGTGATCGCGAACCGGTCGGTCGCGTCGGGCACCACCGTCACGCTGTCGCCATCGGCGGCGAAGACGAACAGCGTCTCCAGCTCGTGATAGCCGTCGGGGCGACGACGACGGACGTGGAGCGCGAGGTTGATCTTGGCAGGCGCCGGCTCGACGATCATTTGCGCGGCAGCCCCTGCACCGCCTTGGTGGCGAGCCGCGTCGCATCGTCGGCCGAGGCGGTCAGCGCCGCGGCGCGCCAGGCGTAGCGCGCCTCGTAACGGCGGCCGCGGGTCCAATAGAGGTCGCCGAGATGCTCGCCGATCTCCGCATTGATCGGATCGCCCGCGGCGGCGCTTTCGATCAGCGGCTGCGCGCGGGTGAGGTCGCCGCCGATGAAATAGGCCCAGCCGAGCGAATCGGCGATCGAGGCATCGTCGGGCTTCAACGCATGCGCGCGTTCGAGCATCGCGATCGACTGCGGCACGTCGACCCGCCGCTCCGCCTGCGCATAACCGAGATAGTTGAGCGCGAGCGGCTCGCGCGGCGCGATCGCCACCGCTTTCTGCAAGGCGACGCGGCCTGCCGGCCAGTCGCCCGCCTGTTCGAGCGCGCCGCCATATTGCAGCCATGCGCTCCACGCGGTCGGATCGGCGTCGACGACGCGGCGATACCAGTCCGCCGCCTCGCGATGACGGTTCATCGCGCTGAGCTGGTCGGCATAGGTCTGCCAGTCGCTCTCGCCCGCCCCTGCCCGCTCGGCACCGCTGCGGGCGAGCGCCAGCGCGTCGGCGGGGCGGCCGGCGGTGGTCAGGATGCTGATCCGCGTCGCGCCGGCGGTCGCCGCATAGGGACTGGCGGGCGCGATGCCGTCGAGCGTCGCCAGCGCGCGCGGGATCGCCTTGTCCTTGGCGAGCGCGGCGGCGAGCAGCAGTCGGGCGCGGTCGTTGGCGGGATAAGCGATCACCGCGGTGCGCGCGAGCGCGATCGACAGGTCGGTGGCGTCCTGATCGGCGAGGTCGCCGGCGATCCGCCCGAGCAGCCGCGACACGCCGAACCCGAGCGTCGGCTGCGCGGCGTCGCCCGCGCGCACCGCTGCGAACCCCGGATCGCCGCCGGCGAGCAGCGCGCGCGCCCGATCGGTCTCGCCGCGACCGAACAGCAACTGGCCGGCGGACAGGCGCAGGTCGACCGGCGACCCCGTCTCGCGCAGCGCCTGGATGGTGGCCAGCCCCCGTGCGGTATCGCCGCGGGCGATCTGGAGCAGCGCCGCGGTCTCGGCGGTGAGCCGCTGGCTGACCGGGTCCTTGCCCGCGCGGGCGATCTGCGGCGCGGGATCGGTCCCTTCCGCGAACGCGATCCACGCGCGCAGCGACGGCACCAGCACCGCCAGCGGCGTCGCGGCGAGCGCATCGGTCGCCGCGGTCGCGCCGGCGACGTCCTGCTTCGCCGCGGCGACGGCGAGCGGCAGCAGCGGCAGGTCGGCGGGCGCTTCGGGCCGGCCGCGCAGCACCGCGACGGCGCGGGTGGCGAGCGCGACGTCGCCGGCGGCCAGCGCCTCGCGATAGGCGCGCAACGCGACGGCCGTGCTCGCCGGCGCGGCGGCGAGCGCGCGGGCATAGCCGGCCGCGGCGAGATCGACCCGGCCGTCGGCATCGGCGGCGCCGGCCTTGAGATAGTCGGCGAGATGACCGGTGTCGGCCGCTGCCGGCGGGACCGCGCCGAGGCTCAGCAGCGACGCGAGGAACAGGCGTTTACATATTGGGATAATTCGGGCCTCCACCACCCTCCGGCACCACCCAGTTGATGTTCTGGGTCGGGTCCTTGATGTCGCACGTCTTGCAGTGGACGCAGTTCTGCGCGTTGATCACGAACTTCGGATCGCCGGTCTCCTGGCCCACGATCTCGTAAACGCCGGCCGGGCAATAGCGTTGCGCGGGTTCGTCGTAGAGCGGCAGGTCGTATTCGACCGGCACGTTCGGGTCCTTGAGCGTCAGATGGACCGGCTGGTCCTCCTCGTGATTGGTGTTCGACAGGAACACCGACGAGAGGCGATCGAAGGTCAGCACGCCGTCGGGCTTGGGATAGACCGGCGGCTTGACCAGATCCTTGCGCCACAGGCTTTCGTGATCGGGATGATGCTTCATCGTGAACGGCATCTTGAGCCCGAAATGCTCCAGCCACATCGTCACGCCGGCGAGGCCCGAGCCGAGGAAGTCGCCGAACTTCTTGACCAGCGGCACGACGTTGCGGACGACCGACAGCTCCTTGTGCAGCCAAGACGTCTCGAACGCCGCGGGATAGGCGGCCAGTTCGTCGTGCTCGCGCTGCGACAGGATCGCCGCGACCGCAGCCTCGGCGGCCATCATCCCCGACTTCATCGCGCCATGCGTGCCCTTGAGCCGCGGCACGTTGAGGAAGCCCGCCGAACAGCCGATCAGCGCACCGCCGGGGAAGACCAGCTTCGGGATCGACTGCAACCCGCCGTCATTGATCGCGCGCGCACCGTAGGACACGCGCTTGCCACCCTTGAGGATCGCGGCGATCTCGGGATGGGTCTTCCACTTCTGCATCTCCTGGAAGGGCGACAGATAGGGATTGGTGTAATTGAGCCAGGTGACGAAGCCGAGGCTGACCTGTCCGTTCGCCTGATGATACAGCCAGCTGCCACCGTTGGCGTCGTCGCCGAGCGGCCAGCCCTGCGTATGGATGACGCGGCCGGGGCTGTGCAGCGCGGGATCGATGTCCCACAATTCCTTGATGCCTAGGCCATAGACCTGCGGCTGCGCATCCTTGGCCAGATCGAAGGTGCGGATCACTTCCTTGGTGAGGTGGCCGCGCACGCCCTCGGCGAAGAAGGTGTATTTGGCGTGGAGCTCGAGCCCCGGCGTGTAATCGGGCTTGTGCGTGCCATCGCGTGCGACGCCCATGTCGCCGGTGGCGACGCCCTTCACACTGCCCTGTTCGTCGAACAAAATCTCCGCGGCGGCGAAGCCAGGGAAGATCTCGACGCCCAGCTCCTCGGCCTTGCCCGCCAGCCAGCGGCACAGATTGCCGAGGCTGCCGGTATAGGTCCCCTTGTTGTGCATAAACGGCGGGGTGAGGAATTCGGGCAAAGTGCGCTTGCCAGTCGCGGTCAGCACCCAATGGTGGTTCTCGGTCACCGGCACCTCGGCGAGCGGGCAGCCGTCCTCGCGCCAGTTCGGCAGCAGTTCGTCGAGGCTGCGCGGATCGATCACCGCACCCGACAGGATGTGCGCGCCGACCTCCGAGCCCTTCTCCAGCACGCAGACCGACAGGTCCGCGCCCTGTTCGGCCGCGACCTGCTTGAAGCGGATCGCCGCCGACAGGCCCGCCGGGCCGGCGCCGACGATCACCACGTCATAGGGCATCGATTCGCGTGTCGACATCATTCCACTCCCGGGCACCATCCGCGGTGCATCACGCTTGTATGTTGTCGGCGGCGGCAAAAGCGTTCAGGCGCACGACGACAACGGCTCGTCTCCGGCCCGCGATCGGACAAGTTGACGCAAACGTCAACCTGGAGAAGGATCGTCGCAACAAAAAGGAATAATGTGGGGGCCGATCAGCATATCGACTGGATGAGCAGCGTCGGCAGCGCGCTCGACTGGTGGCAGGAGGCGGGCGTCGACACGCTCGTCGAGGATGCGCCGCGCGACTGGCTGAGCCAGCCGATGCCGGCGCCCGCCGCCTTCGCCGCAGCGGTCTCCGCGGCCGCGGTGCCGCCCGCCCCCGCCGCCGCGACGATGCCCGACGCGCTCGCCGACTTCATCGCGTGGCGGCTGGGCAATGCGGTGCCCGAGGTCGAGTGGCGCGGCGTGTCGATCGCCGCCAGCGGCCCGCCCGACGCCGCGATCATGGTCCTCGTCGATTGCCCCGACAAGGACGACGGCGAGGCGGGCACCTTGCTGAGCGGCGCCGCCGGCGCCCTGTTCGACCGGATGCTCGCCGCGATCGGCCTGTCGCGCGACACGATCCACCTCGCCGCGGTCTGCGCCAGACGGCCGGTGGCCGGGCGGATGCCGCGCGATACCGAGACGCGGCTGTCCGACATTTCGAAGCACCATATCGGGCTGGTCGCGCCAAAACGGCTGCTGCTGCTCGGCAATGCGGCCAGCCGTGCCATTCTGGGGGCGGAAATGCCGGGGACGCGCGGGTCTTTGCATTCATTTAACCATAAGAGCGGAGAGACCGGGGTCGTCGCCAGCTTTCACCCGCGCTTCCTCATCGAGAAGCCCGTGGCGAAGGCGGAGGCCTGGAAGGATCTGCAATTGCTGATGGGAAACCTGCCCGCATGACCCGCACGCTCGCGCTGACCCTGGCGCTGATCGCGCTGCCCGCCGCCGCGCATGCCGCCGGGCCGACCGAACCCGCCGGCGACGCCAGACTGCCCGCGGCCACCGCGCTCGCCGATCGCATCCCCGATCAGCTCGATGCGACGCAGCGCGAGGGCTATCGCGCGGTGTTCCAGGCGATCCGCGACGGCAAATGGCAGGACGCGCAGCTCGGGCTCGACGCGATGAAGCCCGGCCCGCTCCATGCCATCGCGCGTGCCGAGCTGTTCACCGCCAAGGGCTCGCCGCGCGTCGAGCTGGAGCCGCTCGTCGCCTTGCTCAACGAGGCGCCCGAACTGCCCGAGGCCGAATCGCTTGCCCGCCTCGCCAAGTCGCGCGGTGCGGCCGAACTGCCGCCGCTGCCGCAGGCGCAGCGATTGATCTGGCAGGACGGCGCCCCCCGCCGCGTCCGCGCCAAGGCCACCAAGAGCGACGAGATCGCCGCCGATCTGGCGCTCAAGATGCAGCCGTTCGTCAAGGCCGACATGGGTCCCGAGGCGCAGGCGCTGCTCGAGACGACGCCGGGCCTCACCCTCGAGGCGCAGACCGAATGGCAGGCGAAGGTCGCCTGGATGTATTTCCTCACCGGCGACGACGCCAATACCCGGGCGATGGCGGCGAAGGCCGCCGCCGGCTACGGCGACTGGGCTGTGCAGGGCCGCTGGACCGGTGCGCTCGCGGCATGGCGCCAGAACGATTGCGCCGCGGCGGAAAGCGGCTTCGAGGGAGTCGCCGCACGCGCGACCGACGTCGATCTGCGCGCCGCCGCGCTCTATTGGACGTCGCGCGCCGACATGGTCTGCGGCCGGCCCGACAAGGTGCAGGCGCGACTGCAATCCGCCGCGCAATTCTCCGAGAGCTTCTACGGCCAATTGTCGCGCCAGGCGCTGCTGATCAAGGACAAGGGCAAGCCGTCGACGCAGGTCGTTGCGGCGGACTGGGCGCGGCTCGACAAGCGGCCCAATATCCGCGTCGCCGCCGCGCTCGCCGAGATCGGCGAGACCGACCTCGCCGACACCGTCGTGCGCCAGCAGGCGCGCATCGGCGACCCGTCCGAATTCGGCAGCCTCGTCCGCGTCGCCGAGGCGTTGAGCCTGCCCGCCACCACCGTATGGCTGGCGCACAATTGCCCGCAGGGCGTCGTCGCCACTGCGGAGGCGCGCTATCCGACGCCGAACTGGACGCCGTCGAGCGGCTGGCGCGTCGACAAGGCTTTGGTCTACGCCCACACGCTCGAGGAGAGCGGCTTCCGCAACAAGGTGGTGAGCCCGGCCGGCGCCTATGGCCTGATGCAGATCATGCCCGCCGCCGCGACCGATTATTCGCGCGAGCGCGGCCTGCCGCTCGACAAGGCGGCGCTGACCAAACCCGCCACCAACATGGATATCGGCCAGCGCCATCTCGAACGGCTGCGCGACATGGCCGGCGTGACCGGCGGGCTGCTGCCCAAGGTGATCGCCGCCTATAACGCCGGGCCGCGTCCGGTCGGCGACTGGAATGCGATCGTCCACGATAACGGCGACCCGCTGCTCTATATCGAGAGCATCCCTTATTGGGAGACGCGCGGCTATGTGACGACGGTGCTGCGCAATTACTGGATGTACGAGGCGCAGGGCGGCCGCAAGGCATCGGTCAGCCGCTCGGCGCTGGCGCAGGGCCTGTGGCCGCGCTTCCCCGGCCTGCCCGGCGCGGCCGCGGTGCGTATCGCCGGACGGCCGAGCAACACCGCGATCGCGGTGAACGGCAGCGTGAGCCCGCAATCGCGGACGGTCACGGGCAACTGAAGCGGGGGGTCGCGTTCAGCCTCCCTCTCCAAGGGCCATCGCATATAGCAATTGTGATGAGGTTCGATCGGCTTCCTCACGAGATTCGTCACCCCGGACTCGTTCCGGGGTCACCCGCCCGCAGGGGAATGGTCTCGGATCAAGCCTTTCTCCTGGCCGCAGAGTGGCCCCCGGAACAAGTCCGGGGTGACGGTGTGGCAATCCTTCGTCACGCCTTGTGAGCTTGCCTCGCCTCCTTCCTGCGGTATGGTTCGGTCCGATGTGGGATGACCCCCGCGCACCATGGGAAAGGACGAATCGATGCTCGGCGGGATGCAGGATTTCGAGCTCAGGGTATCGACGCTGATCGATCACGCCGCGCGCGAGCACCCGACCCGCGAGATCGTCACCCGCTGGGCCGACGGCAGCGAGACGCGCAGCGACTGGCGTACCCTGTCGCATGACGCCAAACGGCTGGCGCAGGCGCTCGAACGGCTCGGGGTGCAGCGCGGCGAGCGCGTCGCGACGCTGGCGATGAACCACGGTCATCATCTCGCCGCCTGGTATGCGACGATCGGCATGGGCGCGGTGATCCATACGATCAACCCGCGCCTGTTCGACGACCAGCTCGTCTACATCGCCAACCATGCCGAGGATCGCGTGTTGCTCTACGATCGCGTGTTCCAGCCGATCGTCGACCGGCTGCGGACGCGATGGACCAGCATCGACCATTATGTGGTGATGGACGACGACGGCCCCGACGGCGTCGCCGCGCTGATCGCGCCCGAGGACGGCGACTATGACTGGGTCACCGGATCGGAGCGGGAGGCCTGCATGCTCTGCTACACCAGCGGCACCACCGGCCATCCCAAGGGCGTGCTGTACGACCATCGCTCGATCCTGCTTCACGCGCTGCTCGTCGCTTCGCCCGCGGTGCTCGGCCTGTCGTCGGCGGCGGTGTTGCTGCCGGTCGTGCCGCTGTTCCATGCCGCCGCCTGGGGTACGCCATTCGCCGCGCCGCTCGCCGGCGCGAAGCTCGTCTTCTCCGCGGTCAACGACGCCAAGGTGCTGTGCGATCTGATGAACCGCGAGGGCGTCACGATCTCGTCGGGGGTGCCGACGGTATGGCTGGCGATGTTCGCGCATATCGATGCGACCGGCGAAGCGCCGCGCGCGCTCAGGATGGCGACGATCGGCGGTTCGGCGGCGCCGCGCGCGATGATCGCCCGGCTGATCGACATGGGCGTCGAAGTCAAGCATCTGTGGGGGATGACCGAGACCTCGCCGGTCGCCACCGCCGCCGCGCCGCCGCCGGACTGGCAGAGCTGGCCGCGCGAGCGCCAGCTCGACCTGCTCACCCGGCAGGGCAGCGTGCCTTATGGCGTCGAACTCGTCGTCCGCGACGACGACGGCACGCCGCTGCCCCGCGACGGCACCAGCGCGGGACGGCTGCACATCCGCGGCCCGTGGGTGATCAAACGCTATTTCCGCGCCGAGGCGGATGCGATCGATGCCGACGGCTGGTTCGACACCGGCGACGTCGCGGTGATTCACCCCGACGGCACGATGCAGATCACCGACCGCTCGAAGGACGTGATCAAATCGGGCGGCGAGTGGATCAGCTCGGTCGAGCTGGAGAATGCCGCGATCGGCTGCCCCGGCGTCGCCGAGGCGGCGGCGATCGGCATCCCCCATCCCAAATGGGACGAACGGCCGCTGCTCGTCGTCGTCCGCAAGCCGGGCAGCGACGTCACCGCGCGCGCGATCCTCGACCATCTCGCCGGCGTGGTGGCGAGATGGTGGCTGCCCGACGGAATCGAATTCGTCGATACGCTGCCGCACACCGCGACGGGCAAGTTGCTCAAGACGGCGCTGCGCGAGCAATTCCGCGACTATCGGTTCGCGGCGTGAGACGACCGATCCCCTGCCCGGCCGCGCGCACGAGGAAATTGCAATCATCGGCTGACATTTCACGTCTTGTGCCTACAATCCCCTTATGGCGATCGGACTGGACAATGCGGGCTTCAGCGACGCGCTGGTGATCCTGGGGGCGGCGGGGCTGGTGATCCCCGCCTTCGCGCGGTTTCGGGTCAGCCCGATCATCGGCTTCATCCTCGTCGGCATGCTCGTCGGCCCCGACGGGCTCGGCGCGCTGACCGACCGGGCGCCGTGGCTCTATTATCTCACCATCTCCGATCCCGATTCGATCGAGCCCTTCGCCGAATTCGGCATCGTGCTGCTGCTGTTCTCGATCGGGCTCGAACTCTCGTTCAAGCGCTTGTGGTCGATGCGTGCGCAGGTGTTCGGCACCGGCCCGGCCGAGCTGATCGGCTCGGCGGCGCTGATCGCGGTGGCGGTCCATCTGCTCGGCCAGGATTGGGGCGGCGCCGCCGGCCTCGGCCTCGCGCTGGCCTTGTCCTCGACCGCATTGGTGCTGCCGCTCGTCGGCACGACCAGTCCGGTCGGCCGCGCCGCCTTCGCGATGCTGCTGTTCGAGGATCTCGCGCTGGTGCCGATCATCTTCGCGCTCGGCGCGATGGCGCCGACCGCCAGCCCCGACGGCTGGGTCGGCATCGCCGGCGTCGCATTGCGCGGGCTGGCGACGGTGGTGGTGATGTACCTCGGCGGCCGGCTGGTGCTGCCGCGGCTGTTCGCCCAGGCGGCGCGCACCAAGAGCCCCGAACTTTTCCTCGCCGCCTCGCTGCTCGTCGTCATCACCGCCAGCGTCGCGACCACCGCCGCCGGCCTGTCGCCGATCGTCGGCGCGCTACTCGCCGGGCTGCTGATCGCCGAGACCGAATATCACACCGAGGTCGAGGTGATGACCGCACCCTTCAAGGGCCTCGCGCTCGGCGTCTTCCTGATCACCGTCGGGATGAGCGTCAACCTGCGCGAGGTGCTGGCCAATTGGCCGTCGCTGCTCGGCGCAGTGGTCGCGGTGGTCGGGGTCAAGGCGGTCGTCACCTATCTGCTGCTCCGCGTCGCGCAGACCGGGCGCGGCATCGCCGCCGAAACCGGGCTGCTGATGGGCAGCCCGTCGGAGACGACGCTGATCGTGCTCGCCACCGCGGCACAGGCGCAGCTCATCCTGCCGTCGACCGCCGCCTTCTGGCAGACGGTGACCGCGATCGGCCTCACCATCACGCCGCTGCTCGCCAAGGCGGGCCAGCGGCTGTCGCGCGGCATCGACCGCTTCACCCCCGGCGACGGCCTGCCCGAGGATACGCTCGGCGAGGGACCGGGCGCGGTGGTGATCGGCTTCGGCCGCGTCGGGCGGATGGTGTCCGACATGCTCACGGTCCACGGCCAGCGCTATATCGCGGTCGAGGCGGACATCGACACCGTCGCCGAGGCGCGGCGCAGCGGCCATCCGGTGCTGTTCGGCGACATCGCGCGTGGCGACTGGGTCGAGCGGCTCGACCTCGCCCGTGCCCGCGCGCTGATCCTGACGATGGACGATCCGGTGCTGACCGTACAGCTTACCCGGCGGATGCGCGCGCTCGCCCCGGCGCTGCCGATCATCGCCCGCGCCCGCGATCCGCACCATGCCGCCGAACTCTATCGCGCCGGCGTGACCGACGCGGTGCCCGAGACGCTGGAAAGCTCGCTGCAATTGTCCGAGGCGGTGCTGGTCGACCTCGGCGTCGCGATGGGACCGGTGATCGCCTCGATCCACGAGAAGCGCGACGAACTGCGCCAGTCGATCCGCGCGGAGGCGGAGATCGACCGCGAGCCCCGCATCCGGCGCGTGCGGCGGCTGGGGGAAGCAGTGCCGGGCAAGGTGTGAGCGGCCCCACCCTCACGCCGTTCGCCCCAAGGCTATCGCATTTGGCTGCGGGGATGAGGATCGAGCCGCTTCCACATCCACCCCGTCACCCCGGACTCGTTCCGGGGTCCACCGGTCCGCAGGAGAATGGTGCCCGCTCAAGCCGCTCTCCTCGCCGCCTAGTGGACCCCGGAACCAGTCCGGGGTGACGAGGATGGGATTGGAAAGCGACGGAGGCACTTGAAGGCCCGGAACGGCTCCGAAGAGCCCGCTCATGTATACAGGTCGACAACCTCCGCCCCCTCGCCGACCGCGTCGAGCAGCAGCGTACGATGGCAATGTTTCGGATCGCGCTCGAAGCAGAGCAGGGCGCTCGGCGTCTCCGCCGCCAATCCCAGCATGATGGCGGCGGCCGCCTGCGCCTCGGGCAGTTCGAGTTGCTCCTCATACACCGCCTCCAGCGTCGCCACGTCGCCCTTCTTGGCGGCGTCGCGCCCGCGCTTGGGGGTGCCGAGCGCCTTGAGGTGGACATAGGCGATCCCCGCCTCGGCGAGGCTGGCGGCGAGCGAGGATTTCGAGAAGCCGGGCCGCCGCGACAGCGGCAGCGCACGCACGTCGATCACCCTTTTCACCCCCGCACGGTCCAAAGCGGCGAGGAAGTCGGCCATCGTCGTGGCCTCGTAGCCGATGGTGTAGATCGTGGTCATGTCGGCAGAACGCACGAGCCGACCGCCGCGTTGCCCGCCGCCCCGGTGCGGCCTAAGGCACCCATATGACCCATGATATCCATATCGTCGGCGGCGGCCTCGCCGGTTCGGAAGCCGCCTGGCAGCTCGCCGAGGCGGGCTATCGCGTCCGCCTGTCGGAGATGCGCGGCTCGGGCGAGCGTACGCCCGCGCACCAGACCGATCATCTCGCCGAACTCGTCTGCTCGAACAGCTTCCGCTCCGACGATGCGGAGGCCAATGCGGTCGGCCTGCTCCATCAGGAGATGCGTGCGATGGGCTCGCTGATCATGCGCCAGGCGGATGCGCATCGCGTCCCCGCCGGGTCGGCGCTGGCGGTCGACCGCGACGGCTATTCCGCCGGCGTCACCGCGGCGCTCGCCGATCATCCCAACGTCACGCTGATCCGCGAACGCGTCGACGCGCTGCCGGACGGGCCGGCGATCCTCGCCACCGGGCCGCTCACCGCGGCGGGGCTGGCGCAGGCGATCGGCGGCGCGACCGGCGCGGAGGCGCTCGCCTTCTTCGATGCGCTCGCCCCCATCGTCCACGCCGACACGATCGACATGGACGTCGCATGGAAGGCGTCACGCTGGGACAAGGGCGAGGCGGATTATATCAACTGCCCGATGGATAAGGAGCAATATCTCGCCTTCCACGCCGCCTTGCTTGCCGGCGAGAAGGGCGAGTTCAAGGACTGGGAGAAGGACACGCCCTATTTCGAGGGCTGCATGCCGATCGAGGTGATGGCCGAGCGTGGGCTCGACACGTTGCGCTACGGCCCGATGAAGCCGGTCGGGCTCGACAATCCCCGCACCGGCCGCTGGCCCTATGCGGTGGTCCAGCTTCGCCAGGACAATGCGCAGGGCACGCTCTGGAACATCGTCGGCTTCCAGACCAAGCTGAAGCATGCCGAACAGGTGCGGCTGTTCCGCACCATTCCCGGCCTGCAGAATGCGGAGTTCGCACGCCTCGGCGGGCTGCATCGCAACACCTTCATCCGCTCGCCCGAATTGCTCGACCCGACGCTGCGACTGAAGAGCCGCCCGAACCTGCGCTTCGCCGGCCAGATCACCGGTTGCGAAGGCTATATCGAGAGCGCCGCGATCGGCCTGCTCGCCGGCCGCTTCGCCGCGGCGGAGCTGGCGGGCGAGACGCTCGCGCCGCCGCCGGTCGAGACCGCGCTGGGTGCCTTGCTCGGCCATATCACCGGCGGCGCGGAGGCGGAGACCTATCAGCCGATGAACGTCAATTTCGGGCTGATGCCGCCGATCCCCGGCCGCACCAAGAAGGCCGACCGCAAGCGGATGTACACCGATCGCGCGCGCACCGCCTTCGCCGGCTGGCTCAACTCTCCTCCGCCGGCGCCGCAGCCGTCGGCGGACATTTCGGCCGGGACGATGGCTTCCGCTTGACCGCGGTGGTGGCGAATTCGGCGGCGTCCATCGCACCGGATTTGTCATGGTCGGCGGCGACGAACTTGGCGGTCGCCTTGGCCGCCCATTCGTCGAAGTCGAGCCGGCCGTCGCCATTGACGTCGAGCTTGGCGAAGCCCTTGCGCCGGTTGGCGAGATATTCGTCCCTCGTGACCTTGCCGTCCTGATCGCGATCGTAGCGCGCGAAGCGTTTCTGCTCGCGCGTCGCCTCGGAGGCTTCCGGCACCGGGTCGGCGGCGGCGGCCCCCGTCGCCGGCGCTGCGGCGGCCTGCGCCGCGGGCTGCGCCGGCAGCAACGTCGGCCGCCCGGATCCGCCGAACAGCATCGCCCCGCCCGCCACCGCCGCGAGCACCGCCGCACCGATCGCCCAATATCGCCACATCACGCGTCCCCCTTCGCCATCGATCATCCCAGCGACAAACCCTGCGGCGGGTCCAGCCGGCGGTCGTCCGCGCGCCGAATTGCATCGCGGTGCGGGTCGAGCCCTCTGCCGAGTTCATCTGCGTCGAGCGTGCCCGAGCGATCGTGATCCGCCGCGTCGAACTGCGGATCCGCCCATTCCCCGAGATCGAGCCGGCGGTCGCCATCCCCGTCCAGCCGGGCGAATCCCGCCCGCATGGCGGCGCGATATTCGTCGCGCGACAGCACGCCGTCGTGATTGCGGTCATGCGCCGCGAGCGCGGCATGCGCGACCGCCGCGGCATCCGGCGATGCCGCCGACCACACCGGCACGTGCCTGGTTTCGGCCGGCAGCACGGTCGGCGGCCGGTCCGCATGCACCACCGCGACCAATGCGACGCTACAGCCGGCGAGTAACGCCACCTCTGCCATCACCCGTCGTCGCATTGCCGAGTCCCTCGTTGCAAGTCGAGGCTAGCATGGCGAACGATCGTCGCAAATGTTCATCGTCCGGTTATTCTAAACCGCCCTACCTTCAAAGCCTTGGCAAGTGCCGATCCGGGGGTGGCATCGAGCCGCGCGATCAGGCTCAATACACCGATCGGGCGCAGCTTTGCTGGCCAAGGTGCTGAAAAAGCATGCGACAACTCGCGTCGTGCGGCGTCCGCGGCCAGCCCGGCCGCCGTCGGCGCGGACAGATGCCCGGCGAGATCGGCGAGCGCCCAGCCCCGCCCCGCCGGCACGAGCAACGGCGAGTCGGCGCCGAGTACCATTCCCGCCGCGGCGAACAGCCCGGCCCCGCGGGCCCCGGCGTGGCGATCCAGCGTCTCGGCGCCGAGCGCGTCGGCGACGATCAACTCCTCCCATCCGTCGATCATCCCGGCGAGCCGCGCGCCGCTGACGCCCGCGGGCAGCAGATGTTGCTGGACGTCGCGGAGCAGCGGCTCGGCCGGCGCCGGCGCGCCGTCGAGCTTGGTGAGCGCCTCATGCCACCAGGTCAGCCGCATCTGCCCGACCATCGGCTCGCGCGTCGCACGGACGATCCCGGCGAGACGGGCATCGAGCGCGAACAGCGTCTCAATCGCCGGGCGGTGGCGCGACGGCACTGCGAGGATCGCCAACGATCGATCCCCGTTCGGCGCGGCCGCTGTGTCGTTCGCCTGCAAACTTTGATTAACCATGCCGTTTGACTGCGATTTCATACCGGCGGGTTAACTGGGATTGTCCAATAGAACAAACGAGAGCCGGTTTTGGCCATGCACACGTCGCGGTCGTCCTCCCCTCCGGGTCTGCTGACCAGACTCCGCCGCGACATTCGCGGAAACACGCTGGCGATCATGGCGGCGGCATTGATTCCGTTGATCGGCTTCGCCGGTTCGGCGGTCGACATGGCACGTCTATACGTCGTCAAGGTCCGCCTCCAGCAGGCGTGCGACGCGGGCGTGCTCGCCGGTCGCAAGGCGATGACCGACACGCAGATGTCGACGCCATTGGAAGATGCCGCAAAACAGCAGGCGACGGCCTTCTTCAACAACAACTTCCGTCCCGGCTGGTATCAGAACCGCAACGTCAGCTTCTCGACCAGCAAGGCTTCGGTCAATACCACCGTCGGGGTGGCCAATGCGGTCAGCGGCACGGCCTCGGCGACCGTGCCGATGGCGCTGATGCAGTTCTTCGGCGTGAGCGCGCGGCCGCTGACGGTCAATTGCCAGGCGGTGTTCGACGTCGGCGATGCCGACGTCATGTTCGTGCTCGATATCACCGGGTCGATGAACTGTTACCCTTCCGACCCCGCGACCTGCGGCAACGCCACCGAGAAACCGGCTTATGGTCTGGGCACCAACATGACCTATTCGAAGATCGAATCGCTTCGCCAGTCGGTGTTGCTTTTCGACAGTACGATGCGGTCGAGCACCGATCCGTCGACCCGCATCCGTTATGGCTTCGTACCCTATGCCTCGGCGGTCAACGTCGGCCGGCTGATCCCGTCGCAATATCTGCAACAGAGCTGGACCTATCAAAGCCGCCACCTCTCGCCGCTGATCGGCGCGGTCGGCTGGGGCGGCAGCGACAAGATGCTGCCGGGCGATTACGCCCCCTATCAGCTGCTTGCCACCGCCTTCTCGCTGTCCAACATCCCAAAGGCGATGTGCGTTGCACAGCGCTACCCGGCGACCGGCTTCATCACCAGCGGCCCCAATTGGAACACCAGTTATCCGCAGGCGATGAAATATTACAACGTCAGCTGGACGTCCTCGTCGGGCGGGACCTGTTCCGGCTGGCAACAGCCGCTCCGCCCCTATTGGCGCTACGAGCCGGTGCAATGGGACGTCTCGCAGCTGCTCGGCACCATCAACGGCAGCACCGTCGCCGATCCGACGCGGTTCGACGGTTCTACGTCGAGCTGGAAGGGCTGTATCGAGGAACTGAACACCTCGAAGAGCGCCACGTTCGACGTCAACGCGCTGCCCGACGATCTCAACCCGGACATCATCCCCGCGGCGGCGACGAACAAGTGGCGGCCGATGTGGGCGGACGTCGTCTACCAGCGCAACAACAGCAATTTCCAGGATATCAACGACGAGAACACCAACGACTACAGCAACAGCTATCGCGCCGGCTATGCGCTGGCGAACAGCGCCTACACCGCTTGCGGCATGCAGGCGCAGCGGCTGACCGTCATGAGCGCACAGGACGTCAACGATTACGTCTACAACAGCGACTTCAAGGCGGTGGGCGGCACCTATCACGACGTCGGCATGATCTGGGGCCTGCGGATGCTGTCGCCCAACGGCGTGTTCGCCGCGGATACCACCGCGCGACCGGGTCGGCCTGCACCGTCGCGCAACATCGTCTTCATGACCGACGGCACCATGTCGCCCAACGGTCAGATCTACGGCCAATATGGCATCGAGGACTGGGACAATCGCACCGGCGGCGCCAATAACGACAATCAGGATTATGCCAATCACACCGCGCGCTTCCGCATCGAGTGCGACGCGGCCAAGAAGCGCGGCATCAGCATCTTCGTCGTCGCGCTCGGCACGAGCATCACCCCGGACCTGACCTATTGCGCGTCCCCCGGCCAGGCGTTCCAGGCGAGCAGCACCGACGCGGTGAAAGGCGCCTTCCGCACGATCGCGCAACGGCTCGCGATGCTGAGGATCAGCCAGTGAGGCCGCGGCTCCGCCACCTTGCGAAGGACACGCGCGGCGCGACGATCATCGAATTCGCGATCGTCGTCCCGGTCATGCTGCTCCTCATCATGGGTCTCAGCGATCTGGCCTATCAGGCGTATATGCAGGCGGTGCTCACCGGCGCCGTGCAGAAGGCGGGCCGCGACGGCACCATCCAGAACAATGCCTCGAACACCGCCGGTACGACGCTCGATCAGCGCGTGATGAGCCAGATCAACAGCCTCGCCAAGACCGCCACCGGCACCTCGTCGCGCAAGAGCTTCGGCCAGTTCGGCTATATCGCGGCCGAGCCGTTCCAGGACAATAACAACAACGGCGTCTACGACGCCGCCACCGAATGCTTCACGGACGTGAACGGCAACGGCACGCGCGACCTCGATCCCGGAATCGCGGGTCAGGGCGGCGCCAACGACGTCGTCGTCTACACGATGACGGTGCAGTTCAACCGGCTGTTCCCGCTCGCCGCCATCATCGGCTGGTCGCGACGCGCGACGATCAGCGCGACGACGATCCTCAAGAACCAGCCCTATGCCACACAGGCTGGTCCGACTGCGCAATTGGTATGCCCGTGATGACGCCGATGAGAATTGCCCGGGCGACCCGCCGGCTCGCCGCCGAGACGAGCGGCCTCGCCCTGCTCGAATTTGCGCTGACGCTGCCGCTGGTGCTCGGCGTCGGCGCGTGGGGCACGGAGATGGCATGGCTCGCGATCACCAATCTGCGCGTTAGCCAGGTCGCGCTCAACCTCGCCGATACGGCATCGCGCGTCGGCCTGATGAGCAACAGCGGGATCACGCAGCTGCGCGAGGCCGACATCAACGACGTGCTCACCTCGGCGCGTCTGCAGGGTGCGCCTCTCGACCTCACCAACCGCGGCCGGATCACCATTTCCAGCCTCGAACAGCAGACCGCAGGCAGCCAGTATCTCCACTGGCAGCGCTGCCTCGGCAAGCGCAGCGGGACCGGCTACGATTCCAGCTACGACCGCACCAACGGCACGATGGACCGCGGCGACGGCATCGGCACGAGCGCTGCCAGCGCCGGCGTGTCGATGCCCAATGGCATGGGCGACAGCAGCGGGACCAAGGTGAACGCGCCCGTCGGATCGGGCGTGATGTATATCGAGGTCAGCTACGACTATCGACCGGTGTTCAGCTCGGCATGGGTGCCCGGCGGCGCGGCGGTGACGCGGATCCGCTATACCGCCTCCTACATCGTGCGCGACCGCCGCGATTTCAGCCAGATCTACAATCCGTCACCGGCCGCGACGCAATCGTTCTGCGATCTCTATACGGCGAGCTGAGCGCACGATCTGCCCCCCGGCGGGGCGAAGCTCTCACAAAAAAAGGCCGGGCGATTGCCCGGCCTTCCCTTGATCGGTGCGGACCCCGGCCATGCCGGGATCGGCGGTGCGATCACACGATCTTCTTCACCGTGGCGACGACGCGCTTGGCGTCGATCAGCGCCTTCTTCTCGAGATTGGCGGCATAGGGCAGCGGCACGTCCTCGTTGGTGACGCGCAGCACCGGCGCGTCGAGGTCGTCGAACCCCTCCTCCATCACGATCGCGGTGATCTCCGACGCGATCGAACAGGTCGGCCAGCCTTCCTCGACCACGACGAGGCGGTTGGTCTTGGCGAGGCTCTTGAGCACCGTGTCCTTGTCGAGCGGACGCAGCGTACGCAGGTCGATGACCTCCGCCTCGATGCCCTCGCCCGCCAGCGTCTCGGCGGCTTCGAGCGCGAGGCCGACGCCGATCGAATAGCTCACCAGAGTGACGTGCTTGCCCTCGCGCATGATCCGCGCCTTGCCGATCGGCAGGACGTAATCGTCGAGCTTGGGAACGTCGAACGAGCGGCCGTACATCAGCTCGTTCTCGAGGAAGACGACCGGGTCTTCCGAGCGGATCGCCGCCTTGAGCAGGCCCTTGGCGTCGGCCGCGTCATAGGGCGCGATGACGATCAGGCCGGGGACGCTGGCATACCAGGGCGCGTAATTCTGGCTATGCTGCGCGCCGACGCGGCTCGCCGCGCCGTTGGGGCCGCGGAAGACGATCGGGCAGCGCATCTGGCCGCCGGACATGTAATTGGTCTTGGCCGCCGAATTGATGATGTGGTCGATCGCCTGCATGGCGAAGTTGAACGTCATGAATTCGATGATCGGCTTCAGGCCGCCCATCGCCGCGCCGGTGCCGACGCCGGCGAAGCCATATTCGGTGATCGGCGTGTCGATGACGCGGCGATCGCCGAACTCGTCGAGCAGCCCCTGCGTGACCTTGTAGGCGCCCTGATATTGCGCGACTTCCTCGCCCATCACGAAGACGCGGTCGTCCTTGCGCATCTCCTCCGCCATCGCGTCGCGCAGCGCTTCGCGGACGGTGGTCTTCACCATCTCGGTGCCCTCGGGGATCGCCGGGTCCTGAACGCCCTTCTTCTCGGCGGAGGCGACGAGCTTCTGCGTGCCGCTCTCCTGCTCGGCCGCCGCGGCGCCCTCGGGGATCGGCGGCGCGGCCTGGTCGGTCGCCTCGTTCTTGGGCGCCGGATTGGCGCCCTCGCCCGCGGTGGAGCCGGCGGTGGTCGCGGCATCGGCGCTCTCGCCGTCCTCGAGCAGCACGGCGATGACGTCGCCGACCTTCACATTGTCGGTGCCCTCGGCGACGACGATCTTGCCGATCGTGCCTTCATCGACCGCCTCGAATTCCATCGTCGCCTTGTCGGTCTCGATCTCGGCCATGATGTCGCCGGACTTGACGGTGTCGCCTTCCTTGACGAGCCATTTGGCGAGCGTGCCCTCCTCCATCGTCGGGGACAGCGCGGGCATCTTGATCTCGATTGCCATCTCAGTACGTCTCCACCAGCACGTCGGTATACAGCTCGGCCTCGTCGGGCTCGGGCGTGCTTTCGGCGAAATCGGCGGCTTCGTTCACGGTCTTGCGGATCTCTTGTTCGATGGTCTTGAGGTCGGCCTCGCCCACCCCTTGCGCTTCGAGCAGCTTCTTGACGTGCTCGATCGGATCGGACTTGTCGCGCACCCCCTGCACTTCCTCGCGGCTGCGATATTTGGCGGGGTCGGACATGGAATGGCCGCGATAGCGATAGGTCTTCATCTCGAGGATGACCGGACCCTTGCCGGCGCGCACCCAGGCGAGCGCCTCCTCGGCGGCACCGCGACAGGCGAGCACGTCCATGCCGTCGACCTGAATGCCGGGGATGCGGAAGCTCTCGCCGCGGCGATACAGCTGGTCCTCGGCCGAGGCGCGATTGACGCTGGTGCCCATCGCATATTGGTTGTTCTCGATCACGAAGATGATCGGCAGCTTCCACAGCTCGGCCATGTTGAAGCTTTCGTACACCTGGCCCTGGTTGGCCGCGCCGTCGCCGAAATAGGCGAGGCAGACGCCACCATCGTTGCTGTACTTGTGACCGAAGGCGAGGCCGGTGCCGAGCGATACCTGAGCGCCGACGATGCCGTGGCCGCCGTAGAATTTATGCTCGGTAGAGAACATGTGCATCGAACCGCCCTTGCCGCGGCTGATGCCGGCGGCGCGACCGGTAAGCTCCGCCATGATGACCTTGGGGTCGATGCCGTAGGCGAGCATGTGGCCATGGTCGCGATAGCCGGTGATCACCGAGTCCTTGTCGCCGTCGAGCGCCGACTGCAGGCCGACCGCGACCGCTTCCTGACCGATGTACAGATGGCAGAAACCGCCGATGAAACCCAGGCCGTAGAGCTGGCCGGCCTTTTCCTCGAACCGGCGGATCAGCAGCATGTGCTTGTAGAAGTCGAGCAATTGCTCCTTGGTCGCCTCGAACGGCTTGGGATCGGCGGGACGCTCGCGATTGGTGAGCGGTACGGCGGGAGGAGCAGGCGATTTGGCCACGTATTACCTCAACGGTCCTGGGGGATGTGGCGCTGCCTATAGTCCCCCTTCTGCCAGAACATCAATTCCCCGCCGGCAAGAAGCTGGTCCGCCGCTCCGCCGCGCAGCCCGGCCATCGTCACGCACGGCCTTGCTTTCGCGCGATATCTACCCCGCGACGCGGCGCCCTTCGGGTTCGTGCGCATGGACGCGGGCCAGCGCCTCGCCCTCCAGCTTGGCGAGGTCGGCGAGCGTCTGGTCGAGCGTGTCGCGCTGCTGCTCCAATTCGGTGATGCGCTGGCGCACCCGTTCGGCGAGCGCGCGCATCTGTTCGAGATGCTGCGGATCGGCGTCGTAGAGGTCGAGGAATTCGGCGATGTCGGTCAGCGAGAAGCCGAGCCGCTTGCCCCTCAGGATGAGCTGCATCCGCGCGATCTCGCGCCGGCGGTAGACGCGCGTCGTCCCGATCCGGGACGGCTCGATCAGGCCCTTGTCCTCGTAGAAGCGCAGCGTCCGCGCGGTGATGCCGAGCATGTCGGCCACCTCCTGGATTCCCTGCAGGTCTCCGCTTTCGTCCATCATCCGCTCCCCGACGCCTACCCCTGCCCGACGGCTTATCGCGCCGCCTTGGCGAGTTCCTCCTCGACAAGCTCCTTCTTGGAAAGCTTGCCGATCAAGGTCTTGGGCAGAGTGTCGCGGATTTCGACCTCGCGGGGAAGCTCGATCTTGCTGATCTTGTCGCGCAGGAAATCGCGCAATTCGGTCGGCGTCGCGGCGCCCGGCGGGTTGAGCACGACGAACGCCTTGGGCGCCTGGCCGCGATGCGCGTCGGCGACGCCGATCACCACCGCCTCGACCACCGCGGGATGCTCGTACAGCGCCTCCTCGATGACGCGCGGATAGACGTTGTAGCCGCCGCACAGGATCATGTCCTTGATCCGGTCGACGATGAACAGATAGCCGTCGGCATCGAGATAGCCGACGTCGCCGGTGCGCAACGCGCCGTCGGCGAACGCCGCCGCGGTCTCCGCCGGCTTGTGCCAATAGCCCGCCATGATCTGCGGGCCGCGGGCGCAGATTTCGCCCTTCTCGCCCGCCGGCACGATCCGCGTCGGGTCTTCGCGGTCGCGGATCTCGATCGTCGTGCCGGGGAACGGCAGGCCGGCAGAGCCTTCCTTGTTCACCCCCTCGAACGGGTTGCAGGTGATGATCGGGGAGGCTTCGGACAGGCCATAGCCCTCGACCAGCTTGGCGCCGGTATTGGCCTCGAAGGCGTGACGCACCTCGACCGGCAGCGGCGCGCCGCCCGAGATGCAGACCTTGATCGCGGACAGATCGGGACGCTGCCCGGCCGGCAGATTGGCGAGCGCGTTGTAGATCGTCGGCACCGCCGGGAAATAGGTCGGACGGGTGCGCTTGAGCGTCGCCAGCAACTGCTTCAATTCGAAGCGCGGCAGCAGGATCATCCCGGCGGCGACGAGCGTCGAGAAGGTCAGCACGTTGGTCAGCGCGAAGACGTGGAACAGCGGCAGCACGCCGAGCACGCGATCCTGATCGGGCACCTCGCCGCCGCAATGGACCAGCATCGCATCGGTATTGGCGACGATATTGGCGTGGCTCAGCATCGCCGCCTTGGGCACGCCGGTGGTGCCGCCGGTATATTGCAGCACCGCCACCTCGTGCGGGTCGACAGCTACGGGCCTGGGCGTGCCGCCCTTCGCCATGAAGGCCGCGTAATAGAGGTGGCGGGCGCTCGCCGGCGCGCGGCCGATCTCCTTGCGCTTGACCAATTTGTAGCCGAACTTCTTGAGCCCCGGCAAAACGTCGGCGATCGGGCAGCTGATGACGTGGCGGATGCCCGTCTCGCCCGCGACCTTGAGCACGCGTGCCTGGATGTCGGCGATGTCGCAGGTGGCGATGATTTCGGCGCCCGAATCCTCGATCAAATGGGTCAGCTCACGCTCGACGTAGAGCGGATTGACGTTGACGACGATGCCGCCCGCTTTCAGCGTCGCGTAGAACAGCACCGGATAATAAGGCGTATTGGGCAGGCACAGGGCGACGCGCGTGCCCTTGACGACGCCGAGCGCCTGCAACGCCGCGGCGGCACGATCGACATCGGCGGCGAGCGCGCCCCAGGTCGTGATCCGCCCCATGAAATCGACCGCCGGCCGATCGGGAAAGCGCGTCGCCGACCGGGCGAGCAGATCACCGAGCAGCCGCGGCTGTGCGACCAGCGGCACGCCGTTCCGGACCGCCAGCGGCGCGGCAAGGGTCGTGCTCGTGTCTCGGCTCGCGTCGTCGCTCATCCGTCCATCCTCTCATCTTCACCATCGAGCATATTGTCCGCTCGTGCCACTTGACGTAATGGGAAGGTATCGCACCTATACGGCATCCCGCAAGCCTCGGTTGCCCGCAAAAGAGAGGATTTCATGACCAACGTCGTCATCGCCGGTTATGCGCGCTCGCCCTTCCACCTCGCCGGCAAGGGCGCGCTCGCCCGCGTCCGGCCCGACGATCTCGCCGCGCAGACGATCCGCGGACTGATCGAGAAGACCGGCGTCGACGCCTCGGAGATCGAGGACATCATCCTCGGCTGCGCCTTCCCGGAGGGCGAACAGGGCCTCAACGTCGCGCGGCTGATCGGCCTGCTCGCCGATCTGCCGCTGTCGGTCGGCGGCATGACGGTCAACCGCTTCTGCGGATCGTCGATGAGCGCGATCCATATCGCGATGGGCCAGATCCAGATCGGCGCGGGCGAGGCGTTCATCTGCGCCGGCCTCGAATCGATGAGCCGCATCCCGATGGGCGGCTACAACCCCCTCCCCAACCCGGTGCTCGCGAAGGCGAACCCCGGCGCGTACATGGGGATGGGCGACACCGCCGAGAATGTCGCGACCAAATATCAGATCACCCGCGGCGAGCAGGATGCGTTCGCGGTGAAGAGCCAGCAGAAGGCCGCCGCGGCACGCGCCGACGGCCGTCTCGCCGACGAGATCGTGCCGATCACCACCAAGGCCGGCACGGTCAGCGAGGACGGCACGATCCGCCCCGACACCACCGTCGAGGCGCTCGGCAACCTCAAGCCCGCGTTCAGCCAGGACGGGTCGGTGACCGCCGGCACCTCGTCGCCGCTGACCGACGGCGCGTCGGCGGTGCTCGTCACCTCCGAGGAGTTCGCGAAAAAGCACGGCCTCAAGATCCTCGCCCGGATCAAGGCGGTCGGCGTGACGGGGATCGAGCCCGAGACGATGGGCCTCGGCCCGATCAGCGCCTCGCAGAAGGCGCTCGCCCGCGCCGGCGTATCGGTCGCCGACCTCGACGTGGTCGAGATCAACGAGGCCTTCGCCAGCCAGGCGATCGCCTGCATCCGCGACCTCGGCCTCAAGGACGAGACGATCAATCTCGACGGCGGCGCGATCGCGATCGGCCATCCGCTCGGCGCGACCGGTGCGCGCATCGTCGGCAAGGCGGCGGCGCTGCTCGAGCGCGAGGGCGGGCGCTATGCGCTGGCGACCCAATGTATCGGCGGCGGTCAGGGCATCGCCACGGTGCTGGAGCGCGCATGATGGCCGACGCTATTCGCAAGGTGTGCGTGATCGGCGCCGGCGTGATGGGCGCCGGCATCGCCGCGCAGGTCGCCAATGCCGGTATCCCGGTGCTGCTGCTCGACATCCCCGCGCGCGAGGGTGACGATCGCGACGCGGTCGCCAAGGGCGCGGTCGCCAGGATGCTCAAGACCGATCCCGCGCCGTTCATGTCGACCGGTGCGGCGAAGCTGGTCGAGACGGGCAATATCGACGATCATCTGGATCGCGTCGCGGAATGCGACTGGATCGTCGAGGCGATCGTCGAGCGGCTCGACATCAAGCAGTCGCTCTACGCCAGGCTCGAGGCATTGAAGCGCCCCGGCACCGCGGTGTCGTCGAACACCTCGACGATCCCGCTCGGCCATCTGGTCGACGGCCGCTCCGACCAGTTCAAGGCCGACTTCCTCATCACCCACTTCTTCAATCCGCCGCGCTACATGCGGCTGATCGAGATCGTTCGCGGCGAACAGACCGACGTCGCCGTGGCGGAGAAGGTCGAGGCGTTCGTCGACCGGTTCATGGGCAAGCGCATCGTCCGCGCCAAGGATACGCCGGGCTTCATCGCCAACCGCATCGGCACCTATTGGCTTGCGGTCGCGATCAACGCCGCGATGGACCAGGGCCTCACCGTCGAGGAGGCCGACCAGATCGGCGGCCGGCCGATGGGCGTGCCCAAGACCGGCATCTTCGGCCTCGTCGATCTCGTCGGCGTCGACCTGATGCCGCTCCTGTCGAAGAGCCTGTCCTCGACGCTGCCGCAGGGCGATCCCTATTTCGACACGGTGCGTCCGATGCCGCTGGTCGACCGGATGATCGCCGACGGCTTCACCGGCCGCAAGGGCAAGGGCGGCTTCTACCGCTTCGACAAGGCGACCAGGACCAAGCTCGCGCTCGATCTCGCCACCGGCGAGTATCGCGAGGGGGTCAAGCCCGCCGCGCTGCCGCCCAAGGCCGAGAAGGACCTCGCCGCGCTGATCGCCGTACCCGGCAAGGTCGGCGATTACGCCTGGGAGATCCTCGGCAAGACGCTGTCCTATGCGGCGATGCTGGTCGGCGAGGCCGCCGACGATATCGTCGGCATCGATGACGCGATGAAGCTCGGCTACAATTGGAAGTTCGGGCCGTTCGAGCTGATCGACAAGATCGGCGCCGGCACCTTCGCCGCGCGGCTGCGCGACGAGGGGCGCAGCGTCCCCGCGATCCTCGACACTGCGGGCGACCGTCCCTTCTACCGCGTCGTCGACGGCAAGCGCCAGTTCCTCACCCTCGCCGGCGAGTATCGGGACGTCGTGCGCGGCGAGGGCGTCGTGCTGCTCGAGGACATCAAGCTCGGTGCCGAGCCGATCGTCAGGAACGCCTCCGCGGCGCTCTGGGATATCGGCGACGGCGTCGCCGCGCTCGAATTCACCACCAAGATGAACGCGCTCGACGGCGAGATCATGGCGTTGATCCAGCAGGCGATCCCGATCGTCGAGGCGCGGTTCAAGGCGCTGGTGATCTATAACGAGGGCTCGAACTTCTCGGCCGGCGCCAATCTCGGCATGGCGATGTTCGCCGTCGCCGCGGGCATGTGGGGCGAGATCGAAAAGCTGATCGCCGGCGGCCAGCAGGCGCTCAAGGCGCTCAAATACGCCCCCTTCCCCGTCGTGTCGGCACCCGCCGGCATGGCGCTGGGCGGCGGCTGCGAGGTGCTGCTCCATTCGGACGCGGTGCAGGCGCATGCCGAGACCTATGTCGGCCTCGTCGAATGCGGCGTCGGCCTGCTGCCCGGCTGGGGCGGCAACGGCGAGATGCTCGACCGTATGGCGAAGGCGCCGATGATGCCGCGCGGGCCGATGCCCGCGGTCGCCAAGGCGTTCGAGACGATCTCGACCGCGCAGGTCTCCAAATCGGCGGCGCTCGCCAAGGAGATGATGTTCCTGCGGCCGGGCGACGGCATCACGATGAACCGCGACCGGCTGCTCGCCGACGCCAAGGCCAAGGCGCTCTCGCTGGTCGAGGGCTACGCGCCGCCGGAGAAGCCGACCTTCCGCCTGCCCGGCGAGAGCGGCCGTGTCGGCATCGCCGGGGTAGTCGACGGCTTCCGCAAGAAGGGGATGGCGACCGAATATGACGAGATCGTCTCGGCCCGGCTGGCGATGGTGCTGACCGGCGGCGACGCCGATCTGGTCGACCTCGTGCAGGAGGACGACCTCCTCACGCTGGAACGCGAAGGCTTCATGGCCGCGGTGAAGGACCCGCGGACGCAGGCACGCGTCCAGCAGATGCTGACGACGGGTAAGCCACTGCGGAACTGATCCCGATCCCGTTACCGGTTGCTCGGGACAGTCACACGAAGGTGTTCGACCAGGTCCAAGGCTTCCCGGATTCACCCCGTCACCCCGGACTTGTTCCGGGGTCCACTCCGCGGCGAGGAGAACGGCTAGAGCAAGCACCGTTCGCCCGTTGACCGGTGGACCCCGGAACGAGTCCGGGGTGACGAACCTGACGAGGATGCCGATCGAGCATCATCTCGTCAGCCTCGGACAGCGGCAATGCTCGCAAGCAAGCGATCAGGTCCGTGGCCCCCACGCCGCACGTCCCCCAAAACCTGCCACCACCACGCAACCCCCGCTTGACACCCGACGCCAGCGGTTTAGGCGGGCCGCAGGTTGCCGTATACGGCATCCTGTTAGCCATTAGGTCATCGTTCATCGTCGACCGGCAATGATGGCGACACACCGCGACCGTACGGATACGGCGCGAAAGCTTTTGGAAGGCTTATTCGATGCATGCGGCTGTTAGCGTGCATCCCGGAGAGGAGAATCATCATGTCCCTGCTTTTGCTCGGCGCCCTGCTCGCAGCGGCCCCTGCCCCCGCCGCCGATACGGCGATCGGCCGCTGGAAGACCGAGACGAAGAACGGCATCGTCGAGATTCAGCGCTGCGGCGCGTCGATCTGCGGCCGTCTGCTGACCTCCGAACTGCTTCGCCAGCAGCCCGACCTCAAGGACGCCAACAACCAGAACGTCGCGCAGCGCAGCCGTCCGCTCAAGGGCCTGCTGCTGATCAGCGGCTTCACCGCCGACCGCGACGGCTGGTCCGGTGGCCAGATCTACAATCCCGACGACGGCAAGACCTACAAGGCGAAGGTGACGCCGGTCGACGCCAACACGCTCAAGGTCCGCGGCTGCGTGTTCGTCCCCTTGTGCAAAACGCAGACCTGGACCCGCATCCGCTAAAAGCGTGTCCGTCCGACGTGTTTGCCCCCAGTTCGCTTAAGGAAGACCCCCATGACCCTTCGTAAGACCTCCCTGCTCGCCACCGCCGTGCTCGGCTCGTTCGGCTTCGCCACCGTCGCGCACGCGCAGGCCTTCTACCTGCAGGAACAGTCGGCGCGCGGCGCCGGCCGTGCCTTCTCGGGCGAAGTCGCCGACACCGGTCCGCAGTCACTGTGGTGGAACCCGGCGTCGATCGCCGGCATGGAGAATGGCGAAGCCGCGATCAACGCCTCGGGCATCCTGCCGCGCGGCAAGGTCGTCAACAACGGTACGCTGATCTGCCGTCCGGCCGGCGTGTCGTGCCAGGTTCCGACCAACTTCGCGGCCGTCGGCGGCGATCAGGTCGCGCGTAATCCGATCGACAATGGTCTGCTGCCGTCGGGCGCGATCGCCATGCCGTTCGGCCCGGTCGCGATCGGCCTCGCGGTCACCTCGCCCTACAGCTTCACCACCGATTACGATTCGACGAGCTGGACCCGCTACAGCGCGACCCGCACCAAGCTGCAGACGATCGACATCCAGCCGTCGATCGCCATCGCGCTGACCGACTGGCTGCGCGTCGGCGGTGCCGCCAACGTCGAGCACGTCTATGCCAGCCTCGGCAACAACCTGCCCAACCTCACCACCGCTGCCGACGGCCGCCAGAAGCTGGAAGGTGACGGCTGGGATCTCGGCTGGACCGCCGGCATGCAGATGCACAACGATTGGGCGACCGTCGGCGTCAGCTACAAGTCGCGCATCGAACATACGCTGAAGGGCGACCTGCTGGTCGAGGGCCTCGTCGGCCCGCTCGCCACGCAGAACCGCACCGTCAACGATGTCGAGGCGAGCTTCTACACGCCGGCGCAGGTCATCGTCGGCGCGCGCATCCGCGCCACGCCGCAGCTGACGCTGAACGGCCAGGCAGTCCGCTACAATTGGAGCAAGTTCGACGCGATCCGCCTCGGCGCGCCGCTCAACACCGCACTGCCCGAGAATTATCGTGACAGCTACAGCCTCGCCGGCGGCGTTGATTATGCCGTTTCGCCGAAGCTGACGCTCCGCGCCGGTGTGCAGCGGGCGACGACGCCGACGCAGGACGGCCTGCGCGACGCACGCGTGCCCGACGCGAACCGCTGGAACTATGGCGCCGGTGGCACCTTCCAGCTGACGCCGAAGATCGGCATCGATCTCGCGGCGAACTACGTCGACTTCTCCGACACGACGATCGATCGCCGTACCGCGGCTTATGCCGGTACGCTGGTACAGACGCCGGTGCTCACCAACGGCACGTTGCAGGACGCGCATGCCGTCGTCCTCTCGGCCGGCGCGCACATCGGTTTCTGATGCGAAAGTCCGGGTTTCGCCTGCGTTAGGTGGAACCCGGACCTATCCTGCCGCGTACTCTCCCCAAGCGTTTGCTTTGGTTGGATAAGGCAGGATAAGCCCCACCGGAGCCGACGGACGATCGGGATCATAGAGGTCCCGGCGCTCGACAGCATCACGGGGGCCCCTATGCGCCAGAATGATTTTCAGATGTCCCGCCGCGGGGTAATCGCGGTCGGGACCGTCGGTGTTGCCGCGACCGCGCTGCCGGCCGAAGCGGCGACGCCGCAGATGCAGGATCGCGCGCCGGTGCCGACGGTGCCGGTGACGCTCAAGGTCAACGGCCGCACCAGCAAGCTCGACCTCGACACCCGCACCACCCTGCTTGACGCGCTGCGCGAGCATTGGAAGCTGACCGGCACCAAGAAGGGCTGCGATCACGGCCAATGCGGTGCCTGCACCGTGCTGGTCGACGGCCGCCGGATCAACTCGTGCCTGACCCTCGCGGTGATGCACGACGGCGACGAGATCACCACGATCGAGGGGCTCGGCAAGCCCGACGACCTGCACCCGATGCAGGCCGCCTTCATCAAGCACGACGGCTACCAGTGCGGCTATTGCACGCCCGGCCAGATCTGTTCGGCGGTCGCGGTGCTCGACGAGATCAAGCGCGGCGTTCCCAGCCACGTCCAGGCCGATATCGTCGGCCAGCCGACCGCCTCGGCGGTGGAGATGCGCGAGCGGATGAGCGGCAACATCTGCCGCTGCGGCGCCTATTCCAACATCATCGAAGCGATGTCCGACGTCGCGGGGGCAAAAGCATGAAGGCCTTTACCTATGAGCGGGCCGAGACGCCCGCAGCGGCCGCCGCGGCGGTCGCGGCCAAGCCCGGCGCCAAGTTCATCGCCGGCGGCACCAATTTGCTCGACCTGATGAAGCTCCAGATCGAGGAGCCGGTGCATCTGGTCGACGTCAACCGCCTCGCGCTCGACAAGATCGAGCCGACGTCGGACGGTGGCCTGCGCATCGGCGCGCTGGTGCGCAACACCGATCTCGCCGCTGACGCCCGCGTCCGCCGCGACTATGGCGTGCTGACCCGCGCGATCGTCGCCGGGGCGAGCGGTCAGCTCCGCAACAAGGCGACGACCGCGGGCAATCTGCTCCAGCGCACGCGCTGCCCGTATTTCTACGACACCAACCAGCCGTGCAACAAGCGCAAGCCCGGCACCGGCTGCGCGGCGATCGGCGGCTACAGCCGTCAGCTCGGCATCATCGGCACCAGCGATGCCTGTATCGCCACCTATCCGGGCGACATGGCGGTGGCGATGCGCGTGCTCGATGCGACGGTGGAGACGGTCCAGCCTTCCGGCCAGACGCGGCGCATCCCGATCGCCGACTTCCATCGCCTGTGGGGCAATACGCCGCATATCGACACCAACCTGCAGCCGGGCGAGTTGATCACCGCGGTGACGCTGCCCAAGCCGGTCGGCGGCACGCACATCTACCACAAGGTGCGCGACCGGGCGTCCTACGCCTATGCGCTCGTCTCGGTGGCGGCGATCGTCCAGCGCGACGGCAGCGGCCATGTCGCGATCGGCGGCATCGCCCCCAAGCCGTGGCGCGTCGAGGCCGCGGAAGCCACCTTGCCGCAGGGTGCCAAGGCGGTGAGCGGTCGCCTGCTCGCCGGGGCCCGCCCCACCGCCGACAATGCCTTCAAGGTGCCCCTCGTCGAGCGCACGCTCGCCGCAGTGCTGGCCGAAGCGAAAGACGCAGCATGAAATTCGACCAGCCCGCGGGCCAGAACCCGATCGACCAGCTCAAGGTCATCGGCAAGCCCACCGACCGTATCGACGGCAAGTTCAAGACCACCGGCACTGCGCCCTATGCCTATGAGCGCCACGATGTCGTCCCCGACGCGGCCTATGGCTATGTCCTCGGCGCCGGCATCGGCAAGGGGCGGATCGCGTCGATGGACCTCGCCGCGGCGAAGGCCGCGCCGGGCGTGCTGACGATCGTCACCGCCGACACCGCTGGCGCACTCGGCAAGGGCGACATGAACACCGCCAAGCTGCTCGGCGGCCCCGCGGTCGACCATTATCATCAGGCGATCGCGCTGGTCGTCGCCGAGACGTTCGAACAGGCCCGCGCCGCCGCGGCGCTGATCCGCGTCGATTACGCGCGCGAGAAGGGTCGCTTCGACCTCGACACCGCGCTCAAGACCGCCCCGCTGAAGGGCGACAGCAGCGGCGAGGGCAGTTCCGCGCCGCCGATCGACCGCGTCGGCAATTTCGAAAAGGCCTTCGCCGCCGCGCCGGTGCAGCTCGATGCCGTGTACGAGACGCCCGACCAGAGCCACGCGATGATGGAGCCGCATGCCAGCATCGCACGCTGGGACGGCGACAAGCTGACGCTGTGGACGTCGAACCAGATGATCGCCTGGGGCAAGGGCGACGTCGCCAAGACGCTCGGCATCCCCAAGGACAATGTCCGCCTGATCTCGCCCTATATCGGTGGCGGCTTCGGCGGGAAGCTGTTCGTCCGCGCCGATGCGGTGCTGGCGGCGCTCGGCGCGAAACAGGCGGGCCGGCCGGTCAAGGTGACGCTGCAACGCCCGCTGATGATCAACAACACCACGCACCGTCCGGCGACGCGCCAGCGCATCCGCCTCGGCGCCGGCAAGGACGGCAAGCTCACCGCGATCGCGCATGAGAGCGGTTCGGGCGACCTTCCCGGCGGCGGTCCCGAGACCGCGGTGTCGCAGACCAAATTGCTGTACGCGGGCGCCAATCGCCTGACCTCGATGCGGCTCGCGGTGCTCGATCTGCCCGAAGGCAATGCGATGCGCGCCCCCGGCGAGGCGCCCGGCCTGATGGCGCTCGAGGTCGCGATGGACGAGATGGCGGAGAAGCTGAACATGGACCCCGTCCAGTTCCGCATCGTCAACGACACGCAGGTCGATCCCGAAAAGCCCGGCCGCAAATTCTCGCAGCGTCAGCTCGTCGAATGCCTGCGTCTCGGCGCCGACAAATTCGGCTGGTCGCAGCGGCAGGCCAAGCCGCGCTCGGTCCGCGACGGGCGCTGGCTGGTCGGTATGGGCGTCGCCTCGGGCTTCCGCAACAACATGACGATGAAGTCGGGCGCGCGCGTCGGCATCGACAAGAAGGGGATGGTCACCGTCGCCACCGACATGACCGACATCGGCACCGGCAGCTATACGATCATCGCGCAGACCGCCGCCGAGGTGATGGGCGTGACCCTCGACAAGGTGAACGTGCTGCTCGGCGACAGCAGCTTCCCCGTCGCCGCCGGCTCGGGCGGCCAATGGGGCGCCAACAGCTCGACCGCGGGCGTCTATGCCGCCTGCATGAAGCTGCGCGAAACGGTGGCGCAGAAGCTCGGCTTCAACTCCGCCGACGTCGAATTCGCCGACGGCAAGGTCCGCTCGGGCAACCGCAGCGTGCCGCTGGCGCAGGCCGCGGGCGATGCCGGCCTGTCCGCCGAGGACAGCATCGAATTCGGTGACCTCGCCAAGAAGGAACAGCAATCGACCTTCGCCGGCCATTTCGTCGAGGTCGGCGTCGACGCCTATACCGGCGAGATCCGCATCCGCCGCATGCTCGCGGTCTGCGCGGCGGGGCGCATCCTCAATCCCAAGTCGGCGCGCAGCCAGGTGATCGGCGCGATGACGATGGGCGTCGGCGCCGCGCTGATGGAGGAACTGGCGGTCGACAAGCGCTTCGGCTTCTTCGTCAACCACGATCTCGCCAGCTACGAGGTGCCGGTCCATGCCGACATCCCGCATCAGGAGGTGATCTTCCTCGACGAGGTCGATCCGATGTCGTCGCCGATGAAGGCCAAGGGCGTCGGCGAGCTCGGCCTATGCGGCGTCGGCGCGGCGATCGCCAATGCGGTCTACAATGCCAGCGGCGTGCGCGTCCGTGAATATCCGGTCACGCTCGACAAGGTCATCGCCGGCCCGTCGATGATGGCGTGATCCATCATCCCCTCTCCCCGCGGGGAGAGGGGACTTGGTATGGTCACCGCTCCCGCGCCACCGTCACCGCGGCGACGTGGAGCGGATAGTCGCGGTCGTCCTCCGCCATCCAGATCCTGCCCGCGCGATCGGTGAGGTAGAAGCGGCAATAGATGCTGCGATCCCCCGCGAAACGCAGGCACACCCGATCCGGCGTCACCCGATAGCGTCCCGCCGAATCGGGCTTGTCGTTGTAGCGCAGCGTATAGTCCTCGCCGACGGCGGCGAAGCGCTCGACCGGCGGCACCGCCCCGTCCCGCGTCTGCACGCTGCCGCGCACCAGCCGTTCGAGCGCCGCGCCCCGCACCAGCGTCATCTGCTCCGCGCCGCGGATCGCCACCGGCAGCCGCGGCGCGCTCGGCGCAGGTGCGGAGGGCGAACAGGCGCCGAGCATCGTCGCCGCCATCATGATCCGCTTCATCGTTTCGTCCCGACAGTCATACGCCGTCCTAGCACGCCAAATCCGGCACGTCCGGGATGGGATGCCGCCGGACAGAGCCAGTGCTCCCGCGCAGGCGGGAGCCCAGGGTCCCGCACACCCACCGCTGTTGCTCTGCGTGACCCTGGATTCCCGCCTGCGCGGGAATACATGCGAGCCCGGTGGGTTACTCTTTGCAGCACGGAACCCCGGCCCGCACCCGAACGCTTCACCCCGCGATGACCGAAACGACCCTGCTGTGGCTGCGCCAGGATCTGCGCCTCCACGATCAGCCCGCCCTCGTCGCCGCCGCGCATGCCGGCCCGGTGATCCCCGTCTACATCCTCGACGACGACGCGCCCGGCCAATGGCGGATCGGCGGCGCGCAACGCTGGTGGCTGCATCACAGCCTCGACGCGCTCGGCAAGGAACTCGCCGCCAAGCACAGCCGCCTGATCCTGCGCCGCGGCGACGCCGTCGCGATCCTCAGGCAATTGCTCGCGGACACCGGCGCCACCCGCATCCATGCGATCCGCCATTACGAACCCTGGTGGCGCAAGCAGGAGGATGCGCTTGGCGACGTGCTCGACCTCTACGACGGCAACCGCCTGTCGCGCGTCGAGGACGTCACCACCGGCGCCGGCACGCCGTTCCGCGTCTTCTCCTCCTTCTGGCGCGCGTTGCAGGCGCAATTGCCGCCGGAGCAGCCGCTGCCCGTCCCGCGGACCATCCCGGCCCCCGAGCACTGGCCCGAGAGCGACGCGCTTGCCGACTGGGACCTGCTGCCCACCAAACCCGACTGGTCGACCGCCTTCGCCAAGGACTGGACGCCGGGCGAGGCGGAGGCGCTCGTCAAGGCGAAGGATTTCCCCGACGAGGTCGCCGCCTACGACCGCCGCCGCAATCTGCCGTCCGAAGAGGGGACGTCGCGCCTCTCCCCGCACCTCCACCATGGCGAGGTGTCGCCGCGCACCGTCTATCACGCGCTCGGCCACGATGCCGCGGCGGCGGCCTTCCTGCGCGAACTGGCGTGGCGCGACTTCACGGCAGGCGTGCTGCTCGCGCTCCCCGATTACGGCAGCGTCAACGGCCGCCGCAAATATGATGCGCTGCCGTGGCGCGACGATGCCGCCGCCAAGCGCGATCTGAAGGCGTGGCAGCAGGGCCGCACCGGCTATCCGATCGTCGACGCCGGCATGCGCCAGCTCTGGCAGTCGGGGTGGATGCACAATCGCGTGCGGATGATTACCGCCAGCTTCCTCGTCAAACATCTGCTGGTCAACTGGCGCGAGGGCGAGCGCTGGTTCTGGGACTGCCTGATCGACGCCGACTACGGCAACAATTCGGTCAACTGGCAGTGGATCGCCGGCACCGGCGTCGACGCCAATATGTTCGGCCGGATCATGGCGCCGCTCGGCCAGTCCGAGAAGTTCGAGGCGGGCGATTATATCCGCGAATGGGTGCCGGAACTGGCCGACCTGTCCGACGAGACGATCCACGATCCCGACGCACACGGCGTCCGTCCCGACGCCTATCCCGCCAAGATCATCGGTCACCGCGAAGGCCGCGAGCGCGCGCTCGCCGCGGCCAAGACGCTCGGCTAGCCCGGATCAAATCGAGACCTCTGCAAAACCATACCAGTGCTCCTGCGAAAGCAGGAGCCCAGGAGTCCCGATCGCCGGTACCCGTTGTCCTGCTTGACCCTAGGCTCCTGCTTTCGCAGGAGCACTGTGCTGCTCCACCAGCGTGCGCACTGTGTCTCAACCCCCGAAACGACAAAAACCGCACGGAAAAACTTCAATACCACCCGCCGGTCCCTATATGGAAAACAGCGAAGGCCCCGCCCGCGAGACCCGGCCACGCTCTTCCCGGAGAGGCCGATCAAGCGAGAAAGCTTTACCCTTCGCATGCACCTGCACCTTCCCGCCGCTTTTGATCCGCGCCTCTATCTCAGGCCGCGGCGGCGCGGGATCGCCTCGGTCAATGCGGAGGTGCGCGACGGCATCGTCCCCGCCGGCGACGATATCGCGCAGACCGCCGACCACACCGGCGGCGAACGACCGACGCGCAACTACCGCACCGTCGCGCTGATCATCGCCACCGCGATGTTCATGGAGAATCTCGACGCCACCGTGCTCGCCACCGCGCTGCCGACGATGGCGCGGGACTTCGGCGTGCGGGCGCCCGAGATGAGCATCGCGCTCACCTCGTACCTGCTCGCGCTGGCGATGTTCATTCCCGCCTCGGGGACGATGGCGGACCGGTTCGGCGCGCGCCGCGTGTTCCGCGCCGCGATCGGCCTGTTCGTCGTCGGCAGCCTCGCCTGCGGCCTGTCGCCCAGCCTCGAGATGATGGTCGCCGCACGCTTCCTGCAGGGGATCGGCGGCGCGATGATGATGCCGGTCGGGCGACTGGTGCTGCTCCGCTCGGTCGCCAAACGCGACATGGTGTCGGCGATGTCGTGGCTGATCATGCCGGCGCTGATCGGGCCGATCGTCGGCCCGCCGGTCGGCGGGTTAATCGTCACCTATCTCGACTGGCGCTGGATCTTCTGGCTCAACCTGCCGATCGGCGTCGCCGGCATCGTCCTCGTCGGCCGTTTCATCGCCGACGTGCGCGAGGACACGCCGCACAAATTCGATCCGCTCGGCTTCCTGCTGTCGGGCGCGGCGCTCGGCTGCCTGCTGTTCGGGTTTGAAATGGCGAGCCGCCCCGGCGAGGGCCGGTTGGCGGCAACGCTGATCGCCACCGGCGCGGTTTTCGGTCTGGGCTATTGGCGCCACGCCAGGCGCACGGAGCATCCGATCCTCGATCTGTCGCTGATGCGCATCCCGACCTTCCGCCTGTCGGTGCTCGGCGGTTCGCTGGCGCGGATCACGCAGGGCGCGCAGCCGTTCCTGCTGCCGCTGATGATGCAGCTCGCCTTCGGCCTCACCGCCGCGCAGAGCGGCGCGATGACCGTCGCCTCGGCGATCGGCTCGTTCGGGATGAAGGGCGTGGCGCGGCGCATCCTCAAACGCTTCGGCTTCCGCAACAGCCTCGTCGTGATGGGCGTCGCCGGCACCGCTGCTTATGCCTGCTGCGGGCTGTTCGATCCCGCCTGGCCGCTGCCCGCGGTGTTCGCGGTGCTGGTGCTGTCGGGCTTCCTGATGTCGTTCCAGTTCACCGCCTACAACACCATCGCCTATGACGAGATCGCCAAGGACCGGATGAGCGCGGCGACGAGCTTCTATTCGACCTTCCAGCAGCTGATGCTGTCGCTCGGCATCTGCATCGGCGCGACCGCGCTGCACGTCTCGATGCTGTGGCGTGGGGCGGATGCGGTGGCCTTCCCCGACTTCACTTTCGCCTTCTGGACGGTGACGGCGATCTCGCTGACCGCGATCTTCGTCAATGCGCGGTTCGACCCGCAGGCCGGCGCCGAATTGAGCGGCCGGGTGAAAAGCTAGGCGGAAGCTCCGCCTTGTGGATGCCCTCTGGAGAAGGTTCTGTTCGCGCAGAGGCGCAGAGACGCGGAGGTGTTCCGCTTCAGCCAACGCGGTCCTTTCTCCTCATGGCAGATGGAGAAAGCCGCTGACGCGGCGAGCGCAACACCTCCGCGCCTCCGCGCCTCTGCGCGAACCACCCTTCTTCTTACGCCGACGACCCCACCGTCAGTGATCTTCGTCAGTGCGAGGTTCGACCCGCAGGCCGGCGGCGAATTGAGCGGCCGGGTGAAAAGCTAGGCGGAACCTCCGCGCTGTGAATGCCCTCTGGAGAAGGTTCTGTTCGCGCAGAGGCGCAGAGACGCGGAGGTGTTCCGCTTGCGGCAAACGCGGTCCCTTCCCTCATGGCAGATGGAAAGCGCCGCTGTCGCGGCGAGCGCAACACCTCCGCGCCTCCGCGCCTCTGCGCGAATCACCCTTCTTCTTACGCCGACGACCCCACCGTCAGTCCCGAGCGTGTCGAGGCACGGTGACACCCGAGCCCGAAAACACGAACGACCCGGAACGGCCTGCGCCGTCCGGGTCGTCCTCACCCCGATACGCCGGGTGAAACGCTCAGCGCTGCTTCGCCGCGGCCTTCTGCGCGCGCGCCTGCTTGGCATAATGGTGGTGCATCGCGACGCAGCCGGCGGCCGCGCCCATCATCGCATGGCCCTTGCCGACGAAATGGCCGGCGGCCCCGCCGGCGGCGGCGCCACGGATACAGCCTTTGGCGAGCGCCGGCTGTGCGCCGACGAGCGCGGTGGCGGCGGCGAGGAACATCAGACTCTTCATGGCGAACTCCTGTAACGAAACCTTGCTGGGAAAAGCCGTGACGCAACCGTCATGTTCCATGAATTCGGCGTCATGCCGGTGTCATCGCCTCCCAGCGCCGCGGATCGATCGTCTCGCGCAGGAAGGCGACGAAGGCGCTCACCGCCGCCGGCACCGCCGGACCGGGCAGGTGCACCGCATAGATGCCGACCTCCGCCGATCCCTCCCACGCGTCGAGCACGCGAACCAGCCGCCCGTCGCGCAAGGCGTCGCCGACATCCCACAAAGACCGCAACGCGATCCCGACGCCACCGAGCGCCAGTTCGCGGATCATCTCGCTCGAATTGGTCCGCACATGGCTCGCGCGTTCGATCGCGACGGTCTTGCCGGCGGCGACCAGCCGCCACGGCATCTGCCCGTCGGCGGCGAGCAGGCGATGGTCGGCGAGATCGCCGATCCGCCCCGGCGCGCCGTGCTTGGCCAGATAGGCCGGCGCCGCGCACAACACCCGCCGGCTCTCGCCGAGCCGGTGCGCCACCACGCTCCCCGGCACCGCCCCCGCGATCCGGATCGCGCAATCGACGCGCTCGCCGAGCAGATCGACGAAATGGTCGCTGAGGTCGAAGGCGAGATCGATGCGGGGATAGGCGGCCAGAAACGCACCGAGATGCGGGGCGACGTGCAGCCGCCCGAACGACGTCGGCGCCGACACGCGCAGCGGCCCCGCCGGTTCGCCGCGGGCGCCGGTCACCCGCGCCTCCGCCTCGCCGAGCGCGGCGAGCACCCCGTCGAGATCGTCGCGGAACCGCGCCCCGGCCTCGGTCAACGCCAGCCGCCGCGTGGTCCGGTGGACGAGCCGGACGCCCAGCCTGTTTTCCAGCCGCTGCAACCGCTTGGAGGCCATGGCCGGCGAAATGTGCAGGCTGCGCGCCGCCGCCGACAGGCTGCCGCCCGCCGCCACCGCGACGAACAGCGCATAGTCCGGATCGAAGGCCATTCGTTCTCCACAGGATAAACTGCTTCAACATCTTCATGGCTAGCGAACGGCCGACCTTGGGTCTAGCCTCACGGCCTATGCGAGAGGATAGAGAAGTTATGGACCGCGCCGGCCTCGTCATCGCCCCCCCGCTGGCGACCTTCATCGAGGAAAGGGCCCTTCCCGGCACCGGCCTCGACCCGGCCGCCTTCTGGTCGGGTGTCGCCGCGCTCTTCGCCCGCTTCGCCCCCGAAAACCGCGCCCTCCTCGCCGAGCGCGACCGGCTCCGGGCGGCGATCGACGGCTGGCACCGCGCCAACACCTTCGACCCGGCGGCCTACCACGCCTTCCTGACCGACATCGGCTATCTCGTTGCGGAGCCCGCCCCCTTCGCGATCGACCCCGGGCGCGTCGACGCCGAGATCGCGACGATGGCGGGGCCGCAGCTCGTCGTCCCGATCCTCAACGCCCGCTTCCTCCTCAACGCCGCCAACGCGCGCTGGGGCAGCCTCTACGACGCGCTCTACGGCACCGATGCGCTCCCCGGCACGCCCGCCACCGGCGGCTACGACGCGGCCCGCGGGGCGCAGGTGATCGCTTGGGCGAAGGCCTTCCTCGACGAAGCCGTGCCGCTCGCCAGCGGCCGCTGGGCCGACTGGACGGGCGGTGATCCCGTGCTCGCCGACCCCGCGCAGCGCGTCGGCCGTGCCGGCGACACGTTGCTCTTCCGCCACCACGGCCTGCACATCGAGCTGGTGATCGACCGCGCCCACCCGATCGGCGCCACCGACCCCGCCGGTATCGCCGACGTCCGCCTCGAAAGCGCGCTCACCACGATCTGCGACCTCGAGGACTCGATCGCCGCGGTCGACGCCGACGACAAGGTCGTCGCCTACGCCAATTGGCTCGGCCTGATGCAGGGCGACCTCACCGCCAGCTTCGCCAAAAGCGGCGCTACACGCACCCGAACGCTCGCCCCCGACCGCACCTACACCGCCCCCGACGACAGCCCGCTGACGCTGCCCGGACGCAGCCTGCTGTTCGTCCGCAACGTCGGCCACCTGATGACCACGCCCGCGGTCCGCCTGCCCGACGGCAGCGACGCGCCCGAGGGCATCCTCGACGCGATCGTCACGTCACTGATCGCGCGCCACGATCGCGGTCGCAACAGCCGCACCGGTTCGATCTATATCGTCAAACCCAAGATGCACGGCCCCGCCGAGGCCGCTTTCGCCGACCGCCTGTTCGACGCGGTCGAGGACCTGCTCGCGCTGCCCCGTCATACGATCAAGCTCGGCCTGATGGACGAGGAGCGCCGCACCAGCGCCAATCTCGCCGCCTGCATCCACGCGGTCCGCCACCGGCTGGTCTTCATCAACACCGGCTTCCTCGACCGCACCGGCGACGAGCTGCACACGTCGATGCACGCCGGCGCGATGATCCCCAAGGCCGAGATGAAGACGAGCACATGGATCGCCGCCTATGAGAACCGCAACGTGCAGATCGGGCTCGCCTGCGGCATGTCGGGCAAGGCGCAGATCGGCAAGGGGATGTGGGCGGCGCCCGATCGCATGGCCGATATGCTCGACCAGAAGATCGGCCATCCGCAGACCGGTGCGAACACCGCCTGGGTCCCCTCGCCCACCGCTGCGACGCTGCACGCGACGCATTACCATCGCGTCGACGTCTTCGCCCGCCAGCGCGCGCGCAGCGCCGAGACCCCCGCGCCGCTCGCCGACCTGCTCACGCTCCCGGTCGCCGAAGCCGGGCGCAACTGGCAGGCGGACGCAGTGCGCGCCGAGCTCGACAACAATGCGCAGGGCATCCTCGGCTATGTCGTGCGCTGGGTGGATCAGGGGATCGGCTGTTCCAAGGTGCCCGACATCCACGACATCGGCCTGATGGAGGATCGCGCGACGCTGCGCATCTCGTCGCAGCATATCGCGAATTGGCTGCTGCATGGCGTGGCGTCACCCGCCGACGTCGATGCCGCCTTCGCGCGGATGGCGACGAAGGTCGACGTGCAGAATGCCGACGACCCGCTCTATCGGCCGATGCACGGGAATGAGGCTAGCAGCCTCGCCTGGCAGGCCGCCCGCGCGCTCGTGTTCGAAGGGGTGGACCAGCCTAATGGCTATACCGAGCCGCTGCTCCATCGCTTCCGCGCCGCGCGTAAGGCGGCGGACGCTCAATAGGGCGGCGTCTTGATCGCCCGTTGCGCTCGCGCCGCCTCGGTCCACCACGCGAGATCGTCGGCGAAGGGCGGGAACGCCTTGTCGAGGCTCGCGCCGCCGTCGCCGACCGGTTCGGCCTCGGCGGTGAGCGCATGGCCGATGCCGCCGACCGCGAGGCTGCTCGACACGACGACCATCCCCATCTCCGACAGGATGCCGTGCCACGCCAGACCGGCACGCGCGCCGGCGAAGCGCCCGGCCGAATAGCTCGCGATCGCCGCGGGGCGCCAATACCATTCCTCGAGGAAATGGTCGGTCAAGTTCTTGAGACCGGGCTGGACGCTCCAATTATACTCACCGGCGACGAAGACGAAGGCGTCCGCTGCCTTGATCTTGCCCGCCAGCGCCTCGAGCGCCGCCGGTGCCTCGCCGGCGGGATATTCCTTGTACATGCGGTCGAGCATCGGCAGGTCGAGCGCCTTGGCGTCGATCAGCTCAGCATTGGCCCCGCGGGCGCGGAATGCGTCGACCAGATAATGCGCCAGACGGATGCCCTGCCGGTCGGACCGGTAGGATCCGTAGAAGATCAGGATGGTATCGCTCATCGCACCCCCTTCGCGGCAAGTGCCGGGGAGCGCAAGGCGCGCTCCCCGGTCGGGGTCAGGCGGCGTCGACCAGGACGATCTCGGCATCCTCGGTCGCGGTGATGCGGATCACCGCCTCGTCGACGATCGCGGCGCCGTCGCGCGCATCGAGCGCCACGCCGTTGATCTCGACCTTGCCGGTCGCCGACACCAGATAGGCATGGTGGCCGGCGCCGAGGGCATATTCCGCCGTTTCGCCCGCCTTGATCGTCGCCCCGACGATGCGTGCGTCGGTGCGGATCGGCAGCGCGTCGGCATCGTCGCCGAAGCCGCTGGCGAGCGTTACGAACGTGCCGGCGCGTTCGCCCTTGGGGAAGGGCTTGGCGCCCCATGACGGCGCAGCGCCGCGCGTCTTGGGCTCGATCCAGATCTGGAAGATCGTCGTCGTGCCGGGTTCGCGATTATATTCCGAATGGCGCACGCCCGATCCGGCGCTCATCACCTGCACGTCGCCCGCCTCGGTACGGCCGATGTTGCCCAGACTGTCCTGATGCGTGATCGCACCCTCACGGACATAGGTGATGATCTCCATGTCGGCATGCGGATGCGGCGGAAAGCCGGTGCCGGCAGCGATCGTATCGTCGTTCCAGACGCGGATCGGGCCCCAGCCCATCCGCTTGGGATCGTAGTAATTGGCGAAGGAGAAATGATGCTTGGCATCGAGCCAGCCGTGGTTGGCACCACCGAGGCTGGCGAAGGGGCGACGGTCGATCATGGTCTGTCTCCTGTGGAAGCCGGGACGCTTCCTGTTGGGGCCAAGATGGGGGAGCGGGCGACTTGACGAAACGGCAATGATGGCATCTCATCATTGCCGATAATGACACGTCGCCTCCCCGATTTCGAAGCCTGGGCGATCTTCGCCAAGGTCGCCGAGCGCGGCTCCTTCGCCGGCGCGGCGGAGGCGCTCGGCCTCGCCAACCCGACCGTGTCGAAGGCGATCGCGCGGCTGGAGGCGCGGCTCGGCGTCGCCTTGCTGTCGCGCACCTCGCGGCGGCTGTCGCTGACCGAGGCGGGGCGCGCGGCGCTCACCCGCGCCGGCCGCATTCTGCAGGAGGGCGAGGCGCTGGAGGACGAGGCGGCGGAGCAATCCGACGTCGCGCGCGGACTGGTGCGGATCAGCGCGCCGCTGTCGTTCGGTACCGCTTATGTCGGTGCGACGCTGCCCGACTTCCTCGCCGCCTATCCCGAGATCACCCTCGATTTCGCGCTGAGCGACAGGCGCGTCGATCTGGTTGCGGAAGGCTTCGACCTCGCACTGCGCATCGCCGCACTGGAGGACAGCTCACTGCTGGCGCGGCGGCTGTGCACGGTGCGCATCCTGCTCGTCGCTGCGCCCGCCTATCTCGACGCGCACGGGCGGCCGAGCCACCCCGCGCAGCTCAAGGACCATTGCGCGCTCGCTTATACCGGCGGGTCGAGCCGCGGCGTCTGGCGCTTCGGCCATCCGCAGTTCGGCGAGGAGACGGTCGAGCCGCCGGTACGCGTCTGGACCGACAATGCCGACATGCTCAACCCGGCGCTGCTCGCCGGGCAAGGCCTGGCGCTACAGCCCGAATTCCTCGTCTGGCGCGAAATTCGCGAGGGGCGGCTGGAGGTGGCAATGCCTGAGTGGAGCGTCGCGCCGCTCGGTCTCCACCTCATCACCCCGCCGAGCCCGTTGCGCCCGCGCCGCGTCACGGTGCTGATCGATCATCTCGCCCGGGCGCTGGCGACAGCGCCGTGGGCGGTGGCGTCCTAGAGCCGGTGATAGGCGCGATACCAGTCGACGAAGCGCGGCACGCCGACGTCGATCGTCGTGGTCGGCCGATAGCCTAGATCGTCGACGATCGCGGTGATGTCGGCGAAGGTCCGCACGACGTCGCCAGGCTGGATCGGCAGGTCGCGGCGCACTGCCGGCCGGCCGATCGCCGCCTCGAGCAAGCCGATCACGCGGCCGAGCGGCTCCGAGCGGTTGTTGCCGATATTGTAGAGGCGGTGCGGCGCGACGCTGCCGCCGGGCTTTTCCTGCCCGTCGTCAGGCGGCGGCTGGTCGTGCGCGGCGATCACGCCGGCGACGATATCGTCGATGAAGGTGAAGTCGCGCTCCATCTGGCCGTTGTTGAACACCGGGATCGGCTCGCCGGCGAACATCGCGCGGGTGAAGATCCACAGCATCATATCCGGCCGGCCCCACGGGCCGTAGACGGTGAAGAAGCGCAATCCGGTCTGCGGCAGGCGATAGAGGTGTGCGTAGCTTTCGCTCATCACCTCGTTGGCGCGCTTGGTGGCGGCGTAGAGCGACACCGGGCGATCGACGCGATCCTCGACGCGGAACGGTACCGAGGCGTTGCCGCCGTAGACCGACGACGAGGACGCATAGACCAGATGCTCGACCCGCCGCGTGCGTGCGAGTTCGAGGATATTGAGATGGCCGACGAGGTTGGACTGGCCGTAGACCTCGGGATGCTCGATCGAGTAGCGGACGCCCGCCTGCGCGCCGAGATGGACGATGCGCTCGAACGCATGCGGTGCCAGCGCGTCGCGCAACGTCGCGGCATCGGCGAAATCGACCGCGAGGAAGGTGAAGCGGTCGCCATGCCGCCGGGTGAGTTCGGCAAGCCGGGCCTGCTTCAATGCCGGATCATAGTAATCGTTGAGTGAATCGATGCCGACCACGCTGTCGCCGCGTGCGAGCAGCGCTTCCGCCGTATGCATGCCGATGAAACCCGCCGCCCCGGTTACCAACGTCTTCGGCATCGTCTGTCTGCTCCGTCTTCGCGAGGCCATCGACGGCCGCAGCCATTCGCTAGCCGAGGAAGCGCCGCTTGACGATGCCCCGTACCCAACAAGCTGAGCGATCTCCGTGACAAGCAAGCCTTGGCTTGCCAAATCCTATCGAAAGCGTGGAGATTGATGGGAGAACGTCAGGAGACTGTATGCCCCGGTCCGATCCTCAACGACGTGCCGCGGCGGCCGTTGACTGGCCGACGATCGCCGTCGCCATCGTCGTCTACGGCGGGTGGCTGGCGCTCACCGCCTGGCATGCGCTGGTGCCGCTGCCGATACTGATGCTGCTCGGCGGGGCGATCGTCGGCTGGCAGGGGTCGTTGCAACATGAGACGATCCACGGTCATCCTACCGATCGTCGCCTGCTCAACGACATGATCGGCATGCCGCCGCTGAGCCTATACCTGCCCTATGCAATGTACCGGCGCTCGCATCTCGCCCATCACGGCTGCGGCGCGATCACCGATCCCGCCGCCGATCCCGAATCGCGCTATCATGCCGGTCGCGGCGTGGCGCGGCGTCTGGCGGCGGTGCAGGCGACCCTGATCGGTCAGTTGCTCTTCGGACCGGCGCTCGTGGTCGGGCGGTTTCTCGCCGGCGAGATCGGGCGGATGAGGCGCGCGCCGGGAGCAGTCGCACGCGACTGGCTGCCGCATCTGGCGGGGGTGGCGCTGCTGCTCGCGTGGCTCAGCCATGTCGGCCTGCCGATCGGCACCTATCTGGTCGCCTTCATCTATCCCGGCATCGCGTTGACGCTGTTGCGCAGCTATGCCGAGCATCGTGCCGATCTCGCAACCACCGCCCATGCGGCGATCGTCGAGCGTGGAGGACCGTTCGCCCTGCTGTTCCTCAACAACAACCTTCATGTCGCGCATCACGAGCGCCCGGGCCTGCCGTGGTATCGCCTGCCCGCCTATCACCGCGCGCATCGCGACCGGTTCGTCGCCGAGGGCGGCCGCATCTATCGCGGATATGGCGAGGTGCTGCGTCGCTTTGCGTTCCGTGCACACGACGATCTGCACCATCCCGCCTATCGGCCGGATCAAGCGGCGTGACGCTGGTCGCGTCGCTCGGGATGTACGATCACCCGGCACAGCGAGCGGCAAACGACGCGCTCTGGCGCGGTCTCGCACATCGGCTGCGGGTCGCGGGCATTCCCGGCGTGCCCGACGATCTCGACCGGTCGCGATCGGTTGAGGCGATCTGGCACGACGCTCGCCTGCTGTTCGCGCAGGCGTGCGGCTATCCGTTGACCGCCGCCGACGCGCCGGCGGTGCTGGTGGTCGCGCTGCCGGTCTATGATGCGCCCGGCTGCGACGGTGCGAGCCACCGCAGCGTCATCGTCGTACGGGCGGCGGATCGGATCGATGCCGTCGCAGACTTGCGGGGATCGCGGGCGGCGATCAATGCGCCGGCCTCTAACACCGGCATGAACCTGTTGCGCGCCGTCGTGGCACCGCTGGCCGACGCGACGGCGTTCTTCTCGCAGGTCGTCGTGACGGGGAGCCACCGCGCCAGTGCCGAGGCGATCGTCCGCGACGAGGCCGATTGTGCCGCGATCGACTGCGTGACCTGGGCGGCGCTGCGACGCCATGAGCCGGTGTCGACCGGGCGGCTGCGGGTGATCGCGACGACGGGCGCCACCCCCGCGCTGCCCTTCGTCACCGCAGCGGCGACGTCGGACGCGCACCTCGCCGCGATCCGGGCAGCGCTTGCGGCGGTGATCGCCGATCCGACGCTCGCGACCGCCCGCGACGCGCTGTTCCTGCGGGATATCATACCAGCGGACGAGACTGCACTGGCGCCGGTCCGATCGGCGGAGCGGGATGCGATCGCGCTCGGCTACCCGCTGCTGCGATGATCGTCCCGCCCGCCGCCCGCTTCGGCGCGCGAGAGCGTATCGGGGCTGGTCCGCCGTCAGGAAGCGTTCATACTTCGACCTTCGCCGAGTCGCCCGGCGTCGAGGAGTGAGACGCGCATGACCGCCATCGCCGCCCTGAACTTTGCCGACCCCCGCCTGTCGATCGTCACGATCGGCGACGGGGAAGAGACGCCAGCCTGGCAGCGCATGTTCGGCTGGCCCGCAGGCGGATCGGGTGCGGTGCCGCTCGATGCGCGCTCGCCGGCGACGCGCAACATCTGGGCGGCGAAGCTCGACCGGGCGGTGCGCGAGGCCGATGCGCGCGTGCTGATCGTCGCCGAGGGACTGGGCTGCGCGGCGAGCGCATGGTGGGCGCGGCTGTCGCCGACCGACGATGTCCGCAAGGTCGCCGGCGCGCTGCTGTTCGCGCCGCCGACCGATGCGGGCGACCTGTTCGCCTCCCCCCGATCGCGCCTGCCCTTTCCTTCGCTGGTGATCCGCCCCGGCGGCGCGCCCGACGATCTGGCGGCGGCGGTCGACGATTGGGGCAGCCGGCTGGTCGTCGGCGATCGCGTTCGCGACCGGCGCGCGGGCGCGGTCGCATGGCGGCAGGCGCAGCGGCTGTTCCTGCGCCTGACCCAGCAAGTGGTCGACCACGACGTCGACCGCGGGCGGGCGATCACCGGCTGGCGCTGAAGCGCCCCGGAGCCTCACACGGAGCCTTGTCGATCCCGGCCTCCCCCGCCTATCTTCGGGCGGACAGGACGATGGAGACGGCAATGCGAAATGGATTGATGCTGATGCTGGCCGCGGCCCTGACCGGCTGCGGATCGCAACCCGAACCGCAGGCCGCCAATATCGCCAGCGCCGCACCCAAGGAAACCGGCTATATCGCCAAGGTCACCGCGCTGCCGCCGCGGCAGCTCAACGGCGTGCTTTACCGGGCGATCGACGATGCCAAACAGCCGTGCCAGGGCGTCGCTGCGGTAACCCGCCAGGCCGATCGCAAGGGCAAGCCGGTATGGGCGGTGCGGTGCATCGAGGGCAGCGCGTGGCTGGTCGCACTCGGTGACGACGGGGTGGCGGAAGTCACCGGCATTCCGGCTCGCGCCGGCGGTTGATCCGACGAGGGAGCGGCCGCGAGGCCGCCCCCTGCCCGGTCAGGCGCTCTTGCCGAGCCAGGTCTGGACGGCCGGACGCAGGCGCTCCGCCGCTGCCTTGCGGACGGCGATGCTCGACACCACCCGCTTGGCGGGACCACGCGAGGTTTCCGGCATCGTCGCTGCGAAGGCATTGATCTTGCCGGGCATAGCCGGATCGACCGAACCGCCGCCGAGGCCGACGATGAAACTCGCCTTGCTGCTGTCCTCGATGAACCCCTCGACCAGCGCGCGGTTCGCCACCGCCCAGTCGAACGTCATGTCGGGATGCTCGCCCGACACCGCGCGCAGCAGCGCGGCACGCTGCGGCGCGGTGAACGTGTCGGTCTTGAGCAACTCCAGCGCGCGCGTCGCCAGCGCATCGTCCTTGGCGTAGCCGAGCAACGAGACGAAGCGGTTCTTGGCGACCGGATTGGTCTCCGCCTTGGTGAGGCGCAACAGCAGGTCCCAGTCCGCCGCGCTCGCATTGGCGGCGAAGGTGGCGAGGATCGGCTGGCGGATCGCCGGCGGGATCGCGGTCGGATCGGTGGCCAGCTTGGCGACGTAGCTGCGCGCCTGGCGCAGCACCTCCGGATCGCCGTTGGCGCCGAGCTGGCCGACCAGATTCTCGCGCAGATTGCCGACCAGCGGCGATTCGTCCGCCCGGGCGGTGTAGCCGATGCGTTGGAGGACCGGACCGAGGATCGCGACGGTGCGCGCGCGCAGCGGCGTGGCCAGCGGCGTCCCCTCGAACAGGCCGTTGAGTCCGCCGAGCCGGCCGGAAACCAGCGACCATTCGAGCGGATCGGCGCCGGCGCCAACCTGACCCATCACCGCGAAATAGCGCGACAGGTCCTGATATCCCCCCGCCGCCAAAGCATAATCGTCGGCGAGCGTGCCGAGCCGATCCTCGAGCGGCAGCCGCGTATAGTCGCGAACCAGAGCGTCATGGCCGGGCTGGTCGTAGAGCACGCGGGTGTAGCTGCCCTTGCCCTTGTTGAGCAGCAACGTGCCGCAACCCTTGACCGAGACGGTGGTCGCCGGGCCGGTGACGATCGTCCGCGTCTCGCCGCCACCGATCGTCGCGACGACCAGCGGCACCTGCCACGTCTGCGGCGTCTTGGACGCCGCGTCGAGACCGAAGCGGCCCTGCGCCAGCGTCGCCGTGGTGGTGCCGCCGGTGCAGCGCGCCCCGGTCAGCGTCACCAGCGGCACGCCGCCCTGCAGCGTATAGCCGTGGGCGATCTCCGCCACCGGCTGGCCGGCCGCGGCCGACAGCTCGGCCCAGAGCTGCTCGGTCACGGTGTTGCCGAACTTGTATTTGGCCATGTAGCGGCGGATGCCGTCGCGGAACTTGTCGGGGCCGAGCGTCGATTCGAGCATGCCGATGACGGCCTGCCCCTTGGAATAGGTGATGCCGTCGAACGCCTCGCCGATCTGGTCGACGGTTTCGATCTTGCGGATGATCGGATGCGTCGCGGCGGTCGCGTCGATGCCCATCGCCGCCTCGCGATCGGTCGACACCGCGGCCGCATCGGCCTTCCACGCCGGATTGAGGTCGGCGGCGGACTTGTTCTCCATCCACGAGGCGAAGCCCTCGTTGAGCCAGAGGTCGTCCCACCAATTCATCGTGACGAGGTCGCCGAACCATTGGTGCGCCATCTCATGCGCGACGACGGTGAAGATGCGTTGACGGCCGCTTTCGGTGGCGCGCTTCGGGTCGAACAGCAATTCGGGCTCGAAATAGAAGATCGCGCCCCAATTTTCCATCGCGCCGAAGAACTGGCTGGAACCCGGCCCGGCGACCATGTCGAGCTTGGGCAGCGGATAAGGCTGGCCGAAATAGCTGTTGTAATAGGGCAATAGCCGCTTCGCCTCGGCGAGCGCGTAATCGCCCTGGTCGACGACGCCGCGACGGGTGATCACGCCGATCTCGACGTTCCCCGCCTGTACCGTCTTGCGCTCCAGATCGCCCATGCCGAGATAGAGCAGATAGCTCGACATCACCGGCGTCTCGGCGAAGCTGTAGAGCTGGGTGCCGTCCGCCTGCTTCGCCACCGAGGCGGCGGGCATGTTGGAGAAAGCGAGCTGGCCGGCGGGCGCGGTCGCCTTCAGCCGGAATTTCGCCTTGAACGCGGGCTCGTCCCACATCGGCGCGAAACGGCGCGCATCCGGCGCCTCGAACTGCGTCGCGAGCATGCGCGCCTTCGACCCGTCCTGATTGGTGTAATCGATCGCGAACAGGCCGGCGGCGGACTGGTTGATCTTGCCGCTCCAGCGGAAGCCGACGGTGTGGCGGCCGACCTTCGCCGCCGCGGGCAACGTCAGGACGAGCTGCTGTTTGTCCTTGTCGAGCGCGAAGGGCACCGCCTTGCCGTCGAACGTCGCCGCGGCGATCGCCAGGTCGGCGGCGTTGAGCGTGATCGTCCTGGTCGCCGCCTTGACGTCGATCTGGACGGTCTCGCTGCCGGTGAAGGTCATCGCCTGCGCATTCGGTGTGACGTCGATGTCGTAGAGCACCGGGACGACGGTCGCGGGCAGGCTGCCGGCGGCAAGCGCGGGGGTGGAGACGGTCAAGGCAAGGGCGGCGGCGACGGCTAGCTTCATGGAAGGATACACTCCGGAAACACTGTATCATTCGGCCCATACGCCTTTGGGCGGCGCGGGCAAGACGGGGCTTGCTGGACAGGCCGATCGGTTGCGCTAAACAACCGATCCAGAGAGGAAACCGCCGCCATGACACCCCCGATCTTCGACCGCCTGCGCCTGCCCGTGATCGGTTCGCCGCTGTTCATCATCTCCGGTCCCGAATTGGTGATCGCGCAATGCAAGGCGGGGATCGTCGGCTCGTTCCCGGCGCTCAACGCGCGGCCGCAGGCGCTGCTGGACGAATGGCTCCACCGGATCACCGAGGAACTGGCCGCGCACGACCGCGACCATCCCGAGGCGCCCGCCGCGCCGTTCGCGGTCAACCAGATCGTCCACAAGTCGAACGATCGGCTGGAGCAGGACCTCGCCACCTGCGCCAAATGGCGGGTGCCGATCGTCATCACCTCGCTCGGTGCGCGCGAGGACCTCAATACCGCGGTGCACGGCTGGGGCGGCATCACGCTCCACGACGTGATCGACGACCGCTTCGCGCGCAAGGCGATCGAGAAAGGCGCGGAAGGGCTGATCGCGGTCGCGGCGGGTGCCGGCGGCCATGCCGGCACGCTGTCGCCGTTCGCGATCGTGCAGGAGATCCGCCAATGGTTCGACGGACCGCTGGCGCTGTCGGGATCGATCGCCAGCGGCGGCGCGATCCTCGCAGCGCAGGCGATGGGCGCCGATTTCGCCTATATCGGTTCGCCGTTCATCGCGACGGAAGAGGCGAATGCCGCGCCCGACTATAAGGCGTCGATCGTCGACAGCCGCGCGGCCGACATCGTCTATTCCAATCTGTTCACCGGCGTGCACGGCAATTACCTGCGCAGCTCGATCGCCGCATCGGGGCTCGACCCCGACAATCTGCCCGAGGGCGACCTCAAGACGATGAACTTCGGCGGCGGTGACGGCAGCAAGGCCAAGGCGTGGCGCGACATCTGGGGGTCCGGACAGGGTATCGGCGTGATCGACAAGGTCGAGAGCGTCGCCGACCGCGTTGCACGATTCGGGGCGGAATATGCCGCGGCGAAGGCGCGCCTGCTCGGCTGAGCCGTGCGTCGTGTTGGACGACATGGACAAGATGGACACCTTAACGGAAACGATCGGCTCAGATCGTTTCCGTTTTTGACATGACGCCAGTCCTTCTCTTCTAGGCAGGGAAGGCCTTTGGAGGAGAACGGGGCGCGCCATGTCGCCGGTCTAGCGGGCGTCGCCGATGTAGGACAGACCGCGGTTCAGAAGGCCAGCGCGAGACGATCGTGGAGATGGTGGACCGGGCTCGACGTCGGGTGCGGCACCTGCGCATCGTCGAGCAGGCCGACGCGGCGATGGAGATTGGCGCTGGCGGCGACCAGACCCTGCGCGCGCACCGGCAGCGCGCGGACGAGATCGGCGTCGAACTGCGGCGCGCTGCCGAGCCGGCGCGTCGGGTCGAGCGCCTCGCGCGGCTTGATCTCGCCGGCGTCGATGGCACGCTGGGTGAGCAGCCAGGCGATGACGTGCATCAACCGCGTGGTGATCTTGAGCGATTCACAGGAGAAGCCGACGCGGATCAGCGGATCGAGCGTCTCGCGCTCCAGCCGGCCCTCGCTGTCGAAATAGTCGCGCGCCTCGTCGGCGAGCAGCATCGCCTCGGTATAAAGCGAGTCGATCAGACGATCGTGGATGCGTGATTCGCTGCTGCTGCGGGTCATGACCGTTGGGTGGCACAAGCCCCCCGGCTTGGACAGGTGCCGCAACGGTCCCGATTGTGCCGATTGTGCCGAAGTGATTCGGTCCGGGACGAAATAATCTCAGGCGATGATGTCGGGGATCAGTTGATCCTCGCAATTGGCGATCTCGTCGCGCAGCCGCAGCTTGCGCTTCTTGAGTCGCGCGACCTGCAACTGGTCGGGCACGCCGGTCGCGGTGAGCGCGTCGATCGCGGCATCCAGATCGCGATGTTCGGTGCGCAGCGCGTCGAGCCGGGCGATGATCTGTGCTTCGTCCATGCCTAATCCCCTGCCGCCTGCGTGGCTCCCCTAGCCCAGCCGCGGGCGCGGACCAAGTCGTCGCACGTAGCCACTCGGCTAATCGCGTTCGTCGCTTTGCGATGAGGACTTTTAACCTCTTCGATGGTTTACTCAGTCCCCCAACACGCATGCATCAGGAGGAACCGAAATGCAGACGACGCATCAACAGGCACTGGAGACCAAGCATGCCGCGCTCGACCGCCGCATCGCCGACGAGGTCCACCGCCCGTTGCCCGACGCCGCAATCCTCACCGACCTGAAACGCAAGAAGCTGAAGCTCAAGGAAGAGCTCAGCGGCCTGTAAGGCCCTTCGGCCCCTCCCGTCGCGGAGGGGCCTTTTGCATCAGGGTCATGCAGGACCCCTGCTCAGATGCCCCGACGGTCGATCCCGCTTTATCCTTTGGCCCCGCTCACCGGCTTGCGGGCCTTCTTGGGATCGATCGGCGAGTCGAGCGCGATGCCGATCCGGCCTTCGGTGCACCAGGCGACCTTGCCGGTCACCTTGCCGATACCGCGCAGCTCCAGCGAAACCGGCGTTCCCGGCTCCTTGACGCGGGCGCAGTCGACCATCAGCCCGCCCTCCGACAGATTGCGGACGCGCACGTCGCGGACCGTCGTCTCCTCCTCGAAGCGCAGTTGCGCCATGAGGAACAGGCTGTCGCGCGAACGGCTGCGCTGCGACCCACCGGCCGCATCGGCCTTGTCGAACGGGTCGTGGGAGTAGCTGTCCATAAACGAAGCCTGTGTGACCGTGCGGGATTAGGCGCCGGCGCCTAATGGCCGATGGTGGCGAAAGCGTTAACCGCCCACGCCGGTTCAATCCTCGCGCGAGATCTTCTCGTTGCGCTCGTGCCGCTCCTGCGCCTCCAGCGTCATCGTCGCGATCGGGCGCGCCTCCAGCCGGCCGAGGCTGATGGGTTCGCCGGTCACTTCGCAATAGCCGTATTCGCCCTCGTCGATGCGGCGGATCGCCGCCTCGATCTTCGAGACCAATTTGCGCTGGCGATCGCGGGTGCGCAGCTCGATCGACCAGTCGGTCTCGCTCGACGCCCGATCGGTGAGATCGGCCTCGCGCAGCGAGTCGACCTGGAGCTGGTTGAGCGTGCCCGCAGCATCCTGGAGGATCGCATCCTTCCAGCGCAGCAGCTTGTTGCGGAAATACGCCTGCTGACGCCGCGTCATGAACGGTTCGTCGTTGCTGGGTCGATAGCCATCGTCGGCATCGTTGGCCGCCGGCGGATTGGTCGTTACATCGTCTATCTGACTGACTTGCGTTGCCATACCACTCTCCCTCCGGCCCCATGATGACCTCGGGGCCGCCCCCAAATGGTTGAAGCGCCTATAATCGCGCCCGAAAGGAACCACAAGCGATGAGAGTTGCCGAATCGTACGCCTCGGCGTTCTTTTATTGCAGCATGCCGGCGGACAGAATGCGACCGCGCCGCGACGGGGCGGTCGTGGTTAACGGCGAATCAAACATCTGTTCCACTCTGGTACGTTAACGGCGATCGCGACACATCGGCGTGGTGAAAAGGCGATATCGGTGCGACAAAGTGCCGAAGGTTCTTGCACTTAATCGTTTCTTTGGCCCTTTGTCCTATGGCAGCACCGCCGTGCTGCGAGCGGGATTCTGGGGCATGGCCACCAGCAACGAGAAAGAGACCTTATGTCCGTAAGGATGGCCTTGGCGAAATTATGCGCTTGCGCATGCGGGGGAGCGTTGATCGGTGGCGGTGCCGTGCACGTCGCCGAGCGACCGAACCGACCCGTCTACGTCAAGCAGGTCAAGAAGCGCGTCGTCGTGCGGCGGCAGGTCGCCGCGGTGCAGCGCCAGGGTGTGCGCCGCCGCGTCGTCACGACGACCACGACGAGCTGCGCCCCCGCGGTGGTGACGGTGGCCAGCCAGGCGGCGCCCGTGCCGGTGCCGCTGCCCGCGGCGCAAGGCTTCATCGGCGGCGGCGGCGGCGGCGTACCCGTGGTGGTCGGCGGCAGCGGCGGGTTCGGCGGCGGCTTTGGCGGCGGGTTCGGCGGTGGCTTCTTCGGCGGCGGATCGTCCGGATCGAGCGGCAGCGTCGTGATCTCGTCGACGTCGAGCGGCGGGTCGAGTTCGACCAGCAGTTCCTCGTCGGGCAGTTCGTCGTCGTCGGGCAACGTGTCGAGTTCGTCGTCGGGCAACATATCGAGCTCGTCGTCGACCAGCAGCTCGACCGGTGGCGCCAACGTCGACATCAACAACAATAACAACAATTCCAACAGCAATCAGAATTCGAACAACAACCAGAATTCCAACACGAACAACAACAGCAACAACCAGAGCCAGAACCAGGGGCAAAATCAAAACCAGGGCCAGAATCAAAACCAGAATCAAAATCAGGGCCAGGGGCAGAACCAGAACAATTACGGGTCGAGCTCGAAGGGCTGGAGCACCAGCGGCGGCTGGTCATCGAACGGTGGCTGGACGTCGAGCGGCCATCACGGCGGCCCGCCGGGACCGCCGGGATCGTCGGGCGGTCCGCCCGCGCCGGTGCCGGCCCCGCCGATGGTGCTGCTGTTCGGCGCCGCCGCCGCCGCGCTGATCGCCCGCAAGCGGTTCGCCAAGCCACAGGCGGCCTGATCGACGGACAGGCAAAGGGGTGCCGGACTCGCGTCCGGCACCCCTTGTCGCATCAGGCTGTCGTCAGGCGGCGCTGAGCGCCTTCTCGATGTCGGGCACCGGATGACCGGTGAGATCCTTGGCCAGCTCGCCGGCGAGGCGGTTGCTGACCTCCTTGTGATAGTGGCGGCGCAACTCGCCGAGCGTCTTCGGCGGCGCGACGATGATCAGCGAGTCGAACTCGTTCGCCAGTGCGCGGCGCTTGAGCATATCGGCGGTGTCGGCGGCGAACCGATCCTCCTCCTGCTGATGGAAATCGACCTCGTCCATCGTGCCCATCTGCGTCGCGCTGGCACCGCCGGCGGCGTCGGTCTTCTGGTCGCGATCGGCAGGATTGACGCGTTCCTCGGCGTGTTCGACCTGCAGGTTGGGGAATTCGGCATCGCCCTCGTTGCGGAAGAACAGGGCCTTGCGGCCGTCGGCGACCAGTACGAAGGCATTGTGGGGGACCTGCATCGGGTTACTCCTGATCGTTGGACTCGGGGTCAACGCCGCCGAGGGCGATGGGGTTGCCGACTTGCGCGGTCGGGGGCGCGGCGGCATAGCCGCCGGATCATGCACGACATCCGCGCCATCCGGGACGATCCCGCCACTTTCGACGCCGCCCTCGCCCGCCGCGGCGTCGCCCCGCAGGCCGCGGCGCTGCTGTCGCTCGACGATGCGCGCCGCGCCGCGATCGCCGCCGCACAGGACGCGCAGACCCGCCGCAACGATCTCTCGAAGCAGATCGGCCAGGCCAAGGCGCAGAAGGACGAGGCGCGCGCACAGGCGTTGATGGCCGAGGTCGCCGCGCTCAAGGATCTGCTGCCGCAGCTCGAGGCCGGCGAGGCCGATGCGGCGGAGCGGCTGAACACGACGCTCGCCGCCCTGCCCAATCTGCCCGCCGCCGACGTGCCGGCCGGCGAGGACGAGAGCGGCAACGTCGTCGTCCACCAGCGCGGCACGCCGCCAGCCTTCGCCTTCCCGGCGCGCGAACATGACGCGATCGGGCCAGCGATCGGCCTGGATTTCGAGACCGGCGTCGCGATCGCCGGCGCGCGCTTCACGCTGGTGCGCGGGCCGGCGGCGCGGCTGCAACGCGCGCTCGGCCAGTTCATGCTCGACACGCTGACCCGCGACCATGGCTTCGAGGAAGTGGCGCCGCCGCTGCTCGTCAAGGACGAGGCGGTGTTCGGCACCGGGCAATTGCCCAAATTCGCCGAAGACCTGTTCCGCACCACCGACGGCCGCTGGCTGATCCCGACCGCCGAGGTGTCGCTGACCAATATCGTGCGCGAGGCGATCCTGCCCGCGGGCGAGCTGCCGCTGCGCTTCGCGGCGCTGACGCCCTGCTTCCGCTCGGAAGCGGGCGCGGCGGGACGCGACACGCGCGGCTATATCCGCCAGCATCAGTTCGACAAGGTCGAGATGGTGTCGATCGTCGCCGAGGAGGCGTCCGAGGCGGAGCACGAGCGGATGACGCACTGTGCCGAGAGCATCCTCGACGCGCTTGAGCTACCCTATCGGCGGATGCTGCTGTGCGCGGGCGACATGGGCTTTACCGCGCGGCGCACCTATGACCTCGAGGTCTGGCTGCCGGGACAGGATACGTATCGCGAGATTTCGAGCTGCTCGACCTGCGGCGACTTCCAGGCGCGGCGGATGAACGCGCGCTACCGTGCCGAGGGCGAGAAGGCGCCGCGCTTCGTTCACACGCTCAACGGCTCGGGGCTGGCGGTCGGCCGGACGCTGGTCGCGGTGCTGGAGAATTACCAGCAGGCGGACGGCTCGGTCGCAGTGCCGGCGGTGCTCCAGCCGTATCTCGGCGGGCTCGACCGGCTCGAAGCCAAGCGCTGACGGCATGGTGCGGGGGCGGATCGCAGGCAGTCTGGCGCTCGCCGGCCTGACGCTGTCCGCCTGTATCCCGAGCGTCGACGCACCGCCGTCGGTGGAGCGCGCGCCGCCGCCGCAACGCGTCCCACAGTATAGCGAACCCGCGCCGCGCAACGAACCGCCGCCGCCGCGGTCAACCCCGCCCGTTCGCCACCTGCCGCCGACCCGTCCCGCCGCACGCGGCGATGTCGCGATGCCGCGCACGGCGCGCCCGGCGTGGGAGGCACGGCCGGTCACGCCCGATGCGCGGGTCGTCGCCGAGCAGAGCTATGTCGTCGCGCCGGGCGATTCGCTGCGCCGCGTCGCCGAGCGTACCGGCGCGGGATCGGAGGCGATCGCGCGCGCGAACGGACTGGCGCCGCCCTATACGATCCGCGCCAGCCAGCGGCTGACCATCCCGGGCGGGCGCTATCACCTCGTCCGTCCCGGCGAGACGGGCATCGCCATCGCCCGCGCCTATGGCGTCGAATGGTCGCGCATCGTCGCCGCCAATGCGCTCGAGGAACCCTATGTGCTGCGCGCCGGGCAGCGCGTGCTGATTCCCGGCGATCCCGGCGCCGCGCCGAGCCGTGCCGATCGCGCGGCGGCGTTCAAGCTCGACATCGACGACATCCTGACCGGTGGCGAGCCCGCGGCGGCACCGCGTCAGGCCCCCGCCAAGCCGGTCGCCAACCCCGGCCGCGTGCTGCCACCGACCGCCGTCGTCGCGGCGCCGGCACGGTTGCAGGGCGGCTTCGTCTGGCCGGTCGACGGCAAGGTCGTCCGCCGCTTCGGGCCGGGCAAGAGCGGCGAACGCAACGACGGGATCAAGATCGCGGTGCCGGTATCGACGCCGGTCCATGCGACCGCCGACGGGGTCGTCGCTTATGCCGGTGACGGCATCGCCGCACTCGGCGGGCTCGTCATCGTCCGCCATGGCAACGGCTGGACCAGCGTCTACGGCCATGCCGCCAAGCTGCTCGTCCAGCGCGGGCAGAGCGTCAAGCGCGGCCAAACGATCGCGCTGTCGGGCGACACCGGCTTCGCCGACCAGCCCGAACTGCATTTCGAGTTGCGCAAGGGCCGCACACCGGTCGATCCGCAGAGCCAATTGCCAAGGCGGTAACTTCCGGCAGCTGCGGAGGGTGACGGGCGTCGCGTCGCTTGCTAACCGGCGCGGATGACCTACCAGTCCGACCTGCTGAGCACGCTCGCCTCGCGCGGCTATATCCACCAGCTCACCGATGCCGCCGCGCTCGATGCGCTCGCGACGAAGACGGTGGTGCCGGGCTATATCGGCTTCGATCCGACCGCGCCGTCGCTCCATGTCGGCAGCCTCGTCCAGATCATGTTGCTGCGCCGGCTCCAGCAGACCGGCCACAAGCCGATCGTGCTGATGGGCGGCGGTACCGGCAAGATCGGCGATCCCAGCTTCAAGGACGAGGCGCGCAAGCTGCTCGGTGAGGATGGCATCAAGGCGAACGTCGCGTCGATCAAGCGGATCTTCGAGCGCTTCCTGACCTTCGGCGACGGCCCCACCGATGCGGTGATGGTCGACAATGCCGAATGGCTCGACCGGCTGGAATATATCCCGTTCCTGCGCGACGTCGGCCAGCATTTCTCGGTCAACCGGATGCTGTCGTTCGACTCGGTCAAGCTGCGGCTCGACCGCGAGCAATCGCTGAGCTTCCTCGAATTCAATTACATGATCCTGCAGGCCTATGACTTTCTCGAACTGTCGCGGCGTGCGAACTGCCGGTTGCAGATGGGCGGCAGCGATCAATGGGGCAATATCGTCAACGGCATCGAGCTGGCCCGCCGCATGGATGGCACCGAGGTGTTCGGCGTCACCACGCCGCTGATCACCACCGCCGACGGCGGCAAGATGGGCAAGACGATGGCCGGTGCGGTGTGGCTGCACGAGGATCAATTGCCGCATTTCGATTACTGGCAATTCTGGCGCAACACCGACGATCGCGACGTCGGCCGCTTCCTGCGATTGTTCACCGACCTGCCGCTCGACGAGATCGCGCGTCTGGAGGCGTTGCCGGGGGCGGAGATCAACGAGGCGAAGAAGGTGCTCGCCAACGAGGCGACCGCGATGTGCCGCGGTCGTGCGGCGGCGGAACAGGCGGCGGAGACGGCGCGGCGCACCTTCGAGGAGGGCACAAGCGGCGATGCCTTGCCGAGCGTTGCGGTATCCGGAGAGTCGATCGCGGTGGTCGATGCTTTGGTCGCGCTCGGCTTCGCCAAGTCGAAGGGCGAGGCACGGCGGCTGATCGCTGGTGGCGGCGCGCGCATCGACGGCGAGAAGGTGAGCGACGAGGCGGCGACGATCGCGCTCGGCGAGGCCGAGGTGCGGGTGTCGGCGGGCAAGAAGCTGCACGGGCTGCTCACCCCGGCACGGTAAGGACTCGTAAACGCATCACCCTGTAGGGATAAGTCCGAAATGGTCTGGAGTAGGATCGTTTCGGAGGAGTCTGGTGGTGATTGCAGCGACCCTGTCCGACGACCGCAGCGAACCGCGCGACGAGGTGCATCATCGCAGCAGCGCGATGCTCGCCGACGAGCGTCGCGTCACGGTGCTGATCGTCAATCTGTCGCCGTCGGGTCTGATGATCCGCAGCGACGTGGCGGTGGGTGCCGGCGACTGGCTCTTCATCCGGCTGCCCGCGGTGGGCGACGTCCGCGTCGTCGTGCGCTGGGCGCTGGGCGGCCGGATCGGCTGCCAGTTGGAGCGGCCGATCCCCGCGAACCGCTATCATGCCGTGCTGGGGGCGATGGCAGGGTAGCGGTTCCTGGGGGATCGCGGGGCTCCCGCTTTGTCCTCCCCTTGCGGGGCGGGGCAATCGCAGATGACTATTCGGCGTGCTGCGACGGTATTTACATCCCGTCATGCCGGACTTGATCCGGCATCCCGCTTCTTCGCACCGTCCAAAGAAGCGGGACCCCGGCGCAAAGCCGGGGTGACGGAGTGGTTTTGGAAATCATCAAATCTTACAGACGTCCATATGCGATAGCCCTGCCCACAAGGGGGGAGGATACGGCACGCTGCTCTGGGCGCGTCACCCCGATCGCAGCAGCGCGACCCCGGCATCGCGGTCGAACAGGTAGAGCGCCACGCGCGCCGCCTGCCCTCTCGGCCCTTCAAGGCCCCCGTCGCGATCGATCAGCAACCGGGCGTCGTCCTGCGCGCATTGCAGCAGGTCGGCGAGCATCTCGGGGAGCGCGAGGCGGAAGGTCACCTCGCCCGACTGGCGCGTGCCGAGCAGTTCGCCGCCGCCGCGCAGGCGCAGATCCTCCTCGGCGATGCGGAAGCCGTCATTGCTTTCGCGCATCAGGGCGAGCCGCGCGCGCGACGTCTCGCTCAGCGAGGCACCGCGCAGCAGCAGGCAGCGCGAAAGCCCGCCGCCCCGCCCGACTCGGCCGCGCAACTGGTGGAGCTGGGCGAGACCGAAGCGGTCGGCGTGCTCGATGACGATCAGCGTTGCATTGGGCACATCGACGCCGACCTCGATCACCGTCGTCGCGACGAGCACGCTGAGCCGGTTGGCGGCGAACGCCTCCATCACCGCGTCCTTCTCGGCGGGCTTCATCCGGCCGTGGACGACGCCGATCCGCTCGCCGAAGCGGTTGCGCAGCGTCTCGGCGCGCATCTCGGCGGCGGCGAGGTCGCTCTTCTCGCTTTCCTCGACCAACGGGCAGACCCAATAGGCCTGACCGCCGTCGGCCATATGGCGGCCGATCGCATTGACCACCTCGTCGAGCCGGTCTTCCGAGACGACGCGCGTCTCGATCGGCTCGCGGCCGGGCGGCATCTCGTCCAAGCGGCTGACGTCCATCTCGCCATATTGCGCGAGCGTCAGCGTGCGCGGGATCGGCGTCGCGGTCATCGCGAGCAGATGCGGCGGTGCCTTGCCCTTGGCCTGCAACAGCATGCGCTGCGCGACGCCGAAGCGATGCTGCTCGTCGACGACGACGAGGCCGAGGTCCTTGTAGCCGACCGCCTCCTGGAAGATCGCATGGGTGCCGACGAGGATGTCGATTTCGCCGCTGGCGAGCGCCATCAGCGTCGCCTCGCGTGCCTTGCCCTTGTCGCGGCCGGTGAGGACGGCGATCTCGATCGGCAGGCCGGCGAGCAGTTTGCGCAGGCTGTCGTAATGCTGGCGGGCGAGGATCTCGGTGGGCGCGAGCATCGCGCCCTGCGCGCCGGCCTCGACCGCGATCAGGAGGGACATGGCGGCGACCAGCGTCTTGCCCGAGCCGACATCGCCTTGCAGCAGCCGCAGCATCGGCGCGGTCTGGGCGAGGTCGCCCTCGATCTCCGCCACCGAGCGGGTCTGCGCGCCGGTCGGTGTGTAGGGCAGGCGCAGCAGGTCGCGCAGCCGGCCGTCGCCGACCAGCGCCCTGCCCCGCCGCTTGCGCGTATCGGCGCGGACCAGCGTCATCGCGAGCTGGTTGGCGAAGATCTCGTCATAGGCGAGACGCTCGCGGGCGGTCTTGTCGGCGGGGTCGGCGTGGATGCGCTGCAAGGCCTCGCGCCAGTCGGGCCAGCCGCGCTTGGCCTTGAGGCCGGGCTCGATCCATTCGGCCAGCTCGGGCGCGCGCTCGATCGCCTGCGCGGCGAAGCCGGCGAGGCGGCGCGAGGTCAGCCCCTCGGACAGCGGGTAGATCGCCTCGCGCTCGCGGAAGAGCTCGTCGGGTTCGCCGAGGTCCGGATGGATGATCTGGAGCGTCTCGCCGTAGCTTTCGAGCTTGCCCGACACGCGACGCGGCTCGCCGAGCGGCAGCAGCTTCTTCACCCAGCCCGACGAGCCGCCAAAATACACTAAGTTCACGCTATTGCCGGCCGCGTCGGTGGCCTGGACGCGGGTTGGGCCGCGGCCGGTGCTCGTCTTATAATCGCGTGGAATCAAAGTGATAGCGATGATGCGGCCGGCATCGGCATGGTCCAGCTCGTCGCGCGGCAGGCGATCGATCCAGCCGCTGGGCAGATGGAAGGCGACGTCGACGACGCGGGCGAGGCCGAGCCGGTCGAGCGGCTTGGCGAGGCCGGGGCCGACCCCCTTCAGGGCGGTGACCTCGGCGAACAGCGGATTGAGGATATCGGGGCGCATGACTACATGACCGCTATACCGTACCCGACCGCCGCGGCCAGCGGTTGCCGGGCTATTTGCATGGGATTGTCGATGGATCACGCCACCCGCCTCAAGCGCATGAAGTTCCGTGCCTGGCATCGCGGCACCAAGGAGGCCGATCTGATGATCGGCGGCTTCTTCGACGCGCACGGCGCGGACTGGACGCCGGAACAGCTCGACTGGTTCGAAACGCTGCTGGAGGAGCAGGATGTCGACATCATGGGCTGGGCGATCGGATCGCTGCCCTGCCCGCCCGAATGGGACGGGCCGATGATGATGCAGATGCGTTCGCTGAGCTACGTGCCGGTCAGCCGCTGACACTGTCGGCGGTTTGCGAAGGTCTCGCCGCCTCCACCCGTCACCCCGGACTTGTTCCGGGGTCCACCGGACCGCAGGGGTCCGCTCACGCCTCCAGCCCCGCTCCCCGCCGCGGGGTGGACCCCGGAACAAGTCCGGGGTGACGGGGAATATGGGGGCGAGCTACCTGCTCCATCGGCCGACCCATTTCGTTCATGCCATCTGCCGGCACCTCGTCCGCAAAGGCGCCCAACCGAGAAAAAAATGCCCGATCTGAAGACGATCCTGTCCGCCAAATCCCCGTTGACGCTCGCCGGCGTGCCCGCCGGGTTCCAGCCGTCGCTGCTCGCCGATCTCGCGCGCGCCGCGGCGCATAGCGGCAAGGGCGGCCGTGCGGTGTTCGTCGCGCCGGACGATGCGGCAATGCGCGCGGTCGCGGCGACGGCGGCGTTCTTCGCGCCCGAGCTGGAGGTCATCAGCTTCCCGGCGTGGGATTGCCTGCCCTATGATCGCGCCAGCCCGACGCTGCGCATCATGGCGGAGCGGATCGCGGCCTTGTGGCAGTTGCAGCGCCCCAAGAAGACGCCGCAACTCGTCCTCACCACCGCCAATGCGGCGACGCAGCGCGTGCTGACGCCGTTCCGCATCCGCCAGCTCGTCGCGACGCTGGAGCCCGGCGCGCGGATCGATCGCGACGATCTCGCCCGGCTGTTGCAGGCGAACGGCTACGTCCGCACCGAAACGGTCCACGACCAGGGCGAATATGCGGTGCGCGGCGGCATCCTCGACCTGTTCCCGAGCGGCGAGGAGCAGGCGCTGCGCCTCGATTTCTTCGGCGACGAGATCGAGACGGTGCGCACCTTCTCCCCCGAGGACCAGCGCACCACCGGGCGGATCGACGGCTTCACGCTGCTGCCCGCGTCGGAAGCGCTGCTCGACGAGGAATCGATCAAGCGCTTCCGCACCCGCTATCGCGACAAGTTCGGCGCGACCGCGACCGGCGATCCTCTGTATCAGGCGATCAGCGACGGGCGGCGGCTCGCCGGCATGGAACATTGGCTGCCGCTGTTCGAGGAGAAACTGGCGACGCTGTTCGACCATCTCTCCGCCGACGACGTGGTGGTGCGCGACTTCGGCGTCACCGGCGCCGCCGAGGGGCGGATGGAATCGATCGCCGATTATTACGAGAACCGCCAGCGCGCCGAGGCGGCGCAGCCGGGGAGCTATCGGCCGCTCGCCGCGAAGACGCTGTATCTCGACGCCAAGGAATGGGCGGCGAGCCTCGACGCCGCGCGCGCGCATCTGACGACGCCGTTCCACGAGCCGGAAAGCGCCACCGTCCTCGACTTCGACGTCGACGGACCGCGCGACTTCGGGCCGGAGCGGTCGGCGAGCGCCAACGTCTACGAGGCGGTGGTCGATCATCTCAAGGGCTTGCGCAAGGCGGGCAAGAAGCCCGTCCTCGCGAGCTATTCGGTCGGTGCGCGCGAGCGGCTGGGCAATCTGCTCAAAGACCATGGCCTCCACGGCGGCAAGGCGGCGGACAGCTGGCAGGAGGCGCTGGGCGTCGCCGATACGGGCAAGTCGGCGGGCGTCGCGCTCGTCGTGCTGCCGCTCGACCACGGCTTCACCGCGCCCGACGTCGCCGTACTTACCGAGCAGGACATGCTCGGCGACCGGCTGGTGCGGCGCGCCAAGCGCAAGAAGTCCGCCGACGCCTTCCTCGCCGAGATCGCGGCGCTGACGCCGGGCGACCTCGTCGTCCACAGCGACCACGGCATCGGCAAATATCTCGGCCTGACCTCGATCCCCGTCGGCAAGAGCCCGCACGATTGCGTCGCGGTCGAATATGCCGGCGGCGACAAATTGTTCGTACCGGTCGAGAATCTCGAGGTGCTGTCGCGCTACGGCTCGAACGAGGAAGGCGCGAGCCTCGACCGGCTCGGCGGCGAGGCGTGGCAGCGGCGCAAGTCGAAGATGAAGGAGCGGATCCGCGAGATCGCGGGCGAGCTCATCAAGACCGCCGCCGAACGCGCGCTGCACCCCGGCGACGTGCTCGAACCCGATGTCAGCGGCTATCCGAGCTTCGTCGACCGCTTCCCTTATGCCGAGACCGACGATCAGGATCGCGCGATCGAGGACGTGCTCGGCGACCTGTCGGCGGGCAAGCCGATGGACCGGCTGATCGTCGGCGACGTCGGCTTCGGCAAGACCGAGATCGCGCTGCGCGCCGCCTTCGTCGCGGCGATGGCGGGCAAGCAGGTTGCGGTCGTCTGTCCGACGACGCTGCTCGCGCGGCAGCATTACAACAATTTCAGCGCCCGCTTCGAAGGCTTTCCGATGAACATGGGGCGGCTGTCGCGGCTCGTCCCCGCGGGCGAGGCCAAGGCGGTCAAGGAAGGACTCGCCGGCGGCACGGTCGACGTCGTCATCGGCACGCATGCGTTGCTGGCGAAGAATATCGACTTCAAGCGGCTCGGTCTCGTCATCGTCGACGAGGAGCAGCGGTTCGGCGTGACGCACAAGGAGCGGCTGAAGGCGCTGCGCGCCGACGTGCATATGCTGACGCTGACCGCGACGCCGATCCCGCGCACGTTGCAGATGGCGATGAGCGGCATCCGCGAGCTGTCGGTGATCCAGACGCCGCCGGTCGACCGGCTCGCGGTGCGCACCTACGTGATCCCCTGGGACCCGGTGGTGCTGCGCGAGGCGCTGCTGCGCGAACATTATCGCGGCGGGCAGAGCTTCATCGTCACGCCGCGCGTCGCCGACCTGCCCGATCTCGAGGAATATCTCCGCAACGAGGTGCCCGAGATCCGCTACGTCGTCGCGCACGGCCAGATGAGCCCGACCGAGGTCGAGGAACGGATGAGCGCCTTCTACGACAAGAAGTTCGAGGTGCTCGTCTCGACGACGATCATCGAAAGCGGGATCGACATCGCCTCGGCAAACACGATCATCGTCAACCGCGCCGACCGGTTCGGGCTGGCGCAGCTCTATCAGCTGCGCGGGCGGGTCGGGCGGTCGAAGACGCGCGCTTATGCCTATCTGGTGACGCCGCCCGAGCGGCAGATGACCGAGACCGCGGAGAAGCGGCTCAAGGTGTTGTCGGATCTCGATTCGCTGGGGGCCGGTTTCCAGCTCGCCAGCCACGATCTCGATATCCGCGGTGCGGGCAATCTGCTCGGCGACGAGCAATCGGGGCATATCAAGGAGGTCGGCTACGAACTCTACCAGTCGATGCTGGAAGAGGCGATCATGGACGCCAAGGCCGGCGGCATGGCGCTGCGCCCGCGCGACTTCAGCCCACAGATCACGGTCGATGCGCCGATCCTGATCCCGGACGATTACGTGCCGGACCTCGACCTGCGGATGGGCCTGTATCGCCGCTTGAACGAGCTGGAGGACAATCGCGAGATCGAGGCGTTCGCCGCCGAGATGATCGACCGGTTCGGGCCGCTGCCCGACGCGACCGACAATCTGATCCGGGTGATCGAGATCAAGCTCAATGCGCGCAAGGCGTGTATCGCCAAGATGGACGTCGGGCCGCGCGGCGTGCTGGTCGGCTTCCACGACGATACGCCGCCCAACGTTCCCGGGCTGCTGGCCTATGTCGAGCGGCTGAACGGCGTCGCGAAGCTGCGGCCGGACAGCAAGCTGGTGCTGCAACGGGCGTGGCCGGATGCGAAATCGCGGCTGCATGGCGCGCTGCAATTGTCCAAGGGGCTGGCGAAGGCGGCGGGGTAAGCGCTCGCGGCTACGGCCCGTTCGCCCCGAGCTTGTTGGTGGGCCTGAGTCTCACCTGCCCTTCGACCAGCTCAGGGCGAACGGAGGTAGGCCTGTTGGCGGGTCAGCTACCGTGGTCGGAGGGGCTGGCGAAGGCTGCGGGTGAGTGGCTTACGGCCACACCCTTTCCCCCGTTCGCCCTGAGCTTGTCGAAGGGCCTGAGTCTCACCGCCCCCTTCGACGCCGCCTGCGGCGTCGCTCAGGACAGGCTTCGACAGGCTCAGGGCGAACGGGCGTATCGGCCGCTCAGCTGCTGTGGTCGGAGACGATCTTCCAGCCGGTCGCCTGCCGCTCGAACAGCAGCGAGGTGACGCCCGCATCCTGCTTGCCGCCGGGATAGTCGAGCAGCCACTTCGCCCAGAGCATCCGATGATTCGCGTCGATCCGGCGGAAGCCGAGCATGCGGAACGACAATCGCCCCCGCGCGGCAGGATCAGCACCGTAAGTCTTCGCATAGCGTGCGGCGATCGCCGGCTTGCCGCGGACGAGGCCGTCTTTGGTGACGAACACCGCATTCTCGGCATAGACGGCGAGGAAGCGCGGCATGTCGCCCGCGCTCCAGCCGGCGGCGCTGTCGGTCATCGCCGCGGTGATCGCCGCCTCCGCGGTCGTCGGTGCCGCTGCTGCGGCGAGCATCATCGGTACGATCAGCATCGCGTCCCCTCCACCATCGCCGCCAGCGCCGCCTCGTCGAGCGGCTCGGCGAGCCAATAGCCTTGCAGATAGGCGCAGCCCTCCGCGGCGAGCAAAGCGCGCTGGGTGTCGGTCTCCACCCCCTCGGCGATCACCGGCAGGTCGAGCGAGCGCGCCAGCGTCATCACCGCGCGCACCACGCCGCGCTGCCGCGCGGTCGCGGCGATGCCGCAGGCGAGCGCCTTGTCGAGCTTGAGATAGTCGAGCGGCAGCGCGGTGAGATAGGCGAGGCTGGAATAGCCGGTGCCGAAATCGTCGAGCGCCACCCGCACCTCCGCCGCGCGCAACGTGGCGAGCACCTCGGCGGCGGCCTCCAGATTGCGGATCGCGCCGGTCTCGGTGATCTCGACGGTGAGGCGGTCGAACGGCACGCCGCTCGCCGCGACCCGGTCGAGGAACAGCGCGGCGAAGCCCGGCCGGCCGAGATCGCCGGCGGTGAGGTTGAGCGAGACGCGCAAGGCCGACAGCGCGGCGGGCCAGGCGGCGACGCGGGCGAGCACCAGCCGCTGGATGTGATCGGACAAAGCGATGCCGAGGTCGGCGCGGTCGGCGGCGGCGAACAGCGCGTCGGCGCCGAGCGGGCCGAGCCGGCCGTGATGCCAGCGCGCCAGCGCCTCGACACCGGTGATCGTCCGCGTATCGATCCGCGCCTGCGGCTGGAACAGCACGTCGATCTCGCCGCGCTCGATAGCGAGATGAAGGTCGATCGCCAGCGAATCGAGCGGCGCGGCGCCCTCCGGCCCGGCGACGCGGATCATCGCGCCGTCGCTCGCCTTGGCGGCGACCAGCGCCTCGCCGGCGCGGCGGAGCAGCCGCGCGGCATCGTCGTCGGGGCCGCTCGCCGCCATGCCCCAGCGGCTTCCCAGCACCGCCTGGCGCGCGCCGACCAGCAGCGGCTGGGCAAGCGCGGCGTCGAGCGCGGCGGCGAGCGTGGCGAGCGTCGCCGGCGCCGCGGCAGAGGCGACGATCATGTCGCCGCCGGTCGGCGCGGCGACGAAGCCGGCCGGGCCGAGCAGCGCCAGCGTGATCGCCTCGACCCGCGCGCGCGCCGCGGCGATCAGCGCGTCGCCGACCGCGCGGCCGCGCGCCGCGTTGAGGATGTCGAGCCGCGACAGCGCGATCATCAGCACGCCGACCGGCGTGCCCGCGGCGAGGCGGCTGCCGATCCATGCTTCGGCATCGCCCGCCTCGACGCTGATGCCGATGCCGCGCCCGCGACGCTCGCCGGGCTCGCGCGGCGGCGTGCGCGCGGCGAAGCGGATCGCCTGGTGGAGCTCGGCGGGATCGCCGCGGTCGATCAGAAAGTGGGTGGCGCCGGCGACGTGCAGTTCGTCGAGCGCCGCACCGTCGTCGACCACCGCGAGCAAGGCGCCGCCGGTCGCCCCGGCGAGGCCGCCGAGCGCGCGGACGCCGGCGAGGCCGCCGGCGGGATCGCCGCGACCGTCGACCAGCAACAGCGCCGGCCGGCTCGCCAGCGCGCGTGCCGCGACCCCCTCGCCGCCCTCGTCGGCGACGATCCGCCAGCCGGGCAGATCGCCGACCGCGGCGTCGCCCGCACTGCGGGCCGCGCCCGAAACGATGAACAGCGTCGCCCGCTCGGCCTCGATACCCATTGCCCCCTGCCTAAGCCCCTGACCGCAAAGCGGCAATGGCAGGTGGTGGCGATCTGTCGAACGGGAACGGACTTGTCGCTGAACGGTTGACCGCCTAGCTCCATCCTATGACCAGCGTTCTCCCCCAATCCGCCGCGGCGCTGGTCGATCCCCAGGGTCGCACCATCCGCTATCTGCGCATCTCGGTCACCGACCGGTGCGACCTGCGCTGCCGCTATTGCATGGCCGAGCAGATGACCTTCCTGCCGCGTGCCAAGCTGCTCAGCCTCGACGAGATCGCGATCATCGCCGAGCGGTTCATCGCGCGCGGCGTGACCAAGATCCGCCTGTCGGGCGGCGAGCCGCTGGTGCGCCGCGACGTCGGCGATCTGGTGAGGCGGCTCGGCCGCCACGTCGGCGCCGGGCTCGACGAACTGACCATGACGACCAACGCGACGCGGCTCGACCAGCATGCGCAGGAGATGGTCGACGCCGGTATCCGCCGGATCAACGTCAGCCTCGACAGCCTCGACGCCGAGCGCTTCCGCTACATCACCCGCCACGGCGACCTCGACCAGGTGCTGCGCGGTATCGCCGCGGCGAAGGCGGCGGGGCTCGCGGTCAAGATCAACATGGTCGCGCTTGCCGGGCTCAACGAGGCCGAAATCCCGGCGATGCTGCGCTGGTGCGTAGAAGAAGGCCACGATCTGTCGCTGATCGAGACGATGCCGCTCGGCGCGATCGACGAGGATCGCACCGATCGCTTCGTGCCGCTGACCCGCGTGCTCGCCGATCTCCAGACGCAATTCGCCTTGCACCGCGACGCGCATCGTACGGGTGGGCCGGCGCGCTATTGGCGGGTCGAGGGGACGGCGACGAAGCTCGGCTTGATCTCGCCGCTCACCGCCAATTTTTGCGACGGTTGCAACCGCGTGCGGCTGACCACCGAGGGCAAGCTCTATCTGTGCCTCGGCCATGACGATCAGGTCGATCTCAAGGCGGCGCTGCGCGACGGCGGCATCGACGGGCTCGACGCGGCGATCGACCTCGGCCTCACCCGCAAGCCGGCGCGGCACGATTTCCGCATCGGCCGCGACGCCGCCCCCGCGGTCGCCCGCCACATGAGCGTCACCGGCGGATGAGCTACGAGCGGCGGGCGCTGGTCGCCTCCCCGACGGCACCCGCGCAGGCCGCGGCGGCGGAGCTTGCCGACGCGCTCGACTGGGTCGATCCCGCCGAGGCCGACGTGATCATCGCGCTGGGCGGCGACGGTTTCATGTTGCAGACGCTGCACGGGCTGCTCGACCGGCGCGCGGCGCCGGTGCCGGTGTTCGGGATGAACCTCGGCACGGTCGGCTTCCTGATGAACGAATGGCGCCGCCACGGCATCGGCGAGCGGCTCGACCGCGCCAAGTCGTTCAAGGTGACGCCGCTCGCCGCGACGATCACCGGCATCGACGGCCGCGTCCATCGCGCGCCGGCGATCAACGAGGTGTCGCTGCTGCGCGAGACGCGGCAGACCGCGAAGCTGGAAGTGACCGTCAACGACCGCGTCGTCATGCCCGAACTCGCCTGCGACGGTATCCTCGTCGCGACGCCGGCGGGGTCGACCGCCTACAATCTGTCGGCGCAGGGGCCGATCCTGCCGCTCGGCTCGAACATGCTGGCGCTGACCCCGATCAGCCCGTTCCGGCCGCGGCGCTGGCGCGGCGCGATCCTGCCCGACAAGGCGCGGATCACGCTGCGCGTGCTCGACCCCGCCAAGCGCCCGGTATCGGCGGTCGCCGACCAGCGCGAGTTCCGCGACGTTGCCGAGGTGGCGATCTGCATGGACCGCGCGCGCGAGCTGACCTTGCTGTTCGACCCCGAGCACGCGCTCGACGACCGCATCACGATGGAGCAGTTCGTCTCCTGACACGAAGCTGTGGAAAAAGGTGACAACGGGGTTGCACTCCGATTTCTGGCGGCTATAGACCCCCTCCACGACGCAACGTTCCCTGATAGCTCAGCGGTAGAGCTCTCGACTGTTAATCGAGCGGCCGTAGGTTCGAATCCTACTCAGGGAGCCATTTCCCCCCATTGCGGGGTCGGCGTCGGTCTAACCCCCTCCCCATTTCGATGCCTCGGCAGTGCACCGGACAGCTGGTCGGACGTCGCTCGCTTGCGTGATGTCGGACGACCGCCATCGCCGCGAGTCTAATTCCCATCAATATAGTATAAGTTTGTTGCTCCCCGTCGACGGATCGACACGATGGCGGCGTGCCGAGGGCGATACGCCCGGGCATCAAGCCATCGAAGGGGGGAACGAGATGAGTGCTTCACGTGCGCGGCGACGCGCCTGCATCGCACTGATGCCGATCATGGTGCTGGTGCCGGGCCTGGCGACGGCGCAGACCGGGCGGCCCGAGACGGGACAGGTCGATACGGACCAGCCGCAGGAAGGCGGCGAGATCGTCGTCAGCGGCCGGCGCATCTCGCAGGCGACGCAGGCGATCGGCGAGGATCGGACGACCAGCACCGTCGCGGTGACCCGCGATGCGCTGCTTTCGGCACCCTCGGGCATCTCGGGACTGAAGATGCTGGAGGCGCTGCCGGGCTTCAACGTGCAGACCGACGGTGCGCTCGGCCTTTACGAGTTCGGCAACAGCGTGCAGGTGCGCGCCTTCAACCTCGACCAGATCGGTTTCGTCGTGGACGGCATTCCCACCGGACGCAGCGACGCGTTCGGCGGCAGCCCGGTGTTCCGCTATGTCGACAATGAGAATCTCGCGGTCGTGGAGGCGTCGCCCGGCGCCGGCGGCGTCACCGCGCCGAGCTATGCGTCGCTCGGCCCGATCGTGTCCTATCGCTCGATCGCGCCGCAGGACGAGGCGGGCGCCTTCGCCGCGCAGACGTTCGGCGACTATGGGCTCAAACGCACCTTCGTGCGGCTGAGCAGCGGCCGGATCGGACCGGTCGCGGCGTTCGTCAGCCGGACCAAGCTCGACAGCGACCTGTGGCGCGGCGCGGGCAGCGTCGACCGCGAACATTGGGAGGCGGCGGCGCAGATCGAGCTGGGCGGCGACAGCTGGGCACGGCTGAAGTTCGTCAGCAACGACTTCTTCGACTATGACTCGCCCACCCTGTCGCGTTCCGACTATCTGTCGGCGACTCCCGATCTCGGTGGCAAGACCGGCCGCGACCGGGGCTATATCGGCAGCGTGCCGGAGTATGCGCCGGTCACCGGCGGACCGCGCTATTCGAACGCCAATTATACCTACAATTCGCATCTCTCGATCAACGTCCGCCACGACCGGCTCTACGGCGGCACGGCGCATGCCGGCATCGCCGATGGCGTGCAACTGGAGACGACGGTCTATTGGGAAGACAAATCCGGCTATGGCGTATCGCCCGACAGTTATGCCAACAGCCTGACGCGCTATCGCCAGCAGGCCGCGCTGGGTCAGGCCGTGGTGGCGCCCCGCGGCACGCAATTCGGCTTTTCGGGAGTCGGCGGCGACCGCTACGGCATCGTCGAAGCGCTGCATGCCGATCTCGGCGCGCACGCGATCGATCTGGGCATCTGGGCGGAAAGCGATCGCTATCACCGCACGCAGCTGCGCTACAACACGACCGACGGATCGCCGGCCAGCGCCGCCAATTACGGCGAAGTGGTGTATCGCCGGCGCGACTATCGGTCGCGACGCGAGACGACGCAGGTCTTCCTGCGCGACCGGATCGCCCTCTCGCCCGCGGTCAGCCTCGACCTCGGCATCAAGGGGCTGGACCTCGACTATCAGCAGCGCGGCTATCGCGACTTCAACGATTATGCGCGCGTCGTGGCGGACACGGTGCGACCCGGCTGGGGCCCGCACTACAATCGCGCGCATTATCGCGACGCCTTCCTGCCGACCGCCGGCCTGCTGCTGCGGCTGCCCGACGACCACAGCCAGATCTTCGCCTCATATTCGGAGAATCTCGCGCTGCCCAAGGGCATGGACGATATCTATGCGGTCGCGCTCAACAGCTCGGCGGCGGTGGTGGCGGCGCCCGCGCCCGAACGGTCGCGCAACGCGGAGCTGGGCATCCGCACCAACCAGCGCGAACTCTTCGCATCGCTGACCGGCTATTACACGCGCTTCGACAATCGCATCCAGGCGATCGCCGCCATCCTGCCCGGCACCACCACCGTCACCGAGACCTTCTACCAGAATGTCGGACGGACGCGCGCCTATGGCGTCGAGCTGCTAGGCAATTACCGGCCCGCATGGACCGGCGGTCTTGCCTACGCCAACCTCAACGTCACCTGGAACAACGCCACTTTCCTTGACGATATCGCGGCCAGCCCGACCGCTTTCGCGACCGTCGGCAAGACGATCCCCGACAGTGCGCGCTGGATCGTGTCGGGCGGGCTGACGGTGGAACCGGCGAGCTGGCTGGTGGCGAACCTCTCCGCCAAATATACCAGCCGGCGCCAGTCGACCTTCGTCAACGCGCCCGGATCGCAGGTGCCCGGCTTCACCGTCGTGTCCGCCTATGTCGATATCGGCGACGGCATCAGCATCGGGCCGGTCCGCAACATCCGCCTGCGGCTGAACGTCGACAATCTGTTCGACAAGGACGCCTTGTCGTTCATCTCGCCGGCGGTGACGGGCGACGGACTGTTCCGGCCGCTCAGCCCGCGGACGGTGCAGGCGACGTTGTCGGTGGGATTATGACCGCCGGACCGCGCGAAAGCGTGAGGCGATGGACTGCCGTCACCTTGGCATGCGGCGGTGTTCCCCAGCGCTGATTGGCGCTGCGCCCGATGCCAAAGGTGACGATCTTCCTCACGCGAGGACCCGCCGGGCGCCGGCGGGTCCCGCCCCCACATCAGAATTTGATCGTCAGGTTGCTGTAGTAATAGCCACCGTTGATGCCGAACGGCGCCCAATTGTTGGTCGTGGCGACGCCGTTGCCGCCCGCGGCCAGCCCGGCGGCGTAAGTGATCGGGTCGACCTTGGTCGGATAGACGTTGAACAGATTGTTCGCGCCGATTGATATGCCGATCGTACTGGTGATCGCATAGTGAATGTCGAGGTCGACGATCAACGCCTTGTCGACGACGTTGCGAACGAAATTGCTGGTGCCGCCGCCGTCGATCCAGGCCGACGACGGACCATAGAGCGTACCGCGCAAGTCGATCGCCCAGCCATCCTTACGAAAGACATTGTCGAGCGACAGCTTATAGTCGGGCGCGGCGGTTTCGAGATAGGAGATCGCGGTCAGGTCCAGATAGCGCTGGCCCGACGCGGCAATCTGGGGCGACGGGGCGGCCAGCTTCGTCAGGCGGGTCCGGCCGTAATTGCCCATCAAGGTCAGGTCGAGCGTCGCCGACCCGGGCAGCGGCAGATCGTAATTGACGACCAGATCGACGCCTTTGGTCCGGCTGTCCGCGCCATTGACGAAGGTTGAGATCGACGTCGACGTCACGGTCTGGTCGATGACGTTGCCGTTCGCGATGATCGCGTCGGTCACCGCCTGCGAGCGCACCGTCCGGACACCGTTGATCGTCTGTAGGCCGTAGACGGTGCCGGTACTGACGATCCAGTCGCGAAGATCGATCCGGTAGAGGTCCAGCGTGGCGTTGAGCCGGTGGGCCGGACGAAGAACCAGACCGGCGCTGACATTGGTCGACTTCTCCGGTCGCAATCCGGTGATTCCGAGCAACCGCGCCGCGGCGCCGTTCGCGGGCAGATTGACGCCGGCGGAGGTCGGCGACACCTTGGTGGCCGAATAATATTCTTCCGCCAGGGTCGGCGCGCGGAAACCGGTGCTGATCGTGCCGCGCAGCGCGAGGGCGGGCGAGGTATCGTAGCGGGCGGTGAGCTTGCCGACGCGCGTGTCGCCAAAGTCGCTGAAATGCTCGAAGCGTCCGGCGGCATCGAGCTGGAGCCGCGCGACCGGCTCCGCCGCCAGATCGACATAGGCCGCGACGTTGCGCCGCCGGTGCGTGCCGGCGTCGGTCAGCGCGAAACCGGGATAGGCCTGCACGCCGGTCTTGTAGCGCGATGGCGCGTCGCCGGCGCGGATGCCATAGCTTTCCTGTCGATATTCCGCGCCGATTGCGACGTTGAGCGGCCCCGCCAGCCCGATCTCGATCGGACGGCTGATATCGAGCGTGTTGCTCCATTGGCTGGCGACGAAATCGCCGACGTGAAAGTCGGTCGGACTGGTGCCGGTGTCCGCGATCAGCGAGCTATTGGCGGAATGAATGTTGCGGATCCGATTGATATCCTTGCCATAGGTAGACGCCAAATCCCAATGCCAGCCGGCCAGTTCGCCGCGCGCCCCGCCGGTGACGGACAGATCGTCCTCGTCGTCGGTCAACACCGGCGTAAAGCCCTGTGGCCAGAGCGTCGGCGCGATATTGGGAAAGCGATAGTTCTGGCGCGACTGGCCGAAGCGATGACCGTAATTGCCGAAGGAATAGAGTTCCACGCCACCCAGATCGAGCCCGGCATTGTAGCTCAACAGCGACAGCTCATATTTGGAATCGCCGTAGATACGGTTGAGATGCGGATAGCCGGGAATTAACGGCAGCGCCGGATTGGCACGGTTGGCGGCGGTGAAGACCCGCTGATCGGGCCCGCCGCGATCGCTATAATCGTGATAGCGATGCTCGCCGGTCACGTTCAGGAAGGCCGACGACGACCCCAGCCCAATATTGGCTGCGCCGCCCAGCGTCTCGCCATCGCCCTCGCCATAGGCGCCGCCGGTCGCGGTGAGCAGGCCGCCGCGGTGGTTCTTCTTGAGGATGACGTTGATGACGCCGGCAATCGCATCGGTACCATATTGCGCCGCGGCGCCGTCGGTGAGCACCTCGACATGATCGATCGCGCTGACCGGGATGAAGCTGAGGTCTGCTGCCGCCGCACCGACGAAGCCGCCGGTCGTGGCCACCGTGAGGTTGGACGTGCCGTGCCGACGCTTGCCGTCGATCAGGATGAGCGCATGATTGGCGCTCAACCCGCGCAGTCGCAGCGACAGTTTCAGGTTGCTGGCATCACCGCCAAAGGCCTGCACGTTGAGCGACGGCACGATGCGGTTGAGTGCCTGGACGAGACCGGGCTGGCCGGTGCGGACGAGACTGCTGCTGTCGACCAACTGGATCGGCGCCGGACTGTCGGCGGCACGGGTGCCGGTCAGCCGCGTACCGGTGACGACGATGTCGTCGCTTCCGTCAGCCGTCGCGGCCGACGCGGTGTCGGACGGCTTGCGATCGGTGGCATGAACGATGGTGGTCGACATTGCCGATGCCAGCAACGCGACGCGCACGATGGTGAAGATGGCCAAAGCTGTTCCCCCTTGTCTGGCCCCCCAGCCGCCGTCTGCTGATCTCGCGGCGCGACGGTGTGGGAGGGCAAAGGGACGATGATCTTTCAAATGCCAGATCAACAAAACAGCAATTCTTCTCCAATATACATTCCGACTTTACATATTAAGATCTGATCTAATATCGTACTAAATAAGTATTAGCGTATATTAATTGTTTAAAGCACGGCCATTGCATGCCAAGTCGGCATACCATGAAAAAATTCGCAGACGAACAGCGGGAGGAGAAAGTGGCAAATTCCGCAAACAGACACGCCGACAAATGAAGGCGCCGGCGGTCGTATCGTCAGCTCCTGTCCTGATCGCGATAGCTTTCGTGGCAGCCTTTGCAGGTCTTGCCGATCGTCGCGGTCGCGGCACCGATCGCCGCGACGTCGCCTCTGCCCGTGATCGCGGTATAGCCGGCCGCAGCCCTTAGGAAATCAGCGCGCTTGGCCTCGAAGTCGGCCCGGTTCTGCCAGATGGCGGGCTTTGCCGAGGTCTGCAGTCCCTGCCCGGCCTGCGATCCGGCGGGAAACCAATTCTCCTTGCCTTGCTGTCGCGCCAGCCGCTCGACCACCGGCGCATTGGCCCTGATGACGGCGAGGTCGGGACTGTCGGATTTGAGCTGGTCGTTGATCGCCTTGAACGCCTTGCCGATCTCCCGATAGTGCGCCTGTCGCGTGGCGATCACGTCATTGATGCCGCCCGCCACCGCGGCCGTACCCGCCAGCAGCATGATGATCGTCGGCAGGCCCCGGGTCAGTCGTTTACAGAACATCGTCTCTCTCGCTTGATAAGGGGGGGAATGGATGGCGCGGTCAGCCTGTCCGCACGACGGCGAGGACGAGAACCGCGACGACGATCAAAGCCGCAGCGCCGTGCCACCAGCGGCCAAGCCGCAGCGGCTCGACCCGTTCGACCAGATGCTTGCGGCCGGTGAGCATCGGGCCGATCAGATTGTCGCGCCGAACGATCAGATAGAAGAGGATCGCGAAGACATGGATCCCGACCAGCGCCTGCAACGCCCTGAAGATGCGGCCATGCCATTCCGACAGCAGCCGACCGGTGTCGAAGCTGACCCAGGCCGACAGTGGGCCTGATTCCAATCCATCGATATCGGTCACGAACAGCCCGATCAGGCATTGCGTCAGCAACAGCGCGAGCAGCAGGACGATGGCGATCGCGCCCAGTGGATTGTGCCCGACCCGGGTCACGGACGTGCGTCGCAGCAACGTGCGCGCATAGCGGATCGTGGCGGCGGGGCCGGTGACGAAATGGGAGAATCGCGCGGTGGTACTGCCGGCGAAGCCCCAATAGATGCGGAACAGCACCAGCGTGAGCAGCCCATAGCCGGCATAACGGTGCCATTCCAGATTGCCGCCATGTGTGTACCAGGAGACGGCGAAGAGCAGCACGATCAGCCAATGGACCAGGCGTACCCACCCGTCCCATATCACCGCCGTCTCCGCCGGCGGGGCCGCCATGTCGCTGACCGATGCCGTCCGATCACGCCCTTCGGCCAGTGCCGGGCCGCTCGGTGCCGGGCCGGCGGAGCCTGGATCGCGGCCCATTATCGTAGCCCCTTCAGTTGCTCGATGATCGCCGCGCGCTCGGCCGGGTCGGGCGAATGAACGTCCATCTCCGTACCCGGCGCGAAGGCCTGCGGATCGGCGAGATAGCGATCGAGCGTCTCCGGCGACCAGATACCGCCTTTCGCCTTCAACGCCGTGGAATAGGCGTAATCCGATCGACTCGCCGTCGGCCGACCGACAATACCGATCAGCGACGGCGCAAGGCCGCCGTCGCCATCACCCGCCACGCCGTGACACCGCGCGCAGCGATTCTCGAACAGCACCGCGCCGCGCGGTCGCGGATCGACATGCTGGGCATTTGCGGCGGCGACCACGCACAGCACCACCGCGCCGCCGGGCAGCATCAGCGTCCATCCGACCGGCATCGATCCGACCCCACATCGCTTCCGGTGCAATGCACCGCCGGAACCGGCACAGTCCGCGTCCGCCGCATCACTTCGCCGCGACCCGCACGGCAGACCCAGCGGATGCGACGGCAGGCGCCGGCTCCGCGAGCAACTGCTCGATGCGACCGGTGAAATCCTGCTGGAGCTGGGCGTGATAGCTGCCGCTGGCCGGTGACGCGAAGCCGGAGTGAACCGCCCTCACCTTGCCGTCGCGACCGATGAAGATCGTCGCGGGCCAGGTGTCGAGATGCGCGAGCTGTGGCACCTTCTCCCACATCTGGGCGGGCGATCCCGCCTCCAGATAAGTGTATTTGACGCCATATTGCTTCACGAACGCCTTCTGCCGCTTCAGCGTGTCCTGCTGCTCGGGCTCCTCGAAGTTGAGCGCGACGATCGCCAGCCCGCGATCGCGATATTGCTTATCCAGCTTGACCAGATATTGCGCCTCGTCGTGGCAATTGGGGCACCAGGTGCCAGTAACGACCGCCACCACCACCTTGCCCTTGAAGCGGGGATCCTCGTTGGTGACGATACGGCCGTCATTGTCGGGGAAGGCGAATTTGAACTTCTCGTTCGGATTGGTGACCGTGGTATGGGTGAGGAAGCCATCCGGCTCGGCAAAGCCCTTCGCCCGCGCGACGGCGGGGCGATAGGCGACCAGCGTCTTCGCATAGCGGCCGTCCGGTGCCGCATCCGACGCATAATCGCTGGCGACGGGCGCCGCCTCGCCGGCCGCCGCGACCTTCGGCCGCTCCACTTGCTGCTGGATGTCGAGCGCGCCGTCCACCCTGGGCGTCACGACGATCACGCCGGGGCGGCTGCCGTCGAAATGGCTGAGCACCCATTTGCCGTCGCGGAAGCTGCCCGCATAGGCGCCGGTGTCGCCGTCGATGCGCAGGATCGACGCAGCGACATCCGCCCCCTGTTGCTGCACGACGAAGCGGAATGCCTTCTCGCCCTTCGACGAGGGCGTGGCGAGCGGGATTTCCCAATTGCCCGCGATCGCCGGCGCCTTCACCGCGGCTGGCGGCGCATCGACGTGGCGAACGGCGTGGAAGGCATAGTCGGCGCTCGTCTCGCGATTCTGCGCGACGACGGTGCCGTCCAGATTGCCGCCCTGCAGCTTCGCATCGATGGTGGTAAGATAATGATCGACGTTCAGCACCAGTTTGCCGTCGCGGAAGGTGGCGCTGGTGGTGCCGTCATAGGGCTTGAAGCCATCGTAGAAGACACCCTTCAGCCCCTCCCCGTCCGGCGCGATGTCGAGGCGGAAGGGAATGTCGACACCGTTGCGCGACAGGACCGCGTCCCATCGCCCGATGACGGCGGATGCATTCGGCTCGGCGCCGATCACGGGGGCGCCGGCGAGGAGTGCGGCGGCGAATGCGGTGGCTTTGAAAATCATCGTCATGATGGTCTCCTATCGCGTGGTGGATGATGGATGGGCCGTTACGTCTTCAGGATCGTGCGCACGTTCGACGGGCCGGTGGCGGCGGCGTGGCGGCGCCATGCCGGCGGCAGGTCCGGCTTGGTGTCGATCAGGATCGACAGGATGGCCTCGCGATCCGCCGCCGACAAACTGGCGAAATCGGCGTTCCGGTCGCCGCCGGTCAGGATTTCGAGCAAGCGCCGGTAAACATAACCTTTGGCCGGCTCGGGGATCGCGTCGAACGCGGCGGAATAGATCAGGTAGCTGCACGGATAGCGGAAGATCCGGTCGTGCAGGTCGAAGTCGCGGAGCGAGCGGCCTTTCCGGTCGCGCGGACCTTGCGCTGCGAACGTGCGCGCAAATGCGGAGGCGGCGATCGTCCTGCGCCGGTCCAGCCCGCCGAGCGGCGTCTCGCCCGAGAAGAGCAGATAGCGGATCAGTTGCTCGGCGGGGCGCCGGATCATCTCCTGCGTCGCGGGCGGCAATGATTCGAGCGCCGGCGGGGTCGCTGCGACCTTGCCGCCCGCTGCCAGCATGTGCAGCGCGATCCGTGTCTGGTAGTTGGTCAATGTGATGAGATTGTGCATCTGCGTCTGGTGGCCGAGCACCAGCAGCGCGACCTGATCGCTGGTCGACGTCAGATAGGCGGCGGCGTCGAAGCGGGTGCTAATCGGTCCCAACGCCGGCAAGCGCCGGTCCGCCGGCGTGACTGCCGCAGCGGCCGGCAAGGTCGCGGCATTGGCCATCGTCGCCGACGCCAGCGCGCCGGTCACGTACCAGCCGCCCCAGCGCTCGCCGAGCGGGCTTTTCTGGTCGGTGATATATTGCGGTGCGCGTGGTGTCAGCGTGCCGGTCGGCGCCGGGTAGACCGAGCGTAGCAGCACCCCCGGCACTCCGCGCGTACCGGCGGCGATATGGCATTGGGTACAGTCCAGCTCGGCGCGCTGGAATCGCGGCCGGGCGGTGTCGACATCGTCCAGCAGGTAGAAGATCGCCCCCTGCATCGGATCGAAGGAGATCAGCTCCACCGTTTTTCCCTGATGCACCGAGCCGACATAGACGTCGTCGTTGTAGTAGAGCGCCCGGGGGTGATCGGCGGAGATGCGGGTGAACTGGAAACTGGTTTTCGAAAACACCAGCGTCTGCGAGCTGACGGGGATGCCGAGCAGCTTGAGCACCGCGGGCAGGTAGCCGCGGTCCTTGTCATAGGCGAGCGTCGCCCGGCCCTCATCGAGCGCCTTCTGCGCCAGCGCGACGGGATCGCGGACCGGATCGCGATAGCGGATCGGCGCATCGCTGAACGGAACATAGCCCTGGTTCTGCACCGCGATCTGCGCGTCGGCGTAACCGATCATATGCCGGGCGGCGACGACGCCACCGAGCGTCAGCGTCGCCACCACGAGCGACAGCGGCCCGATGACCGCGGCCATGGAGTCGCGTCGTGCCTCAGCACCGGATCGGGGGGAGCGAACCACGCCTCCCATCGCTCAGGCGACGATCTCGACCGGTGCCGCGATATGCACCGTTCGCGGCGGCAGGCAGATACGGCCGTCGCAGGACTGGTAGCGGATGGTGACCGGTACCTGCTGGCGTCCCGGTGCCAGTCCGGCGCGAAGCCGCACCGGCACGGTCAGGCTGACGGCATGGGCATGCGTCGGCGTGACGAAACCGAAGGCGGGATCGAACGCGTTGATCGAACTGCTGCCGCTGGCCGCACCGTCGGCTCGAGCGACCGCATTCGGGTCGAGCGAGACGCGCAGCGGCGTCGGACCGTTGGCCGCCTGCTTCAGCCCATAGACGTGCCAGCCGTCGCGGATCGTGCCGCGGACGGTGATGACGACCCGGCGCCCCGGCCGTGCCGCGACGATCGGCGCCGCGACCCAGTCGACCGTAGCCCCCGCATCGGCGGCGCGAACCGGCGCTCCGCCCTCCGCAGCTAGCCCGAGCATTGCCGCGACGAGGCTTATCCCGCACCGTGCCCGGCGGCGAAGGCGTGGCGCGGCACCGACCAGATTTGCCTTCGGCAAGCGAAGGACGTTCTTCTCCGTCACGCGAGCACCTCCATTCGCTACGACCGGCCATTCTGACGGAACCGGGACGGAGGGCCTGTCCCGGCCACGCTCCGACCCCCGCATCCTACGGAGCGTCGCGCCGATCGCCTGATAGAATTTCTATAATTCCCATTAGAACGATAGGGTATCGATGATTTGTCATGACGAGGGAATGCCTTGGCCCGGCGATCGAGCTTTCCTGAAGAATCGGCAAAGCTGGGCTTTAACTGCTCCAGATGGAACTATGTTATCATATGAGATTGGTAGGTATTAAATCAGACGATACGGCCGATGTCGCGGCGAACAATGCGGAGGATATGCGACCACCATGGCCTATCGCCTGAGCATCCTCGACAAGGCCCTGATCCCCGAGGGGGTCGCCGCGCCCGATGCGCTCGACGGGACCGTCAAGCTGGCGGTGCGCGCGGACCAGCTCGGCTATCATCGCTATTGGTTCGCCGAACATCACGGCATGGCGACGCTGGGCAGCTCGGCGCCCGAGACGCTCGCGGCGTTCGTGCTCGCGCGCACGCGGCGGATCCGGGTCGGCTCGGGCGGCGTGATGCTGCAACATTATCCGCCGTATAAGGTCGCCGAGACGTTCAATCTGCTCGCCGCGCTCGCGCCGGGACGGGTCGATCTGGGGATCGGCAAGGCGCCGGGCGGCCTCCCCAATGCGACGCGGGCGCTCCGCGCCAACCAGCAAGGGGCGGCGGCGCAGGATTTCGCGGCGAAGCTGCGCGACCTCGACGCGTTCGTCACCGGCGCGCTGCCCGACGACCATCCCTATGCCGGCGCGATCGCCGCGCCGCGCCCGGAGGAGCCGGCGAGCCGCATCCTGCTCGGCGCCAGCGTCGAGAGCGCGGCGCTCGCCGGCGAGCTCGGCTGGGACTTCTGCTATGCGGGGCATTTCGACGGCGATGCCGAACGGATGGGTCGCGCCTTCGCCGTCTATCGCGCGGCGACGGGCCGGTCGCCGCTGCTCGCGCTCGTCGCCTTCGCGGCCGAGACCGAAGCGATTGCACGGCGCCATGTCGGCCCGCTGCGCCTCTATCGCGTGCGGCTCGCCGATGGGCAGACGGTCAACCTGCCCAATCTCGATGCCGCCGCCGAATTCGCGCGGCAGGCAGGCGTCGCCGATTATACGACCGAGGAGATCGTGCCGAACGTGCTGTCGGGCACCGCGGCACAGGTCCGCGCCGAGCTCGACCGGCTGCACGCCGCGTTCGGCGTCGAGGAATTCGTCATCGACACGCCGGTCGCCGGCTTCGCCCAGCGGCTCGATTCGATCGAGCGGCTCGCGCCGCTGACCCTGTCCCCCGCCCGCGCCTTCGAAGCGCGCGCGGCCTGACCCCCTTTACGCCAGGAGCGAATGCGATGAGCAGCCGGTCTTCGATCCCCTTCGGCCTCATGCTGCACGGTCCCGGCGGCCACATGCATGCCTGGAAGCACCCGAGCAATCCGGCCGACGCCAGTATCAACCTGCCCTTCCTCACCGGGCAGACGCTGAAGGCCGAGGCGAACGGCATCGCCTTCGCCTTCGTCGCCGACGGACTCTACATCAACGAAAAGTCGATTCCCCACTTTCTCAACAGGTTCGAGCCGCTGACCATCCTGTCCGCATTGGCAACCGCGACCAGCCGGATCGGCCTCGCCGGCACCGTATCGACCTCGTACAGCGATCCGTTCACCGTCGCGCGGCAATTCGCCTCGCTCGACCTCATCAGCGGTGGCCGCGCCGGCTGGAACGTCGTCACCTCGCCGCTCGAGGGGTCGGGCCGCAATTACGGGCGCGCGCATCCCGATCACGCGCTGCGCTACGAGATCGCCGACGAATATCTCACCGTCGCGCAGGGGCTGTGGGATTCGTGGGACGACGACGCCTTCCCGCGCGACCGGACGAGCGACACCTATGTCGACAAGGCGCGCTTCCGCCGGCTCGACCACAAGGGGCGGTTCTTTGCGGTCGAGGGGCCGCTCAACATCGGCCGGTCGCCGCAGGGGCAGCCGGTCATTTTCCAGGCGGGATCGTCCGAGGCGGGGATCGGGCTCGCCGGCAAGTTCGCCGATGCGGTGTTCACCGGTCCGGCGACGCACGACGAGGCGACGCGCTTCCGCGCGCAGGTCCGGGCAAGCGCGGTGGTGCATGGCCGATCCGCGGATCACGTCAAGATCTTCCCCGGCATCGCCGTGGTCACCGGCGCGACGGATGCGGCGGCGGAGGCGAAATTCGAGACGATCCGCAACCTGCTGACGATCGAGGATGCGCTCGATTATCTCGGCCGGTTCTTCGACCACCATGATTTCAGCGCCCATCCGCTCGACGCCCCCTTCCCCGAGCTGGGCGACATCGGCGCGAACAGCTTCCGCTCGACCACCGACCGGATCAAGGCGGAGGCGCGCGCGCTCGGCCTCACGCTGCGCGAGGTGGCGCTGCGCTCGGCGACGCCGCGACCGCATTTCCTCGGCAGCGGCGAAAAGGTCGCCGACGAGATCATCCGCTGGGTCGATACCGGCGCGGCGGACGGCTTCATCCTCGGCTTTCCCGTCGCCGCCGAAGGGCTCGACGATTTCGTGACGCATGTGCTGCCGGCGCTGGAAGCGCGCGGACGCTACGACCGGGTGCTGCACGGCACGACGCTGCGCGACCATCTCGGCCTGCCCTATCGCGAAAGCCGCCATGCGGCGCCGGCGACGGACGCCACCGATACGCGGCGCAGCGCATGACCGATACAATGCTCCGCCGGAACGTCGCGCCCGTCCATGCCGCGATCGAGACGTTCATCGACGAATCGATCGCGCTGCGACACGACTTCCATCGCCACCCCGAACTGGCGTGGGACGAACACCGCACCGGCGGCCGCGTCGCCGACCTGCTGCGCGGCTGGGGCTATGCGGTCACCACCGGAGTCGGCGGCACCGGGCTGGTCGGAACGCTCAGGCGCGGCGACGGGACCCGGTCGCTCGGCATCCGCGCGGATATGGACGCGCTGCCGATCGAGGAGGCGAGCGGGCTCGAGTTCGCCAGCGAGGCGCCGGGCCGGATGCACGCCTGCGGCCATGACGGTCATACGACGATCCTGCTGACCGCGGCGCGCTATCTCGCCGAACAGGGCACATTCTCGGGTACGCTGCACCTGATCTTCCAGCCCGCCGAGGAGATCGGCCAGGGCGCGAAGCGGATGATCGCCGACGGTCTGTTCGAGCGGTTTCCCTGCGACGCGGTCTATGGCCTGCACAATTGGCCGGGCCTGCCCGCGGGCAAGCTCGGCTTCGTCGACGGGCCGGCGATGGCCTCGGTCGACTGGATCGGCATCCGCGTCGTCGGCAAGGGCGGCCATGGCGCCGCACCGCACGAGACGGTCGACCCGGTCGTCGCCGCCGCGCATCTGATCACCGCCTTGCAGACGATCGTGTCGCGCAACGTCGCGCCGCTCGACACCGCCGTGGTGACGGTCGGCTCGATCCACGGCGGCGACGCGGCCAACGTCATCCCCGATCACGTCGATCTCAAGCTGACCGTCCGCACCTTCCGCCCCGAGGTGCGCGACGCATTGCAGGCGCGCATTCCCGAACTCGCGCGGCAGGTGCTCGCCGGCTTCGGCGCGACCGCCGAGATCGAGCAGCGCGCCGGTTTCCCCAGCGTCATCAACCATCCCGCCGAAACCGCCTTCGCGCGCGACGTCGCGACCGGATTGTTCGGCGCGGAGGGGCTGATCGCCGACCTCGCGCCGCGCACCGCGAGCGAGGATTTCGCCTTCATGCTGCAGGCGCGGCCGGGCAGCTTCCTGTTCGTCGGCACCGGCGACGGCGCGCCGCTGCATAGCCCGCGCTACCGCTTCAACGATGCCGTCATCGCGCCCGCCGCCGCCTTCTGGGCGCGGCTCGCCGAGACCTATCTGTCCTGAGTCCGGAGGATCGTCCGATGTCCACCGCCCCTGCCACGTTGCATGCCGGCGCCGCCGCCGCGCCGCCGGGATTTGAACAGGACCGGATCGTCCCATCGTCGCCACGCGACCCGCTCGCCCGCCCGCTGCTCGAAGGCTTGCTCGGCGAATACGACCGTCGTTACGGCGATTTGCCCGATCATGCCGGTGCCGCCGAACAGGAGGTCTATCACCGCTACCCGGCGGAGGCGTTCGAGCCGCCGCACGGCGCCTTCCTGCTCCTCCTGCGCGACGGCGAGCCCATCGCGGGGGGCGGCTTCATGCGCCACGCCGATCCACTCACCGCCGAGCTCAAGCGGATCTGGACCGCCGACCGCCATCGCCGGCAGGGGCTGGCGATCCGCATCGTCGCCGCGCTGGAGGCGGAGGCGACACGGCTGGGCTATACCCGCGTCTTCCTCACCACCGGCTTCCGCCAGCCCGAGGCGGCGGCGCTCTACCACCGGCTCGGCTATAGCCCGCTCTACGATCCGCAGGCCGATCTCGCGGCGCTGTTCAAGCTGCCCTTCGAAAAGGGATTGGCGAAGACGGTGCGCGACGCATGACCGCCGCCGTGCTGCCGTCCGATCACCATGCCGCGACCGGCCGCTACGACCATCTGCGCATCGTCCCGGCGCGCTATCCGGCGCGGACCGCAGGAACGGTCATCGCGGTGATCCTGATCGCGTCGATCGCCGCGTCGATCTTCGGCAATCCGCGCTGGGGCTGGCCGGTGTTCGCGCAATGGTTTCTGTCGGAACCGGTGATCGCCGGGCTGGGGCGGACGCTGCTGCTGACATTGCTCGGCACGCTGTTCGGGTCGCTGCTCGGCACCGCGCTGGCACTGGCGCGCGTGTCGGGATCGCCGCTGCTCGCCGGCGTGGCGTGGGGCTATATCTGGCTGTTCCGCTCGATCCCGCTGATCGTGTTGCTGCTGTTGCTCAACAATCTCGGCTATCTCTACGCGACGATCGGCCTCGGCATCCCGCTGACCGGCATCACCTTCGCATCCTGGTCGACGACCGCACTCATCAGCCCGTTCAGCGCGGCGGTGATCGGGCTGACGCTCAACCAGGCGGCCTTTTCGTCGGAAATCATCCGCGGCGGCATCCTGTCGGTCGACCATGGCCAGCGCGAGGCCGCCGCCGCGCTCGGCCTGCCGCGCCGCCGCCAGATCTTCGGCATCGTGCTGCCGCAGGCGATGCGCAGCATCCTGCCGCCCGCGTTCAACGAGATCATCAATCTCGCGAAGGGGACGTCGGTCGTCTACATCCTCGCGCTGCCCGAATTGTTCTACACGGTGCAGGTCATCTACCGGCGCAACCTCGACGTCGTGCCGCTGCTGATGGTGGCGACGGTCTGGTATCTCATCATCCTCACCGCGCTGTCGGTGGCGCAGCGACGGATCGAGCGGCGCTTCGCGCGCGGCGCGGCGGGAACGGCGGCGCGCGTGTCCTTCGCCGTCGCATCCCCGGCTTCGTCCGCCGCGGCGCCGCCGGCGGCCGCCGCGCTCCCGTTCGTCCGCGGCGGTACGGTCGTGGTCGAGCATGTCACCAAGAGCTTCGGGGCGTTGCGCGTGCTCGACGACGTGTCGTTCACCGCACCCTCGGGCAGCGTCACCGTCATCCTCGGACGTTCGGGCTCGGGCAAGTCGACGCTGCTGCGCACGATCAACCATCTCGAACGCGTCGACGAAGGGTTCATCGCGGTCGACGGCGCGCTGATCGGCTATCGCCAGCAGGGCGAGCTGCTGTTCGAGCTCAAGGAGCCCGAAATCCTGCGCCGCCGCGTCGACGTCGGCATGGTATTCCAGGGCTTCAACCTGTTTCCGCATCTTACCGTGTTGGAGAATGTGGTCGAGGCGCCGGTCAGCGTGCGCGGCCGCCCGCGGGCCGAGATCGATGTGGAGGCGCGCGAATGGCTCGCGCGCGTCGGCCTGTCGGACAAGGCGGACGCCTATCCGCGCCACCTGTCGGGCGGCCAGCAACAACGCGTCGCGATCGCCCGCGCGCTCGCGCTCAAACCCAAGGTATTGCTGTTCGACGAGCCGACCTCGGCGCTCGACCCCGAACTGGTGGGCGAGGTGCTCGACGTCATCAAGGAGCTGGCGCGATCGGGCACGACGCTGATCATCGTCACGCACGAGATCGGGTTCGCACGCGAGGTCGCCGATACGATCGTGTTCATGGACGCCGGCCGCATCGTCGAGACCGGCCGGCCCGACCAGATCCTCACCCGGCCGCGCGAGGCGCGGACCGCCGAATTCCTCTCCAAGGTCCTCTGAATGCGGCTGATCCTCACCACGATCCTTGCGCTGACGCTCGTCTCGCCGGGCTGCAAGCCGCCGCCCGATGCGGCAGGGCCGCAGGACGCACCACCGATCCGCGCGAAGAAGGTCGACGCGGTGATCGCGCGGCTGCCCAAGCCGCTGCGTCTCGCCGAACCGGGGACGCTGACCGTCGCGATGACGGTCGGGCAATTGCCGCTCGCCGATTTCGCCGCCGACGGCACCACGGTGATCGGCACCGAGCCCGATACCGCGCGACTGATCGCCGACAGCCTCGGATTGGAACTGCATGTCGTCCCGGTCGCCTGGGCGGATTGGCCGCTCGGGCTGGAATCGGGCAAATATGACGCGGTGCTGTCGAACGTGACGGTGACCGAGGAGCGCAAGGCCAAGTTCGATTTCTCGACCTATCGCAACGACCTGCTCGGCATCTACACGCGCAGCGACGGGCCGGTGAAGGCGGTCAACGCGCCGCGGGACATCGCCGGCCTGTCGGTCGCGGTGGGCGCGAGCACCAACCAGTCGCAGATCCTCGATCGCTGGAACGCGCAGAATATCGCCGCCGGGCTGAAGCCTGCGAAACCGCAATATTATGACGATACCGGGATCATGCGGCTGGCGTTGCTGTCTGGCCGCGTCGACGTGTCGTTCGACCCGAACTCGACCTCCGCCTGGGCGGCGCGCGACGGCAAGACGCGCAAGGTCGGCAGCTTCTCGGGCGGCTGGCCGCTGGCCGCGCAGGTCGCGGTGGCCACGCGCAAGGGATCGGGACTCACCGAGCCGATCACCGCGGCGCTCAACGCGCAGATCGCCAACGGCACCTACGCGCGCCTGCTCAAACGCTGGGGCCTCGAAGCGGAAGCGATCGACCGGTCGCAGACGAACCCGCCCGGGCTGCCGAAGAGCTGAACGACAGGATCGCGGCTCGCCTGGAGCCGTCCGGCGCCCCACGTGGCGTTCGTCAGTGGACGCAGGCGCCCTCGCGAGCGTCGCGGCGCGCGGCGTAGCGGTGCAGGATCCACCGTGCGACCAGACCGATGACGATCGTACCGAAGCTGGTCAGCGCGCCGATCGGGCCGACATGGACGACGCTGGCGCGAAGGATGTAGAGCGCGACTCCGGCGAAGATCGCCGACAACAATAGCGCGAACGGCATGCGATACGGCCGCACCGCCGCCGGGCGCTTGCGGCGCAGGATCGGCACGGCGAGCGCGCTGAGCGTCAGGAACAGCCAATAGACCGGCGACATATAGTCGACCATCGTCGCAAAGCCGGTCGGCGTCAGGGCACCCCACACGATCAGCAGCAGCGTGATGACGGTCTGGAGCAGGATCGCCGCGCGCGGCACGCCACGCGACAGGTCCCAGCCGGCGAGCCGTTCCAGCCCGGGCGTGTCGGCGGCCGCGGCATAAAGCGTGCGCCCCCCGACGATGAGCAGCGCGTTGAGCACCGCCATCGTCGCCAGTCCGACCGCGGCGACCATGATCGTTTCGCCCGTGCGCCCGAATACGGCGAGCATCACCGCGGCGGCAGGCGCGTCGCTGGTCGCGAGACCGGCGCTGCCCAGGACCTGCAGATAGGCCCAGTTGGCGACGAGGTAGAGTGCGGTGACCGCGCTCATCCCACCGATCAGCGCGCGGGTCATGTCGCGCGGCCGCCGCACCTCGGCCGAGAGCGTCGCGGCGTCGTTGAAGCCGCCATAAGCCAGCATGACATAGACCATCGCCACGCCGAAATCGGGTGTGGGATACGAGCCGGAAACCGGATTATGCTCCACGCCGCCCTGCAACGTCAGCCACAATGCGGCGCCGCCGACCGCGAGCAGCGCGACGACGTCGAGCAGGACGAACACCACTTCGCTGCGCGCACTCGTCCGTAACCCACGCAGGTTGATCGCGCTGAGCGCGACGACGAGGGTGCCCGCGAGGATCGCGCGCGCAGTGCCGTCCATCGGGATCATCTCGCCGAGATAATCGGTCCCGACGAAGGCGAGCATCGCGGCCGAGGCGGTGAAGATCACCGCGAAGCGCGACCAGGCGAACAGGAACGCGATGGTGTCGCCATAGGCCTCCTTGAGGAAGCGATAATCGCCACCGGGATGCGGAAAGGCCGAACTCAATTCGGCGTAACACAGCGCCCCGATCAGCGCGACGATGCCGCCGATCGTCCAGGCGGCATAGACGGCGAACGCGGATCCCAGTGCGCTGCCGACGAACGACGCCGAGCGGAAGATACCGGCGCCGACGACCATGCCCATCACCACCGACGACGCCTGCCAGGGGCCGATCAACCGGCGCAGCGGCATGTCGCGCTCGGCGCCGGTCGGCAAGAAAGACGCGGATTCCGTCATGTACGTCCCCGTTCAGCCCCAGCCGAAGGGCCGGGAAGTTTTTGTTACGGGTCCGTTATCAATCCTTGCCAATTCCGACCAGTCAAATGGAATATCGGATTGCAAGACGACGATGGGGGACATGATGAGGATGATGCGGCAGCGGCTGCTCGTCGGGGTCGCGGCCATATGGCTGGTCGCTGGCGGCAGCGTACGGGCGCAGGAGGCGCACCCGGATGACGACGGCGAGGCTGCCCGGGCGGATATCACCGTCATCGGCACGCGCGGCGCGGGACGCAACACCACCGACAGCCCGGTGCCGATCGATGTGATCCGCGGCGATGCGATCCGTCAGGCGGGCGCGAACGGCGAGCTCGCCCAATCGCTCGCCACGTTGCTGCCCGCGTTCAACTTCCCGCGCCAGTCGAATTCGGGCGTCGGCGACACCGTGCGCGCGGCGCAGTTGCGTGGTCTTTCGCCCGATCAGGTCCTCGTGCTGGTCAACGGCAAACGCTATCATCCCACCGCGACGACGGCGCTCGACGCCAAGATCGGCCGCGGCACGGCGCCGGTGGATTTCAACACGCTACCCGTCGGCGGCGTCGCGAGGCTCGACGTGCTGCGCGACGGGGCGGGCGCGCAATATGGCTCGGATGCGATCGCCGGCGTCGTCGATATCGGTCTCGACCGGCTCGACCATGGCGCCGCCGCCGGCATCACATATGGCGGAAACGTCACCCGGCCCGATGCGCTCGACCGGACACTGCACGACGGGCGCACCGCCGTCATCGACCTGAAGACCGGCACGCGGCTCGGCGAGACCGGCTTTCTTACCCTTGGCGGCGATTATGGCCGGCAGCAAGGCACCAACCGCGCCGGCTATGATCGCGGCGGCCAATATCTATCGAACGGCAGCTATGCCGATCCGCGCAACGACGCATTTCTCGGGCGGCGGCTGTTCAAGGTCGGCGATCCGCGGGTCGACAGCGGCCATCTGTGGTTCAATGCCGAAAGCGCGGGCGACGACGGCGCGACGCTCTACAGCTTCGGCATCCTGCATCTGCGCGAAGCGGCCGGCGCCAATTTCTTCCGCTGGCCGGTCATCGTCGACGGCAAGGGCGACGATTATGTCGCGCCCGGCCAGCCGGGCAACGGGTTCCTCCCGCAAAGTCTCGTCCGCAACGGCGACCTTTCGGTCACCGCTGGCGTGCGCGGCATACTTGGCGGGTGGAAGGTCGATGGCAGCGTCACCTATGGCGGCAACTGGATCCGCTATCGGCTGCGCGACTCGCTCAATTATTCGCTCGGTGCCGCCAGCCCGACCGCCTTCCTGCTGTCCCGAACCCGCTCGGATCAGCTCGTCGGCAATCTCGACGTGTCGCGGGACTATGACCTCGGGCTGACCTCGCCCGTCACGCTGGCGGCGGGCCTGGAATATCGGCATGAGCGCTGGCGCTCCCGCCCCGGGGATGCCGCCTCCTATGCGATCGGACCGCTCGCGGATCCGGCGTCACTGGGATTGCAGCCGGGGGCCCAGGCCGGTCCGGGGTTGACTCCGGACGATGCCCGCTCGCTGGGGCGCGACGTCGTGGCCGGCTATGCCGAAGCCTCTGCCGACCTGCTGCCGGGCGTGCTGGCCGATGTGGCGGGACGGATCGAACATTATTCGGATGCGGGCACCGCGGTGGCGGGGAAGGCCGCCGTGCGCTGGGCGATCGCACCCGGCCTCGCGGTACGCGGATCGGTGTCGAACAGCTTTCGCGCGCCGGGCCTCGCACAGCTCGGCACGTCTGCCACCTCGCTCAGTTTTGGCGAGGGCGGGCAGCTGCGCCGCGTCTCTACGCTGCCGGTCGACAGTCCGGCGGCGCGCGGACTGGGCGCGCGCGACCTGCGACCCGAGCGCAGCGTCAACCTGTCGGGCGGGATCACCACCACGCCGGTGCCGGGACTGCGGCTGTCGGTCGATGTCTTCCAAATCCTGATCGACGATCGCATCACACTGTCGGAACGCTTCGATCTGTCCGCCGTGACGCCGTCGCGGCGCAGCGCGCTCGGTCTCGCCACCTATGACGCGATCAATTTCTTCACTAACGCGGTCGACCTGAAGACGCGCGGGATCGATGCGGTCGCGGACTATCGCCGCACCTACGGCGGCACCACGATCGGACTGGCCGCAGCCTATAGCTATGCCAGGAACACGATCCGTCGCGTCACGGCGCCGCCGGCGCAACTCGCCGCCAACGGCATCGGCGGCGGGCTGATCGGGCTGGAGGAGACCAATACGCTGGAGACCGCCGCACCGCGCGACAAGATCATCCTGTCGGCGGATGCGGCCCGTGGGGCGGTCTCCGGTCTCCTGCGCGGCGTCCGCTATGGATCGGTCGAACACGTCTTCGATTTCGGCGGCGGCTTCACGCCGCGGCAGCGGTTCGGGGCGGCATGGTCGCTTGATGCCGAGCTGTCGCTGGCCGTGCGCCGCGGAATGACCGTGAGCGTCGGGGGAAGCAACCTGCTCGACCGTTATCCCGATCGGTCGATCGACGATTTCAACGGCGCGGGCAATCTGGCGTACGACCCCTTGTCGCCGATCGGGATCAACGGCCGCTTCCTTTATACGTGCGCGCGGGTGACCTTATGATCCTCCCGAGCCTCGTCGCGGCGATCACTGGTCGCGGCGCAGATTGCGCCGGACGGAGCGCAGGACCGTGCCGCCCATCTGCTGGTGGACCTCGTGGCGATCCCGTCAGTCGACGGCAAGCCCGCCGCAAGGGCAGTCGCCGAGAGGCACGCGCATAAACCCTGCAAGCCGGCTTCACACCGACGGGAGTCCCGTTCCTGTTCTATAGGCAAACGATCGCGCCCATCTTGCGCCCGCGTGCCGAACGACCATGCGGGGGTGTGATCTTGTTGCCCGGTCATTTGGACGTGGTCTGGCGCATCGCGCGGAACCTGCTGCAGATATGATCTTCCGATTAACCTTATGGATTATCGATCAGCGCAGCGTTTTTTCCAGAGTGCGTTGTCCCTCGGCTTGCTCAGGCGACCGACCGGCAGGCTGTCGACGAGCGTCTCGACGCGCGTCACGCCAAGAACGAAGCGGCGACATCCGCATCGCCATGCCCGGCCGCGACCACCCGGCGAAAGCGTTCCAGCCCCGCCGCCGCCAGATCGACCTGCACCCCGGCCGCCGTCGCCGCATCGTTAACGAGCTGCGCATCCTTGGCGCCTCTCTCGACCGAGAAGCTCGGCGCGAAGTCGTTCGCCAGCATCGCCTTGCCCTTGGCGTGCAGATAGCCATAGTCGAGCGGCCCGCCCGCCACCGCCTCGAACAGCAAGGCCGGGTCGACGCCCGCCGCGATGCTCGACGCGACGCCGGAGGGCTACTGAGGACATGACCATGCACAAGAGCTTGATCGCACTCACCATTCCGTTGCTAGCCGCCGCAGCTGAGCCGCTCCGCGACTGGTCGGCAACGCTGCGGGCCGATGCGACCGCGTTCCACGACGCGATAGCGGCGAACCATCCGGGCCCGGTCAATCGCCTCGACCCCCGTTTCACCGAGCGCAATGATGCCGGGCTCGCACTGGCGCTGCGCCGGGCGGCGAACGCACGCGACTATCCTGCCTATCTGTGGGCGATGCGCGCTTATGTCGCTGGCTTCGACGACGGCCATGTCGCGTTCGATGTCAACCAGCCGGTGCCGCTGCCGCTGCGCTGGCCGGGCTTCCTCACCACGCTCGACGGTGCCGAGCGGGCGGTGGTTGTCACCCGCGCCGACGACGTTGCCCTGCCGCTTGGCGCCGAGCTGGTAAGCTGCGACGGCATCCCCGCAAAGACCCTCGCCATGCGGAACGTCGGCGATTTCCGCGGCCGCTGGAGTCTTTTCAGCCAGCGGGCCTCAACCGCGGGCCGCCTGTTCATCGACGCGGGCAACCCGTACGTCCGTCGCCCCGCACGCTGCCGCTTCACGGTAGACGGCAGATCGCGCGAGGTCGTGTTGCAATGGCGCGACCTGCCCGACGCCGAGTTCGACACCCGCTTCGCGGCGGCGAGCCCGCGCGCGCATCCCGAGATCGGCGGGACGACGCTGCCCGATGGCACTCGCTGGTACACGCTCTCGGGTTTTGACAGCGACCCTATGGGTAAGGATGCCAAAGCTCTGGTGCCGCTGATCGCCAGCATGAAGGCCGATGCCGCAGGGCTCGCGGCGGCGCCGCGCATCGTGCTCGACCTGCGCGGCAACAATGGCGGCTCGTCCGACTGGTCGAGACAGGTCGCGACGATCCTATGGGGCGCCGCTGCGATTCGGAGGCTGCCATCGGATAGCCAGGCGGTCGACTGGCGCGTGTCGCCAGGCAATCTTGCGACGATCGACGGCTATCGCTCCGCCTGGCGAGCGGCGCCGGACGCTTCGCCCGAGGCGATGCGCTGGGGGGATCGTGTCTCTGCGGGGCTCAACAGCGCGCTCGCGCGCGGCGACACGCTGTGGCGGGAGGCCGACGAGGAGGCCGCGGCGCCGCCCACCGATATCACGGCTCCCGTGCTGCCGCCGAAGGGCCGGGTGTACGTGCTGACCGACCTCGGCTGCGCGTCCGCCTGCCTCGACGCGGTTGACCTGTGGACTGCGCTCGGCGCGGTGCAGATCGGGCAGGAGACGGGCGCCGACTCGCTCTATATGGACATCCGCCGCGTCCCCCTGCCGAGCGGCTTCGCGCAGGCGATCGTGCCGATGAAGGTCTATCGCGGCCGCAAGCGCGGATCGAACGTCCCTGCGGTGCCGGTTCACCGTTACACCGGCGACATGCGCGACACTCCCGCGCTGCAACGATGGGTTGCAAGCCTCTCGTGAGCGCGCCGGACTCGGGCGCCACGGAAACGTGGATCCGAGCGCCGCGAATGCTACAATTCGCCTGGGCGAGGTGGCGCGCGGTCGACGGATCGGTGGGCCATCACCTGATGGGGCTGAGCTGGAGCGTTCGGTCGCTCTCTACGCAGTCGGGCCCAACGGGAATGGCCGGCCCGACGAGAGGTAAAGCGAGGGCTGCTCTCCCGCATTCGCCGCCACTGCGCTATCCCGCGGCAATGGCTAGGAAGAAGCGCTACCTGACCGCGACGATGGCCGACGGCTATGTAAAGACGATCGGCCCCACGGCTGCGCCTTTCACCCATTACTGGCGCATCGTCGCGCATCTTCACAATGGCAGGACCGAGGTGTTCTGGGGTCACACAGCCTCCGCAAAGGAGGCGGCCAGCAAGAAGGCTTTACTGGAAGAAGCGGCGAAGCGGCACGGATGGAGGCGTTTCGACTTTGAGGTCGTCGAACTTGAAGAGCATTCCCGCCTCAAGCTTCGCGGTTCAGCTTAATTACAGTGAACGGCGCTCGGTCGAACAGGCTGAGCAGCCGGGCACGGCGATCTCATTCAAGCTGTCAGATGTGCCCGCTGACGAGTACGATCCGCCTGATCGTGACGAGTGACCACAGCGCCTCGCGGGTTACTGTCCGCCCCCGCCTTTCGACGGGAGCCGACAGCCGTATTCAGAAGCGCGCCGGCTGCGCGTAGCGGGTACGCTCCTCGCGCACCTGATCGAGCGTATAGGCAGGAGCATCCGGGTCGAACGAGTTCCAACCGTTCTCGCGATAGCTGGCGCCGCGAGTCGCTGCCGTCACCGAGCCGTTCCGGTCGAGCACGGCTTCGGCTTCGCCGACCAGCGCGTCCGGCACTTTGGCGCTGACCAGCGAACCGCCGCGACGAACCCCCTCGGCATAGACGTGAGCGTCGTTCTCGTCATGCCCGGCGTCCTTGAGCGCGCCGACGATGGTGCCCGTCGCCGCGCCACCCGCCGCGCCGATGCCGGCTCCGGCGGCCGTTGCCGCAAGCCAACCGGCAGCGACGATCGGCCCGAGCCCCGGGATGGCGAGAAGCCCAAGGCCTGCGAGCAGACCGCCCGCGCCACCCAGCATCGCGCCGGTCGATGCGCCGCGGCTGACATCGCCGTGATCGTTGACTCCCTCATCATCATGCGTGGCATGGTCGCCATGATGCCCGTCGGCGTTGCTGGCAACGATGCTCAGATCATCGTGCGCAATCCCGAGTTGCTCCAGATCGCGGACTGCGGCAGTGGCATCCGCATAATGGTCAAACAGGCGCGTAACGGTCTGTGACATAACATCTCTCCTCATCAATTCGGTCAGCGCGTCGTGATGTTGCCCTTGTAGTCCAGCATCAACGTGAGCTGCTTTCCGCCCTTCGTCGCCGCACCCTGCCAAAGGCCATTCTGCTTGGTCAGCTTCGAAGCGAGCTTGTAGCCCGCTTTCGCAAAGCGACCGCGCGCCTGATCCTCAGTAAACGAATTGGCGCCCTTGGCAGGCGCTGCGACGCTATGCGGCGCGCCGTTCTTTACCGCCGGGTTATGGGAGCCGGCCTGGGTCTGCGCCGGCGCGGCGCTGGCGAACAGGGCGACGGCCGAGGCGGCCACCAGATATCGAACCATAAACTCTCCTGGGTTGATGTTGTGGTCTTCATGCGGGGTCTGCGACCGGCCCGCGTTCGGGGGACCGATCGACGGTTCCGCACGGGCGTCGGCCCGACCGTGTCGCCCGCCCCTTTCGGGCGGGACGCACGGCCGGGCTGTCGCTCAGCGCACCGCGCCGCGGCGAAAGAGATTGATGATCGCCAGCAGCACCACCGCGCCCAACAGCGACACCACCACGGACTGGATGCTGATCACGCCGCTGGTGATCGGTGCGCCGCCGATCAGCGGCGTAATCAGGAAGCCCGCGAGCATGGCGCCGACGATGCCGACGACGATGTTGAGGAATATCCCCTGCTGGCCGTCGGTGCGCATGATCATGCTCGCCACCCAGCCGATCAATCCGCCGACGATAAGAAGTACAATCAGTCCCATGGTGGTTCCTTCACATCATGATTTCGTGGTCGCTCAACGGGCGACGGCACGATGATGTTCAGATCGGCACCAGATCGCAGGCCGGGGCTATTGGTGCGCCAGCACTAATCGGACTAGTGCCGATCGGGAACGTCGACGCTGCCCGAGCGCTTGTAAGACCATGGCTTCACCCGCATCCTCGCCGACGTTCCGCCACCTCAAACAGCTTATGGCGCAATTGCTGGACGGCGTGATCCTGCTCGATGCCACCGGCGTGATCCTGAGTGCCAACGCCGCGGCACTGCGCATGCACGGGATCGAAAAGCTCGAAGATCTGGGTGCGACCGCCGAGGGCTATGCCGAACGCTTCACGCTCCGCTCCGGCACTGGCCGGCGGCTCAAGCGCCGCGAGTATCCGCTGTTCCGGCTGCTCGCCGGGGAAAGCTTTCCGGACGAAATCGTCGAGGTGATGCCGGCCGGCGAAGACGAGGTGCGCTGGGTGCATCAGGTTCGCGATGTCACGATGGATGTGGATGGGGGAGAGCCGGACTATCTTGCGCTCGTTCTCTGCGATGTCTCCGCACGATTCGATGCCGAAGCGCGGTTCAAGGCGATGTTCCAGGCGAACCCGGCACCGGCGCTGGTCGTGCGCCTGTCCGATCTGCGCGTGATGCGGGCCAATCAGGGATTCCAGTCGCTGACAGGGTTCAGGGATGACGACCTTAGGGGCAAGGCGCTGTTCGGCCTGGAGCTTCTCGACGGCCTCGCGGGCGCAAAAGAGGTCAGGGCGTTGATCGAGGAGGGACGGGTCGTACCCCAGGCCGAAGCCGAATTGCTCACGGCGGACGGATCGCGGCGGCTGGTCTTGTTCGCCGGCCAACCGATCGACGTCACGCAAGAGGACGCGCTGCTGCTCACCTTCGCCGACCTTCAGCCGCGACGCGAGGCGGAACAGGCGCTCGCCGCCAGCGAACGACATCTTCTGACCGTGTTCGAGATGGCCCCCGTCGCCATGGCGGTCACGCAAGGCGCCGACCGGTCGATCATCCGCGTCAACGCGGCGTTCCGGGCACTGACGGGATATGACAGCGCAGAGCTGATCGCGCCGACGACGGATGGCCAGGGCGTATGGGACGTGCACGACGCCTATCACGCAGCGGACCGGCTCGTGGCGGAACACGGCACGTTGCGGCACTACGAAGCGCGTCTGCGGTCACGCGCGGGCGAATTGATCGACTGCCTCGTTTCGGGCGAATCCATCAACGTCGATGGCACGGATTGCGTGCTGTGGCTCTATCAGGACGTGACCGAGCGCCGCCGCGACGAACTCGAACTGGCCAGAGCCATCGACGAGGTGATGCAGGATACGAGCTGGTTGAGCCGATCTATCCTCGACAAGCTCGCCACCCTCCGCCGCCCACAGACGCAATCCCCCGCCGAAGATCTTAGCCCCCGCGAGCGGGAGGTGCTCGGCCTGATCTGCGACGATCTGGACGATAGCGCCATTGCCGAGCGCCTGAGCCTGTCGCGCAACACCGTGCGCAACCACGTCGCGAGGATCTACTCCAAATTGGGGGTGAGCCGGCGCAGCGGCGCCGTCATCTGGGGCCGGGAACGCGGAATGGGCTCCCACGGCTCATAGCGGCAGGCTGGAGATGACGTCCGCATCACCGCCGACATAGAAGATCGAACCCCGCATTACCTGCGGCAGCGCGCCAAGGTCGATCCGTTCTTGTCAGCGGGCACGATGTCGGCGGTCCCATGGGCAAAGACGATGACGGGGTGGCGGAACCTGTCCGCCATCCGCCTTAACGGATTGATGCCTAGAGTTGATGGATACCAGATGTCGCAGACGTTGCCCTCACGGTCGCACGCACTGTTCGACACGGTGGTTGTCGTCGCCCATGGACCATCCGCGGCGTAGCGCCGCTCAATCGGCCCGTTCGGCTGGTACGTCGCCGCTGTGACCGGCCGGATCATGGCCACCGCAATCAACGCACCTATCAATGACCAACGCATTGTCCCGTCTCCTTGTCAGGGAGTTATCCTCTCAGCCAGCCTCTCCGGGCCGTTCCTATTGTTTCGTGAGCCAGCCGTGCGCGCCGAGCCAGCCGAGCAGCGCCTGGTTCCAGCCGACGCTGGTCGTGCCGGCCTTGCCGTCGAAGCCGAAGCCGTGGCCGCCATGTTCGTAGACGTGCAACTCGACCGGGCGTCCGGCACGGCGCCAGCTGTCGGGCAGGCCGTAGCCCTGCTTGCCGAAAAGCTCGTCGTCGCTCGCCACCGCAACGAACAGCGGCGGTGCGTTCGGGGATACGGTGGTCGGCGCCATGGAGGGATAGATGGCGGCGAACAGGTCTGGAGCCGTCCCGGGGGCAGCGGCCCTTACCAGATCCACGCCCATGATCGCTCCCGCCGAAAAGCCAACATACGCGACGCGCTTGGGGTCGATGCCCCATTGCGCGGCGCGGGTTCGCACCAGTCCCATCGCCGCCTGTGCATCGGCGAGTGCCGGCGCGGGCGCGGGGATGTCCGCCCCCCCTTTCGCGCCCGCCATAGCGGCGGCCGCGAAACGGGCGAGTGCCGCCTGCTTGAACGCCTCCATCGCCGCGGGCGTGGGATCCAGACGATATTTGAGGACGAAAGCGGCGATACCGTGATCCGCGAACCAGCGCGCGGGCTTCATCGCTTCCGCTTCCATCGATTCCATCACGAAGCCGCCACCAGGCGCGATAACGACCGCGGCGCCCGTCGCCTTGTCCTTGGCGGGCAGAACGGGCAGCAGCGTCGCGGTCGACACGTTGCGCACGGTCGGACGGCCGGCGAGCGTGAACCAGCTTTCCGCCGGCATGCCGGGCACCCCGCCGGTGCCGAGCGGAATAGCGCCGGACTGCGCCGGTGTCGCCATCGGCGCGACCGGAATGCCCTGCGCAGAGGCGGACATCGGACAAACGAGCGCGACCAAAGCGCTGACGATGCGGTGACGCGACATCGGATAATCCTTTGCTAAGGAGGGTTAGCGCCACTGACGCGCTGGAAAGGTCACGGTGACGGCAGGGCCGAGATCTGTGGCGGACCGGCCAAGCGCGAAGCGATAGGTTCCCGCGGGCATGCTCCAGCGGCCGCCCTTATTATCGGCGAGCAGGCGCAGTTCGATGGGGATGGTTGCGGTTGCGATCGCGCCTGACTCGACAGCCACCTTGGCAAACCCGGCGAGGCGCAGCGTACGTCCGGCGGGCGTGGAAACGAGGTAGAGCTGGGCCACGTCGCTGCCTGCGCGCGTCCCCGTATTGCGGATCGTGGCGGTTGCTCGGGGGTTCGCACCACCGACGATCTTCACCGCGCCGTGCTCGAAGGTCGTATAGCCGAGGCCAAACCCGAACGGGAACAGCGGCACCGCCCCCTTGCGTGCGAACCAGCGATAGCCGACGTCCGCGCCCTCGATGTTGTAATCGATCGGATAGCTCTTGCCCGCCGCTAACCCGGCGGCGAAATCGCGGTCGATCATCCCCGCATAAGGTAGCGCCGGCCGCGGCAGCTGCTCGATCGAGGCCGGGAACGTTACCGGCAACCGACCCGACGGGTTCACGTCGCCGAACAGCGTCGCCGCGATCGCATCGCCGCCCTTCGCGCCGCCATACCACGCCTCGAGCACTGCCCCCGTCCGCTCGAGCCAGGGCATCAACACCGGGCCGCCGGTTTCTAGCACGACGATCGTCTTGGGATTGGCAGCGGCGACCACGGCGATCGTCGTGTCCTGCCCCCCAGGCAGCGACAGATCGGGCACGTCGGCACCCTCGCTCATCCACTGCGTTGCGAAGACGATGGCGACGTCGGCGCGGCGCGCGACCGCGGCGGCCTCAGCAGGATAACGCCCATCGACGAACGTCACCTTCGCCTTGGGCGCCAGCGCACGGATCGCTGCGAGCGGCGCGGTGCCGTGGAAGGTCTGGTTGTTGTATTTGGCGAGGGGGCCTTCGCCGCCCATCGGCAATGATACCGCCGGCCCTCCGACGGGCTGGACCTGCGTCGATCCGCCGCCTGACAGAACGCCCGCATCGGCATAGCCACCGATCACCACGATCGAGCCCACGTCCTTCGACAGCGGCAACAGCGCGTTCCGGTTGCGCAGCAGCACGATGCCCTCGTCCTCGACCGCACGGGCGATCGCGGCGTTTGCGGCAAAATCGATCGGCGCCTTCACCGGCGGGTTGGCATCCAGGCCGATCGCATAAATCGAGCGCAGGATGCGCCTGTTCATGTCGGCGACGCGACCGGCGTAGGCGGGATCGCGCGCCGCGGCGGCCGCCAGCGGCGCGCCGAAGAACACCTGCTTGTCGATTTGCGCACCCGACTGCTGGTCGAGTCCGGCGAGCGCGAAATCGGTGGCGCCGACGGCGCCCCAGTCCGACATCACGAAGCCGGGATAGCGCCAATCCCGCTTCAGCACGCGGTTGAGCAGATAGTCGCTGCCGCACGCCGGCGCGCCCTCAACGCGGTTGTAGGCGCACATGACCGCTCCGGGCTTACCCTGGTCAATCGCGATCTCGAAGGCGAGCAGGTCGCTCATGCGAAAGGCATCGTCGGCGATCCTGCCGTCCACCGCATGCCGCCCGGTCTCCTGCGCGTTGAGGGCGAAATGCTTGACCGTGGAAAGGACGTGCTGAGACTGCACGCCGTCGATCGCTGCGCCGCCCAGCACGCCGGAATGCAGCGGATCCTCACCGAAATATTCGAACGTCCGCCCGTTGCGCGGATCGCGCATCAGGTTAATCCCGCCGCCCAGCAGAACGTTGAAGCCCTTCGCACGCGCCTCGCCCGCGATCATCGCACCGCCACGACGGATCAGACCGGGGTTCCACGTAGACCCCATCGCCGTCGCCGACGGCAATGCCGTCGCGCCGTCCTTGCGCAGTCCCGCGATGTACGACACGCCCAGGCTCGCATCGGTTTCAACCAGTGCCGGCACGTCGAGCCGCGGGATGCCGGTGACATAGCCCGCGCCCAGCACTGCCTCGGCTGGTATCGTCACGTTCGGGATCAGCGGGATTGCCCACAGGCCGCGGGTCAGCACCGTCCGTTCATCGGGCTGCATGCGTCGTTCGGTTTCGGATGCACGTCGATCGGCGTTCGCTTCGCTGGTTTGCGGGGACCGGGCGGTTTGCGCGCCTGCCGATCCGGCGGAGCCCAGCAGGACGGCAAGCGCCACTGCGCGGGTGTACCGAAATGTCATCATGCTTACTCCCGATCGCGCGGTAACTTGCATACGCGCTTGACAGTATGTTTCAGACAGACAATGCTTGTTGTCAAGCGGCACGGACCGCGAATTGGGTGAGGAAAAGACGATGCGTGGATTGGCACTGCTGATTGGTTCGAGCGTGCTGGCATGGGCCGGTAGTGCGCAGGCACAGACCGCTCCGGCGACCGATGCCCAGGCTACGACTCCGCAGGCCGACGCGAGCTCTGCCGACGGCGACATCGTCGTCACCGCACAGCGCCGCACGGAAAACCTGCGCGACGTCCCCATCGCAATCACCGTCGTCAACGGCCAATCGCTGCGCGAAACCGGTGCGAACCAGCTGGCCGACATCACGCAGCGCGCCCCTAGCCTCAACTTCACCGCCACCCCTGGCGTGCCTAATTTCGCGATCCGCGGCGTCGGCACCAACTCTTTCGACTATGGCATCGAGTCCGCGGTCGGTATCGCCGTCGACGACGTCAACATCACGCTACCGCGCTACGTCCCGCTCAATTCGCTGGCGGATGTCGAGCGCGTCGAGGTGCTGCGCGGGCCGCAGGGGCTGCTGTTTGGAAAGAACACCACCGCCGGCCTCATTTCGATCACCACCGCGCGGCCAGAGCTCGGCACGTGGAGCAGCAGCGGCCGCGTGCAGGCCGGCAGTCGCGACCAGGTTCAGTCACAGGCAGTGGTGAACGTGCCGATCGGCGATACCATGGCGTTGCGCGTTGTCGGCGGATATCAGTATCAGAAGCCCTCGACGCAATTGGTCGGCCCTGGCCGGCTCGACCCAGTGCGGCGCTGGTTTGGCACCGGCAAATTGCTGTGGAAGCCGACCGACCGACTGACTCTTTACGCGATCGTCGACAACCAGAACAACAGCGGGATCGAAGCCTATTCGACGATCCGCAAATTCGGCGGCAACGACCCGACGCCAATTCCCGCCGCGTTCCGCCCGCTGGCGCCTGCCAATTTCGTCTTCGCGCAGAACACTGCGCTAGGCGTCGTCGCCTCCCCTACAAACAACAAGACCGCGATCGGCAGCACCAACGTCGTGCGCGACGAGAAGAGCTCCGGCGCGCAGCTGTCGGTCAATTACGATGCGGGTCCAGTGGCGATCACGTCGGTCACCGCCTATCGAAACCTGAAGGCGCGTGCGAACAACGATGTCGATCAGACGCCGGTGCCTTTCTTCGACACCAACATCGCCAATTCGCAGTCTTATCAGCTGTCGGAGGAGCTCCGCCTCTTCAATGCGGGCCATGGATTCGTCGACTATACCGCAGGCCTTTATTTCTTCCGCCAGCATATCGACGCGCAGATTTTGCAGGATGGTACGTTCGGCGTTTTCCCCGCCAGCTTCCCCGTGCGCCTGTCGCCGGTCAATGGGCAATCGAACTTCAACTACACGACTAAAAGCTATGCCGGCTTCGCGCAGCTGACCTTCAACCTGACCTCGCAGCTCCGTCTGATTGCCGGCGGTCGCTACACGCGCGACGAGATCGACTCGACGACCACCGTCACCGCGGTACCGGGCGTGTGTAACCTCGTCACCTTCCTGCTCAGCGGCGGCCGGCGCTGCATCGGCGCCCTCGCCGCGCCCATTTTGGCGGGTCGCAACGCCAACGGCTTCTCTGGGCGCGCGGGCATCGAATATGCGATAGCGCCAACGGCCAATCTCTACGCCACCTACACGCGCGGCTATAAGGGGCCGGCAATCAGCTCTGCGGCAGGGGTCGCATTCAACGTCGACCCGGAAAAGGTCGACGCTTACGAGATCGGCGGGAAATTCGACCTGCTCGACCGCAAGCTGAGCCTCAACGTCGCCGGCTTCATTAACAACTTTCGCGATTTTCAAGCGCAAGTCTTTGACCCTACGCTGAATGGCGGCCTGGGCTCGTTCCGCACCGGCAATGCGAGCGAACTGAAGACCCGCGGCGTCGAGGCGGAGGCGATCGTCCGACCCGCGCGCGGCATCAGCTTCAACGGCGGCATCACCTATCTTGACGCGCAATACGGCAATTATAACGTCGCCTGCTTCTCCGGACAGACCGCCGCGCAAGGCTGCACACTCGCTGGCCCCAGTTTCAATGCCGCGGGCACGCCACTGGTCGGCGCCTCGAAGTGGACAACAAGCCTCGCCGCCAACATCGATCAGCCGATCGGAAACGACCTGAAGGTCTTTGTGACCGCCGACTGGCGGTATCGCAGCCGCTTCTTCTACGCCGTCAACGATCCCAATACGATCCAGTCGGGCTATTCACTGGTCAACGGGACGATCGGTATCGCCGACATCGGCGATCACGCCCGCTTCAGTGTGTTCGTCCGGAACCTGTTCGACAAGCGCTACGCCGCTGCCATCTTCCCCGGCAACTTCTCCGCCGGACAATATGTACAGACTTTGCCTGACAATGCCTTCCGCCGGATCGGTGGCGCATTCGAGTGGCGCTTCTGATACGTAAGGCCTTGTCTCGTGCAGCGTGACCGGCTCATGCTTTTATGAAATGAGACGATGATGATGAGCGAAACGAGGCCTAAGCGGCGGACGCAGGAACAGCGAACGGCGGAAACCCGCGCGGCGCTCTTCGAGGCAGCAGTGCGCGCGATCAGCCGGCTAGGATACACGCGCGCCAGCAACGCGATCATTGCCGACGAGGCTGGGATTAGCCGCGGCGCAATAACCCATCATTTCGCGTCCCGCGCCGCTTTCATCGCCGAGGTGGTGCGTTGGGTCTTTGACGCAGAGGTGGTCGCCTATCGAGAACTGCAACGCGAGCGGCAGATCGGATCGCGCGTTTCGGATTGGCCGCGCATTTCCTGGGAGGTGTTGTCGCGGCCATCGGGCATGGCGGTCCTCGAGATCTTCGTCGCCTCGCGCAGCGACCCCGATTTGGCGACGCTCATCAAGCCCGTGCAAAGCGCGATTGAAGAGCTGGCAGCAAAGGCATTCCGCGACCGGCTCGGAACCACCGTCGTTGATAATTCGGCGATCCGCCTAGTCGTCTGGGCGATGCGCGGGATGTCACTGGGGCGCGAGTTCATCGATGATCCCCAGGCAATGCAGGAGTCGGTAGACTTGCTCGCGTCGCTGCTGGAGCGAGCGGCCCCCAACGGCACGCTGGAGGAGCTGCTGCCGTCGCCAAGGGGCTGACGCTGGATCAACCGCGACGGCGACCAATGATGTGCCAATAGCCCACCGGCATAGGACGTTCGATCACGGCGACCAATTTGGCATCCTGCCCGACCAGAATACGTGGCTGGCGCCGTTCGATACCGCGCACGATGATCTCTCCCGCCTGATCTGCATCGAGGCGCAACACCTTCTGGAAATGCGCCTGTTGCCTGGCGGCCTCGACCGCATCTACCGCCGCGGCCGCACGGGCATTCGTCGCGATGCCGGTCCGCACGCCACCGGGATGAACGACGCTCACCCCGACCGGCGACCCCGCCGCCTCCAATTCATGGCGCAGCGCCTCCGAAAATCCGCGTACCGCGAATTTTGCTGCAGCATAGGCGCTTTGACCCGGGGGTGCGATCAGGCCGAACAGGCTCGACAGGTTGACGATCTGCGCCTGCGGCCGCCGCTCGAGCACAGGCAGGAACGCCCGGGTCATCCGCACCACACCCTGAAGATTGATTTCAAGCAGCCAGTCGAACTCCGCCTCGGTCAACTGGGCAAACGTCCCTGCCAACGCTACGCCGGCGTTATTGATTACGACATCGACCACGCCATGCGCTGCCGCGACCTCGTCGGGAAAGCGCGCGACGGCGCTCCGATCTGCCACGTCGACCCGATGGCAGGTCACGCGAACGGCATCGCCGATCAGCCCCGCAGTTTCGGCAAGGCCGGCCTCATTGATATCTGCGATGGCAACATCGCAGCCCCGAGCCGCCATTGATCGCGCGATCGCACGCCCGATCCCGCTTGCCGCACCGGTGACGACCGCTACCTTGCCGTCCAGCATCAGTCGAGCGCTCATACCGCCACCCCCGTTGGCGTCGTTCGCGCATAGCTAAAGCGCAACACGCCATCGTCCATTTGCCCCGTGCGCAGCGCCCAAAGATCTTGCACGTAGTTCTGCTGCACCCGCCAGGGCGCACGAGCGCCCTGGCGCGGAAGCAGCGCGGCGGCACGCTGGACGTAACCGGAAGTCAGGTCGAGGATCGGCGGCTCGTCGGTTGGCGCTGCGGGCGCAACTGGTACCACGCTCGTCGCACCGCGCGCCGCCATATGGTCCAGTAAACGGCGGACGAACTGCGAGGTCAGGTCGCACTTCAGCGTCCATGATGCATTGGTATAACCGATCGCGAAGGCAAGGTTCGGCACTCCGTCCAGCATCGCGCCCTTATAGAGCAGCCGACGTCCCGGATCGACGACCTCGCCATCGACCGTGATCCGCGCCCCTCCCATGAGCTGCACCTTCAAGCCGGTGGCGGTGACGACGATGTCCGCCTCCACCACCCCGCCCGACGCGAGGCGCAGGCCGCCCGGTTCGAACGCCGCGACCTCGTCGGTCACGATCGACGCTTGCCCCTTGCGGAGCACCTTGAACAGATCCCCATCCGGCACCAGGCACAGCCGCTGATCCCAGGGATCGTAGCGTGGTGTCAGATGCGTCTCTATGTCGAAATCGGGACCCAGCATCGCGCGCTGATGCTGCGCGATCTTCAGCTTCACCACATGCGGCTTGCGACGCGCCATCGTGTAGACGAAGCTGCCGTAGAGGATATTCTTCCAGCGGATTGCCGCCCCCGCCGCGCGTGCGGGCAGCCAACGTCGCATCGTTTGCGCATGCATGTCTCGCGACGGGCGCGAGACGATATATGTCGGCGACCGCTGTACCATGGTGACGTGCGCGGCCCCCATTTCTGCAAGCGCCGGCACCAGCGTAACCGCGGTTGCACCAGATCCGATCACGACGATGCGGCGATCTGCGATGGTGAGCGCGTTGGGCCAGAATTGCGGATGAACGATCTGTCCCGCAAACGTCGCCATACCCGGCCACGTCGGCGCATGTCCGGCGGCATAATCGTAATAGCCTGAACACAAGAACAGGAACCGGCAGGCAACCTGCCGCACGTCGCCCGCCGCTTCGTACGTCACCGTCCATACAGCGTCCGCCGACGACCAGTCGGCTGCGGTAACGCGATGCTTCAGGCGGATGCCCCGATCTATGCCGTACTCGGCGGCAGTGTCGCGGATATAGTCGCGGATGTCGGCGCCGGCAGCGATCGAGCGGTCGCCCGTCCATGGCCGAAACGGGAACCCCAGCGTCGCCATGTCTGAGTCAGATCTCAGGCCGGGGTAGCGGAACAGATCCCAAGTGCCGCCGATCGCATCACGCGCTTCGAAGATCGCCCAGCGACGATGCGCTTTGCCCTTCGAGATCCAATAAGCGGCGTCGATGCCGGACAGTCCCGCCCCTACGATCAGAACGTCAAGTCGCTCCATATCCGTCTCCGCTCATCCTCGCGGCATATAAGTGACAATGCTGGTTGTCATTGTCAATTGGACTATGGAAGGAGCATGACGACAACGACTGTAAAACGCTGGACCGGCAGATCGCTTGATGCGCGCCGGGCCGAACGACGCGAAATGCTGATCGCGGCAGGTGTGCGCCTCTACGGAACGCAAGGGTTCCACGGTACCGGTGTCCGGGCGATCTGCCGAGAGGCCGGCCTGACCGAGCGTTATTTCTACGAAAGCTTTGCGAATGGCGAGGAACTACTGCTGGCGGCTTTCAACGAAGTCATCCAGGCGCTCCTCACCCAAATAGTTGAAGCCGACGAACCGGGCAAATCTGCCAAGCATCGCGTCCGGCGGATGCTAGGCGCCTATTATGCCGCCCTGCGCGCGCATCCGGCGGCCGCGCGGGTGTTTCTGATCGAGATTGTCGGGGTGTCGCCTGAAATCGACGATGCGATCCGCCAGTCCATGCATGATCTGTCGTCCCCCCTGTTCGCTGCGCTGGCCTCAGATCAGAACGGCCATTGGCGTGGGGACCCCTTATTACGGCGTGGAATTGAGGGCGGTCTTCTCCATATCGCGTTGGACTGGGGAGCTAACAACTATATTCACTCCGTAGATACCGTGATCAACGCCGCTTGGCCACTTTGTCTGGCCGCTACGTCTAGGCTCGACGACGAGCCAGATATGTCTGGGTGACCCATTTCCGGCCGTTCAGTCTCCCTGGCTCATTTCCCAATTTCGGCCATTCGTTAATCTGAATGACGCAGGAACTCGCTCGGCATGTCGAACCGGTCGATCAAGCCTTCGGCTTTTGCGTCACTGGCGCCGCAGGCAGGTGGCGGCTCACCTTGGTTTTTAATAGCCGGACGAGTTCAGGCTGCATGAAGTCGTATTCGTCAGGTATATCAAGACAGACCACGCGCTTGCCCCCCAGTGCCGCCCGAAAGCGCCGCTGCAGCTTGCTGCGGTGCGCCTTCTCCATGACGAAGATCACGTCGGCCGACGCGACCATCTCGGCCGTGAGCGGGTTGTCGGCGTCGTGATTAGTGCGGCAGAGTCCACCTCCAAGTCCTCCCGGCGCGAGAACACCTGCTCGGCGGTGGGGCTGCGCAGCCTGTTCTGGCTGCACACGAACAGCACCGTGCGAGTGCGGGGATGCCTCAACCCTGGCGCCTACATGCCGCGCCAGGCGAGCGGACCTGGGGCCGCGTCAGCCGAGAAGTCGATCTGGAGGACGCGGCGCCGTCGCGGCGGATCGGCTGCAAGCGAGCCGTGAACGATCGATGTGGCGTAGAGCCAAACATCACCCCGTTCGGCAAGGCAGAGACGCTCGCCGAAGGACGTCACCACACGCCCGATCTCGGCTTCGGGCAGGCGGCCCAGCCGGTGCGAGCCGGGCACGATGCGTAAGGGGGCGTTGCGCTCGTCAACCGCATCCAAGTGTATGCGCAGCGTCACCATGCGCTCAATGATCTCAAACGGCGGCTCCACCTGGATCAGCCCGGACTTAACCGTCCACGGCCCGTACCCGTCCGTGTCGATACGCTTCTCAACCACGATCGTGCGGTCCTGGTGCCAGCCGAGCGCCCAGTTCCGCTCCGCGGTTTTGTCGAACAGGATCGCACGTACAGGGCGAGCCTGTTCCCCGAGCACCGACGTCGCGATCGCGCCGACCGGTCCGGCGTCATTGAGGAAGGGCTGCAGTTGCCGCCCCTCCCCTATCCGCACACCCGGCCTGCTGGTCGGCAGCGCGGCCAAGGCAGTCTCGAGGCGATCGCACGCCGCTTCGTCCAGAGCTTGCGCGAACAGCTGGGCTCCATCATCGTTGAGGGTAAGGTTAGCAGATCGACAGACGGTTGAGAGCATGAGGCTGAGGCTAGCGCGACCGACCCTCGGCGTCGACCCGGACCCAGATGCGGCTATTCACACCGTTATTTACCTTCCCAACTCCCGCCATTCGTTCATGTCGGCAAATGCCTGGTTTCGGGCATGCAAATTCGGCAGTTGAATGGTGCGACCTAGTGGCATCGCGGCGCGGCCATCCTCTCTGTTGACATGTTCCGGCAGACAAAGCAGCAAAACGGCTCGGACACCGCTCCATAACCGGCACGCGCACCGCCGCCCCTGCCCGACAAGGAAGAGACGATGGCGGACTCCGCTGTGGCCGAGATCAGCTTCGGCCGTGTTGCGCCTGGCATCTGTGTCCGCGACATTCAGGCCGCGCAGGATTTTTATGCGCGTGTGCTGGGCTTCCGGAAGGTGTTTGAAAACGGCGATCCGGTTGGCTTCATGGTAATGGAAAAGGATCGCGCCGAAATCCATTTGAGCCAAAAGCCAGACCACAAAGCCTCAACCGTCAATGTCATGCATATGTTCGTCAGCGACGTGGCGGCGCTCTATGCCATCTGTGAGGTTGAAGGTGTGCGGATCATAAAGGGTCTTGCCGACAAGGCTTACGGACAACGTGCCTTCGTTTTCGCCGACCCGGATGGCAATCGGATCGATGTAGGCGAACGACGATCCTGACCCTGCTTGCTGCCCAAGGGCCGCCTCCGGGCGGCTCTTACGAGGATCACGAGACTGGCATTGGGCGGCAGCCGCTCGGCGGCTTTGAGGCGGACGAGACCCACTTCCCGCCATCCAGCGCGCTGCATGCGCTTCCCAACTGCGCCCGTTCGTTCATGTAGTTTGCTCAAGCACTCGATGAGCCGCGGAGGCCGGTCCGAACCGACATGAAGTGGTATAAGACTGCCGATCACCATCGCTGCTAAGAACGACCGATAGCGCTGAAACTGGCCATTCTTGGTGTAGCGAAGAGCCTGCTCGGCGACCCGGTTCGGCCTGAACAGCAGAAGAAGGCTGGCGGCTCGGGTCCCAAATTCAGCGTACGCTCCGAGCGGATGTCGGCCCCAACCACCGATCGCGCGATCGACGCTAGATGGGGATAGTGGGCGCGACGAGGATTTTTCCTGATCCCGCCACCGCCTGCAAAAACAACGACTTAGCCTTCTGCTTGGTGACCAATGCATCACAGGGCTGTCTCAAACGCAAGTGATCTGGAGCATGCCATCTGATCGCACTGGCGTCATCGCACGACGCATCCAACCTCAAGTGTCAGGCGGTCAGCGCCGAATAACGGCATTGGGCGCTTAGCGCCGCGCAAGACCACAATGAACGAATGTCCGAGTTTGAGAAGTAGGGAGCGCGATCCAAACGTCCGCAATCGGGTCCTTCCCGAAGTTTGACCCAATGGGAATGCCCCGGCCGTCTTGCGGCCCGTTGCCAATCGGGAAGCGTCTCTGTGTTAGGTCAACGGGATGCCATAAGCGTAGAATTTGTCGTCGCGTGTCCACCCGGCCTTTTCATAAAGCGACTGGGCGATCGTGTTGGTGACGGCGGTAGAGAGCGAAAGCCGCGCTGCGCCAACGTTCCGGCCATATTCACATGCCCCGTCCAGCAATATGCGTGCCGCCCCCATACCGCGCGCGTCAGGGGAGACGAACAGGTCATTGAGGATGAACGTGCGGGCGAGCCTTGCTGACGAGAAAGAAGGAAATAGCTGTACGAAACCAACCGCCCGGCTTCCTTCACAAGCCAGCAGGATGATGGACTGCTGATGTTCGAAGCGATCGAACAGGAACGATCGCGCGCCGATCAGGTCGGACGGTTGCTCGTAAAATTGGCGGTAGGCGTCGAACAACGGCACCAGTGTGTCCAGATCGGCAATGGTGGCCTGGCGAACAATCAACGACGGCAACTCCCACAACGATTTATTCGTCCGACGGCGAGCGGAACGGCGACAGCACGATAGTCGATAATCCGCGTCGGCAATTGCCGCCAGCTTTCCCGAAACTCGCTTCCGGCGGAACGGCGTCCGATCCCTCGATCACCAGTCCTTTTGAGAAATCTGCGGTATCAACGCGCCACTTCCGCAGTGCCGCTCGTCGTCCTGATCCGAACTAATTTGTCCGTGTTCGCGGCGTTCCCAGCGTCTTCAGATGCTCGGTCGCATTGCTATTGCCGGGATTGAGGGCCAGCGATCGTTTGAAATGCTCGATCGCACCGGCGCGGTCGCCCGTCGCCTCCAGCGCTTCCGCCAGGCTGTCATGCGCATTCCAGCTTCCGGGGTTATTAGCCGCGTTCAGCCTGAAGATGGCGAGAGCCTGATCCGGCTGCTCCTGCTCGCGCAGCTTGTAGCCCCAGGCGTTCAGTTCGGCCTCGCTCGGCTTCGCCTGCATCGAACGCAATATGCGCGGCGCCTGCTGGAAGCCATGGCGAAGCAGTTCGGCACGAAACGCCTTCACGGCCGGCGGCAGGCCGAAGCCATCGGCCTCGTGCATCCCGGGAATGTAATAGCCAGCGACCTCGTCGATGAAATATTCCGGGTTGGCGCCCTGAAGGTTTGTCAGCACGACGACGGACAGGTCATCCTTCGGATAGACGAAGAAGGCCGATCGCATCCCGCCGATCGGGCCGGCCGCCGGATGCTCCGTCCGCATCGTCACCGGCCAGCCCAGCCCCGATCCGTTGAGCAGTTCGTTCGTGCCTGCGGTAGTGCCGTCGTTCAGCACGATCGGCGTCCACAAGGCGATGACGCTGGCCTTGTCCTTCAGGAGCTTGCCGGATTGGAGCGCGATCAGCCATTTCGCCACATCGTCGGCCGTGGAGAGGATGCCTGCCCCTGTCCTGAAATAGCCCGGAAATGTCGCGTAGGTCGCCAATAGCCGGTCGCCTTTCCGCCAGACGCCATCGGTGTTGGCGAGATAGGAATAGCTTCGCGCCGTCTGGGGCACGACGTCGGAGGAATCGCCGAACCGGGTATGCACCATCCCGGCAGGCGCGAACTGCTGTTTCGCGATGAACGCCGCAAACGGCATGCCACTCAGCTTGTCGATGATCCGGCCCAGCATGACGTAGCCGGTCTGGTTATAGCTGTATCGTGCCCCCGCCTTGAACTCGAGCGGCAGCGTCTTCACCGCCGCCCATGCCGACGCTCCGGTCCCGTCGCCGATCAAATGTTCCTTGTCATCGATGATGTTCGGCAGCCCCGACACGTGCGAAAGGACTTGCCGGATCGTGATCGCCCGCCACGCCGGCGGCAGGTCATCGAGATATTTGGAAAGCGGATCGTCGATCCTCAGCTTGCCTGCCTCGGAGAGCTGCATGATCGCGACGCCCGTGAACGCCTTGGTGCAGGAATTGATCGAGAAGATGCTGGACGTGGTAGCGGGCACGTCATGCTCCACATCGGCGATGCCATAGGCTGCCGATGCCACGATCGTCCCATGCTGCACGACGGCGACCTGAAGCGCCGGTATGCGCTCCTTTTGCATCTTCGCCTTGAGGAACGCCGCCAACCCTTCGCCCGGGACTTGGGCACAAGCAGGCGTCGCGAACAGGAGTAAAGCCGCCAGGACCAGCGTGTTCATGCAATGACCCCGAAGGAGAAAGCCTGCCGTCATCCTCGCATATGTGTATTACTATGGCAACACGCTCGACGTGTCGAGGATCGCCACGACGGCAGACCCGTCTCACGGTCTGATCGCACTGGTTGCAGCGGCGTCTGACGCCTGCCAAAGTGTGTTGGTGACATGATACAGTGGTAACTTAGGCATCGAGGACCGATGATGACACAAACAAACCTCGCCAAGCTTCCCGTCATCGTCGCTGTCATGATGATCGCGACGGCGGCACATGCGTCCGGTGCCAAGCGTCCCGCGCCGCGCTTCGAGAAAGCCGAATGCGCCGTGAAGGTGATGCCCGGCGAGCGGATTGAATGCGGCGTCCTGTATGTGCCGGAGAACCGGCGGAAGACGCGCAGTCGCACGATCAGCCTGCCGGTGATGATCTTTCGCAGCACGGCCGCCACCCCCGCGGCCGATCCGGTCGTCTATCTCCCCGGCGGGCCGGGCCTGAGCAGCATCGACGGGCGCACGACGGGCAAAGGCAATCCGTTCCTGATGGAACGCGACCTGATCCTACTCGAAGGACGGGGCAACGCATTTGCTCGCCCGTCGCTGGCGTGTCCCGATATCAACGTCCTCCGCGCGCAGAACGCGGATCCTGCCAGGCAGACCGAGGCGGTCGCACGGTGTCGGGCGGCACTGGTCGCATCCGGGGTCGACCTCGATGGCTATACCTCGGCCGAAGCCGCCGACGACCTCGATGCTCTCCGCCGGCTGCTGGGTATCCGGCAATGGAATTTGATCGGCTTTTCGTACGGCACGCGCCTCGCGCAGACGGTGCTGCAACGCCATCCCGAGGGGCTGCGGAGCGTCGTGCTGGATTCGGTCCTGCCGATCGACGTCAACTACGACGAAACCGCCGCGTCTTCGCTGCGACGGGCGATCGACGCCTTGCTGGCCGCGTGCGCGAACGACCCGGCGTGCGACACCCGATATCCCGACCTTCACGCTCGCTTCGCGACGCTCGTTGCCGACGCCGATCGGAGCGGGGTAGCGGCGCCGGACCGTATGTTGCGTGGTCGCGATATCGTCGAAGCCGTCGGCGCGGGTCTGCAGCAGCCCGCCATCATCCCCACTTTGCCGCGGATCATCAGCGAGGCGGCAGATGGACGGCTGGCCGGATTGCTGCCGCTGACCCGACAGACTCCATCGAGTTTCAACTGGGGGTTGCGCCTGTCGATCTGGTGCGGCGAGGAGATGCCGTTCGAGACGTCTTTGCGGATGGCCGCGCAAACGGCCCCGGCGCTGGACCTGGGTGGCGTGGATAATCGTACCGCCACGCCCGAAATGTGTGCCGCATGGCGCGTGTCACCCGCTGACGCGAAGGCGAACCAGCCGGTGAAAAGCGACGTGCCGGTCCTCATTCTCGCCGGAGAGTTCGATCCCGTCACCCCTCCCGCCTGGGGGCGTCGCCTGCTCCGCACCATGCCGAACGCCCGGTTCGTACAGATACCCGGCCAGTCGCATGGGGCGATGTTCAACCGGTGCGGCGGCCAGATGACCTTGGCGTTCCTTCATGACCCCGGCGCGCCCCTGAGCGGGGACTGTATCGCGAAACTGCCGGGAACCGTCTTCGGTCTCGACGCGGGGACCGCAGCGCCAGCCATGAAGTGAGCGCGACCGCACCGGCGACGAGGGTTCAGACGCCGAGGCGATCAAGCGCCGCATGGACGGCGGCCACGGCCGGAGCCGGTGCCCTCATGAGCGGCAGCGGTGGGTCACCGACGGACAGCGCGAGTCGGTCTGCGATCGCGTACATGAGACGCAGGCTCCCATGTGCCTTGAACAGCGCCCACAGCGGAGCGAATGCCGCTTCCATTGCTTCGGCTTCGTCCCGGCGTCCCGCCTGAGCTGCTCGCGTCAGACGGAGGGCCGGTTCGGGCAGCAGGCCGGCAACGACGCTGTACCAGGCTGCGCCCCCGGCCAGTAGCGACGCGGTCGCGCCCCAATCCCCGCTGTAGCCGATCGCAAACGTCTCCGGCGTCATCGCCCGCAGGCTGGCCAGTTCGGCGACATAGTCCGCGTCCGCCGGCAGCGGCATCTTGATCGCGGCTATGCCCGCCACGGCTGCCAGATCGGCAATCAGTGCATCGGAGAAGATAAAGCCGGTCGTGCCGGGATTGTTGTAGATGCAAAGCGGCAGCGCGGTCGCTCCGGCGACCGCGCGGTAGTGGGCCGCTGCCTCGTCCTGCTTCAAAGGGAAATAGGACATGGGTGCGAGCAGCAGCCCGCTTGCGCCCGCGCGCTCCGCGTTGCGGGCCAGTTCGACCGCCCAGCTTGTCCGCAGCGCCCCGACGCCAACGATGACAGGCACACGTCCGCCCGCAGCTTCGATGCCGGCCGCAATCGCACGGATGCGCTCGGTACGATCGAGATAAGCGTAACTCCCCGTGCTGCCGAGCAGGCCGATCGAGTCGACACCAGCGTTCGCGAGACGATCGACCAATATCCCCAGCGCGTCCGTATCGACGACGCCATCGGCATTGGCGGGCGTGAGCGGAAAGGCCGATAGGCCGGTAAACAGCGGGGACATGGACGAGCCTTCAGTAACGAACGATGCGGTTCAGGTTCGTGCATACAATGACCAGCATCATCTTCGTTATTCCCGTTTCACCATTTCAGATGGGCCGTGGTCGCGCCGCACGCCGCGGCGGCTCCATTGCCACCGGTGCAGGCTGTCGGTGACCGGCAGTGCAAGGTGATCGGCAATCAAAGTGGTGGTCGCGTGTTCCTATTTCTCGAAACAGATGATTTTGCCCGTGACCACCTTGCCTACACGCAACGGGGTATCCGCTTCGTCGAGGAACCTCGGCCAGATCCTTATGGCATCGTTGCCGTCTTCGAAGACCTCTATGCCCACCGCTGGGACCTGATCGAGCCTGTCGCCGTCAAAGGATGATTCCCGTTTCCCGATCGTTTTCGGGACAGGCCTGTGCTGGCAGACAGGAAGGAGTATTTCCGGCATCACCCTTCCCTTGGTCCTGAATGAATGACCGAAGGTGGAAAACAGGCGGACGGCCTTGGTCACCGGAAGTGGCAATCGACAAGGACGAACTGGACCAGCTTCTGGCTGGTCGTGATCCGCAGGAGTTGTTCGCCAAGGACGGTCTGCTCGACGAGCTGAAGAAGGCGCTGCCGGAGCGGATGCTGTCAGCGGAGTTCGACGATCATCTGGAAAACGAAGGCGCCGCGGGCAGCATCAACCGGCGCAACGAACCGTCGAGAAAGACGATGCTGACAGGCACGTCGAAGGTGACGCTGGACGTGCCGCGCGACCGGGCGGGGACGTTCGACCCCAAGCTCATCGCCAAGTACCAACGCCGTCTCCCCGACTTCGACGACAGCGCGCCGGACAGGGCATGATCCGGGGGATCATGCCCCGGCACGCCGTCTCGCTGTACGCACGTGGCATGACGGTGCGCGAGATCCGGGGACATCTTGAGGAACTGTACGGGATCGATGTCTCGCCCGACCTGATCTCCAGCGTTACTGATGCGGTGCTGGAGGCGGTTGCCGAATGGCAGGGCCAGCCGCTCGACACCTGCTATCCGCTGGTGTTCTTCGACGCGATCCGGGTGAAGACCCGGGACGAAGGGTTCGTCCGGAACAAGGCGGTGTACATCGCGCTGGGCATTCAGCCAGACTGCACGAAACAAGACGGCACGAAAGAGGTGCTCGGCATCTGGATCGAACAGACCGAGGGTGCCAAATTCTGGCTGAGAGTCATGAACGAGCTCAAGAACCGCGGCGTCGCCGACATCCTGATCGCCGTCGTGGACAGCCTGAAGGGGTTCTCCGAGGCGATCAACGCCGTCTCCCCCGAAACCGTCGTCCAGACCTGCATCGTCCATCTGATCCGCAACAGCATGAGCTTTGCGTCCTGGAAGCAGCACAAGTTCATCGCCCAGGGGCTGCGCGGCGTCTACCGGGCCGAGACGCCGGAAGCCGGCATGGCGGCGCTGGAGGCGTTCGAGGAAGGCCCTTGGGGCCACAAACACCCGGCCATCGCCATGAGCTGGCGGCGGCACTGGGACCAGGTTATCCCGTTCTTCGCATTTCCCGAGGGCGTTCGCCGATCATCTACACTACGAACGCCATCGAGGCCCTGAATTTGAAGGTTCGCCGTGCCGTCCGTACCCGCGGCCATTTCCCCGGTGACGATGCCGCGATGAAACTGTTATATCTCGTGCTCCATCACGCGGCGGATGAATGGAAACGTCCACCGCGCGAATGGGGTGAGGCCAAAAGCCAGTTCGCCGTGATCTTCGAAGAGCGCTTCGTCATCTGACGACGATAACCGGCCTCCCGCACAAAATTCCTGACAGTCCCGGCGACAAGCCCACTTATACCGTAACAATCGTGCCGATACACGTGAAAGCCGCAGGAAAGCGTGCTTTTTACCAGGCCAGTACCGGTTGCGAGGACCGGATCGGATGCCGCCAGTCCACCCCTTCGAGCAGCATCGACAACTGCGCCGGGGTCAGTACCGCGACACCGTCCGCGGTCGCCGGCCAGAGGAACCGGCCCCGCTCCAGGCGCTTGGCATGGAGCACCAGACTCTGGCCGTCCCACCACAGCAGCTTGGCCAGATCACCGCGCCTGCCCCGGAAGGCGTACACCGCACCACCAAACGGATCCTGGCGCAGCCGCTACTGCACCAGCGCGGCCAGCCCGTCGAACCCCTTGCGCATGTCCGTGACCCCGGCCGCCAGATACACCCGGACGCCGCTCGGCGGCCCGATCAAGCAAAACCGGCCAGCACGGCCTTCAGCACCCGCGCGTCGATGGGAGGGGCCAGTGGATGCGCTGCCCGGCCGGGCCGACCACTTCCACCACACCCGGTCCGAGCGGTTCCGGCTGCGGCGCCATAGGTACGTTCGCCACTTCGACCGGCACGAACGCCGCGCCCGGCAAGGGCAATGCTTCGCTCGCGACCCCGTCGCGCAGCAGCGTGCGTCGCCAGCGGTACACCAGCGACGTGCACACCCGGTGTCGCCGCGCCACGTCCAGCACGCTTGCCCCCGGCATCATCGCCTCCGACACGATCCGCGCCTTGTCATCGTCGCTGAACCGTCGTCGCGGCTCAGGCCCATCCATCTCGATAATTCGCGTTGCCATGATGCCGCACCGGTGTCTGCCACAGTGCCGCACCTGTGGCTTGCGCATCACCTCGTCAGCAAGGCGGAGAAGACCGGACGCTTACGATGATCGTCGAGCTCCGCTGACAGCATCCGCTCCGACAGCGCCTTCTTCAGCTCGTCGAGCAGACCGTCCTTGGCGAACAACTCTTGCGGATCACGACCAGCCAGAAGCTGGTCCAGTACGTCCTTGTCGATTGCCATTTCGATGGTCCTTCCCATTCCACCCTATGGCCGCCCGCACAAAATTCCTGACAGTCCCCGGGATGTGACGTCGGACACATGGCAGACACGCGGTCTGCCATGCCCCGCCATCGGGAAGATCAATCGCATGTCAACCGGATAGACCTTCTGATGCCGTGGAATGCCGACCGCCCAGCATAACCCCCGCGCGCTCAGGGCCCGCCGGAACGATGCCGACAGACCAATGCGTCCGCCTGCCGCCACAAGATCGCCTCCAGCGGCGCACGATCCCAGAGAGCCGCGCCGATGAAATGGTGCAGCCGGCCATAGTTCAAGCCGTCGGCCCGCGCCGCCATGGGCTGGATGCTCTTGCGATCCCGAAACCTATCCTTCTGCCAAAGCAGTGCTGGCCAAGGAAGCACCTATCGCCGCTTCAAAGCGCCCCCGTCGCCTTTATCGTGTAAAAGTAACCGTCACGTCACATGGCTCGGATGGCGGGCCGGACCGTCGAGGATAGCGATGACATTGCCCGTCCGGCAACATTCTGTAATTGCGCAACTATTACATCGAGAAAAATTAAACTACTCAATCCGATGAACACTTACATACTTCAATTGACAGATGCTCGACTCATGAAGTATCCGCCAATATATCAAAGCAAGTCAGTTTCCCATATGGTAACTGCTTGTTTATGATAGAATATATAAAATGGAGTCTTTGATGGCCGGGGAAGTTTCTCTACCTACCGCGCTCGGGGACGTGGCGGCGCGGCAATTGGCCAATGCGACCAAAACGACCGCGCAGCTTTCCACGATCTCCCCACGCTGGCTGGTTCACTTCCTCGAATGGGTGCCGGTCGAGGCGGGCATCTTCCGCCTGAACAAGGTTAAGGAAGAAAGCGCGATCGAGGTCGAGTGTTCGGCACGGGATGAGCGGATACTGCCCAAGACGTTCGTGGATTATGATGAAAATCCGCGCGAGATCCTGTTGAGTGCGGTCAACTCGGTGGTCGAGGTCCATACGCGCGTCGCTGATCTCTACAGCGCTCCTTATCACCAGACCGCGGAACAATTGCGTCTGACGATCGAAACGATCAAGGAACGTCAGGAATCGGAGCTGATTAACAATCCGGAATACGGCCTGATCGCCAACACCAATTCAGCCAACCGGCTGAAGACGCGCAACGGCCGCCCGACGCCGGACGATCTGGACGAGATACTGGCGCGCGTGTGGAAGCAACCGGCCTTCTTCCTGGCGCATCCGCTTGCCATCGCAGCCTTCGGGCGTGAATGCACCCGTCGTGGCGTGCCGCCGCCCACGGTCAACATCTTCGGATCGCCGTTTCTGACGTGGCGCGGTATCCCGCTCGTCCCGTCGGACAAGATCCGCATCGAAGGCGGCAAGACCAAGATCCTGCTGCTCCGCACCGGCCAGGCCAAGCAGGGCGTGATCGGCCTCTATCAGCCGAACCTGCCCGGCGAACAAAGCATCGGCCTTTCGGTGCGCTTCATGGGGATCAACAGCAAGGCGATCTCGTCCTACCTGATCTCGCTCTATTGCTCGCTGGCCGTCCTCACCGACGACGCGGTCGCCGTGCTGGACGACGTGGATGTGGGACTTTACCATGAATATCAGTACAACTGATCGGCCCGACGCGTCGGTGTCCGTGCCTTCGGCTGGCGAGGACGAGCGGCTGCTCGCCCGGATCGCCAGCGCGCTGTTCTCCGCGCTGCCCGGGCAGACTGCGGCGGTCGGCGCGCCCGGTGGCGCAGGGTGGCCCGACGCCGCTACCGACGGCGTCGGGCCGCAACCCGTCGCCGTTCCGCCCGCCGCGCTCGGCGGCGCGGACGTTCGTGACCTGGATCAGGCATTGCCGACCTATGCGCGCGCGCCGACCATGGACGCGCCGCTCCTGTCTACTCCGCCTGCGCTGGGCGGGTTCGGCCGCGTCGGAGCACCGGATTATGGCAGCCTGTCGTTCGCCGATCAGCATGGCGTGGCGGGCGGGCTGGATCCGGCGGACGTGCCGCTTGCCTTGGCTGCGAATCCGTCGCTGACGGGCGGCCACGGATATTCCGCGGCGACGATCCAGGGCGGCGACGAATTCTATTTCCTCCGCGCGGACTCGGCGGCGCCCGCACCGGTCGCGCAGCCGGCATTCGAACCGCTGCCGGCCGCAGCGTCCAACCCGGACGCCGCACCGGCGGGGGGCTTCTACGACGCAAAGCGCATTCGCGAAGACTTTCCCATCCTTCGCGAACGGGTCGGCGGCAAGCCGCTCGTCTGGCTCGACAATGGCGCCACCACCCAGAAGCCGAAGGCGGTCATCGACCGGATCGCCTGGTTCTACGCGCACGAGAATTCGAACATCCATCGTGCGGCGCACGAACTGGCGGCCCGGGCGACCGACGCCTATGAAGATGCCCGCGCCACCGTAGCCCGGTTCCTGGGCGCGCCGTCGCCCGACACGATCGTCTTCACGCGCGGCACCACCGAGGCGATCAACCTCGTCGCGCAGACCTGGGGTCGCCAGAACCTGCGCCGTGGGGACGCGATCATCCTGTCGCGACTGGAACACCATGCCAATATCGTCCCCTGGGTGCGATTGGCAGAGGAACTGGGCTTTTCGATCCGCGTCGCGCCGGTCGACGACCGCGGCGACATCATCGTCGAGGATTATGCCCGCCTGCTCGACGGCGACGTCAAGCTCGTCGCCTTCACCCAGGTGTCGAATGCGCTGGGTACGGTGACGCCGGCGAAGATTATGACTGAATTGGCCCATGCCGCCGGTGCGCTGGTGCTGCTGGACGGCGCGCAGAGCGTCTCGCACATGCCGGTCGACGTGAAGGCGCTGAACCCCGACTTTCTGGCACTCTCGGGGCATAAAATCTATGGTCCGACCGGCATCGGTGCGCTGTACGGGCGCAAGGAACTGCTGGATGCGATGCCGCCGTGGCAGGGCGGCGGCAATATGATCGAGGACGTCACCTTCGAACATATCCGCTACCATGGCGCGCCGATGCGGTTCGAGGCGGGGACCGGCAACATCGCCGACGCGGCCGGCCTGGCCACGGCGCTCGACTATGTCCTCGCACTCGGCCGCGAGGCGATCTGCGCGCATGAGCATATGTTGATCGCTTATGCCGAGCATCAGTTGCGCGCCCAGCCGGGCGTGAGGATCATCGGCGAGCCAGCCCAACGTGCCGGCGTGATCTCGTTCGTGGTCGACGGGCATGACGTTCCCCATGTCGGCCGCGCCCTGAGCCGGGAGGGAATCGCCGTGCGCGCCGGGCATCATTGCGCGCAGCCGATCCTGCGGCGGATGGGCGTGGAGGCGACGGTGCGCCCCTCGTTCGGCGTCTACAACACGATCGAGGATGTCGATGCGCTCGTTCGCGTGCTCAAGGCGCTTTGACGCGGTGAACGCCGCGATCGGTGCGGCGCGGTCGCACGTCATGGACGCCCGCGCTGGCCGTTCGCCGCGCGGGCGCCAGTCCGCCATAAGAAGAGCGCAACGCGAGCGCGCCGGTCGTTGCGGACGATGAGCGGGATGTTGCGCGCCGGCCCGGATGATCAAAGCCCCGGCGCGGCCTGGTCGATCGATGCGATCGGACGGGAATTGCGCGATGCCCGCGAAGAATGGCGCGCGCGCCACCGGCGTGACCCGCAATCGGGCTTTCCGTCGCGCCGGGCGGTGCGGGCGATCGTCGACGACCTGTCGGCGGCACTGTTCCCGTCGCGGCTGGGACAGGACGACGACGGCGCGCGCGACGAAGACGGCTATGTCCACGATATGCTGGAGCGCGCGCTGGGCCGCCTGACCACGCAGGTTCGTCGCGAGTGGATCTACGAGGCCGGGCCGGATGCGGACGACACGGCGCCGGCGCGTGCGATCGTCGGCCGCTTTGCCCGACGGCTGCCGGCGATCAGGCGGCTGCTCGACAGCGATGTCGAGGCGGCGTTTGCCGGCGATCCGGCGGCGCGCAGCGTTGACGAGATCCTGCTCTGTTACCCCGGTATGACGGCGACAATCTACTACCGGCTGGCGCACGAACTGCATCGTGGCGGCGCGCCGCTGATCGCGCGGATCATCGCGGACATCGCGCATTCCGACACGGCGATCGATATCCATCCGGGCGCGACGATCGGCGACCGCTTCTTCATCGATCACGGCACCGGCGTGGTCATCGGCGAAACCGCGGTGATCGGCCGGGGCGTGCGCATCTATCAGGCGGTCACGCTGGGCGCGCGCAGCTTCCCGCGCGATGAAAATGGGGCGCTGAGCAAGGGGATCGCGCGCCATCCGCTGATCGGTGACGATGTCATCATCTATGCCGGCGCGACGATCCTTGGGCGGGTAACGATCGGCGCGGGGTCGGTGATCGGTGGCAATGTCTGGCTGACCGAGGATGTGGCGCCGGGCAGCGTGATCCATCAGGCGCTGGCGGAGCGCGAACGGGGCGGTGCGGCGATCCCGAACGGCCGTGTCCTGCCGGAACGCGTCGCACCCGTACGCCGCGCCGATGCCGGGGTGCCCGGCTGATCGCGACAAGTTTGCGTTTGGTCGCGGCAAATTAAGCTGGCGTGTAGCGCAGCGCGTTCCTGTCATATTCATATAAGGTATACGACGACAGGGATGACGGCGATCGTGATGTCCAGGTTTTCGAGGCGCGGCGGTACGATAGCCGCGAAGTTCGCTATTGCGCTTGGCGTGCTGGGCCACGGCGGGGCGGCGCAGGCGACCGACGGTTACTTCCTGAGCGGCGTAGGCACCAAGGCAAAGGGCGAAGCGGGCGTCGCGATCGCACTGCCGCAAGACGCACTGTCGATCGCCGCCAATCCTGCCGCTGCGACCGAGCTGGGTGATCGCCTGGATGGCGGGATCGAGCTGTTCATTCCCGATCGTGGTGCGACGATCCGCGGCAACGGCGCGGGGGCGGACGGAAATTTTAGCGGGAACGGTGCCAATCCGTTCGTGCTGCCCGAGGTCGGCTATGTCCGTCAGCTGTCGGAAAAGGTCGCCATCGGTATTGCTCTGTATGGCGGCGGCGGCATGAACACGACCTATGCGCGCAATCCCTTCGCCAGCTTCGGCGCGAAGGGGGCAGCGGGGGTCGATCTGAAACAGATGCTGGTCGCGCCGACGCTCGCGGTGAAAGCACTGCCCGGCCAGAGCATCGGGGTGTCGCCGCTGCTGGGGGTGCAGATCTTCAGCGCGACGGGGTTGCAGCCGTTTGCCGCACAGTCGCTCGATCCTGCACGGTTTACCGACAAGGGCGCCAATTGGGCGGTGGCGACCGGAGTCCGGTTGGGCTGGCTGGGGCATTTTGGCAGCCGGGTCACGCTCGGCGCCTTCTACCAGTCGAAGCTGCGCTCGCGCCGCTTCGACGATTATGCCGGCCTGTTTCCCGGGCATGGCCGCTTCGACGTTCCGGCTTCTTACGGCGCCGGGCTGTCGATACGGCCCATCCGGGCGCTGACGTTGTCGGGCGACGTGAAGCGGATCGATTATGCCGGCGTCGCCGCGGTCGGCAACCCGCTGTCGCGGCTGTTTGCGGGCAATCCGTTCAGCAGCGACGATGGTCCGGGGTTCGGCTGGCGCGACATCACCGTCTACAAGGCGGGGATCGGCTATACGATTGATTCGCACTGGACGGTGCGGGCGGGCTATGGGCGCTCCGGCAATCCGGTGCCGGCGTCCCAGACCTTGCTGAACATCCTCGCGCCCGGGGTCGTGCAGTCGCATTACACGGCTGGTGCGACCTGGACGTCGCGATCGGGAGTCGAGGTCACCGGCTATGTCATGCGCGCGCCGCGCAACCGGGTCGCGGGCAGCGGGTCGATCCCGATCCCGTTCGGCGGTGGCGAGGCGGATATCGATCTTGCCGAAACGTCGCTGGGCCTGTCCTTCGGCAAGCGGTTCTGAGCATCGCACGCCAATGTTTTATTCGCTTCTGTATCCCATCGCGGGTGGCGTGTTGATCGGCCTTGCCGCGGGCGGCTTCATGCTGGCGTCAGGTGAGATCGCCGGGATCAGCGGCATCGCCCGACACGCGCTCGTCGGACCCGGGCGGGGCTGGCGGCTGGCGTTCGTCGCCGGGCTGGTCGCGGCAGGCGAGATGCTGGCCTGGTACGCCCCCGATGCGGCGAGCGCGTCATTCGCTGCGCTGTCGCTATCCAGGGCGTTGCTCGCCGGCCTGCTGGTCGGGGCGGGCGCGGGCCTTGCGAACGGCTGCACCAGCGGCCACGGCATCTGCGGTCTGGCACGGATGTCGCCGCGCTCGCTGGTGGCGGTGCCGGTCTTCATGGCGACCGCCGCGCTGACGGTCTGGCTGATCCGGCATGGCGGTATGCGATGAAATTGTTGCCGGCGGCGCTCTTCGGACTGCTTTTCGGCTTGGGCCTCGCTTTGTCGGGCATGGCTGACCCGGCGCGTGTTCTGGGCTTTCTCGATGTGGCGGGTGCCTGGGATCCCGGGCTCGCCTTCGTGATGGCCGCGGCGGTATCGACCGCCGCGCCCCTGTTCGCGCTGGCGGGACGTCGCCATGGCATCGCGGCAAGCGCACCGGCCACGCGGATGGATTTCCGACTGATCGGGGGGGCGGCGATCTTCGGCATCGGCTGGGGCCTTGCCGGCATCTGTCCCGGTCCGGCGCTCGTCGATCTGGCGTTCGCGCCATGGCGACTGCTCCCGTTCCTAGGCGCAATGATCCTGGGCCTGCTGCTCGCCCGGCGTTGAGCATATCGCAAGCCCTGCGGCGGGAACTCGCTGCCGCTTGCGGCGGCGTATCGGGGTCGGTACATAGAATGGACCCGGATTGATCTTCCCCCGGTTCGCCATAGACACTGATGGACGAGTTCGACCTTCAGGCGACGGAAGAAACCCTTGATCGCGACACTATCGTAGCAAGTGCCGGTGCGGCTCATCGAAAGCGTCGCGCTGCGCAATCGACCACCACTGGCGATCGAGTGTGGATTTCACCGCTGGCCGGTATAGCGCGGCGTCGCCGATGAGCTATATCGCGCCGAAATCGGGCAGCCAGGATGTGCCGATCGCCCCGGGAAATCATGCCGAACTCGGTGGGTCCGAAACGCAGGCGATGACCACAAGCTTGTCCGACGTCGATAGTACCGCCACCCACCCGACCGGACTACGCACGATCCCACCCGCTGTATGGTGCTGGCGATAACGACCTTCGCGATGACCAGTTCGGAATTCATGGTTGCTGGAATGCTGCCGACGCTGGCGCGGGCATTCCGGGTTTCGATCGGAGCGATCGGTTTTCTGATCTCGCTCTAGCGGTCGGCATGGCGGTTGGCGGACCGTTGGTCACCGCGCTGCTGCGCCACCGCAAGGTTCCGCACAAGCGCGGGCTGGCATGGCTGCCGGCCCTGTTCCTCGGCGGCAGCCTGATAGCGGCGACCGCACAGGGCTATACGGCGATGCCCCTCGGCCGGATCATCCAGGGGGTGGCCAGCGCCGGCTATCTCGGCGTTGCCCTGACGATCTGCGCCGAACTGGTCGCCCCTGATCGGCGCGTCCGGGCGTCATCCTAAGTGCTGGCGGGGCTGATGCTCTCGCCGGTGGCGGGCGTACCGACGCTGACGCTGATCGCCGAGGCGGCGGGATGGCAGGCGGCGTTCTGGACGATCGTCGCGATCACGCTCGTTTGCATCGGCTTGATCGCCACCGGCCTCCCCGCCTCGCCCCCCGACGCGTTGCGCAGCCTGATTGCGCGTGTAAGCCTGCTTCCCGGGAAGCGACGCGGCGAAATGAACGCGACGCTCCACGGTGAGTTCGGCGCGATCCTGGCCTGGGTCGAGGCGCGACAGCAGGCTGAAAACGACGAAACGCCCGGAGCGGCGCTCACGGGCGTTTCGAGAAGAAAACTTGATCGAAGCCGACATTCGACCTTGCCTCGAATGTCGGTAACGGTGGTTGCGGGGACATGCAGCCATTTTGACTTGTTACGGCGCGCACGTTGGTAAGCGTGAAAACATCGTGCCGCCTGCCCGGCAATAGCCCTACGGTCCCTGGCGGGTGCTAGGCAATGGTGAGGTAAGCCTGGTTTTCTCCAGTACTTTCCTCACCACCCCTGTACCCCCAGAACAGGCATGATCTCATCTGGCACGGTGGTACGTGCGATGTCGCGCAGGCGCTTTGCCGCCAGTGCAGCACCAAAGGTGATATCCGCCGCGGGCAAGCCAACATCACGCCGTAGCCTGCCGTCAGCGTCGACCGTGATCCTGAAGCGGCCCGGTCCGGCACGCGGGATGATGACCGCGCGTGCTGCAGCGTCAGGCACCCACAGCATGCAGTCACGAACCCGCCGCCGCGCTTTGCCGACGGTATAGGCCGCCTGGATACGATGCTGGACGATCCGCCGGTCATCGGCGAACAGTTCCAGGATGACGACGTCGCGATCGACGCCACCGGCCGCGTGGTAGGCGGCATCGACGAAGGTCGCGCTGGCAGTACCGATCGACACCATGGGCATCCAGCGCCGTTCCGATGCGTCTTCGTCCATCATTGCGCCCAGCGTCTGGAGGTACCGACGCTGCAGGCTCTCTTTGGCTTCCATTTGCGTGCTCCGTTATGTGCAGGATCGCAGGCGCGAACAGAAATCCTGTTTTTCCCTTCTGCCCTCGCCTGCACTTCATAGATCTTTCGAAATCTGGATAAGCATCTATTGACGCGACGACCGAACACGACGCGGCCGCCGCGATTAACTCACGAGGAAACTTCCGATCGCGCACCGGCGAAGTGGTGGGCGATTTTCGAACAGTCCGGATGCGCCGGCGTGTAGCCGCCGTAGCGGTAAGGCGTTGTTGCCGCTTGCCGCATCACCGGCGGCAGCAGCGCGATCCAGTCGGCGTGGATCGCGCTCCTCACCGCTGCGCCACGCCAGGCCGAAATATTCTGCCCAAATCTCGCATTGTGCTTCCACCCGCGCGTCGTCATCAAGAGGTGCGCGTGCGGGCGGATCATCCAGCCGCCCGCGACGCCACGCTGCGCATGAATTGCCCACGCGACGGCCGGCCCACGCCGTACCAGCGTCTCGCGCACGAAGCCACGCACCAGCGGCACCCACTCCGGTTCTGGCAGGTCGTCCGGTAGGGTCAGGACGATGTGCCAAGCCCGCACCGCGTCCACTGCGCCGTCTTCGCACGCGGCGTCGATCTCGCGCCAGATGCGTCCGGGCTCCTCGGCCCAGCATGGATGGTTCGCCGACAGTTCCAGCCCCCACGCGGTGAGATCGTCGCGGTGGCGATAATCGAGGAAGCCACGCGCATCATGGCCGCGCTGCCGGGTGATGTAGAGATAATTCGCATACGCACCAGCGTGGGTGGCGCGCCGGTCGCCGGACATGGCGATCAGGCCACGTGCCGAGATCGGGCGGATGCTAACGGGCCGGCGGTCGTGCAGGGGAAGGTTGGTCATGGCGTTCATGGTCGATGTCCTTTGGCGGAGAGGTCAGCGGAGCGGCGTGTCACCGCGCGCGCGGCGGCGCTCGGCGAGCCCGCGCAGCGCGATGCGTGCGGGATGCGCATGGTCGTCGAAGGCGGCGTGGAGGTCGGCCCACATCGCCCAGGCGGTCTCCGCCTCGTCCACGAGTTCGCATTCGGTCTGGGCGGGGTCGGGCAGGAAGCACGCGGGCAGCTCCGGCCTGCACTCGGCGGCGCAGCGGCAGAAGCACGGCACGCCGGGCGCAGTGCCCCGACGGTGCCGCCCCATCACCGCGTGCGGGAGAACACGCAGCCGCTCGCCGGGATCGGCGACGAGCGCGGCGAGTCGCGGATGCCGATCCGTATCGACGATCCCGCGCAGCTTAGTGACGAGGGTATCGTCGGTTTCCCAGCTGACGAGCGGGCCGGTGGCGGGCAGTCGCGGCTCGATCCAGTCGGCGAGCGTCGCCGGCAGCGCGCCTTCCCGCAATGCGGTCGCCTGCGCGTGGAAGTGGAAGCCGCCGCCCGCCTCGGGCACGACGCTGAGCAGCGCCACCCCGATCATCGGCCGCGACAGAGGGCGAAAGAAGAGGTTCGGACAGGTGGCAACCGAGCGCAGTGCGATGGCGGTGGACGCACGCGAGAAGCCCTGCGCCTCGAGGCGCAGAAGGTCAGTGAACATGGGAGTTGGTTCCTTGGGCATGAGGGCGCCGGGATCGGCGTCGGTTGTTGGTGATGAGGAAGGCGCGCGCCTCAGGCGGCGCAGGAACGATGGATCTGCGCGGCTGGCAGGTCGCTGGCGGCAAGCCACAGCTCGAGTGCGGGACGCAGCCGTGCCTCGACTTCGTGGCCGAGCGCGGTCCGCGCGGCAATCTGGCGGAGCGTGAGCTTCATCGTGGCGATAACATCGGTCTGGAGCGCGTGCAGGACCGGCGAGACCCGCGACCACGCCCAGTCGATGAAGCAGTCGTGGGCATTGCGGCACGAGGCCGGCGCACCGATCGCGGCACAGGCATCGACCAGCGACACCATCTCGCCAGCGTCATCGACCCCGCGCAGGTTGATGACGATGCGCAACTGGGTGCCCGCCAGCGTCGCCAGCACAGGCGACCCGGCGACAGCGGGCAACCGCGCGAGCGCGGGCAGGATGCGCTCGTCGAGCGCATAGCCTGCAACCACGCCGGTGGGCGGAAGATGGCGATCAAGCCAGGTGCCGAGTTCGCCGGGGTGGTCGCCGTGATCGAGCACCGAGCAGCGCAGCGCGAAGTCGACACGACCATTGGTGACGTCGCAGGTGAAGAGCGCGAGGCCGACAGCGTGCTCGTCTACCCCCTCACCGAGGAGATGGATGGGATCGACGGTGGCGATGGCGAGCGCGGTCAGCGTGTAATGATGCATGATGTCAGTCCGGAATGGGCCGGACACACGTTTCTACCCGCTCATGTCGTCGCATGAGCGGGATGGCGGCGTGCCGGCAAGGGGAAGCGCCCGCGAGGCGGGTGAGGCGAGCGGCCCGGTGCCGAGGCACTCGAGCCGGAGCAGCCGGCGGAGGAGAGCTTCTGTTTTTCCCTTCCGACCTTCTGCTCGCTTCTTCTTCCCTCACCTTTTTTGCGGCGCGGGGCTCCTGCCCCCCCGCCGCTCCTGCTTTTCATCGCTGGCGCGGTGGCTCGGCCAACGTCCCGGGCAGCAAGATCCGTACAGGTCATGCTTCTTTTCCTTTCCTCTGGGTGCTTTCCGGCGCTCCGTTCACAAGCGACGTGGACGCAATCCTCTGGAACGCGGCCGTTCCGGTCCGCGCAGATCGCGGAGCGGTGACATTGCGCGCGCATCGGGTGATGATGCGGCAGAGGCATCAGCGAGCCCGGCCGGAATCGGTCTCGTGGCACGCTCCTCGCGCTCGAGCGCGACGCTGCGCACGCGGCGCAGGAACTCGCGCCAGTGCGGATCGCCAGCGACCGCCTCGATCTGCGTGGCGAGGTCGCACGGTACGCCGGCGCGCACCGTCGGGCGTGTCTGCTCCTCGACGATGAGATGCGGATTACGCTCGACCGCCTCGACCGCGGCGCGATAGGCCGGCGGCAGGACCGCATAGCCCCCGAGCCGTGTACGGGCACGGTCGTCCTCGCGCTCGCGCCAGGCCAGCCACGCCAGATAATGCTCGACCCGCTCCCACCATGCCGGGATCGGTTCGTCACTGGCAGGCGCGGGCAATCTCCGGATCGACGCGGCCGCGCGCGGCACCGCCGCGATATATGGCATATTGAACAGGTCGGCGGGTTCGCGCGACGGTCTCCCGCGCTGACCGGGGGTATCGAATACCAGCGCCGCATTGCGCGCGATCGCGAAGGGAAATGAAGCGGTCGGGTGGATCACCGCACTGGCCCGCACGGCCGTGGGCGGCACATCAAGACGCCGGAGCATGGCGGCCTGTTGGGGAGCCGTCGGAGACACGATGACGGGGGGCGTCGTCGTTGCGCCGGTTCGCGCTGCCGGCAGCGGTGTCGCGGGCAGCGTCGTGACCATCGCGGGTCGCCTCGGCGTCATCGGCGCAGGCGCAGGTACCGACCGCACTTCGAGCGCACCGAATCGGGTCATCCGCGGTCGCGGCGGCAAAGCCGAAAGCGACACCCGCTCACGGACCGTGGGACGCACGTTGAATGGTTCAACGACACCCACGGGCGATGCCGGTGTTCGCGGCATAGCGGCAGCCACGGGGTCAGGGACCGCCGTGGTACCCGCCGCCGCCTCGCGAGCCGACCTCGTCGCCCGCTGCTCCATCACCGCTTCACGAACCTTGAGCAGCGCGGCGCGCTGCTGCTCGAGGTCGCGCCGCCGCAGACGCTCGGCGTTGCGCGCCGCAACCTGCTGGTTGCGCGCGTGTGCGGGCACGTGCTGCCCCCGTGCAACCAGGTCGCTGAGCGCCGGGCCCAAATGCGTCTGCGCTTCCAGGTCCAGTCCGCGCGCGGCATGCGGCAGGCCGGTATATTCGACATCGCGTCCAGCCCGGCGGGCCGCCCCGGTCTGCGCATGCGCCCACAGGTGGCGCAGCGTGCGCATCCCTTCCTTGCCGTCGAGCGCGGTGACGAGGTCGTCGGCGAAGCGCCATTCGCGCGGCGCGACCTGCTCGGCCGGGCGGTACGACGTCAGGAAGTGCGCATGCCAGTTGCGGTCGTCGCCGCCCGGATCGGGCCTGTGGATCGTCGCACTATAGGGAAGTCCCAGCGCCTCGAAGTTCTCGCCGAAGCGCCGCACCGCGTCGATCATCTCCGCCTCGCTTGCATCGTCATCCAGCGCGAGGACGAAGCGGAACTGGATCTTGGCGTTCGCGCGCGTGGCACGCGCCACCGCCTCGACTGCCGTCCAGGCGGCGGCGATCCCGGCGGCATCCTTGCCCAGGTTCGAGATGATGAGCGCGTTGCCCTCGGCATCGGTGAGCGCCGCGCCATCGCGGATGGTGTAGAAGAACCCGTCCGCCGCGCAGCCCGGTCTTCCGCCCTTGCCACCGGCGCGCACGTAATCACCGCGGATGTAGATGCCGATCCGCCCCTGGCTGTCGCGCACGGTGAAATAGCCAGGCTCGCTGCGGCGGCTAGGAGACGCCAGCCTGGCCAGCTTCTTCGAGCCGCCGGCCGGCTTCTTCGGCTCGCCGTGCACTTTGACCGAGGCCCCCCAGCGTCGGTGCCGGATCTCCCATTCGGCCAGTTCCCTAGCCAGCCGGCGCGCGATGCGCGCATCCTCGCATGCGGCATGTAGCCGCGTGCCCTTCTTCTGCTTCTCCTCGCGCGTGCGCTTGCGCTCGACGCCGCGATCCTGGCGCAGCGCCCGCTTCACGACGCGGTCGCCCTCCGCGATCCAGGTGCCGTCGACCATCATCTCGACATGAGCAAAGGGGGGTGGGGAAGACCGGCGGCCGCCAGGCCGCGGGCTCGAAATCGCAGATTTCATTTATTGCGCCCCCACCCCCAATTGTTACTCGCCTGCTCACCCGGGGTCTGAAGCAACGGACGATTACGCTCGCTCCGGCCCCGACTCGTGCTTCAGCAGCGAAGCATCGCCAGAGCGAGGCGCGTGGGCGCGCAGCGATCCGCGACGCCGGCAGTGACTAGGGCACCGCAGAAAAAGCGGTTTCACGCGCGTGGGTCAGCCGATGCTCAAGCGCGATGACGACTCCAACAAGGAGTCGCCCATGCCCCCCAATCTGCCCTCGTCCCTGCCCTCACTCGACGACATCGACGCCGCACTCGCTGCCATCGACAATGAACTGGCGCACATCGCAGCGCTGCTCGACGCGCCCACTGACACCAGTGGTGCCTGCCACCCGCACCATCACTGGTGGACCGCTGGGGGGCTCGCCATCGCCTGCGGTCTTGGGAGTGCGGACATCCTCACTGCCGCCGGTCTGCTAGCGCAATCGTGGCAGACGTTCTGCGAGCGGCTCGCCGAGGCAGGCGAAGACCAGTGCGTGCTGCAGCTCTTTCCCGCCGCGATCGCGCGCGACCGCGCCGCACTGGAGATAGCCGGCGCAGCGATGCTGCACGATCACGGCCTGCTGACCGGCACAGAGCTGCCGCTGCGCTGGCGCGCGGCGCCGAAATTCGGCCTGGGCGCGCCGTTCGTCGCCTTCGGCTTCGACGCGGCCGACCGTGATGCTTGGGACGGCATCTGGGCATTGCCGCTATCCGACTTGGCGGCGCTCGGCGCCGCAATAACGGATAGCGACATTTTTCCGGCGGCCGGGACAATGCTGGCGACGCTGGTCGCGCGCCACCGCGTCGACTTACGCGCGCGCGGTGCGCACGCCCGCCACCTTCGCGCGGTCGCCGCCTATCGCGATGACTGCTCGCGCTTCGCCACCTGGCAGGCCGGCCATCCCGACCACCCCTGGCCAAACCGGCTCGCCAATGCCCGCCAGGGTCACCTCGCGCGCACCACCGCTGCGGCGCTCGACCTGCCCGTGCCGACGCTCGTCCGCCGCGGCGAGGCTGCCCGGTGGCTAGACGCCCATGACGCCAACCTTCGCTTCACCGAAAGGAAGTAGACCCTTGCAGATCACCATCACCTATCGCGGACAGGCCATCACCATCACCGACATCGCGCCCTTCGTCGTCGAGCAGCAGCGTCTTGAGGACGCGCTCGGCATTCTCATGCGCGGCTTCGATCCCAACCGCCCGGCACTGCTGCGCGCACGCGAGCGCGAGATCGTAGACCTCCACGACAGGATCGTCGAACTCGCCGAGGTCGTGCAGCGCTGGCGCGACGCCGAGGAGGCCGCACTAGCGCCGGTGCGCGATGCCAATGTCATGGCTGTGTGGACGGCATGGCGACGCTGGCAGGCCGCCGACGCGGCCGACGCCGAGCGCCGCCGCAGCGGCAACGATCCCGACGATACGGGATGCGCGCGATGACCGTACGCGATCTCGACGACGACCTGCGCACCGACGTGCCGCAGCTCCTCGGGCGGCTCGCGGTCGAGCTGCCGCAACTGTTCCACGACGACGGCACGCCCACCGCCGCCATCGCGGCGCTGCGGCTTCCGGCGGACATCGGCCTCACCGACGTCATGGTCGGCGGCTGGGACTTCATGGGCGAGCTTGGCGACGCAGGATCGTTGCGCATCGCCGGGTTGCGGCTCCCGAAGATCGGCTATTACGTCGCCGACGACGATCCGTTGCGGAGCGCTACCTCGGTGCTCTGTGGGCGCCTGCCGCGCTGGCCGGCGTCGCTCGATGAGACGGTTGCACAGGACGAGGCCGCGACTTTGCCGGCCGCCTCCGCGAAAGCGATGCTGCGGCGGGTTAACTGCACCCTCAGCGACGTCAGCATCGCCAAGGACGTGCTGCGCGGCGGCGGCACGCTCGGCGCGGTGATGATCGGCGCGCTGAAGGCCAGCGATGCGCTCACGATCGCCGAGGCCGTGCGCGATGCCGCCAACAGCGCGATCTTCGGCCAGGAAACCTCGGAAGAGCGCGTTCGACAGGTCGAGGTCGCCCGCGAGCGCAGCGTAGACGCCGCCCGCGCTTGCCTGACGCTGCTCGAACTGCTCGATCGACATCGCGTCGCCAGCAAGCCCGGTGAACGGATGCCGCATAAACCGGGCAACGAAGAAGAAAAGGGCGGCCTGGACAAGTCCCGGCTCGCCGTCGTGGCCGCCGCGCGGCTGATCGTCAGGGTCGCACCATTGGTCCGGCTACCACGTCACACCGCTCCTGGCCTCGCCTACCGCAACAAGCAGGTCAGCGAGGCACTGCTCCTCGCACGCACGCTTATCGACGGTGTATTGGTCTTCGTCCGCGATCATCACGCCGGCGCGCCGGGATCATGGTCGACCCTGCTGGGCAAGATGGCGAAGATCAAGGACCGGCAAATGGTGGACAGCACGCCGGATACGGCCATCGAAGGCTTGCCTGACCTCCTCGACACATCGGGTAAGACGCTGGGGCTCGATACCGCCGAGCGGGCTCAGCGCATTGCCGCGATCACCCGCATCGATGCCACGCGGATCTTCATGCTGCTGCACAGCGCGCGCGTCGACGAGGCTGTACGGCTCTTCCCATGGCTCGCGGCACGCCACCGCGTTTTCCCGGATTTCTCCGGCGGCTTCGCCGACGCGGTCACCGTGCTGCTCGAACTCCAGCGCTGCCGGGCGATCCTGCGCGAGCTCGTCGTGCGGACCCGCGGGCCGCTGGCGGATCGCGACGAGGCCGGCCCGCCCGCGACCGCGCCACGGCTGACGATCCGCGAGGCGCAACGCACCTTTGCGACGTCGCGCAGGATGGATGCAGCGCTCGCCAGCCACCACGGCTTCGCGACCTACGCACGCGAATTTGCGCTCTCACATGCCGTGTACAAGGCGCATGCTGCCGGGCAGCCGCTCGATCTCGCCCATTCCCTGCCCATGCTCCAGCAGGGGAGCACCGACTGGACGTCGAAGCTCGCTCACCGCGACGTTGCGACGGTCGCGACCACCGCGGCCGCCTTCACGACATCCGCGGTTGTCACCGAGACCAATCGTGAGCGCCAGGACCTGCCGCGCTTTTTCGGCATGACGTCGATCGAGTTCATCACCGCCAGTCTCCAGACCATTCTCGCCGCGCATCGGCGCGGAGCGACGGCAGTAACACGAGGAGGTGGCGCCCATACGCTGGAGATCGACTGGAGCATCTTTGAGCTGACCGAGCTGATGCTCGCTGCCGTCGATGCGTCGGGTGAGGAAGTCGCACGCTTCAGGAAGCGCACGAGGGCGGACGGCCCCGCTTCCCTCAACCATTGCCGGCGCGGCCCGGCGCGTCGTGGCCAGAAGATCATCAAGGCGCACAAGACCACACGAATCGCGGCTTTCGAGAAGAAGCTGACCGCCGAGACGCGCCGCACATCGGCATGGAAGACCATGGGCACCGGCTACGACACCGCGATCGACGCGGCGCCCGCTGCCGACCAGTGCGTGCCGGCCTATTGGTACAATCCCGAACACGACCTGCCGTTCTGGAGCGCTTTCCAAAACGCCGTAAAGGAGCCCGCCCCTGCGCCGACGAACGGCCAGCCGGCGACGGCGCGCGACGCCCTGATGCTCGAACTCGCCGGCTTCGCGGCCTGGGCACCGCCGCTAATCACCAAGCTTCTGCCGACCCCGCAGACCGCGCGCGCGATCACCTTTCTAGCGCACGGCTTCGTCGGCATCGCCGCCGACCCAGACTTCGCGAAGCTGCGATGAGCGCGAACGAGCCTGACCTGTACGGCGATCTCGCCGCCACAGCCCCGGTGGCGCCGCCCGTATCCGCGCGGCGCCCGGCCGGCCGTCGCGAGGAGATCCGCGCCGCGATCGACGAGCTGCGCTGCGGTGCGCCGATCCTGTCGGTCGGAATCGGACGTCTTGCCCGGGTGATCGGCGGGTCCAAGGCGCACCTCCAGCACGAGCGCGATGCCCCTTTGTCGCGTGTGCTGGTGACGTAGCTCTCCAGCACCTCACCTTCGTGATCCACGGCTCGCCACAGGTAGACCATCTCGCCATTCAGCTTCACATACATTTCGTCGAGGTGCCACCGCCAGTGACGAAAGCCACGCATCCGGCTCACCCGAGCACGGCGGATGTCGCCGGCGAACAGCGGACCGAACCTGTTCCACCACAGCCGCACCGTTTCGTGGCAAATGTCGATCCCGCGTTCGAACAGCAGATCCTCAACGTTCCGCAGCGACAGCGGGAAGCGGACGTACATGAGCACCACTAGCCGGATCACCTCCGGCGATGGGTTGAAATACCGGAACGGCGAAGCTGGCTTGCGGGCGCGGGGCATGCCCCTGCCCTACCCCACTCAGATTATCGGCACAGCCGGTGCATTTGGTTTGACGGAGCCCGCGTGACCGAGCCCGATGACCCTAACCCCGAAGGGGGCCGGGCCGGCGCGGGGCGGCTGGTCTATGCCCCGAGCTTTGCGACCGTGGACGAGGCGACATTCAACGAGCTGGCCGCGCTGATGCGCGACGGCGCGCCTCGCAAGCCACCGACGCCCGCAGCGTTGTGGCGGCGCGCCTACGATGAAGCGATGTTCAACCGCCGCCTGGTCGGGGTGCAGCACGATCTATTCGGCGGCAAGCCAACGACGCATATGCACAAGGCCAGGCCGGGGCCGGTTCCGGACCGGGAACCCGAGCCAGTTGAGGAAAAGCTGGCGCGCATCGCGCGCGATCGGCAAGCGACGTTCGGCGTCGGCCGACCGGCACTGTCGCCAGAGGAAAGGTCCGCCGTCATCGCCGGCGCGGCGAACTGGCTTCGCATCGCCCAGCGCGTCCGTATCGTCGGCTCGTTCGCCAGCCTCCACGGTCGCGCCGATCGCCGTGTCGGGCGCAGGGGTGTGATCTGGCGCCTGTGCAGCCCTGTCTTTGCCGACCATACCTACGTCTATCTCGATCCGGTCGGAGCCGAACGCGTCGAGAAGATCGCGATGGTGGAACTGCGCGACGTACAGCCTATCGACGATGCGCCGTTGGTTGCTATCTTTCCGCCAGCATGATCGCGCTGCGTACCGCCCTCCACTTCCTAACAGGGGAGACTATCGATCGCGACATCCGGCGCGCTCGGCTGTTAGCCGCGCGCCGCAAGCCGATTGGCAGCGTCATCCGACGTGGCATCCTGTCCGGCCATTGGGATCAGGGGAACGTCGTCGGCGCGTTCCGCAACGGCCGCGGCACCTTCCGAGCCGATCAGGCTCCACACCGTCATGAAGATCGCGGCAGCAACTGGTCCGATCAGGAGCCCGTTGAAGCCGAATGCGGCCAGCCCCCCGAGCGTCGTCACGAGCACGACGAAATCAGGAATGTTCGTCTCGCGGCCGATCAGGATTGGCCGCAGCACATTGTCCACCGACCCGATCACGAGGATGCCAGAGGCTGTCATAATCAGACCGTGCCACATGTCGGCTGTCGCAAAGAGATAGATCGCGACCGGCACCCAGACGATGCCGGTCCCCACCGCCGGCAGCAGGGACGAAAGCGCCATCACGACCGCCCATAGAAGCGCGTTTGGCACACCGAGCATGGCCATGATGATGCCGCCAACCGACCCCTGTGCCGCCCCGACAAGGACTCCACCTTTGACCGTCGCGCGAACGACCGTCACGAAACGATCGGCGAGCACCCGGCGCTCGTCCGGTTTGAGCGGCACGACGTTGCCGATGCTAGTCGTCATCGACCGCCCGTCACGGAGTAGGAAGAAGGTCAGATAGAGCATCGCGGCGAGCGACAGGAGGAAACTCGCGGCACTTTGGCCGATCTTCAGCGCATGCGACGCCAGGATTTGCAACCGCGCCGTGATACCGATCGACAGCTGTTCACGAAGGGAATCAAGGTCGGTGATACCGGTGCGCCGCATCAGGCCTGCCATCCAGCCCGGCAGGACCGCCTGGATACGTTCGAACGTCGCGGCGATGTCAATCTGACCAGACTGAATCTGCGCATAGATCGCGCCCGCCTGGTCGAGCAGGAACATCGACAGCGCAATACCCGGCACGACGCCCATCGTGACGACCACGAGCAGTGTGAGGAAGGCCGCGAGATTTCGCCGCCCGGGAAAGCGGGACAGGATGCGGTTGTTCAGCGGCCAGAACATGATCGCCGCCACCACACTCCACAGGATAGCGCCGAGGAACGCCCAGATCGACCATAGGAACACGATGGTCACACCAACGGCGACGACGCCGAGCGCCAAGTGCGCCAATGTCAGGTCGAGCCGGGGACGGCGCTCCGCGCGACGCGTGTCCCGCAGAGCGCCCACGGTCATGCGACGACGAGATCGTTATGCACGGCCGAGGTGGCTTTCGAGTTCCAGGCCGTCTGACATGCAATATAGCGGTCCGACATGGTCGGGACAGTTCCGGAAAGCGTCACCGTCCCGCCCTCAGCCGTAACGGTGATCGTATCCGGATCGAACCGGGAGCGATGCAAGGCCGCGTCGATCTCGGCACGAATATTGGACGCAACCGGATGCGGTTTGACCGTAGTGTCGTTCTGGATGCCGACGATGCCGGTCATGCCGCGCAGCACCTTCTCCGCGGCTTCGCGCTGGAAGTGCCACTCGACCAACCCGGACAGTGTGACCCAGCCTTGCTCGACACGCACCTTCACGGCACCAGCCGGCACGCTGTCTTCCCAGTCGAGCCGGTTGAGTGCTGCCCGCGCGATCTCCTCGTCGCCATACTTCAGCGGCAGCGCGAGCTTGACCAGCAGTTCCTCGACTACCGCCTTGACCCCCCGGACCCGGGCGGTTGCCTTTTCCGCGTTCCGCTTCTGGAGGAAATTCTCGACGTGACCCGACAGGGTGACGACGCCGGCATCCGCGGTAACGCCGATATGCGCGGCATTGATGCTCGGCTCCCATACCAGCTCGGCAAGGACAGCCTCCTGAAGCGCGCGATCGTGGGGCATCATGGTCTCCTCGTAGGATTGGGCGAAGCCGTCGAACCGGATGCCCCGTCCCCTCGATGTAACGCCGGGCGGCTGACGGCCTAGGATCGGGAAATACGTGCCCGACCAAAGGGATCGCGCATCGCGATCGGTGTCGGCGCGCCTCTCATGCAAAGGCGCTTACGTGTTTCCCGAGCCTGCGATGGCCGTCCGCTCCAGGCTAGAAGCGTCGACAAGCGGTGGTCGCAATGCCGACCGCCTGCCCTCACGCACAGCCAAGGGATCCACCGTGATCGAACTCGTCACCACTCGCCCGGACAGCCCCGGGGCACCGGCGATACCACTTCACGACGCGGACTGGAGCGCTGACTTGGTCTCGCGTGCCGGCTACCATTTTCACGTGCGCCCTGCGGCGCCGGCGGACGAAGCGGTCCTCGCCGAGTTCTTCACCCATGTCGACAAGGAGGATTTGCGGTTCCGCTTTCTCAGCGCGATCCAGAAGGTCGGGCACGACCAGCTGAAGGCGTTGGTCTCGGTCGATCATACGCGCACCGAAAACTTCCTGGCGATCGAGAGCGGCACCGGCCTGGTCATCGCAACCGCCATGCTCGCCTCGGACGAGACGTTGACCAATGCCGAGGTCGCGGTCGCGATCCGGTCGGACTTCAAGCGCGGCGGGATCAGCTGGACGCTCGTCGAGCATGTCGTGCGGTTCGCCCGGTCCAAGGGCATCAAAACGCTGGAATCGGTCGAGAGCCGCGACAATCATCAGGCGATCAAGCTGGAGCGCGAGATGGGCTGGTCCGCCTCACCCTGCCCCGGCGATTCCACGCTCATCGTGCTGCGCATGGCACTCGAACCCCAGGCCGCCTGAGCGGTTGGCGATCCCAGCCAGTGGCAGGATCGCTGTCTGCCCCTCGCCGGCATCAGCCCACGCCCGAACCCAGGAACATCCCGATGGTCAATTCAGTCCTTACCCCCGATGCGCGCGCGCTGGCCGACGAGCGGGCAGCCGAGCCGGTCGTGCATCACGTACCCAAGGGCTTTTCCGACCGGTTCGCGCTGGGCTTCACCAAGCTGCTGCGCTTCAGCGCCGATACCTTCTTCGCCAAGCGCTACGGTCACCGTGCCATCGTTCTCGAGACGGTCGCAGCCGTGCCGGGCATGGTCGGCGCGATGTTCACGCATCTGACCTGCCTGCGGCGGATGCGAGACGACGAAGGCTGGATCCGCACCCTGATGGAGGAAGCGGAGAACGAGCGCATGCACCTGATGACGTTCATCGAGATCGCCAAGCCGACATGGTTCGAGCGGCTGGTGATCCTTGGCGTCCAGGGCGTGTTCCTCGTCGGCTTCTCCATCCTGTATCTGGTCTCGTCGCGCACCGCGCACCGGGTGGTCGGCTATTTCGAGGAGGAGGCTGTCACCAGCTACACCCTCTACCTCCAGGAGATCGATGAGGGCCGGTCGGCCAATGTGCCGGCCCCGGCAATCGCCAAGCACTATTGGCAAATGGCCGACGATGCGACGCTTCGCGATGTCGTGCTCGTCGTCCGCGCCGACGAGGCCCATCACCGCGACGTCAATCACGGCTTCGCCAGCACGCTGGGCGGCAAACCCGCCGATGCGAGCGTCATCGCCCCCTACCCTCAGCACGCGACCCAGCTCGCCGTCGGCGGCTGACCGGCCTCGCAATGCCCGCCCTGCCGACGCCAGATCAGATCGGAAGAACCATGCAGTCCATCCTTCTCCACGTTCAGGACGATGACGATCTCGACGGCCGCATCGACGCGGCGGTGACGCTTGCGAGGGCGTTCGGTGGACATATCACCTGTCTGCACGCGACACCCTATGCCGAGTATCTGACCAACGACCCGTTCATCGCGACCATCTTCCCGGTCGACTTCTCGACGAAGATGGAGGCGCTGCGCCTCGATCTCCGGAAAAAGGTCGAGATGCGGCTGCGCGAGGCCGGGTCGGATTGGGACTGGGTGCATCTTGATGACGAGCCGCATCTTGCGCTTCTGCGCAAGGCGCCGATCGTCGATGTCATCGTGTTGAGCCTCGGATCAGGCCGGAAGGCGCAGTCGCTCGCCGCGACGGTTGCCGCGACCGCGCGCGCGCCGGTCCTCGCAATTCCTCCGTCTGACACGCCGTTCGATCCTGCCGGTGTCGTGGCGGTCGCGTGGGACGGCTCCGCGGAATCCTCGGTCGCGCTGCGCGCGTCGCTGCCGCTGCTGCGCAAGGCAGCGTCCGTCCACCTCGTCGAGATCGAGGACCGGACCTTGCGGACATATAGCGAGCAAGGCGCGCATTACCTGTCGCGACATGGGATCGACGCTCATGTCGTCCGTCGCGGCGCGGACAGCGGGGATGCGGGGGGTGCCATTCTGAAGGTGGCAGAAGAGGTGGGCGCCAGCCTGCTGGTCATGGGTGCCTATGGTCATTCGCGCACGGTCGAGTTCCTGCTGGGCGGAGCCACCCAGGCGGCCCTCTCGAACAGCCGCATTCCCCTGCTGCTGGCGCACTAGCGTCGTCGAGACCGGATCCCCGCCCCGAAGGAACGCTCGATTGTCCAATGCCGCATTCGTCGATCGCCTGGATATCGTCCTGCGCCCCGACCCTTCGCGGGTCGTGATCCGACCCTATGTTCCGGGTTCCGACGACGATCATGCGCGCGCGCGACGGATCGCGTCGCGCGTCATGGCGCTCGACGACGCCACGGTCGCGGACGAACTCTGCGACCTGACGCGCGACTTCGCGGGGCATCACGCCGAGGTCGAGGCGGTGTTCGCGCAGCGTTATGCCGAGGTCAAAGGCGTCATCGGTCACGATGATCCGATTGGCGAGGAGCGTATCCTGCTGATCGGCGCCTATTTCTGCCAGGAATATGGCTACGAGGCAGCCGCCCTCTTCAACCCCAGCATCGTAGCCCATCCCGACCAGACGAGGATCCCCGCAGGGTCGGTGCGTTTCGTCCTCTCGTTGCGCGCCGTCGGCGAGGGCCATGTCTCCTCAATCACATTCAGGACGGGGGTGTGCGACGCCTCCGGGGGAATTGCCCTCGAGCCACAGGGCGCGCGGGCGATCGTGCCGCGGATCGAGGATGCCGCCTTGGGCGGCTCGCGACCTGCCGGCGTCCGCATGCAATGCGAGCCCGGGTACGCGCTGTCCGAGATCGTCATCTTTCCCTCGACCCCCGCGCAGCGCAACGGGATCGAGGATCTGCGCCTCGTGCGCTTTGCCGACGATGACGGGACGGTTTCATGGCTCGGCACCTATACGGCCTATAGCGGGCAAGGCATCCGCCAGGAGCTGTTGCGGACCAATGACTTCTGCTCCTTTGCCCTGGACACGATCCACGGAGCGGCCGGCGCCGGCAAGGGCATGGCGCTGTTCCCGCGGCGCATCGCCGGCCGCTACGCCATGCTCGGCCGCGCCGACAACGAGACCATCTCGCTGGCCTATTCGGACGACCTCTACGACTGGCCGCTCGGTACGACGATCATCGAACCGCGATGGCCGTGGGAGTTTGTGCAGATCGGCAATTGCGGCTCGCCGATCGAGGTCGCTGAGGGTTGGCTGGTGCTCACCCACGGGGTCGGACCGATGCGCAACTACGCGATCGGTGCCTGCCTGCTCGATCGTGACGACCCGTCGAAGCTGCTCGGGCGGCTGACCCGCCCGCTGGTTCGTCCCGATACGACGGAACGCAAAGGCTACGTCCCCAACGTCACCTACAGCTGCGGTGCGCTGCTCCACGGCCGGACGCTGGTCCTGCCCTATGCGGTCGCCGACAGCTTCACGACGTTCGCGACCATGCCAATCGACCGATTGATCGCCGCGATGCGATAGCCGCAAGCGACGCGACCGGGTCACTCGCCTTATGCCTTTTGGGTGGACAATGTATGTGCCACCACCGCGTTCGCGTGGCCATGCCCCATGCCATGATCGCTCTTCAACATGGCGACCAGCTCCATGTGCTTTGCCGGCAGCTTCTGCCGGATCAGCCCCTGCCATTCGTCGATCGGGCGACCATATTTCTGCTCGATCGACGGGAAGTAGGAAGCAGGCCCCTTGACCGATTCGTCTGCCATCGCTGCTCTCACTCCCCTTGATGCCGGCCCGGCAGCATGATCGGTTGCGGCTTTCCCAAGCGCAAGTCTGATCATCGGGATCTATCGGCTCCCCTCCTCGCAACCGTTTCTACGATTCTTGCGGCCTGCCACCGTGCGACGATCTGCTTGGTGGCTTCGGTCACGATGACCGTCGACCCCGTCGCGCCGAGGCAGAACCAGAGCGTACGGCTGACCACCGGTGAGGTGCCGAGGATGCCGCCCAACGGGGGCCAGAACATGGCGACCAGCTGCAGCGCGAGTGCGACGCCGATGCCCAGCAGTAGCCACGGGTTGGAGAACAACGGCTCGTGGAAGATCGAGCGTCGCTCGCTGCGCATGCACAGCACATAGACGTTCTGGAACAGCACAGTCATCAGCAGCACCGCGTTCTGGATCTCGGCAAGCGGATGCCCGTCCCGCCGCAAGGCATAGACCAGGAAGAGCGCAAAGCCCGTCATCACCACGGCGGGCGGGATCATCAGCGCGATCGCACTGCGATCGAGCAGCGGTTCGCCCGGCGCGCGTGGAGGTTGCCGCAACTCGTCGCCTTCGCCACGGCCGAACCCCAGCATCACATCCTGCGCGCCGTTGGTGACGAGGTTCAGCCAGAGGAGCTGGACCGCGGTCAGCGGCATCGGCAGACCGAAGGCGACCGCCCCGAGGAACATGCCGATCTCGGCCATCCCCGTCGCCAGCAGGATGATGACGATCCGCCGGACATTGGCATATGTCACCCGGCCTTCCTCGACGCCCGCCACGATCGAGGCGAAATTGTCGTCCGCCAGCACCAGATCGGCCGCACCGCGCGCGACGTCGGTGCCGGCAATGCCCATAGCGACGCCGATATGCGCCGCCTGAAGCGCGGGGGCGTCGTTGACGCCGTCCCCGGTAACCGCGACCAGCTCGCCGCTGGCGGCCAGAATCTGGACGATCTCGAGCTTCTGGACCGGCTCGATCCGCGCGAACACGCGGCCTGCCAGCACGAGCGTGGAAAGCTCTGCCGGCTTCTGCGTCAGCGCGCTCATCTGCGTGCCTGTCACCACCTGATCCTCGCGGACCTCGAGTCCGAGCTCGCGCGCGATCGTCAGCGCCGTGCCGGGATGGTCTCCCGTCACCATGCGGACGCCGATACCAGCCTCGGCGCAGCGCGCGATCGCCGCGGGCACCTCCGGGCGGACCGGGTCGATCAACCCGATCCACCCGAGGAAGACGAGGCCGCTTGGCGAGGCGGGGTCGACCGTCGCCGATCCGTCCGACATGGCAACGGCGATAATGCGGTATCCGTCGCCTGCCATCGCGCTAGCCTTGGCGATCGTGGCAGCATCGATCGGGTGGCACATCGGCCGGACGACTTCGGGCGCCCCCTTGGCGAACACGCGGATGCCCTGTCCTTCATCGACCGCCACGGACGAGAATTTGCGGGCTGGCTCGTAAGGCAGCCCTGCGACCCGGACGATCGCCCGAATCGCCGCGAGATCGGCGCCGTTGTCCCGCGCGAACCCCAGAAGGGCGACATCGACGGTATCGCCAACCGGTAGGCCGTCGGCACCGAGCGACGCTTCGTTGCAGAGCGCTGCGGCGCGACCGATGGCAACCAGCGCGTCTGCATTCGCCGCCCATTCTGCGCGATCGAACGCCCGTCCGTCAGCAAGCAGGATGCGTTCGACCGAGAGCACGTTGCGGGTGAGCGTGCCCGTCTTGTCGCTGGCGATGACGGTGCAGGCGCCAAGTCCCTCGACCGCCGGCAGCGACCGGACGATGACCTTGCGTGCCGCCATGCGGCGAGTTCCCGCCGCAAGTGCGACGGTGACCGCGATCGACAGTCCTTCCGGGATCGCCGATACCGCAAGCGCGACTGCCAGCAGCAGGATCTCGTCGCCCGGACGGCCCTGGACAAGCAGGACGATCGCGAACGGCACGATCAGCGCAATGCTGGCAATACTGATCTGCCGCGCCAACCGGTTGAGGCGCACGACGAGCGGCGGGGGTGTTGCCTTGGTATCGCGCAGCGATGCATCGATCGCGCCGAGGGCTGTATCGGCACCGGTCGCCACGACGACGCCAGCCCCCCGTCCCTCGTCGATCATCGTGCCCGCGAGCAGCATCGTCGTGCGGTCGCCGGGCGGCGTGCGCTCGACGAGGGGCGCCGCCTCATCCTTCAGGACCGCGACCGACTCGCCGGTGAAAGTCGATTGATCGACGCGTAGCGCCACGCTTGACGACAAACGGATATCGGCCGGCACCGCCATACCGCTTTCCAGCTCGACGACATCGCCGACGACGATGTCGCGCGTATCGATCACCGACACGGATCCCCCGCGGCGGACTGGTGCGGTATGGCCGATCATATCGCGCAGGGCGGCGAGGCTGCCAGCAGCCTTGCCCTCCTGGAACGTGCCGATGAGTGCGTTGACGATCAGCACGACGCCGATGAACCCGGCGTCGGTCGTGTGTCCAAGGCCCAGCGATACAGCCGCCGCAGCGACGAGCAACCAGATCAGCGGGCTGTTGAACTGCCGCACGAACAACAGGATAATCGAAGGCGCCGGCGGGGGCGCCAATTCGTTCAACCCGTCCCGAACAAGGCGCGCGGTCGCCTCGTCAGGCTCCAGACCCCGATCGGACGTGCCAAGCCGGGCTGCGATGTCCGTGCTCGACATCGCGTGCCATGCGATAACCGGAGCGGTTTCCTCTCGGGTGTGGTCGGCGATCATGGGCGGTCGGCCTCGATCACCGTCACCGGCTTGCCAGTGCCCGCGCTCGCCAGCGTTTCGCGCGTGACGAGCAACGTCGTCCCCGGCGTGAGAACCGTCGCCAACGCGGCACGGAAGCCATCGGGAAGACGGCCCTTCGCCCGATCCGCGTCACTCAGCTCCCCGGTTCGGGTTTGCCCGGGCAGCGGCAATCGCAGCCAATGCTCTCCCCCGTCATCGATCGCCTGGAGGGTGAACGCCGCGGTCTCTTCCACAGGAGCGTCGAGGTCGATTGCGCTCGATCCGATTTCGACGCCGTTGCGCAGGACGACCACCCGGCGGTCGCGACCGCTGATGACGATCGACACCGGACCGGTGGGCGCGCGTGCGGGGTTCCAGGCAAAGGCGCGGTCACCACCGGTCCCGCGCTCGTCGCGCTTCAGAACGCCGGGTTTCGCGACCACCACTGGAACCAGCGCGTCCTGCGTGATGACCACGGTGATGCCCATCTTGGTGATGCCGAACAGCAGCTTGGCAAAGGCCAGTGGCATCCGGATACAGCCATGCGAGGCGGGATAGCCCGGCAGGTTGCCGGCATGCATCGCGATCCCGCCCCAGGTCAGCCGCTGCATGAACGGCATGGCGGCATCCTTGTAGAGGTTGGACACATGGTCCGCGTCCTTCTGGAGGACGGTGAACACCCCCGTCGGCGTCGCAAAGCCCTTCGTACCCGTGGAGACGGTGGAAACCCCGATCGCGACACCGTTGCGATAGGCGTAGGCTTTCTGGGTCTTGAGGCTGACGATGATCGTGACCGGGCCTTCGGGCGCGATCCCGGGTGCCCACAGATATTCGCCGGGCTTCAGCGCCTCGATCCTGCCGTCAGCGGCGGGGATCGGTAGCGTCTGCGCCGCGACGGCGATCGGCACCGACAGGGCGAAGGCGATCGCCAGAATCAATTTGCTCGTCACGTCAGGTCGACCGCCACGGCCAGCCTGGACGCAGGGCCAGCGCCCTTCACAAGACGCCGCGGGCGTCGATCCTTGAGCGGGTCGAAGGCGAGCGAAAGTGACCGCGCCGCACCATCGGCTAGGTGTAGAATGGGACGGCGCAGGACCGGCGCTGATCCGTCCGAAGTGCGGTTGATCGTCATAGCTGTGGCATCCGATCCTGCGGCTTCTGCCGCGCAACCCGCCTCGCGGGAGGCGGGGGTGATAACCCTCTACCCGCCTGGCCCATCGCGCATCACCATCGGCAATTACGCAGGTATCGCGCGCATATCGCGATCACCCCCGAGCGGCCGACCATCCGGCACGCGGCGGACACCTTCGACTGCGTAGTTTCCGAGCGTAGCGACCGGAATGACCGACGCGCTACCCAGCGACGCCAACGACGCTCCCGACAGCAAGGTCATTTTCGCCGCTGTCCTGCGTCCCTGGCGCCCGCTCATGGGTCATTTTGCCGAGGATCCATCCATGCCGAGCCACGACCCCGTAGGAGCCCGCATCGGCGTGCCGACGCAAGCAGTGGTCGCCGACGCACCGCCTGTCCAGCTCAAGCCGCTGTTCCTGCTGGCCTGGGCGCTGTGCGCGGTCTTCTATTTCTTCCAGTACGCCGTCCGTTCGGCGCCGGGCGTCATGCAGCACGAACTCTCGGCCGCATGGGGCGGCAATCACATCGGCGGGATGATCTCGGCCTATTACGTCGCCTATGCGCTGATGGCGCTCATCGCCGGCGTTCTGCTCGATCGATACGGCCCGCAACGCACGATACCCTATGGTATCGCCGTCGTCGGTCTGGGGTGCCTCGTGTTCGCCCAAGGCAGCGAGGCGGCCGGCATGGCCGGTTTCGTCCTTCAGGCAACGGGTGCGATCTTCGCGTTCATCGGCGCTTCCTATGTGGCGGCTCGATATCTGCCGTCACGGATGCTCGCGTTGTTTATCGGCCTGACGCAGTGCCTCGGCATGGCCGGTGCCGCGTTCGGGTCGAAGCCGGTCCATATGCTGATCGATCCGGCCGGAAGCCTTCATCTGTCATGGCAATATGTCTGGATCGGCTTCGCCGTCGTCGGCTTCGTGCTAGCTGTCGCCACCTGGATGGTCATGCCGCGCGACAGCGGTGACAGTGCGTCCCATCACGGCCCGCTTTCCGCCGCCAGCCTTGTCCAGCCCTTCAAGACGGTCCTTGCGAATCCGCAGAGCTGGCTTGCCGGGGTGATCGGGGGGCTGCTCTTCCTGCCTACCACGATCGGCGCGCTGGTCTGGGCAACGTCGTTCCTCAACGGCGGCAAGGATCTGTCGATGGCCGCTGCTGCGACGGAAGCCTCGATGGTGCCGATCGGCTGGGTGATCGGCTGTCCGCTGCTCGGCTTCCTGGCCGACCGGCTGGGCCGTCGCAAACCCGTGCTGATCGCCGGCGCACTGGTGATGCTGGCGGCCGGCCTGACCGCGATCTACGTGCCCCACGGCCTGCTCCCGCCCTACAGCGTCGCGCTCGTGCTTGGCATCGCCTCGGGAGCCGCAATGGTCCCCTTCTCGATGATGAAGGAGACCAACCCGTCTGCGGTCAAGGGCACCGCTGCAGGCGTGATGAACTTCCTCGTCTTCCTGACCAGCGGCATCGTCTCCCCCTTCATCTCGCGGCTGATGGTCCCGCAAGGCAAGCCGCTTACGTTGCCGGAGTTTCAGAACGGGTTCCTACCGCTGGTCGCGGGTGTGGTGGTCGCGATCGGCCTCAGCCTGTTCCTGAAGGAGACGGGCCATGCACGCGTCGCAGATCGCCCGTCACGCGCCATCCCGCCTTCCCCGACACTCGCCGCGACCTGAACCGACTTCCGGCGTCCAGGCCTCGGTATTCGCACTCACCCGAAAGCATGTTCTATGATCGTCACCGTCTTCAGCACCAAATCCTATGATCGCACCTTCATGGAGAAGGCCGCAGGCTCCCTTCATACCCTGAGGTTTGTGGAGGACCGGCTGACGGCCGCGACCGCGACCCTGGCGCAGGGTTCGACGGCGGTATGCGCGTTCGTCAACGATCAGGTCGATGCTGCCGCCCTCCAGGTCTTCAAGGATGTCGGAGTCGAGATCGTCGCGCTCCGATCAGCGGGGTTCAACAATGTCGACATGGCCGCGGCCAAGCGTCTCGGCATCGCCGTCGCCCGTGTGCCGGCCTACTCGCCGGAGGCAGTCTCCGAGCACACGGTGGCGCTCATCCTGTCGCTCGATCGCAATATCCACCGCGCCTATGCCCGGGTGCGGGAGGGCAACTTCGCGCTCGAGGGACTCTTGGGTTTCAACCTGCACGGCCGAACAGTCGGCATTGTCGGGACCGGGCGTGTGGGCGCGGGCGTCGCGCGGATCATGCTCGGGTTCGGGTGCAAGGTCATCGCCCATGACGTCATTCCGAATGTCGCCTGCGCCGCGCTCGGCGTCACCTACACCACGCTTGATACCTTGCTGGCCGAAGCGGACATCGTCTCGCTGCACTGTCCCCTCACCGATGCGACGCGGCATCTGATCGATGCGCCCGCGATCGACCGCATGAAGCATGGCGTGATGCTCATCAACACGAGCCGGGGCGGCATGATCGACACCGCAGCGGTGATCCAGGGCCTCAAGAGCGGCAGGATCGGGCATCTTGGACTCGACGTCTATGAGGAAGAGGAAGAGCTGTTCTTCGAGGATCTGTCGAGCGAGGTCATCCAGGACGATGCTTTCGAGCGGTTGCTGATGTTCTCGAACGTGCTCGTGACCGGCCATCAGGGCTTCTTCACACACGAGGCGCTGTCCGCGATCGCCAAGACGACGATGGCCAATCTATCATCGTTCGAGACGGGTGGGCATGCCACCTATCAGCTGGCCGGATAGGTATAATCGCTATTCGCGCCGGCCGGCGATGTGTGAAACCACAATATCGCCGCCTCGGCCAAGCGCCCAACACGCCCTTGAACAACAAGGGATGACGATCATGCACACGGCAATCCAGACGCTTCTCAGGCCGATCATCACGATGAACCGACGGGTGTCGATCGGCGGTGCTGTGCTTTCGCTGCTGGTAGCAGGCGAGATCGCGATGACGCTTTTCAGACCGTTGGCCTGATATTGCGTCATACCGCCTCGCGAAGCGTTGACCCGGCATGGGTTGCCGATGGTTCGGGATTTTACCCGGCCGGAGGCACGCCGTCAGATGATCGACTTTCGCACCTGCAAACAGACCGCGCCGCCCTCGTGAACGCAGCGGTGCCTCGCGGCGATTTGTCCGACGCCGAGGCCGTCGCCCGCAGGAATGCGGTCGTGGCCGAGGAGCTTGGTCTGCTGATCGACGGGGCGACGGGCTACGCAATCTATATGCTCGACCCCGAGGGGCGCGTGACGATCTGGAACCGTGGCGCGGAGCGGATGAAGGGCTGGACCGAGGCGGAGGTCATCGGCGTCGATTCCGCCATCTTCTATACCCCCGACGACGTCGCGGCCGGAAAGCCGGCCGATGATCTGGCCCGGGCGTCAGCGCTTGGTCGCATCGAGGAGGACAGCTGGCGTCTCCGCAAGGATGGGTCGGAATTTCTTGCCGGCGTGACGATCACCGCGCTTCGCAACGACGCCGGCGAGCTGCGCGGCTTCGGCAAGGTCATCCGCGACGTCACCGACCAGAAGGCATCGGAAGCCGCGGTCGTCCGACGCGAACATCATCTCCGCTCGATCCTCGCGACCGTACCCGACGCGATGATCGTGATGGACGAAACCGGCATCGTGTCGTCGTTCAGCACCACGGCCGAGCAACTGTTCGGATATGCGAAGGCAGACGTTATTGGGCAAAACGTCAGCATGCTGATGCCGCCCGGCGACCGGGACGGGCACGATGGCCATCTCCACACTTATCTGCAGACCGGCATTCCCCACAACATCGGCAACGTCCGCGTCGCGACTGCGCAGCGCGCCAACGGCGAAACCTTCCCGATCGAACTAGCGGTCGGCGAGGCGTCGATCGCGGGTGAGCGGATCTTCACCGGCTTCGTGCGTGACCTGACGAACCGGCACGAAACCGCGCGCCGGATGAAGGAGCTTCAGGCCGAGCTGGTCCATGTCTCCCGCGTCAGCGCGATGGGGACGATGGCTTCCACGCTCGCCCACGAGATCAACCAGCCCTTGACCGCGATCGCCGCCTTTCTCGAGACGACACGTGCCATGATCGGCGAGACCGATGACGGCCTGCTCGGCGAGATCGCCGAGGCCCTGGAGCTTGCAGCAGCCCAATCGTTGCGCGCCGGCATGATCGTGCGCCGGCTGCGCGCGTTCGTCGACGGCGGCGACACCGGCTTCAAGGCGGAACGGCTCGACACGATCGTCGAGGAAGCCACCAGCCTCGGCCTGCTTGGCGCGCACGAGGCGGGGGTCAGCGTGACGATGACGATCGCCGCGGGGCTCGAAACGGTACTGGTCGACCGCGTCCAGATCCAGCAGGTCCTGGTCAACCTCATCCGCAACGCGATCCAGTCGATGGCGTCGTCGCCGTGCAAGGAGCTGACGATCGCGACCGCGCCCGATCGTGATGCCTGGGTGCGCGTCACCGTCGCGGATACCGGCACGGGCCTGTCCCCGGACATCCGCGACCGATTGTTCGAGGCGTTCGCAACCACGAAGGAGGACGGCATGGGGCTGGGTCTCTCGATCTGCCGCACGATCGTCGAGGCGCATGGCGGTCGGATCTGGGCCGAGGCCGGTGCCACATCGGGGACGGCCTTCCATTTCTGCGTGCCCCTGGCAGGAGCCGATGATGTCTGACCCCGCACGTACCGTCCATATCGTCGACGACGACGAGGCGATCCGCCAATCGGTCGGCTTCATGCTGCGGAAGGCCGACCATAGTGTCGAAGCCTATGCGTCGGGCGTGCAATTCCTGAAGACCGCCACCCGCGAAACGCGAGGGTGCGTACTGCTCGACGTACGGATGCCCGAGATCGACGGGCTGGAAGTGCAGGCGCGGCTTGCCGAACAGGGCATCATGCTCCCAGTCATCATGCTGACCGGCCACGGCGACGTGACGCTCGCGGTGCGTGCGGTAAAGGCCGGTGCGATCGAGTTCCTGGAGAAGCCGTTCGAGCGGACCGCGTTGCTGGCCGCGATCGACGAAGCGTTGAGCCAGGCCGGTCGAAACGATCGCGGTCAGCTTGCCGCAGCCGAGGCCTCGGTCCGCCTCGCGGCGCTGACGCCGCGCGAGCGCGACGTGCTCGACGGCATGGTCCTGGGGCGGCCCAACAAGCTGATTGCCTTCGATCTCAGTATCGCGACGCGGACGGTCGAGGTTCACCGCGCCAATCTGATGGAGAAGCTGTCCGCGCGCAGTCTGTCCGATGTCCTGCGGATCGCGTTCGCGGCGGGTCTCGGCGACACTCAACCCGACTGATTGGCGACCCCTTCCCCTCGCCTTCTACGTACAGACGTGAGGCCGCCCCCCGTGTGATCCTTGGAGAAACCCAAGGAAATCCGCATGCAGAACGCTACCACGCCTTCGTCACGACAGAAGATCGGTGTTTCCCTCGTCGATGGCGATTCCACCATCCGGCACGCGCGACAGCTAATGCTGCGCTCGGAAGACTATGACGTCCGGTCCTATGCGACCTGCGCCGCGCTGCTCGCCGATCCGCGGTCGCGCGATTATCCGTGCCTCATCCTCGACCTCGAAATGGAGGACATCGACGGCCCCGCGCTCCTGCGCGAAATGCGGGCCAGTGGCTGGCGCGGCAAGGCGATCCTCCTCGATGGGCTCAACCCAGGCATTGCGATGCTGATCGAGGCCGAGCGCCACGGCGACACGGTGTTCGCACGGAACATCGGCGATCGTGCGCTGCTGACCGCGATTGAGGCATCGATCGATCACAGTTGGGCCGGCTGGAATGCGGAGGGCTGAGCGTTAGGTAGTTCCCGACGCTGGGCCGAACCCCGCCGCGGGCGGTACTGACAAGACTCACCCAGCCCGACCGAACGCCCCATTCCGGGTCCAGCGGCAGCGGCACGGAGATTTCGCCATGATCGTCAGTCAAGAAGGCGCCGAGCTGTTGCTGTTCAAGCGCCCTGCTCCCCAGGCGAGTGCCAAGGCGTGGCTGGTCGGGGGCGGCATCGCCTCGCTGTCCGCAGCGGCGTTCATGATCCGGGACGGCGACATGCTGGGGTCGGACATCACGATCCTCGAGGAGTCCGGCGTCATCGGCGGGAGTCTCGACGGATCGGGCACCCCGGAGAGCGGTTATGTTCTGCGGGGCGGCCGGATGATCGAGAGCAAGTATCTCTGCACCTTCGACCTCTTCGCGTCGATCCCGACACTCGACGGCACCGGCACGGTCACGCAGGAGATCCTCGACTGGAACAGGACGATGCAGACGTCGTCGAAGTCGCGGCTGTTCGTCGACGGCGAACGACGGACGACGCCGGCGTTCGGTCTCACCGAAGGCCATATCCTGACGATCGAGCGCCTCGGCCTCGAGCCCGAGGCGATGCTGGGCCGCTCGACGATCGCCGATCAGTTCGACCCGGCGTTCTTCGAGACCAATTTCTGGTACATGTGGTGCACGACGTTCGCGTTCCAGCCGTGGCACAGCGCCGTCGAGTTCAAGCGCTATCTCGTCCGTTTCGCGCACATGGTCGGCGGGTTCAATCGCCTGACCGGCATCATGCGGACCGTCTACAATCAGTATGATTCAATGGTGCGGCCGTTGCGCAAATGGCTCGACGACCGCGGCGTCCGCTTCGAAACCGGCACGCGCGTCGTCGACCTCGAGTTCACGCATCGTGGAGGCGGCGACGCCGTCGAGACGATCGTCATCGAGAAGGCCGGTATCAAGGACTGCATCGAGGTTCGGGACGGCGACTATGTGCTGGTCACGCTGGGATCGATGACCGAGGCGTCGAGCCTGGGCGGCATGGATGCGGTGCCGGCGCTGAAGGGGAAGGCGGATGGCGGCGCGTGGCAGCTATGGCAGAACATCGCCGCTGACCGTGGCGACTTCGGGCGCCCAGCGGTGTTCGCCGATCATATCGATCGCTCGAAATGGGTGTCGTTCACCACGACGCTGAGCGACCCGACTTTCCTCGATCTGGTCCGCGATGCGACCGGCAACGTGCCGGGCGAAGGCGGGCTTGTCACTTTCCCCCAGTCGAGCTGGCTGGCATCCATCGTCATCCCGCATCAGCCGCACTTCATCGGCCAGCCCGAGGACGTGACCGTCTTCTGGGGGTACGGTCTCTCGGTCGATGCGCTCGGTGACTTCGTGAAGAAGCCCATGTCCGCCTGCACCGGCCGTGAGATCATGGTGGAGATCATGGGCCATCTCGGCATCGTCGAGCAGGCCGACCGCATCCTCGCTTCCGCGAATTGCATCCCGTGCATGATGCCCTTCATCACCAGCCAGTTCCTGCCGCGGGTACATGGCGACCGCCCGCAGGCCGTGCCCGCCCAGGCGATCAATTTCGGCTTCATCGGCCAGTTCGTCGAGCTGCCGGACGATGTCGTCTTCACCGTCGAATATTCGATCCGCTCGGCGCAGGCAGCGGTAGCCGGGTTGCTCGGCCTCGAGCGGACTCCGTCCCCCGTGTACAAGGGCACCTACGACCCGCGCGTGCTGTTCAAGGCCTTTCTCGCTCTCCACGATGTCGGCCAGCATACTCCGGAACGGGTGCTCGATGCGGTCTGATCGATTGACGGGGCCTGGGGCGCGATCGCCATCGCCTGCCTTGGCGCACTGAGCATGCTCGATCGTATGTTCACCGCCGCGGCGACCCGCATAGCCGGTTTCGCCGGCCAGCCCGGTGCCTTCGTGGCGGCGGTCGGCATCATCGTCCTCTGGTCGGTCACCGGGCCATTGTTCGGCTTTTCGGATACCTGGCAGCTGGTCGTAAACACGGCGACCACGATCGTCACCTTCCTGATGGTCTTCCTGATCCAGAACTCGCAGAACCGGGATGCGGCCGCCATGCAGGCCAAGCTCGATGAGCTGATCCGGGCGGTCGATGCGGCCCGATCGCAATTCATTGGTATTGAGCATCTCACCGATCGCGAGATCGAGAAAGTACGCTCCGATCTGGAGCGCGAATGCAGCGAGATCGACGGCAAGCTGTCGCCGGTCGTCAGTCTCGCCAATCTCAGAAACCGCCTGTGACGCTGACCCAACGCACCGCCTCGACGCTCGCCTCGTCCGGCAGCGTCAGGGCGGCGCGTTCAAGCTCAGGCGAGAACGCGCGCGAAGCGCGTTGCCCGATCGGCGAGATGATCCATCAGGTCGGCCGCGTGCATCGTTAGCCGGTCCTGCACCTCATCGAGGGGCGGTCGGACGAACAAGGCCATGTCATGGACCACGGCGCGTTGGTCGTGCGATCCGCCCGCCAGCATCGCGATGACGACATTCTCCAGGGCGATCACCCGGCTGCGCAGGCAGACCATTTCCTGATCGGACAGATGATGGACGACGTCCACATGAGGTGCCTTGACCGGCACCGGGTGTGAGAGTGCTCCGCCCTCGTTGTCCCAGCGGGCGAGTGCGCTAGTGCGCGACACCGCGGCCGTCGGCTGTGCGGTCCGCTCAAGCATCGGCCAGAGCCGGACCGGTGCGACGCGAGCGGGTCAGCGACGTCAGCCGCTCCTCATAGCCTTCGGCGATCCCGAGATGCGAGGCGCGTGCGCAACTGTCCGTCGATGCCGCGGCCAGTACGTTGGAGCGTGCGATCCGGGTGATGCAATAGGCGGCTTCGTCCGGGTTCGTGTACATCGACGATCTCCTGATCCGTGCGCCATGCGATCGCGTAATCGTCCTCGATTGGCTGCCCAATCTGGTAGCCCCTCACGGCTCGACCCGCGACGATCGGATTATACATAGAGGTGGCAGCGTCAGCGTCGCGCGACCGAAAAACGGCGCCACCCGACCTCAGCCCGTGCCGAGGATCGCCTGCATATGGCGGGCAATGACCGCCTCTTCGCGCGAGGGACGGGTGAGTGCGATACAGACCTCTTCAGGCGTCGTCGCATCACCTACGGCCTGCGTCACACCCGCCCAAGCGAGATCCGCGCAGATCATCTCCCGGACGCGTCCATCATGCTCGCCGATCCCGCCGGTGAACACGATCATGTCGGTGCCGCCCAGCGCGGTCATCATCGCCGCAATCTGTTTGGCGACCGACCGACAGAACATCGCGATCGCGAGGTCGGCGTCGGCATCGGGCGAGGCGTCGTGGAGGACGCGCATATCGCCCGACCGGCTGGAGATGCCGAGCATCCCGGCCTCCTTGTCGATCAGTCGCTCCAGCTCGGCCGGGCCATAGCCGCCCGCGCGCATGAGGTGGATCAGGATGCCCGGATCGAGATCGCCGGTGCGCGTGCCCATGATGACGCCGCCCGATGGCGTCAGGCCCATGCTCGTGTCGATCGACTGCCCTCCACGCACCGCGGTGACGCTGGCGCCGTTGCCGAGATGCGCGATCACCAGCCGCGCCGGCAGGTCTGGCCCGAGCTGATGCACGATGGATTCGCATGACAGGCCGTGGAACCCATAGCGATGCAGCCCGGCCGTCCGCTGCGACCGCGGGATCGGGAGCGTCCGCGCGATGTCGGGCATGCCGGCATGGAATACGGTATCGAAACAGGCGATCTGCGTGCGTCCTGGGTAGCGCGCGCTCGCGGTCGCCAGCAGCGCCAGCGCCGCGGGCACGTGGAGCGGGGCAAACGGCTCGGCCTCTTGGAGCTTGGAGATCACGTCCGCATCGATCCGGCAATGCCGCAGCAACTGCGGTCCGCCATGCACGATGCGATGGCCGACCGCGATCGGCGGAGACGCACCGGCCTCCGCCAGCGCCGCATCGATCGCCGCGAACGCGGCCTCTCCGTCAGCCGGGTCGACCTGCCCCGACACAATCGCCGGCAGGTCGGGCGTAGCGAGGTCGAACGCCGCGAACTTCAGCGACGACGAACCGCTGTTCAGCACCAGCGCGATGCTGTCGACGATCACGCCGGCCAGCGCCAGTCGCGCACCTCCGGCATGTCGTCGCCGTTCTCGGCGATGTAGAGCTTGTGGCGTTCCATCGTCGTCCAGTAGCGCGCCGTCTCCGCCGGCACGCGGTCACGCAGGCGCGGGATGTGTTCGATCGCGTCGAGAGCCAGGCGATACCGATCGAGATCGTTCAATACGACCATGTCGAACGGCGTCGTCGTCGTTCCCCGCTCCTGATAGCCGCGCACATGGATATTGGCGTGGTTCGCGCGGGCATAGGTCAGCCTGTGGATCAGCGCGGGATAGCCGTGGAACGCGAAGATCACCGGCTTGTCGCGCGTAAACATCGCGTCGAACTCGCGCTCGTCGAGGCCGTGTGGATGCCGCGTCCGGGGTTGCAGGACCATCAGGTCGACGACGTTCACCACCCGGATGCGGATGTCGGGCACATACTCGCGCAGCAGCGTCACCGCGGCCAGCGCCTCTAGCGTCGGTACATCGCCGGCGCACGCCATGACGACCTCGGGATCCGCGTCGTCCCCTGCCCAGTCCCAGATGCCGGCGCCGGCCGTGCAGTGCCGGACCGCCGCGTCCATGCCGAGCCACTGCGCCTCAGGCTGCTTGCCCGCGACGATGACGTTCACATAGCCGCGACTGCGCAGGCAATGGTCGGCGACCGACAACAGCGTGTTTGCATCGGGCGGCAGGTAGAGCCGCGCCACGTCCGCCGTCTTGTTGGCGACGTGGTCGAGGAAGCCGGGATCCTGGTGCGACAGGCCATTATGGTCCTGGCGCCAGACATGCGACGTCAGCAGGTAGTTGAGCGAAGCGATCGGTCGGCGCCACGGGATACCCTTGGTGACCTTCAGCCATTTGGCGTGCTGGTTGACCATCGAGTCGACGATGTGGACGAACGCTTCATAGCACGAGAACAGGCCGTGCCGGCCGGTCAGCAGATAGCCCTCGAGCCAGCCCTGGCAGAGATGCTCGCTGAGCACCTCCATCACCCGGCCGTCGGTCGACAGATTCTCGTCGACGGGTTCGATATCGGCCATCCAGACCTTGCCCGAGACGTCGTACACATCGGCAAGCCGATTGGACGCGGTCTCGTCGGGACCGAACAGGCGGAAGTTCACCGTGCCCATGTTGAGCTTCATCACGTCACGTAGATAGGTGCCCAGCACGCGCGTCGCGGGCGCGTCGACCTGACCGGGCGCGGCGACCGGCACGGCGTAAGTGCGGAAGTCCGGCAGCGACAGCGGTGCCAGCAGCTCGCCGCCATTGGCATGCGGGTTCGACCCCATCCGCCGATGTCCGGTCGGGGCGAGCGACGCGTATTCGTCGAGGAACTTGCCGTTCGTATCGAACAGCTCTTCCGGCCGGTAGCTGCGCATCCACGCCTCGAGCTGGCGCAGATGCTCGGGATCCTTGAAATCGGCGATCGGCACCTGGTGCGCGCGCCACGTTCCCTCCACGGGCTTGCCGTCGACGACCTTCGGCCCCGTCCAGCCCTTCGGCGTCCGGAACACGATCATCGGCCAGCGCGGACGCTCCGGGTTCGCGCCTTCAGCACGCGCCGCGGCCTGGATCGCCCTGATCTGCGCCAGCGCGTCATCGAGCGCGACCGCCAGTTGCTGGTGAACCACTTGCGGGTCGCTGCCCTCCACGAAGATCGGCTCGTGCCCGTAGCCGCGCAGCAGGGCTTCAAGCTCGTCATGGTCGATCCGCGCGAGGATCGTAGGGTTCGCGATCTTGAACCCGTTGAGGTGGAGGATCGGCAGCACCGCGCCGTCACGTGCGGGGTTCAGGAACTTGTTTGAATGCCAGCTCGCTGCCAGCGCGCCGGTTTCCGCCTCACCGTCGCCAATCACGCACGCGACGAGCAGATCGGGATTGTCGAACGCCGCGCCGTAGGCGTGCGCGAGCGAATAGCCCAGCTCGCCGCCCTCGTGGATCGAGCCGGGCGTCTCAGGCGCGACATGGCTTGGAATCCCGCCCGGCCAGGAGAATTGACGGAACAGCCGGTGCATGCCGCTGCGGCTGCGCTCGATCGCCGGATAGCGTTCGGTGTACGAGCCTTCGAGATAGGTGTGCGCGACCAGCCCGGGGCCGCCATGCCCCGGACCGATGATGTTGATCATGTCCAGATCATGCTCGACGATCAGCCGGTTGAGGTGGACGTAGAGGAAGTTCAGCCCCGGCGTCGTGCCCCAATGGCCGAGCAGCCGCGGCTTCACGTCGGCGATGGTCAGCGCCCGGTCGAGCATTGCATTGTCGCGCAGGTAGATCTGGCCGACTGACAGATAGTTCGCCGCGCGCCAATAGGCGTCCATCCGCCGCAGCATGTCTGGCGCCAGCGGCCCCTGCCGATACGGCAGATTCTGGACGAAGCGTTGATGTGGAAGGGTTGCGGTGGTCATGACTGGCTTCCGAAATCGAGGACGACGCGCGAGGGCACCTGGCCATGTTCCAGGCGGTCGAAGACGGCGTTGATCGCCGACAGCGGCTGCAGCTCGATATCTGCCTTCACCTTGCCGGTCGCGGCAAAGGCCAGGGCCTCCGCCATATCCTTGCGGGTGCCGACGAACGAGCCGCGGACGGTGATGCAGTTCGCCACCACATCGAACAGCGGCAGCGGAAACTCGCCGGGCGGCAGGCCGACGAGCACGCACGTGCCGTGCCGGCGCGTCATCGCGACGCCCTGGTTGAACGCGGCGAGCGATGGCGCGGTGATAAGCACGCCGTGCGCGCCTCCGCCTGTCGCCGTCTTCAGGTCACCGATCGGGTCGGCGCCGCGCGCATTGACGAGCACTTCCGCACCGAGCGCACTGGCGTGCGCCAGCTTGCCGTCGTCAACGTCGATCGCGCAGACCCGCAGGCCCATCGCAATGGCATATTGGACGGCAAGGTGGCCGAGGCCGCCGACGCCCGAGATCGCGACCCATTCGCCGGGCTTCGCGTCGGTTTCCTTCAGGCCCTTGTAGGTCGTGACGCCGGCGCAGATGATCGGCGCGGCCTCTACCGCGGACAATCCGTCGGGGATGCGCGCGACATAGTCCGGGTCAGCAAGGATGTATTCGGCGAACCCGCCGTTGCGGGTATAGCCAGCGAACTGCATCTCGGGACACACGGTCTCCCACGCGGACAGGCAGTATTCGCAGTGCCCGCATGCCGAGTACATCCACGGCACGCCGACCCGGTCACCGAGCTTTACGACCTCGACGCCGGCACCGACCTCGACGACGATGCCGATGCCTTCATGGCCCGGAATAAAGGGTGGGGCCGGCTTGACCGGCCAGTCGCCGCGCGCGGCGTGCAGATCGGTGTGGCACACCCCGCACGCCTCGGTCTTGACCAATATCTGCCCGGGACCGGCGGTCGGGATTTCGAACGCCCGAAGCGTCAGCGGTTGGCCGAAGGCCTCGACGACGGCGGCCTGCATCATGTGCGGCATGGATGTTTCCTTCGACAGAGTGGGCGATGCGGCAGACACAATGGCCGTCATCGTGAGAATTGCCGCGCAAGTTGGGGGTCGTGCATCAGCGCTTCGTCGCCGAAAGCGACCTGCGCGCAGGTCCGATGCGCCTGCTGTGCCACCTCCCAGAGATAGCTGGCGGCGGATTGCTGACCCGTCTTGTCGGTAATCAGCGCGAACCGTTTGTGCTCGCGCGAGTGCATGCCAAAGGCGTGGACGATATAGTCGTCGAAGACCGCGGCCAGACCCATCTCTTGCCCTTCCTGGGCAAGCCAGGGTTCCGACATCGCCGAGGTGGTGAAACTCAGTAGCCGCTTGTTGCCGAGCAGGTCGCCACGTGCCTGCTGACGAACGTCGTCAGGCGACACGCCGGCGCCGAACACCCGTTCGACATAACCTTTCATCATGGCAGGCGGTGACCCGAACCAGATCGGATAGATCAGCACGAACACGTCACATCCTGCCAGAATCTCGTGTTCAGCCGTCACATCGGGCGATCGGACCGGCGCGGCGAGCGTCGGTCGTTCGTGTGCCTTGAGAACTGGATCGAAGTGTATGGCGTAGAGGTCGCGCACCACGACGGTCTGCCCGGACGCGCGCACCTCGTCGCAATAGCGGGCTGCGATCGCATGGTTGAAGCTATCGAGATCGGGATGACAGACGATGACCGCGTGCCGCCCATCGCGGGCGACGACCTGTTCCTGAACGCTCATCGACATACCCGATCATCTGCGCAGCGGCGCCGCCCGGTATGTCCGGGCAGAGCATTCTGCCGAACGGCCGGGCGCATGCTGCAAGGAGATGTTGAGCTAGGCGTTTGCCGTCGTTCGGGTCAGCCTCGGAAACTACGCAGTCGCAAGCGCGGTTGATACGCTGAATTCAGTCACCAAAGATCCGTCCGATTCGCGATTTGGGTTGGCGCACCGCGAATAAATGGCGGGCCGGACCCATAGGCGGTCATTCGCGAGGAATCTCTGCTCACCCGACTTCCGCCATTCGTTTATAATCTCGATCGACCGCTCTTCCGCAACGCCGGGTCATCGCTAGGAATGATGGGACAGCGGACGGCTGCTTATGCGGGCCAGACGAGCATCGTTCCCGCAGCTTGATACCGCTTCGGGGAATTGAGTCGACCACACCGTTGTGACTACAAGAGTCTAATTTGCACCGGCGAGGGCTCGGAATGTCGATCGAAGCCCTTGTCCAGATTTGCAAGTGGATTGCGGCCGTAGGGGGCGCCGCCTTTCTCCTGGTCCGGATGGGATACTGGCTTTCGGACAGGCGCCACATCACGGCCGCGGTGAAGCTGAAAAGCCAGCGGAACCAGTCCGTTTTCACGCCAAGCTACACCGATGCGGAGATTGCGGCCGCCTTTAGGACGTATGTCCAACCCGATTGCGGACAGGCTGATCCGTCGCACGAGACCGATAACCGGCACGTCGCCGACATTCGCGAGCCGGTGTTCTCGTCTCTTGACCGCTTCGTCGATCACGCTCTGCGTCGACGGCATTTTCTGGTGCTCGCGGACTCCGGCATGGGCAAGACGACGCTCTGCCTCAATTACTTCCGGCACGCCGGTAAACGGAAGACGGGCCCGGTGGCTCTGGTCAGCCTGTCCCGACCAGGTGCCGACGCGAAGATTGGGGCGATCGCGAACAAGCGCGACACGCTGCTCATCGTTGACGCGCTCGATGAGGATCCGGCGGCGCAGAACGGCGTGGAAGCGCGCTTGTCGGAGCTACTTAGCCTCGCGGCCGACTACGTCGCCGTCATCATCACCTGCCGGTCGCAATTCTTTAGGGATGCCAGCGCGATCCCGAAGGATACGGGCGTTTCGGTGATCGGGCCCAGGATGGCCGGTGCCGGCTCCACTTACACGCTGTGGCACCTCTACCTGATGCCGTTCACCACGGCGCAAATATCGACCTACATCAGCAAGCAATTTCCGTTATGGAACCCGAAGAGCCTACCGCGCCGTCACGCCGCGGAGCGCCTCGTCGCCCGGGTGCCGGAGCTTAGCGGGCGGCCAATGCTGCTGGAGCTTGTTCCGGATCTGATCCGTGAAGGCGCCGTGGCTCAGGAGGTGTTCGACCTCTATGAGTACATGGTCCAGAAGTGGGTGGCGCGCGAGGAGCGCTGGATCGACGGCGCGCTGCTGATCGCGGTGTCCAAACGGATCGCGGTCGAGATCCACGCGAGGGCGTCGTCCGGACGGGGCGACCGACTGAGCCGAAACGAGGTGGACGAGATAGCCAAGAGCATCAGCGGGCATCAGGCCGACTGGGACCATCTGTCGACCAGATCCCTGCTCAATCGCGACAACGACGGGCTGCTGAAGTTCGCTCATCGATCGATCATGGAGTACTTCTTCGTTCTTGCGGCGATCGACGCCGACGACCGGTGCTTCGGGCTTGCCTGGACTGACGTGATGCGCGACCTCTTTGTGAGCTGGGGCTACACGGCGTCCGGCGTCGCGTCACTGAAGCGCGCGAAGGAGATATTGACGAGCGATCTCTCCGCCACGAAGCTCGTCCCGCTTTCCGATCCCCCGACCGAGCCGAACGTCATTGTGGAAGGCGAAATCCTGCTTGCTGCAGCTCGGCGCAGCAAGACCGATGGGGTGAGAAGGCTCGTGCACAGCAGCTGGCGAGCCGACAGCGTTCGGATTGAGGAGGCGGAGATGGGAATCGGCATCGTCGATCTCGCCTGCGATCTGGAATGGCTCGTCCCGAGCCTGTCGCACGACATCGTGCTGCTGCCTCTGGCCCAGCAGCTGCGCATCGCTCCCGGCCCTGGCCAGTTCCGATCACCCAGCTTCGATGAGCTCGTCAGCCTTTGCGAGGCGCTAACGTCTTCAGGGCGAATTGATCTGCTCGTGCCGAACCGCCTTTATCTCCTCGGCGACATCCTCGGGCCGGATCGACACTTGGTGGTGGAGGCCTACGAGGAAGGACCGAAGTTCGGCATGTTGAGGGCTATTGGAGATGGCCGGCGCGTTGCGGGAACTGACTACAAACTGGCGGTATACGAGGTGAGCCGCTTCCTCGACCCTACGCAATTGCAGCAGCTTCGCGTCGCGAGCCTCTTCGTCAGGCGAACGCCAAAAAGAGTTACAGGCGCCGCATGGCCGACGCTGTTATGACTAGAATTGGGAGCTGTCCTACAGAGGATCAGGCGCTGTCGAAATTAGGAGCCGATAGAGACCACAGAACATCTAATTCTGAATGCTATCTGCCGGGCGATTTGGACGATTCAAGGACCCACAAACGGACGTTCGAGCTCCCTTTCCTGCCTCCCAATTGCAGCCATTCGTTAATCGGGTTGAACGGCAGCTAAGTAGGCCCAAATCAGGCACCGGCGCAGCGGGTCAGGATAGCAGACAGTGCGCTTTCAAAGAGGGAAGCGCCGATAGGCGACGCTCCGCACGGCCTATGTTCTGCCGGCAGCTAAGCCTCCGCTTCTAGCTCACGTAAGCTGCGGCCGCGCGTCTCTCTACCTGAGCGTCCGATCAGTACCGCTGACAGCGTCATTGGTATGATCAGCGCAACTGCCGCGCCCCCCATCGTCGGGATCAGCCCAGCGAAGGCTCCTAGCTGGACAGCAACGCCACCAAATTTGCTACTGCCCGCGATCAGCCCGGTGGCACGTCCACGGACGCGTAACGCGTAGTTTTCGGCTGCATAGGGAAGTAGCACGGCGATCAATCCGTTTGCGCCAACCACCAGCAGCGCGATCACAGCGATCAGCAGTGGTGGCCAAGCCAGCGTAGGCGCCGGCAGTAGGGCTCCAGCAAGCCCGGCAAGTGTGAGAAGCACAGTGCCGATCAGGGTGCGCTTGCTGCTCCACCGGCTGTAAAGGAAGGCGGCGATCATGATCGTGGGCAGGGCAACGAGTGCTGAGCTGGCGATGATGCCGCTCGCAATCTCAGCACTAAAGCCTCGATCCTGGAGATCGGAAGGCAGCCATAGCAGCAAGCCGAAGTTGACGAAGCTCCAAGACAGGGCCGTGATCACCAGGGCGATGGTCAACTCGCGGTGGTGAGCCGCTGCGCTGCCAGCGTCCGCTGGCGCTGCTTGTGGAGCACGCCTGACGATGCCGAACTTGAGAGCCATGTCAGCCAGCTCCGCGTTCATGCCACGTTCCATCAGAAAGCGCGGGGATTCCGGAATCCACCTTGCCATCGCAAGCAGCAACAAACCGGTGGGAAAGCCCTGCAGCCACAAGCTACGCCAGCCGAACAGAGGCTCGAACAGATGCGCGGCACCGCTAGCTGCCAGGTAGCCGCCGACCAGTCCCGTACCGCCAACCAGCACAAGGACCCAACTTCTGTGCCGCGGAGGCATGATCTCAGCCAACAGCGTGTAGACGACAGGCAGCATGCCGCCAGCCGAGCACCCCATCAGAAAGCACATAACTAGGTTCCAGCTGTAGGAAGGCATAGCTCCGCAGATGGAGGTCGAGACGAACAGGATCGTGGACAACAGGATCGACACGCGCCGACCGTAAATGTCTGCAAGCCACCCCCACAGGAACGAGCCGACCGTGGTTCCGGTTAGGGCAACGAACGGCAGCAGAGCAACGGTAGACTTTGCAAGACCGTACTCCCCACGCATACCCGGAAGCACAAAGCCGAGCGTTGCTGGCTTCATCGTGTCGATAATCAGGCCGAGGGTAAGCACCAGCAGAACGGCCGCATGCGAGCGCGTCAGAGGGGTATCATCGGGCGCTTCAAATGCGGCGCCAGCGCCTGGCCTGTGATCAGGCCGTTTCTTGGGTAAAGCGCCAAATATAGCAGCCGGCACGCCGATGCCGATCAGCGCCATGCCCATGTACATCCATCCGTCCATAGGCATACCCGACAGGTGATTGCCCATCGTATGGGCCATCGCGAGCATCGGTAAGTGAAGGGCAACCCCAACGCTGATTGCCGCACAGCCTGTCCAGAAGAGCGGCCAGCGCTCTCCGACAACCGAGTTTCCGCGGCTTCTTCTGCCGTTCGCCATCCATTCACCCCCACCAGGAGCAGTGGCATACGCCGCACGGTTCGCCTGCTGCAAGCCGAGCACCCGCTGCCGGGGCACTGATCCGGCTGATGGCCTGCCGAATGGCGGCTTTCGAGCGAACGGATCGCCAAACCTAAGCGTCCGGCTCACGGTGCAATTGCCGGAACCGTCGACTTACGAGACCCACAGTCAGACATTCGCAGACCGTTGCCGGCCTTCAGGTTCGGTCATTCATTCATGTCTGCGGCGGAGGCGATCGCAAAGCGTTGCAAGTGACACGCTCCGTTGGCAAATTCGAGGCCATGACCGAAGTCGCGGAAACCGTCGGAACGACATGTGCGACCATGTTCCCGCTCGAATTCCACCTGACGGCTGTGCCGCTCTCCCTTCAGGCGAGCGGCGCTTCGAAGGAACGGTGGAAAGGCATGGTCGCCCAAGCCGCCCGACAACGGGCCGAGGAAACCGTTGAGTTCATCTGGCTCGACGACACTCCAGTGGCGGTCACGATTTTCTACTTCCCCACCGCGCCCATGGCCGGCGACATCGACAACATCGTGAAGCCCATTCTAGATGCGCTGAACGGCCAAGCGTATACGGACGACAGGCTGGTCGAGTGCGTGGTCTCGCAGAAGTTCGAACCAGAAGCCGCATGGTCGTTCGGCTCGCCCTCAGCTCCGCTGACGGCGGCGCTCGACGCCATCTCGGCCGCCGATGAGCCGCAACCTGTCGTATACATCCGGATCGACGACGATCTGAGCTGGAGAACACAAGCATGAACACAGCTCGGCATCAGGCCAGCCAGGAGGAGCTCAATATGCTTGCCTCGCTGCGCCGGCAGTACGAGTCGAAGGGTTTCTCGTTCGAGATGGAGCCCGACCTCCAAGGCTTGCCGGACTTCCTCCAATCATACGTGCCCGACGCGATCGCGCGGAAGGCGGGGGAGAACGTGGCGATTGAAGTCCGGAAGAGCCGAAGCCGGGCCAGCGAGTTCAGCCTGCATCAGATCAGGTCCCTGTTCGACGGCCATCCGGATTGGACGTTCGCCGTCGCCTACGCTGCGGAGGATCCGCTCAAGACACTGACGATCAAACCGGCAGCCGTGCCCGCGATCCGGCGCCAGCTGGCCGACGTCCGTGCTCTCATTACGCAAGGACAGAGCCGCGCCGCGTTCCTGCTCGCTTGGTCTCTCCTTGAAGCAACGCTTCTGAACGTCGAGGGCGAGCAGGAGGCACGCCCTCGGACTCCAGCGAGCGTCCTGCAAGGGCTGGCAATGCTGGGCCGCATCAAGCCGGAAACGGAGCGCCGCCTGCGTTCCGCTATCCTCCTGCGCAATGCCGTAGTGCACGGCGACCTGACCATGGAACCCACGGAGCAGGACGTCGACACCTTGGCGAACGTCATCGAAGAAGCGCTGTCTGAGGTATGAGCGAGGACACCCGCCTTGTTCGATCTGCCGATCCAGATCATGAAGAGCAAGCGGGAGGGGTCTTGGACAATAACGAACATATTTCGGTCGCCGTACAGGACGACTTCGTAGCGCGGCAGACCCGCGCGAAGCCGATACCGGCGCTCGCCGAGCTGATCTGGAACGGGCTCGACGGCGATGCGAGCACGATCAATGTCGAGTTCGCGCACGACGATCTGGCCCGCGGTATGTCGCGGATCGTGATCTACGACAATGGCGAGGGATTCCCCCGCGAGGAAGCCAAGCAGCTATTCGGCAATCTCGGCGGATCGTGGAAGCGGCTGACCCGCCGCACGCGCAAGGCCGGGCGGATGGTCCACGGCCAGGAAGGGCGCGGCCGCTACAAGGCCTTCGCGCTCGGCCAGGCGGTGACGTGGAAGGTCTGCTATAAGGCACAAGACGGCAACAGGGCGTTCGAGATCCGCCTGCTCGACGCCGATCTGACCGATGTCTCGATCAGTCCCGAAGTTCCCGCGCCGGAGCGGCAGACCGGAGTGATCATCACGATCGGCGACGTCCGCCGCGACTTCAAGGCGTTCGAAAGCGCCGAAGGACTGCAGGAGCTCGCCGAGATCTTCGCGCTCTATCTGATAAACTATCGCAGCGTGGCGATCCGGATCGGCGGCGAACGGCTCGATCCCGAGGCCGCGATCGCCAGCCAGCACAAACGCACTCTCGGCCCGATCACGGCCGAGGACGGCACCGAATATCCGGTCGAGCTCCACGTCATCGAATGGCGCAGCGACACCAAGCGCACCCTCTATTTATGCTCGGCGGAAGGCTTCCCGCTCGACCAAGTCGAGACCCGCTTCCACGTGCCGGGCTTCTATTTCTCGGCCTACCTCAAATCGCCTTATGTCGAGCGGCTCCACAACGAAGAGCGGATCGCGCTCGCCGAGATGGACCCTGCGCTTAACGGCGCGGTCGACCAAGCGCGGTTCGCCATCAAGGCATATTTCCGCGAGCGGGCCGCCGAACGCGCGCAGAATGTCGTCGATGAATGGAAGGCGGCCGACGTCTATCCCTATCGCGGCGAGCCGCAATCGACGGTCGAGAAGGCCGAGCGCCAGATGTTCGACATCGTCGCGGTCCATGTCCAGGAGATTGCCCCCGACATCGGACTGGTCTCGGACAAGTCGAAGGCGCTGCACCTGCGGATGCTGCGAAGCGCGATCGAGCGCGGCCCGGCAGAGCTGCAGATGATACTGAAGGAAGTGCTCGACTTGCCCGCGCGCCAGCAAAAGGAGCTGGCGGCCTTGCTGCAGGAAACGACGCTGTCGGCGATCATCACCGCCGCAAAGACGGTTGCCGACCGGCTGAAGTTCATCGCCGCCCTCGAGAATATCGTGTTCGACCCCGAGACCAAGGGACGGATCAAAGAGCGAACCCAGCTGCACCGTATCCTCGCCGAGAACACCTGGGTGTTCGGCGAGGAATATAATCTCTGGGTCAGCGACCAGGACCTCAAGCGGGTGCTCGAGCGTCATAAGCAGCATCTCGACCCGGCGATCTCGATCGACGATCCGGTCAAGGTGATCGGCAAGAAGCGCGGCATCATCGACCTGATGTTCTCGCGCGTGACGCGGCGCCACCGCGCCAACGACATGGAGCATATGGTCGTCGAGCTGAAGGCACCGAGCGTCAAGATCGGCGCGGACGCGATCACCCAAGCGAAGAAATACGCTATCGCGGTGCTCGCCGACGAGAGGTTCCACAGCGTAAAGGGGATACGCTGGCACTTCTGGCTCGTCTCGAACGACTATGATGCCTATGCGCGTAACGAGATCGACACCGGCCCCGACCCCGAACGGCGGCTGATCATGCGAGGCGGCAATGTGACCGTCGGCATCAAGACCTGGGGCGAGCTGATCGAGGAAAATCGCGCGCGGCTGCAATTCTTCCAGGAGCATCTCCAGCACACTGCCGACGAAAGTCAATCGATCAAATACCTCCAAGAAAAGCACGCGAAGTTCCTCGAAGGCGTGCTGGTCGTGGACGACGATGGCGATCCCGTCGCATGATTGTCGAAATCAACGAATCAATAGACGACTATTTCGACACAACCGACGCCATCACCTCGGCGTTGCGCGAGGAGAACAGTCCGATCCTGCAGACGCTGCACGGGTTCGACGGCTATTTCCGCAAGACGCTGTGGCGCGACGCAGGCGGGGTCGGGCCGATGGCGATGGTCCTGTCGATGAACGCCTACATGCTGTTCCTTGCCGGGGTGCGGGTGGCGATGACCGGCCATGTTACGGCGTGCTTTCCGGTGCTGCGAACCGCGCTCGAATCCGCCTGCTATGGCTATCTGATCGCAAAGGATCCCGAGCTGAGCGCGGTCTGGACCGACCGGCACAAGGATGTGGACTCCAAAAAGGCCTGTCGCAAGGCGTTCGGCAGCGCCGTCAACGATGTCGCGAAGTGGGTCGAGCGCGAGCAGCCAGGTGGCGGGCAATGGCTGGCCGACGCCTATGACGCGGCGATCGATTTCGGCGCGCATCCCAACATCAAGTCGGTGATCGGGCATGTGCGAATATTGGAGGACGTGCCGGAGGATCCTTATTTCCGCGTCAATCTGGCGGGGCTCTATGGCGCGGATCATTGGGAGACCCACCGAATGCTGATCGGCTGCCTAGATTTCGCGCTGGCGATCGCAGTGGTGCTGACGCGCGCGCTCGGCAATCCGGACCAGGAGCATCAGGAACAGTTGCAGGCGCTCAGCGACGAGAAGAACCGGGTCAGCCAAGCGTTCGTTTCCAGCAGGAGCGAAGCTGACGACGACGCGGCGCAGGCCTGATCAACCGATTGCCGAAATCGTAACGGCGATCGATCCATTCTCTAGATTGCTTACGATCGACAGGCTTGACTTCTCGAGTTCGTCTTAAGCCAGCCGTAGCTATCGAGATCCATCCGCTGGACGTTAAACAGCCGAAATTAGGGTGCTCAGCTGAGACGGCGCTCTTGATGAACGAGTGCCCGGTTTAGCTTGCCAATCCCCGAAAGCGGCCGTGCCGCTTCCCACCATACCCGGTCGTTCGCCCCCCCCCGCCCCGCCGCCTGAACGAGCGTCCGCTTACTTTGATAGGCGCCCGAAAGCGGCCAGCCCGCTCTCCACCAACCTTGGAAACAGACCTTCTGGTTTGCGCCTTCGCCGCTTGGTATTTTTTGGCAGTTTTGTTTCCACGCGCGTGGGTTGCACGATCCTCTTCTGCTCGAAGGCGAACTCGGAGTTGCGAGACCCGGGCTCGACGACGATGAGCGCGCCGCCGCCAACTTGGAGGACGCGCTGATTCATCAATCGTCAGCATGTGCCGGGTCAGGCTCCGTGGACGAGCGGAGACGAACGATGAATACGATCGACAACAACGCCAACGAGCCCGAGGCGACTCCTTCGGCGAAGCTCATGAAGAAGGCAGCGGGCATCGCCTATGCCTATTTGTGCAACGCCTTCGAGGATGCGCAGGACGACGAATGCATCGACTATCGCCTGATGGGACGCATCGCGAGAGAGATCGCGTGCGAGATCGACAACGGCGCGGTTCACGCCGCCAGCACGCTGGATGGCGCGCGTATGGTTTTGGCGTCATGGTGCATGAAGGTCGAGGAAGCGCGCGACGACCCCGAGCTACCGGTCACCATCGAAAGCGCGTACCTCGCGCACAGCATTGCCATCTCGCTTGGCGTGCCACATCTACTGCGCGGCACGACCACCGACCCGCGTGGCTTCTTCGTCCGCCACAGCGTGGAAGCGGCGACGCTGCTGCGGGCGATGTTCGACGGGGACACGCCGCTCGACCGCGACCTCGCCAGCGTAGCAGGCTTGCCGGACAGCAATTCCGCAGCCGAGCGGGCCCTCGCTGCCCGCAATGCCGACGTGAAAGCCGGCTGCATCGTTGCCCCATCGCCACATTCCGACCGCGAATGGTGGCGCCGCGCCGAGGCGGCAGACCAGGCGGCGCTGACGAAGGTCTTCCCGCAGAGGAACTTCGAGCGGGTGCTCGAGCCATCGATGTATGAGTATCTGACGCCCGCCGGTGAGGCCATGCTGTACAGGCTGGATACGATGAAGACGTCGCGGAGCCGCGCGAACAGCTGGGAGGAGCAGGCGGTCAATTTGACGAGCCGGTACATCTGCGATGGGTTGAGCCAGCATGGCTGGCGCATGGAACATGGGCGGCTTGCAGCCGCAGCAGGACGTCACTTCAATGCGATGGCCGCGGGAAAAGAGCATGCCACGACCATCGTCGACAGTGCGCGCATGATCCTCGTCGACTGGGCGGTGACAAGCAACCGCGCCGCTGCGGCCGGGAGTGTGCTGGTCCTCGGCGTGGCGCAGGACCGCGCCACGCGAGCGCTGGAAGACGCTGGTCTTTCGCATCTGAGCGCTGGCGATGAGCCGCACCTGCGCCCGCAGGCACTGCACGAGCAGGTGCGCGATGCCGCGCGCCGCGCCGTGTCGCTCGATCGCGGCACGAGGCTGGATGTCGATCTGCACCGCTTCAACGATACGCTGGTCGCAGGCAATGTCGCCGCAAGCGGTCGCCTGGCCGAGCAGCGCGCGGCCGACCGCGGTTTCGTCCACCCGCACGGAGAGACGGCTGCGGGCGTCGCAAGCTGGGCGGAACGGCAGGCTCGTGAAGCCTCCACCCGCGTCGCGCTCGACGAGGCGACGTCGGCGCTGCGAGACTATCGCGCTCGCTACACGCAGCCGGCACCCCCGATCATCTATTTCGGCAAGCGCGGGCGTGCCGGCTTCGAGCCAGACGAACTGGCGGCCTTTGAGCCGCAGGTCGCGCATCCCGGCGAGCGGGTGCGGGTTAGCGCACCCGGGTACGACACTGCCGGCGCAATGACGATTGCCGAGACGCATGCGTTTCGCGGACCGGAGGGCCGTCTGGTCGCCCGGTACCGGGTGGACGGCCACGACCGTGATTACTGCGACGAGGATCTGGTCCGTTTGGGTCGCCGACATACCGACGACGGGCGCGTACTGCTCGACCGCACGACGTGGCCCCCCCCCGGTGAAAAAACTGAGCCTGGTGGCGAGCCGCGCGATTAACGCCGGCATGAGTATGTGACACGGTGCGACCAGCACCCGGAGACGGCTGCCGGTCGCGCATTTTTCTTACCCACGCGCGTGGGTTGGACGATGCTTTTCTCCTGTGGACTGGTGGATGGAACACCGTCCCCTCCCTGCGCGGCCACCCTCCACTCCCGAATCGGCACGCCATGCCGCGGCACTGGCGCTCGCCAGACTGCTTGCGCGCGATCTCGCGCGGACTCATCTTGGCACCTCCAGCCGCCGCGATGGAGACGTGAAGTGATAAGGGTCGCGCTCTACGCCCGCTACTCGACCGACATGCAGAAGCCCGAGACCATTGCGGTGCAGAACGGCAACATGCGGGTCTATGTGGCGAAGGCCGGCTGGCAGGAAGTCGGCGCATGGGCGGACGAGGCGATCTCGGGCGCAACGCTGAACCGCCCCGGCATCCAGGCACTGCTCGCGGCCTGCGAGCGCCGCGAGGTCGATGTCGTGCTGGCCGACGAACTCGACCGTGTGTCGCGCGGCCAATCGCACACTGCCAAGGTCTACGAGCGGCTGCAGTTCCTCGGTATCCGGCTGGTGACGGTGGCCGAAGGCGAGATCACGCGGCTGCACGTCGGCATGAAGGGCACGATGAATGCCGAACAGATCTCGGCGACGTCCCGCAAGACCCGAGATGCGCTCGCCGACCGGCACATGAAGGGCCTGAATGCCGGTGGCCGCGCCTATGGCTACGATCTCGACTTCCAGCTCGACGCGCGTGGCGACCGCATCCCCGGCCACCTGAAGGTGAACCCGGCCGAGGCGGAAAACATCGTGTGGATCTGCGAAGAATATGCCGCCGGGCGCTCGGCCAAGGACCTCGCCGCCGACCTCTACCGCCGCGGCGTGCCCGGTCCGCGCGGCGGCAAATGGTCGGCCTCGACCATCAACGGCAACAAGAAGCGGGGGACCGGCATCCTCAACAACCAGGCCTATGTCGGTCGCCCCGAGCATCAGCGCCAGACGTTCCGCAAGGACCCGGAAACCGGCAAGCGCCACGCCTTCGCAACTGCCGAGGGCGTGAAGAAGACTGCCGAGGCGCCGCATCTGCGCATCCTCAGCGACGAGCTGTGGGCAAAAGTGAAGGCACGTCAGGAACAGACCGCCTGCCCGCACGGCCCCGACGTGACGCCGTTCTGGGCGAAGCAGCGCCCGAAATACCTGCTGACCGGCAAGGTCACATGCGGCGTATGCGGCTCGAACTATGGCAAGGTCGGAAAGCTGCGCTCGGGCTGCCATGCGCGCAGCAACTATGGCGAGGCCGGCTGCAGCAACAACCTCACCATCCGGATCGGCGAGCTTGAGGAGCAGGTGCTCGCGGCGCTGAAGGACGATATGCTCCAGCCCGACGTCATCGAGGCGTTCGTCGCTGAGTATGTGGCCGAGAGTAACCGGCTGGCCCGCGAGCGCGACCGTGACGGTGCAGCGCACCGCCAGGAACTGAAGGGGGTCGAGGCCGGGATCCAGCGGCTGACCAACGCGATCCTGAATGGTGTGGACGCGACGCTGGTGCGTGACGAGCTCAACCGGCTCGGCCGCCGCAAGGCTACGCTCGAGGATATGTTCGGCGAAGCGCCCGAGCCATCCGCCCCTGCCCTGTTCCATCCGAAGCTGGCGCAGGTCTATCGCGAAAAGGTCGACAACCTGCTCGCAGGCTATGCTCTCGAAGCCAGCCGAGCGCAGGCACAGGAGGTCATCCGCGGACTCATCGAGCGCATCGTGCTGACGCCGGTGGGTGGCGTGTTGCGCGTGGAGATGACCGGCGACCTGGCTGCGATGCTGACGATCAGCCAGGCGGGCGGACATAAAAATACAGCGGGAGCGGAAGCTTCCGGAGTACGACAAGTTAAAATGGTTGCGGGGACAGGATTTGAACCTGTGACCTTCAGGTTATGAGCCTGACGAGCTACCGGGCTGCTCCACCCCGCGACAGGGTTGTGACGCGAACGCCCCCGCTGTTTGGGCGGGGGTGTTGGCATCCGTCACCGGATGATGAATTGTGTATGGGTTCTTTGCCCTAAGCGTGTTGCTTCGTATCCGCCGGCTGCAATGCCTGGCGACGACCTACTCTTCCATCGCTTGAGCGATAGTACCATCGGCGCAGTCGGGTTTCACGGCCGAGTTCGGGATGGGATCGGGTGGGACACCGACGCTATAGCCACCAGGCAATGAAGCGGGCGGATGCGAAGCGGGCTTGGGGGTAACCCGTCGCAATTTGCATTGTGACGGGTTTTCAAAATCGATGCACCTTTGTGAAGGTATGTTCTGGCGTTCGACTTGTATCATCCACGCCGTCGCTGACGTTTCGCTGGTGACCCAGGATTGTCATTGATGGTGTGAGACTCTCAAGCGCGAATAGGACAATTAGTATCGGTTAGCTCCATGCGTTACCGCACTTCCACATCCGATCTATCAAGGTCGTGGTCTCCGACCGTCCTATGAAATCTTATCTTGAGGGAGGCTTCCCGCTTAGATGCTTTCAGCGGTTATCCCGTCCGTACATAGCTACCCTGCTGCGCCGTTGGCACGACGACAGGTACACCAGAGGTACGTTCAACCCGGTCCTCTCGTACTAGGGTCAACTCCTCTCAAATTTCGACGCCCACGGCAGATAGGGACCAAACTGTCTCGCGACGTTCTGAACCCAACTCACGTACCACTTTAATTGGCGAACAGCCAAACCCTTGGGACCTGCTCCAGCCCCAGGATGTGATGAGTCGACATCGAGGTGCCAAACAACCCCGTCGATATGAGCTCTTGGGGGTTATCAGCCTGTTATCCCCGGCGTACCTTTTATCCGTTGAGCGATGGCCCTTCCACGAGGGACCACCGGATCACTATGACCGACTTTCGTCTCTGCTCGACTTGTCAGTCTCGCAGTCAGGCGGGCTTATGCCATTGCACTCTAACAGCCGGTTTCCAACCGGCCTGAGCCCACCATCGCGCGCCTCCGTTACTCTTTAGGAGGCGACCGCCCCAGTCAAACTACCCGCCACAGAGGGTCCCTGTTCCGGCTTACGGAACGAGGTTAGACATCAGAAAACAACAGGGTGGTATTTCACCTATGGCTCCACGTCAGCTGGCGCCGACGCTTCAAAGCCTCCCACCTATGCTACACAGTTCTTTCCTAATGCCACTCTGAAGCTGCAGTAAAGGTGCACGGGGTCTTTCCGTCTAACCGCGGGTACTCCGCATCTTCACGGAGAATTCAATTTCGCTGAGCATGTCCTGGAGACAGTGGGGAAGTCGTTACGCCATTCGTGCAGGTCGGAACTTACCCGACAAGGAATTTCGCTACCTTAGGACCGTTATAGTTACGGCCGCCGTTTACCTGGGCTTCATTTCAGAGCTTGCACCCCTCCACTTAACCTTCAGGCACCGGGCAGGCGTCAGGCCCTATACGTCGTCTTGAAGCCGACTTAGCAGAGCCCTGTGTTTTTGCTAAACAGTCGCTACCCCCTGGCCTGTGCCCCCAACAAGAGCTTGCGCCTATGTTGGGCCTCCTTCTTCCGAAGGTACGGAGGCAATTTGCCGAGTTCCTTCAGGACACTTCTCTCAAGCGCCTTGGTATACTCTACCTGACCACCTGTGTCGGTTTCGGGTACGGTCTATACGGTGGGGCTATTTCCTGGGACAGTTTCGAAGCCCGGCCAATCCGTTAAGGCCGAACAACACACACCATCCGTCACACACCACCAGGCCCACGAATATTAACGTGGTTCCCATCGACTACCCCCTTCGGGCTCGTCTTAGGGGCCGGCTCACCCTGCGCGGATTAGCCTTGCGCAGGAACCCTTGGTCTTTCGGCGAGAGGGCATCTCACCCTCTTTATCGCTACTCATGTCTGCATTCGCACTTCCGATACCTCCACGACCCATTACCAGATCGCTTCACAGGCTTACGGAACGCTCCGCTACCGCGTGGATAAATCCACACCCTAAGCTTCGGTGTATCACTTGAGCCCCGTTACATCTTCGCCGCAGAAACCCTTGTTTAGACCAGTGAGCTGTTACGCTTTCTTTAAAGGATGGCTGCTTCTAAGCCAACCTCCTGGTTGTTTTGGGATTTCCACATGCTTTCCCACTTAGTGATAACTTGGGGACCTTAGCTGTAGGTCAGGGCTGTTTCCCTTTTGACGACGGACCTTAGCACCCGCCGTCTGTCTCCCGGATATCACTCCTAGGTATTCGGAGTTTGGTTAGAGTTGGTAGATCTCGCGACCCCCGCATCCATCCAGTGCTCTACCCCCTAGGGTGTCCATCCGAGGCACTACCTCAATAGTTTTCGCGGAGAACCAGCTATTTCCCGGCTTGATTGGCCTTTCACCCCTAAACACAACTCATCCGGTAACTTTTCAACGTTAATCGGTTCGGACCTCCAGTGCATGTTACTGCACCTTCATCCTGGTCATGCCTAGATCGCCGGGTTTCGGGTCTAATACTTCAAACTCAGTCGCCCTATTCAGACTCGCTTTCGCTGCGCCTACACCTAACGGCTTAAGCTTGCTTGAAACATTAAGTCACAGACCCATTATGCAAGAGGTACGCTGTCAGGCCTCAAGGACCCTCCAACTGCTTGTAGGCAATCCGTTTCAGGTACTGTTTCACTCCCCTCATCGGGGTGCTTTTCACCTTTCCCTCACGGTACTAGTTCGCTATCGGTCATGTACGAGTATTTAGGCTTAGAGGGTGGTCCCCCTATGTTCAGACAGAATTACACGTGTTCCGCCCTACTCGAGTCCGTTTACATCACTTTCGCATACGGGGCTGTCACCCGCTATGGCGCTACTTTCCAGAAGCTTCTGCTAGTTGAATAAACGGCACTGGCCTGGTCCGCGTTCGCTCGCCACTACTAACGGAATCTCGGTTGATGTCTTTTCCTCCAGCTACTGAGATGTTTCAGTTCACCGGGTTCGCTTCACGAAGCCTATTTTATTCAGCTAAGTGATACCTGTTTCCAACTAACCCCGCTCGCCGCCTTGCGGCGACGGTCGAGATTAATCGGATAGGTGGGTTTCCCCATTCGGAAATCGTCGGGTCAAAGCTTGCTCACAGCTCACCGACGCTTATCGCAGCGTGCCACGTCCTTCATCGCCTGTACATGCCAAGGCATCCACGAATTGCCCTTACCTCACGCTTGAGAGTCCACACCACCAACGACAACACTGGATCGACGCCCATCGGGCGGCGACACGAAACTCGGCAGAGCAGTGCAGCGTGGTTCTACCAGGCGTCCTTTACGGACACCCTCTTGGTGCGGATGATTATAATCTCAGCCAGATTGTCGGATATGCGTCTCCACCGAACGCTTGCGCGCTCAGCTTGTCTCGCAATCCATTAGTGATTGAAGCCGATCTGGAGACGCTCGCTCGCGTCAGCCTCGCGGCCGACCCTCACGGTCGTTTGTCCAAACCGACACCATCACGGCATCGATTTTAAGAACCCATTCACAATGTCAAAGAGGGAGGCTTGCTCCCAATACCGCTGCCTTGCGACAGCGGATCTCGTGTCTTCATCTCTGGAAAATATCGGGAGTGGTGGAGCCTATCGGGATCGAACCGATGACCTGATGCTTGCAAAGCAACCGCTCTCCCAGCTGAGCTAAGGCCCCCTACCAAACTCCGCGTGCCGTCAGTCGCAGCAAAGCTGCGCCTTATGGCGCGCTGTGCTGCGCTGGCCGCACTTGCAGCCGTGCGAATTAGCTCTCGCTAATTCGTCTCGCTGCTGCGCGATGGTGGGCCGAGTAGGAGTTGAACCTACGACCTCACGCTTATCAGGCGTGCGCTCTAACCACCTGAGCTACCGGCCCATCGCACATGCCCGGCTGACCACAAGGGCCGCAGGCGGCGTGAGCCAGCTCAGGCGCACCGCCGTCAGGCGGTGTTTCCAGGATGAAGGGACATGAGGACGGCGGCAAATGTTCTTTGGAATGGAGGAAGCTCTTCTCCCGGGACGAACCCAGAAGCGCTTTACCGCCGATATCCTTAGAAAGGAGGTGATCCAGCCGCAGGTTCCCCTACGGCTACCTTGTTACGACTTCACCCCAGTCGCTAAGCCCACCGTGGTCGCCTGCCTCTCTTACGAGTTAGCGCAACGCCTTCGGGTGAACCCAACTCCCATGGTGTGACGGGCGGTGTGTACAAGGCCTGGGAACGTATTCACCGCGGCATGCTGATCCGCGATTACTAGCGATTCCGCCTTCATGCTCTCGAGTTGCAGAGAACAATCCGAACTGAGACGGCTTTTGGAGATTAGCGCACTCTCGCGAGTTTGCTGCCCACTGTCACCGCCATTGTAGCACGTGTGTAGCCCAGCGCGTAAGGGCCATGAGGACTTGACGTCATCCCCACCTTCCTCCGGCTTATCACCGGCGGTTCCTTTAGAGTCCCCAACTAAATGATGGTAACTAAAGGCGAGGGTTGCGCTCGTTGCGGGACTTAACCCAACATCTCACGACACGAGCTGACGACAGCCATGCAGCACCTGTGTTCCAGTCCCCGAAGGGAAGAGATCTGTCTCCAGAATCGTC